>JACOSV010000028.1 GCA_016178725.1 Candidatus Eiseniibacteriota bacterium
CACTGCGAGGCGTGCTCACCCTCGTGCTCCCAGACCATCCGAACCGAACGCTCACGTACCTCTGGCGAGTACCTGCTTGGACGTCCCATGACCCCATCCTCTCAAGCAATGGAGCCTCCGGGAATCCCGGCGCGGTTCAGAGCCGCAAACGTGCGATGTCGTCGCGAAGCTCGGCGGCGGAGACCCAGGAGTGCTGACCGATGTCTTCTCCGTAGGCTTCCGCCCGGAGTCGACGGGTCAGCGTCGAGTCAAACTCCTTGTAGAAGGAGTCGTAGCCTTGCGCTTCGGAAGGGCCAGGGGCGTTCATGGGGAGGGACCTATCACCGCCAGGAAGCCACTCGGCGACTCACCGATAGAGGGCCTTGAGTCGTCCCCACGTCGAGGTCGCGGTGTTCGTCAGGCCGAGGTCGATGGCGCGGACGGCGTCGTTCGTCTCATCGGCGATGTACAGCGTGCCGCCCACGATCGCCAGTCCCGTCGGCGCATTGAACCGCGAGGTCAGCAGGGGGCCGTTGACGAGGCCCGCGACGCCGGTGCCTGCGAACGTCGCATGCGATCCGTCGGGAAAGATGCGGACGATCGTGTTGAAATCGTATGTCGCGGCGAACCACCCGCCCGAGAAATCCGTCTGGAGCGAGAGCAATCGAGGCAGCCCCGTCGCGAAGGTGGTGATGGGCGCCCCACCGGGCCCCACCGCGTAGACCGTGCCTTCTTCAGATCCCATGTACAGCGTGCCGTCGCTCGTCATCCGGAGCGCGGCTAGGCGGTTGTGAGCCGTCGTTCCCGGCATGATCGCGTACGTGGCCGTGTCGCCCGCGGGCGTGATCTTGTACGCGTGCAGGTTGGAATAGTCACCAACGTACAGGTTGCCTGCCGCATCCCGGGTCATCGGCGCCGGTGCAAACACGTGCGCGAAGTCGCTCTTCACGTGGGCGGGCGTGATCTTCCAGATCTTGTTGGCGCCGTAGTCCGATGCGTAGAGGTTGCCGGCGTCGTCGAGGGCCATTTCGATGATGTCCGTGAACCCGCTGGCGATGAACGTGGGCACGTTGCTGGGCGGCGTGAAGCGAACGATCTGCCCCGTCGTGAAGCGCTGGGAGAGGTAGAGATTCCCATTGCCGTCGGCGAGCAGGCCGCGGGCGACGTTGTACCCGCTGGCGAACGTCGTGACGTTTTGGGCGAACGACGGCGCAGCGGACGCCAACAGAAGCCCTAGAAGCGCGGTTGCGAAGGCGGAACGCGGCACGAGCATGGGGCGCCTCAGGCACTTGTGGGGTTGGAGTGGCCCAGGATGGGCCGGCGATGGGGGCAAGTGGCGCCTCTCATCCTTGTGCTCCAGCCCATGAGTGTAGGGTTGGCGAAACGAGAGGCCAAAGGAATTCCGCCCTGGCTATCGCGTCCGCTTGGTCCGCTTCGGCTGGCTCTTGCCCTCGAGATTGAGCGCGACCGCGGCGCGGATGAGAGCTTTCAAGGCCGTCTCATCGATCTCGTCGCCTTCGTGGATGTCGATCGCGCGCCGGGCGTTCCCCTCGAGGCTGGAGTTGAAGAGCCGGGAAGGGTCCTTCAACGCGGCACCCCTTGCGAAGGTCATCTTGACGGCGTTCTTGTACGACTCTCCGGTGCAGATGATGCCGCCGTGGGACCAGACGGGATTCATCCACTTCCACTCTTCGACGATCTCGGCGTCCGCCTTGCGGATGATGCCGCGAACCTTGGCGAGCGTCCTCCCGCGCCAGTCTCCGAGTTCCTTGATCCTCTCGTCGATCAGCGCAGAGGCGGATTCCACCGGGACGGATCTCTTCATGTGCACCTCCTATCTCCCGCGCCACTCGAAACGATACGCCAGCTCCGGCCCCCGATCGCCCTCGTACGCGAGCTGCGCGATCAGGAGCGTGAACGGCTCCATGTTGCGCGCCATGCGCAGCGGTCCGGCATCCACCGGCTCGAATCCCACGTCGCGGATCAGGCGCGCGGCGACTTTCTTGGCGCCCGTGTCGTCGCCGCAGTAGAGGAGCGAGGGACGCGGCCGCTTGCGGCGGGACGCGAACACGTCGAACAGCACTTCGCTCGGCACCGTGCCGAACGCGGCGACGACGCGGGCCGTGCGAACCTTCCTCGCGAGGGCCTCCGCGCCCGAGGACGTGTGGGCGATCGCGAGGTCCGTGTCGTTCGCATTCATCGGCAGCGAGCAGCTCACGATGACCTTGCCGGCCAGATCGCCGGCCCGCTTCAGCACATCGCCGACGCGCGACCAGTGCACCGCGAGCAGGACGGCATCCGCCTCGCGCGCGGCCTCTCGGGGCGTCCCGGCTCGAGCGCGCCCTCCCGCCTCGCGGGCGAGGCGCTTCAGCTTCCGTTCGCTGCGGGAGTAGCTGAAGACCACGTCGTGACCGGCCCGGGCGAAGAGGGTGCCGAGCTTCGCCCCCATGAGTCCGGAACCGAGGATGCCGACGCGCATGGAGATCTCCTCCTATCGCTTGGATCTCGCCGCTACGGCGCGCGCCGGCGTTTCTTCTGGCGCACGCGAGCCGGCTTCAACCCTCGCCCCCATCGTTCGATCGCCTGCGCGACGTCACCGAACGAACGCCCGCTCTCGGTCAGCTCGTACGTCACGCGCACCGGCGGACCGGCCGCGACGCGGCGCAGCACGAGGCCGCGAGCCTCCAGCTCCTTGAGGCGCCCGGACAGCATCTTGTCGGCGGGGCCGCGCGTACGGTCGCGGATCTCCGTGAACCGGAAAGGCCCGCCCTGGAGCGAGTTCAAGATCAAGGCGCACCACGGCTTTCCCAGCACTTCGAGGGCGAGCTGGAATGTCGCGCAGTGGGAGTCGACGTGTTTCATGGCGCCAGTTTGCGACCTCCACTTCCTTCTGTAAAGCGAGCGACCCGTGAATCGTTTCCTGTGATGCGCTATCCAATAGATAGTCGCAGTCGAAACGATAGCACAGGAGGAGGGCGTCATGGATCTCGGTCTGCTGGTTCTTCGGCTCGTGCTGGGGCTCACGCTCGCGGCGCACGGCGCGCAGAAGCTGTTCGGTTGGTTCGGTGGGTACGGCCTCGACGGCACGGGCGGTTTCATGGAGCAGCTCGGGTTCCGCCCCGGCCGGCGCGCCGCGCTCATGGCGGGACTCTCGGAAGCGGCCGGCGGCGCGCTTCTGGCGCTGGGCGCGGCGACACCGCTGGCGGCGGCGCTCATCATCGGCGTGATGAGCGTCGCCATCGTCACCGTGCACTGGTCGAAGGGCTTCTTCAACCACAACGGCGGGTACGAGTTTCCACTCGCTCTGGCCGTCGGCGCGGTGAGCATCGTGGTCACCGGCGCGGGACGCTACTCGGTCGACGCGTGGCTCGGGCGTGAGTACGCGGGGCTCGGCTGGGGGCTCGCATCGCTCGCCGTCGGCGCGATCGGCGCGACGCTGCAGGTCGCCAGCCGCCATCGCGAGCCGGCGGTCCACACTGAGGCCAAGACCGCGTGATCGAGATCGGCATCGACAGCTTCGCCGCGGCGTTCACCGAGGACAGCCGTGCGGTCCGCGCGCCCGATCGACTGCGTGACCTGATCGGACAGGTCGAGCGCGCGGATCAGGCGGGGCTCCACTCGTTCGGCATTGGGGAGCACCACCGCCGGGAGTTCCTCGACTCCGCCCCCACCGTGATCCTGGGCGCGGCGGCCGTGCGCACGACGCGCATCCGCCTCTCCAGCGCGGTCACGGTGTTGAGCGCCGCCGATCCGGTGCGGCTATTCGAGGAGTTCGCGACGCTCGACCTGCTCTCCGACGGACGCGCCGAGATGGTGGTCGGCCGCGGCTCGTCGATCGAGGCGTTTCCGCTCTTCGGCTTCGACCTCGACGACTACGACGCGCTGTTCGCGGAGAAGCTCGATCTGCTGCTCAAGCTGCGCGAACACGAGCACGTCACCTGGACGGGCCGCTTCCGTCCGACGCTCACCGGACAGGGCGTCTACCCGCGGCCGGTGCAGGAACGGCTGCCCATCTGGGTCGGGGTCGGCGGCACGCCGGAGTCGTTCGAGCGCGCGGGCCGACTCGGGTTGCCCCTCATGGTCGCGATCATCGGCGGCGAGACGCGGCGCTTCCGTCCGCTCGTGGATCTCTATCGCGAAGCGGGGCGGCGCGCCGGTCATCCGCCCGAGCGGCTCTCGGTCGGCATGCACTCCCCGGGCTACGTCGCCGAAACAACGGAGCAAGCGGTGGCCGAGTTCCTTCCGGGGTGGATGCGCGCGATGAACGAGGTCGGCAAGGAACGCGGCTGGGGCGTCATGCGGCGCGAGCACTTCGAGGCGCAGCGCGGGCCGCACGGAGCGCTGCTCGTCGGCGATCCGGACGAGGTCGCGGCGAAGATCCTCCGGCACAGCGAGGCGTTGGGCGGGCTCTCTCGCGTCACGTTCCAGATGAACGCCGCGTCGTTGCCGCACGAGAAGATGATCCGCGCGATCGATCTGATCGGGTCGCGCGTGATCCCGGCGCTCGCCTCGTCGGCTGGAACTTCGGTGTCCTGATGGCCTGCTACCCTCCCGCCGATTTGATCATCAGTCCTGCGATCCCGGCCGCGAGAATGAGCAAGGGCTCGGGCAACTTCCTCGAGACGCTCGATAACACCAGCGCGACGACAAAGATCACGGTAGTCGGCACGTCGAAGATCGCTCGGCGCCCCAGAACGAACGCCGCGCCGGCGATGGCGCCGCACGCAGCGGCCGTCACGCCGTTCACGAACGCCTTGACCGATCGATTCTCCGCGTAGCGCCGATAGTGTGGCGCGAGCACGACGACGAAGAGATAACAGGGCAGGAACACGCCGAGCGCTGCGGCGAGCGCCCCGCCGAGCCCGGCGACGAGATAGCCGATGAATGCCACGGTGATCACGACCGGGCCGGGAGTGATCATCGCGACCGCCACCGCGTCGAGGAACTGGCGATCGTTGAGCCAATGGAACTGGCCGACGACGCCGCCGCGAAGGAACGGCACGATCGCGAGCCCGCTGCCGAATACGAAGACGCCCGCCTCGCCGAAGTAAGTGGCGACGCGCATCAGCGTCGTCCACGCCGCCGGACCGTGGATGCCCTGGAGGAACCAGGGTGGCAGGCCGCCGAGCGCGACCATCGCGACGCCCGACGGCCGGCGCGGCGGAGCCTTGATCAGCAGTGCCGCGATTCCGCTCGAGGCGAACACCCAGACGATCTCGCGCTCCGTCCACGCGGTCACCACGGCATTGATCGCCAGAATCGCCCAGAGCAGCCAGTCCTTGGCGACGGTCTTACGGACGAGCTTGAAGGCGCTGCGCAGGATGACGGCGATGACGGCCGCGCCGATACCGTAGAAGGCGCCCTGCATCCAGGCGAGGCCGCCGAAGCGCACGTAGAACACAGCGAGGAGGAGCACCATGACGAAGGACGGCAGGATGAAGGCGACTGCGATCACGGTGGCGCCCGCGATGCCGCCGCGGACCCACCCGAGGTACATCGCGAGCTGTGCGGCGAGCGGGCCGGGTGAGAGCTGAGCCAGGGCCAACCCCTGGACGTAGTCATCGCTCGTGATCCAGCGGCGACGCTCGACCAGGTCCCGCTGCATGCTGGCTGCGAGCGCGATTGGGCCGCCGAAGCCGAGCGTCCCCAGTAGCAGGAAGTACGCGGCGAGCTGCTTCAGACTGGACGGCCGTTCAGGCGCATTCGACGCCGCGCCCGAAGGCGTTGCCTCCGTACGGGTCACGAGCTCTTCTAGGGCTTCTGGCCGGCCATGATCCGCAACACGGGATGCCCACCGACGTCTTGCAGCGGGAAGTAGACGAGGTGGGTGCGCGGATCCACCGATACCGTGTGACCGTGTGGGAGCGTCACCTGGCCGGCGAGCGCGAGCTTCCCCGCGACCTCCGAGAACACCGTGACCGGGCCCGACTCCGCCGCGACGTAGAGGCGCCGCCAATCGGGGTCGAAGGCCAGCACATCCGGGTCATCCCCGACCGGCTGCCGGTCGACGACCTTCCACGTCCGTAGGTCCACGGCCTGAAGCGTGGCATTGCCTTCGCTGGCCACGAACAGCAGGCGTCGCGTCGCGTCCACCGACATGCCGTGAGGATGTGACGCTCCGGAGAGATCGTGCCGCGCCACGATGCGATCGAGCGTGGGATCGATTTCGACGACCTGGTTCTTGGTCTGCACGGCCACGAGGATGTGCGCGCTCGCCGGATCGTAGAGCGTGTTCCCCGCCTCCCCTCCGAGATCGATCGTCGTGACGACCCTGTCGGATTCGCCGTCGATCACGAGCTCGCCTCGGCCCGATTCGTCCGAGACGTACACCTTCTTCACCCCCGGCGCGTAGGCGATGCCGTCCGGGAACCCGATCGCGCCGACGCGCGCCTCCACGGTCAGCGTGCGAGCATTGATGACCGCGACGTGATGATGGCCGGGAACCGACGCGTACACCTTGCCGAGCGTCGGTACGCACCACACGCCGGTCACGCGCGGCAGATCGCGGACGGTGCCGACGATCGTCCGCGTCGTGAGGTCGAGTACCAGAACCTCGCCGGCGTTCATGTGCGAGAAGTAGAGACGGTTCGCAGTCGTGTCGATCGTCTGGTAGTCGAACCGGACGGCGGGCCCGGGAAGGGCAACGTCCGTCACCTGCTCAAGCACCGGCGCAAGCACGCCGGCCGCCGTGGCCCGCGAAACGACCAGCGCGATGGCGACGCACGTGATCGCCGCGATGGCGCGCGCACGGCCGATCATCGTGGGTGGTTCCGATCGAGCGTGCCACGCGGCAGCCCCAGCGCCATCGTGTAACAGACCGCGGTGCCCTCGAGCACCACGGTGCCGTCATCGCGCACGACACGCGTGATCAGCTCGGTGATCGGCTTGTCGGCGCGCACGGCCGTGACTTCGACCTGGCCGGTGATGGTGTCGCCGGGCCGCACCGGCGCCTTGAAGCTCCAGCTCACGTTGAGGAACACGGTGCCGGGTCCGGGCAGGTCTTCGGCCACCACGGCGTTCAGGATCGCGCTGGTCACGCCTCCCTGCACCACGATCCCGCCGAAGCGCGTCGCCCGCGCCGCGGCCTCGTCGTAGTGCAGCGGATTGCGGTCGCCGCTGATCTCGGTGAACAGCTCGATGTCGCGTGCGGCTACGTGACGCGATCGCTCGGCCTTCTGCCCGACGCGCGGCGCGCCGTTCGGCCACGCGTCGCCGGCCGCCCGATCGCTCATTCCGGAACGATCGTTACGACGTCGCGGCCGGGTGCTTGCTCAAGATCGCGTCGATCTGGCTCAGCGAGAACTGGTTCAGGCTGATGATGCGCGCCGCGGACCGCAGGGCGGGCGGGACGATCGCCATCGCCTCGTTCTTGTCGGCCACGTCTACGACGATCCACGCACGATGATCGCCGTCCATGCAGCCCCAATCGGCACGGGTCAGGAGATGCGAGCCCGACGACAGGAACATCTTGACGACACGCGCGCACGCGGCCATTTCGGGCTCGTGCGGCACTTCGATCAGAAACCTGGCCATGTGTGCCTCCTGGTTGTCCCCGTCTCCGGATGATGTTACCTGGAACTCGTCTGGTCGAGCGCCGACCGCAGGCCGCGGGCGAGATCCTCGGCGCGGCCGACGCCCCAGTAGTGCAGGAACATGATGCGCGGCGCCTCGCCCGTCATGTGCTGGTGGATGGCGACGATCTGGATGTCGGCGTGGCGGAGCGCCCTGAGCACGGGCTGCAGCTCCGCTTCGATCATCGCGACGTCACCATCCACGACCGCGTCGTCGTTGGTGCCGGAGAACGCAGCCCACGTGTTGACGCCCATCGCGCTGCCGATCGCGTGTCCGTGCATGCGCGCCGAGCGTCCGATCGTGACCTTGTAGACGCCGCCGGCCAGATCGCCGCGGTGTCCGAGAGCGGTCGCGATCCGGTCCGTGTCGAGCTGCGACTTCGCCGGATCGATGTCCGCGTTCGGCAGCGGCACACCCGGCTCCTTGATCCTCGCGAACACCTTGCCGACGGCTGCGGCGAGGCTCTCGATGCTGCCCTGGCCGCCGACGTGCATGAACATCACGCGCGGACTCTCGCCCAGGAAATGGTTGTGGAGCGCGGTGACATCGAGGCCGTTGTCCAGCGCCACGCTCATCACGGGATTGACCTGATCTTCCGTGAGCACCATGTCGCCCATGACCATCACTCCCGAACCGGCCGGCTCGAAGGCGGCCCACGACGTGAGGCCGGACGGCGGCGTCAGCTTCACGCCGCCGACGATCAGCGCGAGATCCGAGCGTGGCGCAGAAACCTTGAAGACGCTGGCCGCACGATCGAGCTTGCCCCGGACGCCCGTGAGCTGCTCGATGCGGGAGGTATCGAGTGCGGCGACGTGTCCGTGCGATGCGGCCGCGACCGACGGGCGCGCGGGACCGGCGATGACCGATGCGGACGCGATCAGCGAACACCAGAGCGTGGCGCGAGACGGGCTCACGAGGGTCCTCCTGGGCCGGTGATGTCCATGAGCGGGCAGGCGCATTGTCGCACCTCCACTGCATCGATCTCCACCTAGGGTCGCGCGCGCGTGTGCGACACCGCCCGGACGTAGCTCACGAGATCCTTGATCTGCGCGGGCGTCAGGAATCCGCCCCAGTGCGGCATGTACGTGGATTTCCGGGTCGGCCCGCCACCCTGCGAGATCACCGCGAAGAGGTCGCGGTCGCTTCTCGTTGCCACGTAGCTCGAGTCCGTGAGGTTGCGCGGATGCACGTGCCTCTTGGCGATCAGCGACGCGGCGAGGGGTCCGTCGCCGTGCGCCGAAAGCCCGTGGCACGCCGCGCACTGATGCACGAAGACGGCCCGACCGGCTTCTGGAGTTCCGGGCGGAGTGTCGAAGTAGGCGCGCATCGTCGCGGTCGAGACGGGAGTTCCCATGTCCGGCAGATGGAGCACGTAGTCCACCACGTCGTTCAGCTCGCCGGGTTGAAGCCGCTCCCCCCATGCGGGCATGAGATTCGAACGGCCGGTGTGGGCGCCGCCGAGCGAAATCGTGCGCCGGATTCCCGAGGCACCGACGCGCTCGAGCTCCGCGCGGTCGGTCAGGTTCGCCACCCGGACGCGCGCACGCCCGAGGAGCTGCGGAGCCATCTCGCCATCACCCTGGCCGCCGTCGCCGTGGCACATCGCGCAGTACTCGAGGAAGACGCGCTGCCCATTCGCGAGATGGGCCGGCAGGGCCTTCCCCGTGTCGGATTGGGCGCGGACCTGCGTGCCGAGCAGCATGAACTCCACGCCCAGCAGTAGAACGGCTGCGCACCGGACGATGTTCGTCGCTCTCATGGCCTCCCCCTCACGTCGAATGCGCGCGACGCGGGCAGGTCGTGCACCGGTCCGCGGACGGGGGCATCCGACATGCCGAGTATTCCGCCGGGAGCGTCGGGACATCAGTGGTCCTATGGGAGACGGTGGGATCCACCCTTCGGAGGTCCCTGGTGGCGGGGCGCGGGGCTAGCCGGGCATCCGGCAGTAGCAGTAGACGAACTCCTGCTCGCTGCCCCACGGCGTCACGTGGGTCTCGCTCGCGTCGCCGATCCGCCGGAACCGCTCACCGAACTCGTCGTGGATGCCTTCGGCCGTGTAGCGCATGACGTCGAGCCCGCTGCACTTCTCGGGCCCCTCGGGGCCGAACGTGGCAACGACGACGTGGCCGCCCGGCTTCAGTGTGTGGCGCACGGCGGCGATGTAGCGGCGCCGGGCTTCCTCGTCGCGGAGAAAGTGGAACACGGCGCGATCGTGCCAGAAGTCGTAGTGATGTTCGGGCAGCTCGATCGTGGTGACGTCGCCGACGAGCCAGCGCACGCCCGCCGCCCGCGTGCCGAGCCGCTCTCGCGCCTGGGCGATGGCCGCGGACGACAGGTCGAGCACGGTGAGGTTCGTGTACCCGCGATCCAGGAGGTCGTCCACCAGTGTCGCGGCGCCGCCGCCGACGTCGATGATCGCGGCGTCCGGCGCGAGCTTCGCCTGCGTGATGAAATGCAGTGAGCGCTCGAGGTGCGGGCGATACCAGCTGACCTCGTCGGTCGCCTTGCGCCGGTAGATCGACTCCCAGTGCTCCTGCCCGCCCGCGTCCGGCTCGGCCATCGGCCGCCTCGCCCTATCCCCGCAGCGTGTTCCCGACGTCTGGCTACGGCGTGAAGGTCAGCGGTCTCCCGCGGAGATACGTCGCCACGTTCGTCGACGAGCAATTGAAGACCACGCCGATGTCCGCAGGCTGAACGTCTCCCCGCGTCTTGGCGGCGTTGAGTTCGTCGAGCGTCAAGATACGATGGTTGATGGCCCCATCCGCGAATCCTTGCTGCGTGAAATAGTCCAGCTCGACGTCCCAGGCGACGTTGAAGTCACCGCCCGTTCTCGACACGCCCACGAGATGGTCGTGTCCCTTGAGCAGGCCGCCGCTCGGGTACCACGGGAACGGCACGCGCTGGGCGTGATCGCACGTCGTCGGAGTGCAGTTGAACGCGTCGGTGATCGTCGAGTTCGTCGGGTAGGCGACCAGGTAGAGCGGCGCCTGCGCGCGCTCCGGTGCCTTCGAAGGGAACGGTGCGCCGTTGGGTGTGAGGAGGAAGATTTCCTCACCGGTCGCATCGTCGACCGCGGGCTCGACGGTCACGTTTCCGAATGCGCGCTGGCCCGTGTACCAGACCGTGGCCGCGCGTGTCAGCGCAGCGTCGCCGATGACGAGAATGCCGACGACAATGAACGCGACCAGAGCACCAGCAGCTACCCGGACCATGGGATCCTCCTCGACTGGGCGACACAACGGGCGCGTAGGCCCCGTCCATCGCCGCGGATGTAGTGGTTCGCCGTGCTCCACCGGGGTCCACTGGCCCCGACCGCGGCATTCTGCCTTGCCGATCCCACCGGCTTCAAGCGGGAATGCCGTCCGGCGCCGGGGCGCGTGCGATCGTGGCGGTGCTCACCGCCTCACAGCAGCGACTGGATCCAGCCTCCGTCCACGGCGATCGATTGCCCGGTGATGTACGAGGCGTCCTCCGAGGCGAGGAACGCCGCCAGCGCCGCGAGTTCGCGCGGCTCGCCGATCCGGCGCACGGGGATCCGTTCACGCACGCGTCGCTCGATCTGCTCGACCGGCACGCCCTCGCGCGCGGCGGTCGCTTCGTTGAGCTCGACGACGCGCTCGGTGTTCATGAAGCCGGGCAGAATCGTGTTCACGGTGACGCCGTCCGCCGCGGCCTCGTTCGCGAGCACGCGCGAGAAGCCGGTCACCGCCGATCGGATCGAGGTCGAGAGCATGAGCCCGTCGATCGGCTGCTTCACCGCGAGCGACGTGATGTGGATCACGCGGCCCCAGCGCCGCTCGCGCATCCCGGGCAGGACCGCGCGCGTGAGCTCGACGGCGCTGCGCAGCGTCAGCTCGACCGCGCGCTGCCACGCGTCCCACGCGAGCGTCTCGAACGTTCCGACCGGCGGGCCGCCGGCGTTCGTGACCAGCACGTCCACGCGCCCGAAGCGATCGAGCGTCGAGCGGACGATGCGCGCGATGCCGTCCGAGGTTGCGAGGTCGCCGGCCACGGCGTGCACGGGCGACCGCGCGATGCGCTGGATCTGGTCGCGCGCCGCCGAGAGCGCCGGCTCGCCGCGCGCGCAGATCGCGAGCGAGGCGCCGTCGGCCGCGAACGCGTCGGCGACCGCGCGGCCGAGTCCCTTGCTGGCCGCAGCGACCAGGGCGACCTTGCCGTCGAGGCGGGGGCTCACGCGGTCAGCGGCGGAAGTAGTCGTCGCGCTTTTCGATCCAGTCCTTGCGCGTCGGGCTGAACGCGTCGAAGACGATCGAGTCCTCGAGCGCCTCGGCGGAGTGCGGCAGGTGGGGCGGGATCATCAGCACCTCGCCCGCCGCCACGTCGACCGCCTCCGCCCCCATCCGCAACCGAAGCTTCCCCGCGACGACGTTCACGAACTGCTCGCTTTCGTGCTCGTGCGTCGCGACGAGGCAGCCCCTGGCGAGATGGAACTGCGCGAGCGTGAGGTGCACCCCGGTGACGTACCGGCGTTCGATCTTCTCGCCGACGCGCTCGCGCGGGAGATCGTTCCAACGGACGTGTGTCGCCTGCTGCGTCTTCATTCGGATTGCCTCCTCGTGGCTGCCGCGGCGGCGGCGGCACGCGCCTGCTCCCGCTCCCGCCGGCTGCGCTCGGCCATGACGTACGTCACCGTGTCCCAGGCGTTGTGAATGTCGACGAACACCAGCATGAGCGACGCGCCGCCGACGATGTAGAGCACGTCGCTCGAGACGCGCGACATCTGGATGCCGGCGTGGATCATCGCGGCGTACGCGAGCATCGGGAATGCCGCGTGCCAGATCCAGTCCTCGAGCACGGGCCGGTAGTCGCGCTGGCGCATGGCGCGCCGCAGGACGGCGATGGAATAGATGAGGCCGCCCGCGCCGCACAGCGCGACGGCGACGCCCGGCGGCCCGAGACCGCCCCACGGCGCGCCGAGAATCGCGGAGACGAGCAGGGCCATGCAGAAATGCACGACGTTCGGGCTGGCGAACGCCGACAGCGCGTCGCCGGCGCGGAGCATCCGCGCCTCGCTGATCAGCGTGAGGACGACGAACTGGAGGCCGGTGAGCGCGCCGGCCGACGAGCCGACGATGACGTAGAAGCTCTGCCACGCGTCCAGCGTGAACGGCGCGGTCTCATGCATCGCCACTCCCCCTCGCGTCCTGGTCGAGCGTCATCTCGATCATCGTCGGTCGGAAGCCGAGCGCCGTGAACAGGTCTTGCGCGTGCTCGTTCTTCGTCTTGGTCAGCAGCACCACCTGTGTGCGGCCCTTGGCGAAGATCCAGTCGATCGCGGCGCGCATGAGCGCGCGTCCCGCTCCGAGATGGCGCGCGGATGCGTCCACGTACACGTCCTGCACGACGCCGCAGGGCCCGCGCAGCTCCATCCAGTTGGTGGACTCGACGTCGGCGTAGATGTAGCCGACGACCTGGCCGGCCTGCTCCGCGACCATCACGAGGCTGCTCGGGTTCGAGATCTGCGAGACGAGGAACCGCCCGTATCCGGCCTCGGGGTGATCCACCTGAATGAACCGCCCGGGGTCCGCCGCGTGGTGCTGGCGCATGAGCGCACCGCCGAAGCGGCCGAGCGCGTCCTGATCGGACGGCGTCGCGGGTCAGACGGTGATCATCGCGCTCACGCCCACACGCCGCGCATGACCGCGTCGAGTCGCGGATGCGAGCGCAGCGCATCCCACGCGGAGGCGATCTGGATGCCGAGGGCCAGCGCTTCGAGCCGCGTGTCGCGCGCGCGATACACCTCGCCCATGCCGCCCGCGCCGAGGGGGGCGATGATCTCGTAGACGCCGAGGCGGGCACCGGGAGTCAGCGGCACGCCGGGAATCTACCGCACGTGGCTGTCCGCGTGTGCGGTCACGCCGTGGCGGTCGGTCCCGACGTCGGGTCGAGGCCGAACCGCTCGCGAATGCGCTGGCGGAACCGCTCGCGCTCTTCGGGCGACATGTGCTCCCAGCGGTCGACGAACCGGTCGGCGACGCGATCGGCCATGTTGCGGCGAAGGGCGGAACGATTGCCGCCGTGGAGGCCCAATCCGCCGAACAGGACCCGGCACAGCACGAGCAACCCCAGCGCCTGCCCGAACGTGATCACGTGCCAGCCGAAGAGCGGCGGCAGGATCCGGTTCCAGAGCCACATCACGCCGTAGCCGCCGATGGTCACGAACAGCGCCATGCCCACGATCGCCAGCGGAACGATGAACAACCACTTGCCTCGCATGGATCTCATCCTTTCTCGAGTTCCTCGTACATGCCGCGCAGCCGCGCACGCAGCCGGAGGACCGCGTACCGCTTGCGCGCGAGCAGCGTGTTGAGATTGACGCCGGTCGCGGCGGCGATCTCCCTGAAGCTCTTCCCCTCCAGCTCGTGCGCCACGAACACCTCGCGTTGTTCCCCGGGCAGCTCATCGATCGCCAGCGTCAGCTCATCGAGCAGCACGCCGCGGGCGTGGAGCGCCTCGGGTCCGGCATCCGGCGACGGCAGCAGCTCCTCGAGCGCGACCAGCGCGTCGTCCTCGTCCGTCGCGTCGCCGAAGCGCTCCGGCTTCCGCCGGCGGAAGAGGTCGGTGATGCGGTTGCGCGCGACGCGAAACAGCCATCCCGTGACGTGCTCGATCGGCACCAGAAGGCGATTGGCTTCGACCAGCTCGAAGAAGACGTCCTGAAGGATGTCTTCCGTGTCGAGCGGATCGGGAACGCGCCGGCGGATGAAGTTGCGCAACCGGGACCGCTCCCGGTCAACGACCTCCGTGATCCGCCGATCCTGCTCGCGGACCGTCCGCCCGCCGCCCGCCGTGCCGTCCATCTAATGATGTAGACGGATGAGTCGCGCGGATATTGTGCGGCGCATCGTGCCTACGGACCGGCGTTCCGCACCCGGGCGAGCAGCGACACGGGCGCCAGTCCCGGTGCGATCGCCGCCACCGCGGCCCGGCGGGCGGCGGCGGCCGCCGGGTCGAGCGCGGCAGAGCGGTCGAGCGCTTCGGCCGCGCGCGGCGCATCGCCGAGCGCCCGTTCCACCAGCGCGAGCTCGAACAGGAGCCGCGGATTCGCGGGCTCACGTTCGACCGCGCGCCTGAACGCGGCGCCGGCATCGTCGGCGCGCGACTGGGCGAGCCGGATCAGTCCCAGCAGCCGCAGGCTACCCGCGAACGGATCGCGCCCGGAGCACGCGTGCTCGCAGTCGTCCGCCGCGTGCTCGAGGTCGCCGGCCGCGAAGTACGCCGCCGCCCGGGCCTCGAGCGCCTGCGGCGCGCCGGGGTCCACGCGCAACGCCGCGGTGAGATACGGAACCGCCTCGGCCGGCCGGTCCATGCGGATCAACATGCGGCCCGATTCGAACTGGACGCGCGCGTCGTTGGGGCGCAGCCGGGCGAAGTCGGTGAGCGTGCGGAGCAGCGAGGCGACGATGGCCGCCGAGTCCGAGAGCGCCGGCGTGAAGCGGTAGAGGACGTAGTAGCGCGTCGGCGTGTACGCGCGCTCCTCGACCCTCTCGAGCCCCGGCACGGCGAGGTTCGGGAGATCGAGCAGCCAGAACTGGCTGCGCAGGTGCGCCTCGAGCCCGGAGTAGAAGAGATAGTCCGCGTGCGTCTCGCGCGCGGCGGCGTAGAGGTCGAGGAACGTGTCGACCTGCGGCAGCGGCACGAAGTCCATGCCGGCGAAGTAGGCGATGTGCGGCTTGCGCGCCATGATCCGCCCGCCGTGCGGCGCGAGCCGGCGCAGCGTTTCCGCCGCAGCGTGGATCTCGTACGGCTCGTCGGCGTATCGCGCCCGCGCCTCGCTCCGCATCGCGATCGCGGAGACCAGGAGGAGCCCGACCGCCACCGCCACGCGGACGGCGGGCGGGATCGCCGGCCAGCGCGGCCGGGCCCTTCCCGTTCGCGCGCCGGGCTCGGCGAAGATCAGCGCCGCCGCGCCCATCAGATAGAACGGCGTGAGGTAGAGGAAGAAGCGCGTGTTGTAGAAGACGGAGGTGAGGACCAGGTAGGCGAAGAGGAAGTGGGCGGCGACGGCGGGCGCTCCCTTGCGCCGCGGCCAGACGAGCACCATGCCGATGAGCGCCGGAATGCCGAGCGCGATGGGGACCAGCTTCCGCACGTCGTCCGACCAGCGCAGCGCCGCGTTGCGCCCGAGCGCCGCCGCCACGCGCGGCGGATCGAGCTTCAGCACGTCGAGCAGCGAATGGAAGCGGCGCCCGGCATCGAGCCAGAAACCGTCCCACGTTCCGCCCTTGCCGTAGATCTCGAACGCGACGTTCAGGTAGTTGCGATTCTGAATCGCGCCGTGCGTCGCGATCCGGCCGATCAACGCCCATGCCGTAAGCGGGAGCGCGAGACCGGCCGCATAGAGCGCGAGGCTCGCGACCGGTCCCCCGCCGCGCGGCGCGGGTTTCGGATCCGCGATGTCGCCCGGCCGTGGCCGCGCGGCGATCATCGCCACGAGCGCTGCCGGAACGAGCGAGACGGCATTCGAGCGCGTGAGGATCGCGGCCGCGGCGAGCAGGCCCGCGCATCCCCACGTGGCGGGCCGGCGCGCGGAGAGCGCGAGATCGGTCGCCGCCATGGAGAGCGCGAAGGCCGGCATGTCGCTGCCCGCCTCGATGCCGGCGAGCATCCAGACCGGATTGAGGAACAGGCCGCAGGTGACGAAGAGTCCCGCGGCGGCGCCGAGGAAGCGGGCCGCCATGCGCGCGGCGTACCAGGCTCCCAAGCCGGCCGCGATCACATTGAGGAGGCGCGCCGCGAGCCAGTCGTCGCCGGTCGCGGCGCCCGCGATCGCGAGGAGCGCCGGGTAGCCCGGCCCCTTGAACTCGTAATGCGCGGCGACGATGTGTCCGGCGCGCAGCGCCCGAGCCGCAGGAATCAGGTCGCCGAGCAGATCGGTCTCGACTCCGTAGAGCGGCGTGCGATGCGCGACGAGGACGAACGCGAGCAGCGCCAGCGTTCCGGCGGCGACCGCCCAGAGCGGCGACAACGACGGCGCTGCCGGCCGACGCGTCGCGCCGGCCGACTTCGCGGCGCCGGTCTTCCCGCGCCGTGCTCTCGCGTCGCGTGCCATCGGGCGATCCTATGCGCTGCGCGTCGTGGCCGTCGATGCGGCCCCGGGCCGCACGGGCCTCGGCGTCCGCCGGCGCCGCGCCTTGCGAAGCGCCGCGCGGCGGCTTACCGTCCCGTGTCGCCGCAGTGTCGTTGCGTTCTCCCTCCCACCACGGAGCGAAGATGAAGCGCATTCTGATCGGGCTGTTCGTTCTGGCCGCCGCGGGCATCGCGCTCGCCGACGATGCGCCGGTGCACGTCGGCGACGTGGCGCCCGGATTCTCGCTTCCCTATGCCACGCGCGATTCGATCTTCCGCGAGCCGCTGACGCTCGCGTCGCTGGTCGGCAAGAGCAACATCGTGCTCGCCTTCTATCCCGCGGATTGGAGCGGCGGCTGCACGCGCGAGGTGTGCATGATGCGCGACAACTTCGCCGCGCTCGGCTCGGTGAACGCCGACGTCGTCGGTTTGAGCGGCGACTACGAGTTCTCGCACCACGAGTGGGCCAAGGCGCTCAACCTGCCGTTCCGGCTCGCCGCCGACCACGATCACGCGATCGCGAAGAAGTACGGCAGCTTCAACGAAGCGAGCGGCCACGACCGTCGCACGGTGTTCGTCGTCGACAAGCAGGGCAAGGTCGCCTACCTGGACATGGCGTACAGCCCGCGCGATTCGGTGTCGTTCGGCAAGCTGCAGATGGCGCTGAAGGGCCTCAAGTAGCTCACGCGCCCGGCTCGGCGCCCAGGCTGGCGCGGTACGTCTCGGGCGCGAACCAGGTCGCGACCGCGGCGACCGCGCAGGAGCCGGCGACGTAGCCCGCCACCGCGCCCGATCCCGAGCGCGTGAGCAGCAGCGTCGCGATGAACGGCGCGAGCCCGCCGGCGAACACCGCCGTCAGCTGGTAGATGAGCGAGGCGCCGCTGTAGCGGACGCGCGCCGAGAAGAGCTCCGAGAAGTAGGCGGCCATCGGCCCGTACATCATGTCGCGGCCGATCATCGCCATGACGACCGCGAGCGGCACCCAGCGCGCGCCGGCGTCGATCAGCCGGAAGCACGGGTAGGCGATCGCGAGTGAGACCAGCGCGCCCGTGAGGTACACGGGCCGCCGGCCGATGCGATCCGAGAGATACGACCAGAGCGGGATCGAGCCGAGGCTGACGGCCGAGGCCAGCGCGACGGCGCCGAGCATCGTCGAGCGCGGGTAGTGGAGCGTCTTCTCGCCGTAGCCCGGGATGAACACGGCATAGATGTAGAAGACTGCGTTCTCGGCAAAGCGCATGCCCATGCCCACCAGCACCTCGCGCGGATGGCGGCGGAACACGTCGAGGAGCGGCGCACGCGATTCGCCGTGCGCCGCATGGAGTGCCGCGAAGACCGGCGACTCGAGCACGCGCAGGCGGATGAACAGCCCGACGCCGATGAGGATCACCGAGACGAGGAACGGGATCCGCCACCCCCACGCGAGGAGATCGCGCTCCGAGAGGTGCGACGACACGAACGCGAACAGGCCGGTCGAGAGCAGCAGGCCGAGCGGCACGCCCATCTGCGGCCACGCGCCGTGGAGCCCGCGGCGCTCGCCGCCCGAGTGCTCGACCGCGAGCAGCACCGCGCCACCCCACTCGCCGCCGACGCCGAAGCCCTGCGCGAAGCGCAGGACCACCAGCAGCGCCGGCGCCCAGATGCCGATCCGGTCGTAGGTCGGGACCAGGCCGATGAGTGCCGTCGCCACGCCCATGATGAGCAGCGACCAGACGAGCATCGTCTTGCGGCCGACGCGGTCGCCGTAGTGCCCGAACACCGCGCCGCCGAGCGGCCGCGCGACGAACCCGAACGCGAACGTGCCGTAGGCGCTCAACGTGCCGGCGAGCGGACTCAGCGTCGGGAAGAACAGCCGGTTGAAGATCAGCGCCGCGGCGGTGCCGTAGAGGAAGAAGTCGTACCACTCGATCGTGGTGCCGATGAAGCTGGCGAGGATGACGCGGTGGAGAGGTTTCAGGCGCGCCCCGGCGTCACACCGCGTCGAGCCGCAGGCGGTGGACGAGCGCAGGGAAGCGCGGGTCGCTGCGGATGGGATCGAGGCGCGGATGGACGCGCAGGAGGACGAGCCCGGTCGCGCGTTCCGCGACCGCGGTGTCGAGCCAGCGGAACGCTTCGTCCACGTCGCCGAGGCTCGCGTGGAGCGCCGCGATCCCCCACGCGGAAACCACGCGGCGCGACCGCGCGTCGATCAGCTCCTGCAGCATGCGCCGCGCCTCGGCGACGTTGCCACGGCTCGCCGCGAGGTGCGCGAGGCCGAACGACGGTCCGGCGATGCCGCCGCCCATGCGCCGCCCCTCTTCGTATTCGCGCTGTGCCTCGTCGAACCGTCCCACGGCCTCGAGCGATCGGGCACAGTCGGTGTGCGCGCCGTCGAAGCGCGGATCGAGCTCGATCGCCTTCTGGTAGTAGACGAGCGAGCGCTCGTAATCCCTTGCGTAGTAATAGGCGTCGCCCACGGACGTATGCGTGATCATCGACAGCGGATCGAGGCTCAAGGCCTTGAGCATCTCGGCCTGCGCCTCGGCGTGGCGTTCCGTGTAGTAGCAGATGTGGCCGAGGTTGGAGTGCGCGCGCACGAGGCCGGGGTTGAGCTCGACCGCGCGCCGCAACGAGCGCATCGCGTTGGGGAGATCCATCTCGTGCACGTCGATGACGCCGAGCGCGGTGTGCGCCTCGGCGAGCGAATCGTCGAGCGCGAGCGCCTGCATCGCCGCCTCGCGCGACTGGGCATGCGCCTCGGCCGGCGGCGCCATGCCGCGGGCCGCGCGCACGTGGTGGCAGTAAGCGATCTCGGCGTACGTCGGCGCGTACGTGGGATCGAGCTCGAGCGCGCGCTGGAAGTGGCGCAGGCTCAGCTCGATCGCCTGCGGCGAGCCGGCGACGGAGTTGTGGCGGCCCTTGAGGTACTCGACGTGCGCCTCGGGGTTCACGACGCGGCGTTTCGCGAGATGCGTGGCTTCGCGCGGCGTGATCTGCACCGCGATCTCCTTCGCCACCGTCTCGGCGATCCGGCTCTGGAGATCGAGGACGTCCGCGATCTCGCCGTCGTAGCGCTCGGTCCACACCGCCTCGTCGGCGCGCGCCGAGACCAGCTGCAGGGTAACGCGCACGCGCTTGCCGACCAGCAACGCCGAACCCTCGAGGATCGCCTCGACACTCAATTCGCGCGCGATCTCGGGCAGCGCCTTCGACGCGCCCTTGTACTTCATCGCCGACGTGCGCGAGATCACGCGCAGCGCCTTGAGCCGCGCGAGCTCGGAGATCAGCGCCTCGGTCATGCCGTCGGCGAAGTACTCCTGGGCCGGATCGTGCGAGAGGTTCTCCAGCGGCAGCACGGCGAGCGAGCGGATGGCGCCTGGCGCCGCACTCGCGCTCTCCCCCGCCTGCTTCAGCAGCTTGAGCTCGTTCAGGACGTCGAGCGCCGTCTGGAAGCGCACGCGCGGCTGCTTCTCGAGACAGCGCCGGACGATGCGCTCGAAGTCGGCGGGGAGGTCGGCGCGCAGGCTCGTGACCGGCTCGGGAGCGTCGCGGAGGATCGAGGAGCTGACATCCGCCGCGGTCGTGCCGCGGAACGGGCGCATCCCGGTCGCGAGCTCGTAGAGGATCACGCCGAGGGCGAAGAGGTCCGTGCGCGCGTCCACCGCGTCGCCACGCACCTGTTCGGGCGCCATGTAGGGCACGGTGCCGACCACGTACCCGGGTGTCGAGACCGGCGTTTCCATCGTCGCCGCCTGCGACGCGATCAGGGCCGGCGATTCGGCGGCGGGTCTGGCGAGGCCGAAGTCGAGCACCTTGAGGCGCTCGTCGCGCGTCAGCATCACGTTCGCGGGCTTCAGGTCGCGGTGGACGACACCGCGCTCGTGCGCGGTGACGAGCGCATCGGAGAGCGCGATGCCGAGATCGAGCACGCGCGCGAGCGGCAGCCCGCCGGCGCTGACGAGCCGGGCGAGGCTTTCGCCCTCGACCAGCTCCATGGTCATGAAGCGCACGCCGCCGTGCTCCTCGACCGAGTAGAGCACGACGATGTTCGGATGGTTGAGGCCGGCGACCGTGCGCGCCTCGCGCTCGAGCCGTGCCAGCCGCTCGGCGTCGCGCGCGAACGCCTCGGGCAGCACTTTGAGCGCCACGTCGCGGCCGAGCCGCGTATCGCGCGCACGATAGACCTCGCCCATCCCGCCGGCGCCGAGCGGCGCGACGATCTCGTAGGGGCCGAGACGCGTGGCCGGTGCGAGGGTCATTGGCCGACTCTAGCGTAGGACACCGGGTGCGCGCATCCAGCGTGGCCCGCGGCGCCGCGGCCGCGGCTCACGCGAGGGTCAACGCGTCCGCGCCGGCGTCGTAGTCGAACAGGCCGCCGAACTGTCCCCATTCGATCAGCGTCTCGAAGAGCCGGACCTGGTTTTCGCTCGGCAGCGCGAGCGCCAGCACCTCGAGCACGAAGTCCCGGTCCACCTCCCGCCGCGGTTGGCGCTCGATCACCTCGCGCAGCCGGCGGAATAGGGCGAGCTTGAGCAGCTCCTCGCGCCACAGGCTCTGGCGGTCGGGAAGCGCGGCGGCGAGGAAACGCCGGCCGAGCGGCGTGAGCGTGACCGCGCGCCGCGGCGTGTCCACGAAGTCGAGCATCTCGGCCGCCTTGGTCACCGTGATCACGCGGCCGAAGTCGCGGCTCGTCTCGGCGACGATGTGGAAGAGGTCGTCGGTGCCGCCGCGGGCGTCGAGGTACTCGAGGAGCCCGACGATCTCGGTCGGCCGGCTGTCGGGCAGCAGCTCGATCACCGCCGGCGCCGGCGTCGCCGGCTCCTGGACGTCGGGCAGCTCGCTGCCGGTGATGATCTCGTGCAGCTCGTCCACCAGCCGCTCGATCTCGGGCGCGCGGTAGTCGCGCGGGCGCGGCACGCGGTTGTCGATGATCGTGCGCACGCGGCCCGGCGTCGCGCTCAACACGACGATCCGGTCGGCCATGTACGCGACCTCCTTGATGTCGTGGCTGACCATGACGATCGAGGACGGATTGCGGTCGTGCGTCGCCCAGATGTCGAGCACCTCGGCGCGAAGGCTCTCGGCCGTGAGCGCGTCCACCTGGCTGAAGGGCTCGTCCATGAACAGGATCTCGGGCTCGACCGACAGCGCGCGCGCGAGGCCGACGCGCTGCTTCATGCCCCCCGAGAGCTCGCGCGGGTAGGCGTCCTCGAACCCCGCGAGGCCGACCGAGCGCAGCACCTCGCCGGCGCGGCATTCGATCTCGCCGGGCGCGAGGCCGCGGGCGCGGAGCACGGTGCGCACGTTCTCGGCGGCGGTCATCCACGGATAGAGGGCGAAGCTCTGGAAGACGATCGCGATGCCGGGATTGAGGCCGGCGAGCGGCAGGCCGTGGAAGCGCACCTCGCCCTCGCTCGGGCGGATCAGCCCGGCGAGGATGCGGAGCAGCGTGGACTTGCCGCAGCCAGAGGGCCCGAGCAACGCGACGACCTCGCGCGGGCGAATCTCGAGATCGATCTTCTCGAGCACGCGCACGGGCGTCCCGTGCGGCGGATGGAACGTCTGGCCGACGCCCACCGCCTCGCACAGAGCTCCGGCGGCCGTCGCCGGCGGCGTCGCGCTCATCGCCGCTTCCCCACGTCCGTCATCGGGCCAACGCGAAGCGCTGCTCGGCGACGAAGTAGAGCCGCCGCCACAGCGTGCGGTTGAACAGCACCACGAGCGCCGACATGACGAGGACCCCGGCGGCGAGGTGCGCGAGATCGCCGTGCTCCGCGGCGAGGCTGATGCGCGAGCCGATTCCGGTCGCCGCGATCGTCCGGCCGTGGAAGCTCACGTACTCGGAGACGATGCTCGCGTTCCACGCGCCGCCGGCCGCGGTAACCCAGCCCGTGACGAGGTACGGGAACACGGCCGGCGCGTAGAGCCGCCGGAAGCGCTCGAACCGCGAGAGCCGGTAGGTCGCGGTCGCCTCGCGGAGATCGGCGGGGATCGCCATGGTGCCGGCGATCACGTTGAAGAGGATGTACCACTGCGTGCCGAGCAGCATGAGCAGCACGCTGCCGGCGCCGAGCGGGACGCCGCTCGCGTGAAGTGCTGCGATCACGAGCGGGAACAGCATCGGCGCGGGGAACGACGCGGCGATCTGCGTCACCGGCTGGAGCACGCGCGAGAGCCGCGGCGAGAGGCCGATCGCGAGCCCGGCCGGGAGCGTCCACAGCGTGCCGATCACCGTCGCGGCGAGCACGCGCGCGAGTGTCAGCAGCGCGCCCGCGATCATCCCCGCCCACTCGCCGATCGCGACCGGGCGCAGCAGCCACGCGAGCCGCCACGCTCCGATCGCGAGCCCGACGAGGAGCAGCGCGAACGCGATCTTCGCGACGGTCTTGGACGCCGGCGCGCGCGCCGCGGCCGTCGCCGGCTCGGGCGCGGGTCGCGGGCCGCGCCCGAGCCCGTCGCGCGGCGTGCGCAGCCGGCCGCCGACCCACGCCAGCACGCGCGAGCGGCGCAGCCACGTCAGGAACCACGACGAGGCGACCTCGCTGCCCGCCGATTCCTCGACGCGGAACTTCTGCGACCAGACCACGACCGGGCGCCACAGCAGCTGATCGAGCAGGACGATCATCACGATCATCGCCACGACCGCCTGCAGCATCGCCTTCCCGTCACCACGCGCGACGGCGACGCTCATGTACGCGCCGATCCCCGGCAGGCGGAAGTCACGATTCCCGAGCACGAACGCTTCGGAGATCATGAGGAAGAACCACCCGCCCGCCATGCTCATCATGCTGTTCCACACCAGCCCCATCGTGGCGTGCGGCAGCTCGACCCAGCGCAGGCGCTGCCACGGCGAATATCGATACACGGTCGCGGCCTCGTCGAGATCGTGCGGCACCGAGCGCAGCGAATGGAAGTAGCTGAAGGTCATGTTCCACACCTGGCCGGTGAAGATCATGAGCACCGCGGCGAGCTCGAGACCGAGGTTGGTCGAAGGGAACGCCGCGACCAGCGTCAACACCAGCCCGGGCATGAACCCGAGCACCGGAATGCTCTGCAGGATGTCGAGCAATGGGATCAGCAGGCGCTCGGCCACGCGGTCCTTGGCCGCCCAGTAGCCGTAGACCAGCGTGAAGGCGAGCGAGAATCCGTAGGCGATCAGGCCGCGCGCGAGCGAGAACAGCGTGTAGCGCGGCAGTGCGCGCAGCGAGAGGTCGATGTCGACCGTCGGCCGCAGCTGCCCGGTCCATTCGTTCGCGATGCGATGCGCCGCGAACACGAGGCCGACGAGACCGGCCAGCACGAGCAGATCCACCGGGCTCCATCGCCGCGTCCGCGCGAGGGCGCCGTGCGCGCCGCCCCATGCCCGGGCAATGAACCGCGGAATCATACCGGCAGCGTTACATCAACGTTCGGCCGCGGCAAGCGCTCTTCAGGCGCGTGCGGTAGTCTCCGTGCCTTCGACACCGCCTTCGCCGTGTCGCGCGCCTCCGACGCGACCCACCACCGCCCCGCTGACGGAGCACGCGGCCATGAGCAGGCAGACGTACTTCACGCCCGGCTTCTACACGTTTCTGACGCAGCTCGCGCGCAACAACCGCCGCGAGTGGTTCAACGCCCACAAGGAATCCTACGAGTCCGACGTGCGCGATCCGATGCTGCGCTTCATCGCGGCGCTCGCGCCGCGGCTGCGCCGCGTCGCGCCGCGCGTCGTCGTCGATCCACGCCCGGTCGGCGGCTCGATGATGCGCATCTACCGCGACACGCGTTTCTCGCGCGACAAGAGCCCCTACAAGACCGCGGTCGCCGGGCACTTCCGCCACGAGCGCAAGGCAGGGGAATCGACGCCGGCGTTCTATCTGCACCTCGCGCCGGGGCGGTCGTTCGCCGGCGCCGGGATCTGGCGCGCCGAGACGCCGGCGCTCAAGCGGATCCGCGATGCGATCGCCGCCGACCCGAAGCGCTGGCGCCGCGTCACGTCGCGCACCGCGTTCGGCGCCGCGTGCGGGATGGTCGGCGAATCGCTGAAGCGCGTGCCCGCCGGCTACGATCCGGCGTCTCCGGTGGCCGAGGACTTCAAGCGCAAGGACTTCGCGATCAGCGCGCCGATCGCCGACCGGATCGTCACCGGGCCGGGGGTACTCGACACGGTGATCGCGGCGTACCGGTCGTTCGCCCCGTTCACCGCGTTCCTCTGCGAGGCGATCGGCCTGCCGTTCTGACCGCCGGCGCGGGGGCGCGCAGGAGACGAATGCGCGCCGCGGCGTCAGGCGATGCGGAACTCGACGTTCTGCTCGCGCAGGAACGCTTCGGCGCTCGGGCCCATGAGGCACGCGAGCGTCGCGAGCGTTCCCGCCTCGAGGCACGTCGCGGCGAGCACCGTCACCGACCGCGGCGCGCCCTCGACCGGCCAACCGGTCGAGGGATCGAGGATGTGGCCGAGCCGGCGGCCCCCGTGGCGCACGAAGCGACGCGCGTCGCCGCTCGTGGCGAGCGCGCCGCGCGTGAGCTCGATCCTGTAGAGGGCCGCCGTTCCGGTGCGTTCGGGATCGTCCACGCCGACGATCCACGGGCGGCCGCCGCGGCGCGGGCCGCTCGCGATCAGATCGCCGCCGAAGTTGACGAGGAACGCCGAGCGGACGCGCGCCGCGGCCTCGCCGGCGGCCCGATCGACGGCGTACTCCTTGCCGATGCCGCCGAGATCGATCTCCATGCCCTCGGGCATCGTGAGCACCGGCGGCCGCCACGAGACGCGCCGCCATCCGACCCGCGCGAGCGCATGCCGCAGCGACGCGGCGTCGGGCACGCGATCGCCGCCGTCGAACGTCCACACCCGGCGCAGCGCGCCGGACGTGACGTCGAACCGGCCGTCCGATTCGGTCCAGCACCGGGCAGCATAGTCGAGCAGCCCCGCCGTTTCCGCGTCGACCTCGACCGGGCGGCCGCACGCGTGCTGAATGCGGTGGACGATGTTGTCGTCGCGGTAGCGGCTGAACTTCGCCTCGATCCGCAGCGCCTCGAGGCGGGCCGCGGAACAGGCGGCGAGCGCCTCGTCGCGATCGTCGCCGTCGACGAGCACCTCGCACGGGCTCGCCATCGCCGTGAAGCGGCCGATCCAGTAGTCGTCGACGCGCTCGAGCGCGGGCGCGTCCTCGTGCTCCGGCCGCGGCGGGCGCGCGGCGCGCGCCGGTGGCATCAGAACCCGACCGAGTAGCCCGCGACCAGCGTGCCGATTTCGAGCGGCGGGAAGAGGTCCACCGGGGGACCGCTCTGGATCCCGCCGGCCGTGCCGACCCTTCCCCACTGATGGATCCACTCGGCACGCAGCGTGAAGCGGCCGGGCTGACTCGGGACGCGGAAGCCGACGGTCGCCCCGAGCGTCACGCTGCGCAGCGGTCCGAGGCGCTGGTCGCTCGAGGCATAGGGTGGCAGGGGCTGATCGTCGCGGAGGCCGAACGTGAAAAGGTCGGCCGCCGACTGCGTGTAGAAGCGGACGTGGGGCTGGAGGAACGTCTCGGCCGGCAGCTCGATCCGGTAACGCGCGTCGGCCGTGTGTGAGCGCAGGCCCCAGTCGTCCCAATAGTAGCGGTACGTCAGGTAGAGGATGTCCTTCTCGAGGTGATAGACCGAGCTCCCGAGCAGGCTGCGCCGCACGCGCGTCGCCGGCCGCTTCTCGGTGACCGTGGCCACGGGGATACCCTCCTCGGAGGTGACGATGGTGACGATCTTGTAGGGCTCGGTCAGGTAGCCGCGCTCACGCGTGCGCGACGCGTCGAGCGACACCATCCAGCGGCGTGTGAGGATGCGCGAGATGCCGACGGTCGCCGTCTCGACGCGCTTGGGCTGCACGTCGTACCGGACGACGCCGCGATCGATCGTGAGCCCCTCGGGCGTCCCGCCCACCGGGAACACGCCGTCGTCGTCGTAGCCCCCTCCCGCGCTCACGGTGACGAGGCGCTGGAAGAGATCGGCCGAGAGCCGGGCGGTGCCGCCGAGCGATCGGTAGTCCTTCTCGCGCGAAACGTGGGCGCCGGCCTCCGCACGGAGCAACCGCCCGAGCGGCGTCTGCAGCCCGAGGTCGAACACGCCGCGCGCGTCCTTGAAGTGGGCGGTCGGGATCTCCGTGCCGGAGGTCGACGTCGAGCCCGACGCCGACGTCACGGTCTGCACCTGATTCGAGGCGCGCGCGCCGGTCGGCGTGGCGCCCGTCATCACGTCGAGGCCGAGCTCGGCCGAGAGGATCTGCCCGCCGCCGAACAGGTGCGTGAACCGCGCCGCCGGCTCGAGCACGTTGGTGCGCTTGTTCTCGCCGTAGAGGAGCGTCGAGGCCTCGAGCGTGTTCGCGGTGCTGTCCGGCGCCTGCGCGTGCGCCGCGCTCGAGGCGAGCAGCAGGCACGCCGCCGCGCCCAGCCGCGTCCGCAGCCGCGACCCGCGCGGCGCGGCCTCTAATTGCACCCGCAGCCTCCCCCCGCGATCCCCGAGCCGCCGGTCGAGCCTTCCTTGCTGAAGTAGACGTGGTCGTCGATCGCGCGTTCCATCGGGATCGGGATGAAGCTCATCTGCTTCTGCGCCATGAGGTCGCGATCCCACGGCTTGATCGTTGCCGCGCAGCCGCCGGTGAGCGCTGCAAGCGCCGCGAGCAGGACCGCGGCCCGGATACCCCGCACGAACGCCCTCATCGCGCGCACGCTCCGGCGATCAGGCTCTCGGCGGCCGCGGCCTTGCGCGGATCGAAGCCGGCGTGCGTCGAGACGATGACGCCGGAGCGGTCGATGAGGAAGCTGGTCGGCATCACGCTCACCTTGTACGCGTCCGCGGCCTCGCCCGCGGGGTCGAAGGCGATCTCGAACGGCGCCTCGAAGCGATCGAGAAACGCCGTCGCGGCGGCGGGTTCCTTGTCGAGGTTGATCGCGACGACCGTGAACCCGCGCGGGCCGTAGCGCTCGCTCATCGCCTTCATCCAGGGAAACGACTTGCGGCACGGTTGGCACCACGACGCCCAGAAGTCCACCAGCACGACTCTGCCGCGCAGCGAATCGAGCGACGCGGTGCCGTGGCGGGACGGCAGCGAGAAGCTCGGCGCGGGCCGGGGCTTTGGGTCGGCGGCACGCGCCGGCGCCGCGGTGGAGGCGAGGCCGGCGGCCACGACGATGATGGAGACGAGCCAGCGAAGCATCGGCGGCGCGAAGGACGTGCGTCTCATGCGGGCTGGGATCCCCCCGGGCATGTGGAAGGGCACGGATCTCTGCGCCCGATCAACGCTCATTAGATACCGGCGACCCGTCCGAGGGTTCCCACGAGTCGACGCGAGATGCAAGGCTCTTGTCAGGGCGTGGGCCGTCCCGGGGGAATCGCACGCCGTTCGGCGGGCGCCCCAACCATCGCCGTGGCATTCCGATGGCTCGCGGCGTGTAGAATACGCTTCAGCTGCGCGTGATCGCTCCCCACGTCTCCATCCCGCGAGGGAGATTCGCCATGGAATGGCTCGCCGTGATTCCACGTCCACGACGCGCGTTGCGCGCCGGCCTTGCGCTCATCCCCATCCTGCTCGCTGCGGCGACCGTGCACGCGGAGGACGCGGACTGGCCGCGCCGGTTCGACTCGGCGAGCGGCACGTTCATCATCTACCAGCCGCAGCCCGAGGCGCTGAATGGCGACGTGCTCTCGGAGCGCGCGGCGTTCTCGCTGCAGCGGCCCGGCGACGCCGAGCCGACGTTCGGCGTCCTGTGGTTCAACGAGACGATCCAGATCGACCGCGACAGCAGCAGGGTCGAAGCGCGCGACCTCGACGTCACGCGCGTGCGGCTGCCGGGGATCACGCCGGCCGAGGCGTCGCGCTACGAGAAGCGGGTCGAAGCCGAGGCCGTGGGCTGGGATCTCTCGGGGTCGCTCGAGGAGCTGCGCGCCGGCCTGGCCTCGGCCGATCGCGAACGGGCGAGCGTCGCCGATCTCGAGACGGCGCCGCCGCGCATCCTGTTCTCCACGGAGCGCGCGATTCTGCTCGCGTACGACGGCGCCCCGGCGTTCGAGCCGATCGCGGGCTCGCGCCTCGAGCGTGTCGCGAACACGCCCTACGCCGTCGTCCACGATCCGGCCGGCCGCGCGTATTACCTGAACGGTGCCAACCTCTGGTACACGGCGCGCGATCCGCTCGGACCCTGGGGGCCGACGGCGCGCGTGCCCGCCGACGTCCGCGCCGCGGTCCCGCCCGATACCGCCGCGGCCGATCGCGTCGATGGCCCGCCGCCGCGCGTGATCACCGCGACCGAGCCGGCCGAGCTGATCGCGACCGACGGCCCTCCTGCCTACGCGCCGCTCGTCGCGGGCGACCTGCTCTACGTCACCAACACCGAGAGCGACGTGGTGCGCGAGGTGGGCACGCAGGCCCTCTACGTATTGCTCGCCGGCCGCTGGTATCGCGCGACGTCCACCGATGGTCCGTGGACGTTCGTGCGCGGCGACCGCCTGCCGCCGAGCTTCGCGCGGATCCCGCCCGGATCGGCGAAGGCGCACCTGCTCGCGAGTGTCGCCGGCACCGACGCGGCCGACGACGCGGTCGCCGACGCCGAGGTGCCGCAGACGGGCGCGATCCGTCGCAACGAGGCGGGCTTCCGCGTCGTCTACGACGGCCCGCCGCGCTTCGAGCCGATCGAGGGCACGCGCATGGAATACGCCGTCAACACCGACGCCGACGTCGTGCTCGCCGACGGCCGCTACTACGCGTGCGATCAGGGCGTGTGGTACATCGCCGACGACCCCGAAGGCCCCTGGCGCGTGAGCGAGACCCGTCCGACCGACGTGGATGAGATCCCGCCCACCTGCCCCGTCTACGACGTCCGCTACGTCTACATCTATGACTGGACGCCCGAGGTCGTGTACGTCGGCTACCTGCCGGGATACATCGGCTGCTACCCCTACTACGGCACCGTCGTCTACGGCACCGGCTGTCACTATCACGCGTGGCGCGGACGCAATTTCTATCCGCGGCCGTGCACGTGGGGCTACGCGCCGCACTACAACCCGTGGGCGAGCGGCTGGAGCTTCGGCGCCAGTTACCAGACCGGATTCCTGCACGTCGGTTTCCGCTGGCACAGCGATCCCGCGCGCCCCTCACACGACCCGCCGCGCTGGTTCGGTCCGGGCGGATATCGCCGCCCCGCGCTCACCGCCGATCTCGCGATGCTGCGCAACCGGCGGCCGTCGCCCGCTCCGCTCCGGCCGGCCGATCGCGCGCCGATCAACCTGTATCGGCGCGCGGCGAATCTGGCGCGCGTCGATCGCACGGCAACGCCGATGCCGGCGCGGCCGATCGCGCAGACCACGACGGGTCCCGCGGCGGTGCCCAACAACGTATTCGCGGGCCGCGACGGCAACGTCTACCGGCGCGACGACGCCGGCTGGCGGATCCACCAGGGTCGCTCGTGGCTCCCGGCCCCCGCGGCGTCCCGGCCGTCCCCCACGCCGCCCACGTCGTCGGGCGGCACGGGCCGCGGCTGGCCCGCGAGCCGGATGCCGGCACGCGAAGCGCCCCCCGGCGACGGCATGGCCGGTGTGCGCCCGCGCATGCCATCGCCGCCGCATCCGGCGCCCGTGATCGGCTCCGCTCCCGGCAATCTCGAGCGCGAGTTCCGCGGTCGCAATCGCGCCCGCGGCGGCCCGCCCCCGCCGAGCGAGCCGAAGCCGCCGAAGGAGCCGAAGACCGAGAAGGAGCATCCGGGCCGGAACCATTGACCTCGCGGCGCACGCGGTCGAACGACAGGCACGGTGTGATCGTAGTGCGCGCGACCGGCCCAGAGCCGGCCCGTCAGCGCGTGATCGCGAACACGAGGTCCTGAACCGTGCTCCCGTCTTCCTGCCGGCGCGGCTGCCGCCGCAGGGGCCGGGCGCCGATCTTCTCCAGCGCGCGCTGCGCGCGCAGGTTGCCCGCACCGACCACGAACACGACCCGTTCGACGAAGCGCAGCGCGTGCGCCAGCATCAGCCGCTTCATCTCGCCGTTGTGCGCGCCGCCCCATGGACGCCCGCGCGCTTCCGGCACTACTTCGACGGCGCGATCGCTTCAGGCGGCGCGTTCGCGGTGATCGAGCGCGCGACCGGTCGTTCCTGGTCAAGCATCGCGCCGCTACCCTACACTCTCCGCGTGACGGATCTGAATCCGCAGCGCGAGCAGATGTCGGACGCCTCGATGATCCGCACGCTCGACGCGCAGGCGCGGGCCATCTGGCCGCAGGAATCCGAGCTGGTCCGCCGCTACGGCTTCTCCCCCGACATCCGCATCCTCGACGCCGGCTGCGGCACCGGCGAATGCAGCGCGCGCCTCGCCGAGATGTTCCCGCGCGCCGAGATCATGGCGGTCGACATTCTCGACCATCATCTCGCGCTCGCGCGCGAGCGCCACGGGCGGTTCGCGCCGCGGCTCCGCTTCGAGCACCAGAGCATCTTCGAGCTGCCCGCGGCCGACGCCAGCTACGATCTCACGGTGTGCCGGCACGTGATCCACTCGGTGCCGCACGCCGAGCGCGTCCTGCGCGAGCTGGCGCGGGTGACCCGGCCGGGCGGACGACTGCACCTGATCCCCGAGGACTACGGGATGCTGCACTTCCCGACCGGCGGGGCGCACGACGTGCGCGCGTTCTGGCACGAGGCGACGACCGGCTTCGGCGAGGCCACGTCCACCGACCTGTTCGTCGGCCGAAACAGCTACGGACACCTCGCCGACCTCGGCCTCGAGGACATCACGGTGGACTACGTGATCGTGGATTCGCTGCGCGTGCCGCGCGAGACCTTCGCCGCGATCCTCGAGGCGTGGCGCGACGGCTACGTCGAATCGATCGCCGAGCGCAGCCGGTTCAGCGGCGCCGAGGTCACCGGAACGTTCGACCAGATGATCGCCTCGATCCGGGATCCGCGGCGCTACTCGGTGTGGATGGTGCCGGTCGTGGCCGCCAGGATCCCCGCGCGGCGCTGACGCCGCGCTTCAGCGCAGGCGTTGCAGCCAGCCGAGCTGGCCGGACGCCGCGATCGCGATCCACCAAAGGACCAGCGTCACGAGGCCCCATCCGGCGGCGCGGATCAACGTGACGATCGAGCGCACGGCGGGCGGAACGCTCGCGCCCACGGCGGCGCCGGCGATCGCCCAGCGCAGCGCGAGCCCGCCGAGTGCGGCGCCCGGCAGATGAAGGCCGAGCCCCGCCAGTCCGCCGGCGATCGCGCCGAGCCCGGTCCCGAGCAGCGCGAAGTTGAGCACCCAGCGGCCGAATCGCGGCCCGCTCATCGCCGCGATCGCGCCCCCTCCGCCCCCGCCGCTCGGGCGGACGCCGCCGCCGCCGAACGGGGCCGACGCCGGCGCGGGCGCGAAGCCGCCGAAGTCGGGCACGGACGACGGCGCGGTGGGATTGGGCGTCACGGACTGCGGCGAGACCTGGGGGCCGTGCGGTCCCCACGGCGAAGACGACGGATAATCGCTCATCGGCGTCTAGCGTATCACGCGCGGCCGGCCGCGGCACGCTGCCGCCGCCGTCCCGCGACGAACAGCGCGACACCCGCGAGGTTGAGCACGACCGCGACGCCGATCAGCTTGGCCGCGAACGCCACGCGGCTTCCGACCTCGACGATCGGGACGATCGTGAGCGCGATGTAGATGAGCGAGACGATCGCGCCCGACGCCGAGGCGGCGCGCAGCCACAGCGGCGCGCGCAGGCCGATGCGTGACGCGGCGAAGAGTGGGATCGCGAACAGCACGACGTAGGTCGAGGCGTAGAAGATCCCCGCGGCGTTGTCGAGGAGCTGGTTCGCCTCCTGCATGCCGACGCCGGAGATGCCGAGCAGGCCGAAGGCGAGCGCCGTCGCGCCGACCATCACGATCGAGTTGACCGGCGTCTTGTAGCGCGGGTGGAGCCGTGTGAACCACGCCGGCAGCAGATCGTCCCAGCCCGCGACCATCGGCAGCCGCGCGTTCGCGGTCAGGTAGATGCTCATGAGCGCGACGAGCCGGCCGATGAGCGCCACGATCACGAGCGAGACCACGCCGCCCGCGACGACGCCGAAGCGGCCGAAGCCGCGCGTCAGTACCTGCGCGATCGGGCCGATCAGGTCGACGTCGGCGGGGCGCACGAACGCGAGCACCGACGCGGTGCCGAAGATGAACATCAGGGCGATGATCGGCGCCGAGATGATCACCGAGCGGCCGATGTTGCGCGCCGGCGTGCGGCACTCGCCCGCGAGGATCGCGACGTACTCGAATCCGGTGAGCGCGCCGAGCGCGAGCTTGCTGAAGATGTTGATGTCCTGGAGCAGTTGGCCGGCGTGGTCGCCCGAGAGCGCGGGGATCGTGAATACCAGCGGATGGAACGAGGGCAGCGTGCCGGCGAACACGCTCGCGAACGGCAGCAGGATCAGCGTCAGAAACGTGAGGCTCAACAGCACGCCGCCCGCGTTGTGCACCCACTTGCCGATCCCGAGGCCGCGGGTCGAGACCAGCACGAGCGTGCCGACCAGCCCGATGCTGAACGCGGTGATGAATGGGCGGTTGCTCGCGATCCAGTGGGCACCCGGTCCCAGCGCGTACGAGAGGTTCGTCACGACCGTGAGGCCGATGCTCGACATGACGAGAATCGCGAACACCCACAGATCCCACGCCACCATGAAGCCGACGAAGTCGTTGAAGCCGAGCTTCGCCCACTGGTAGAGGCCGCCCTCGAGCGGCATGAGCCGGTTGAGCTGGATCACGACCGCCGCGAGCGGCAGGTAGAACGTGGCGATCGCCAGCAGCCAGAAGAAGAGCTGATCGTTGCCGAGCTTGGCGGCGGTCCCGACCCACACGGTGCCGACGACGAAGACGATCTGCGTCAGGACCAGATCGGTGAGGCCGAGCTCCTTGCGGAAGACGGCGCTGCGTTCCTCGACGCGGCGCTCCTCGCTCTGCACGTCGGAGAGGCTCGGGGCGTGGCCGTGCGGCGCGGTGTCGGTCATGCCGCCTCGTCCCGGGCGAGGAGTGCCGCGACGTGGAGCCGCGTCGTGTCGATGAGCGGCACCGGCGAGGGGACCTCGGGCGTGAGGATCAGCGAGAGCTCCGTGCCGCCGAGGATCACGGCCTCGATCCGTTCCGCCGCGACGAGCCGGGTGATCACCGCGAGCAATCCGTCGCGCGTCTCGGGCCGGATCACCTCTAGGACCAGCTCGTCGAAGTATACGCGGTGGACGAAGTCGCGGTCCGCGCGGGGCGGCGCGACCACCGCGATGCCGCGCGCCGCGAAGACGTCACGATAGAACGACGCCTCCATCGTGAAGCGCGTGCCGAGCAGGCCGACGCGCGTGAGCCCGCGCCTCGCCGCCTCCTCCGCCGCGGATGTGACGATGCTGACGAGCGGGATCGCGACCCGCGCCGCGACCGCATCGAAGACCATGTGCGGCGTGTTGGCCGCGAAGCCGGCGACCGTCGCGCCGGCGGCGGCGAGGCGGCCGACCTCGGCGACGAGCAGGTCGGCGAGGCCGGCCCGATCGCCGCGCTCGACGATCGCCAGCATCTGCGTGAGATCGACGCTGGTGATGACGATCGCGGGATACCGATCGGGATGCTTCGCGCGGAAGCCCTCGATCAGCATCCGGTAGTAGCCGACCGTCGTCTCGGGCGCGATGCCGCCGACGAGCCCGATCATCCGCGGCCGGCGCTCAAGCGGCGGCCGCCGGCTTCCGGCGCTTGAGCATCCAGGCCGCGGCCAGCGCGAACAGGCCGATGACGCAGCCCGAGATCACGCCGATCACCGGGCCGATGATCAGCATCATGACGCGCGGCGAGGCCGGCATCGGCATCTTCTGCATCGCCGTCATCTCGGCGGCGTGATGCGCGCGATAGGCGTCGAAGAGCAGCACATGCGCGCCGGTCACCCACACGCAGTTCATGAGGCCGAGCAGCAGGCCGTGCACGAACACGAGGCGCGGCGCGCCGCGGGCGATGAGGTACGCCGTGACGATGAAGATCGCCAGCCACGGGAGCGGCTCGACGTTGGACGGCACGACGTACACGGTCGCGATCGCCATGGCCAGCCCGAACAGCGACAGTCGCAGAATCAGACCTCCGTTCATCGCTCCTCCCGTTCGCCCGCGAGACCGAGCAGCCGCGAGAACTGCGCCTCGGTGAGCGGCATCACCGAGAGCCGCGGCAGCCGCGCCAGATCCGACGTCTTGAGCACCGCGTCCGCCTTGACCTCGGCGAGGGTGACCGGTCGCTTCCACGCGCGCCGCGGCTCGAGATCGAAGACCGGCCGCTTCGGATCGTCGAGCTTGGGGTCGGGGTAGGCGTCGGAGGCCGCGGCCGCGAGCCCCACCGCCTGCTTCTCGTCGCCCGTGTGGTAGACGACCACCGTGTCGCCCTTGCGGATCGTGGCGAGATGCTTGAGCGCGACCGGATTCGACACGCCGTCCCACACCGTGCGCCGGTCCTTCTCGAGCCGCGCGAACGAGTACGTCGAGGGCTCGGTCTTGACGAGGAAGCGCGCCACCGTCAGTCCCGTGCGGCGCCGAAGCGGCGCTCGGCGCGGGCCCGCGCCCGCTCGGCCTCGACGGCGCGGTCGCGCGGCGCAGCGCTGGTGGTCAGCGCGTCGACGAGCGTCCGCGCGGCGTGCGTGACGTCCGCCACGGCGCGATCGAACGCTGCGGCGTTGGCCTGCGACGGGCGCGTGAAGCCGCTGATCTTGCGCACGAACTGTAGCGAGGCGGCACGCACCTCGTCGTCGGTCGCCGCGGGCTCGAAGTTGAACAGCGTCCGGATGTTCCTGCACATGGTCATGCCCTCGCCGACTTGCGCCCGCCCATCCGGGACGCAGGGGCATTCTAGACGACCGGCCGGCGCGTTACGATGGACCCCGAGCGCGGGCCCGACACCCCGTGCGGCAGGCCGTTCCTTGTCTCGGAGGTGCCGATCATGAAATCGATCGCAGACGCCACGCACTCGCTACTCCGGATCGTCGCCGGGCTGCTGTTCATCTGCCCCGGTGGGATGAAGCTCCTCGGCTGGTTCGGCGGCATGCCCGGAGGGCACGGACTCACGCCGCTGATGACCGTCGCGGGCGTGATCGAGCTCGGGGGCGGGACGCTCATCCTGCTCGGCCTCTTCACGCGCCCGGTCGCATTCATCGCCTCGGGCGAGATGGCGTTCGCCTACTTCATCGGCCACTTCCCACACGCCTTCTGGCCGATCCAGAACCACGGCGAGCCTGCCGTCCTCTTCTGCTTCATCTATCTGTTTCTGTGGGGCAACGGCCCGGGATCGTGGAGCCTCGACGGCCTGATCGCGACGCGGCGCGCGCGAACCGGCTGAGCTTGGCGCTCCAGCCGGCGGCGGCAAGGGCCGATAACGCGGATCATGGCCGACACGGAACGCAGGATCTCGCCGTGGTGGGTGCTCGTGCTGCTGCCGCTCGCCCCCGCCGCGGGCTGGCTGGTGGGCACGATGCCGGTGCCGAAGCTCGAGGCTCCGGCCACCGCGCTCGCCCCGACTCCGGCTCGCGTCGCGGCGACCGTGCCGGTGACGACGACGGAGACCCATCACATTCAGGTCTCGGTCGCGAGCCCCACCGAGATCCACGGTTCCACGTCGTCACCGCCGGTCGCCGCCGCGCCCGAGCCGGCCCGGCCGAGTGCTCCATCCGGCGAGCTCTCGCAGTGGACCACGTACGCGAACGCGCTCGACGAGTCGCGGCGCAACGGCAAGCCGATCCTGATCGACTTCAACGCGAGCTGGTGCGGGCCGTGTCAGGCGCTGCGCCGTGAGGTGTTCGACGACGCCGTCCACGGGCACGCGGTCGAGACCGCGGTGATCCCGGTCTCGATCGTGGACCGCGTGCGCGAAGAGGGTCGCAATCCGGGCGACATCGAGGAGCTGCAGCAGCGCTTCGGCGTGGACGCGTTCCCGACGCTCGTGATCCTCAATCCCGCCAGCGGCCGCGTCATGAAGACTCGCGGCTTCGGCGGCGCGGATCGCATGATGGCGTGGATCGCCTCGGCCGTGGACGCCGTCCGCTGAACCGCCGCGCCGCGCGTCCCGCGCGGCGATCCGATCCGCCGTTCTCCCCCGCCGCGACCCGCCGCTAGCGCGCGGCGATCACCATGATCTCGACGCGATAATCGGGGCGCGCGAGCCGCGCCTCGACCGTGGCGCGGGCCGGCGTCGCCTCGGGGTCCACCCACGCGTCCCACACGCGGTTCATGGCCTCGAACGTCGCCATGTCGGCGAGCCAGATGTTGGCGCGCAGCAGGCACGACTTGTCGGTCCCGGCCTCGGCGAGCAGCGCGTCGATGCGCGCGAGGATCTGCCGCGTCTGGCCCGCGGTGTCGGCGCTCGGATCGCCCGCGACGATGCCGGCCGTGTAGACCAGGTCGCCGTGGATCACGCACGCGCTCATGCGCGGCCCGCGTCCGAGGCGGGTGATCGTCACGCGACCGGCCCCAGGCCCTGCAGGCGGCGCAGGTAGAGGATCTGGCCGAGGTGGTTCGCGTCGTGCGCGAGGTGATACCGCAGACGGTCGAGCGGCCGCGCGGAATCGGCGATCGCGGCGCGGATGCCGCGATGGCTCGCGGCGAGCCGCTCACGCGTCTCGCGCCACGCGGGGTCACTCACCGCCGCGGGTTCCAAGAAGTTGCGGCGCGCGACCTCGTCGTCCGCGAGCTTCGGGCCGCCGACGATCTGGTCGAGCGTGTACTCACGCCAGAAGATCACGTGCGCGACGAGCTGCCAGATCGAATGGAGATCGGGCTTCGGCCGCCACGCCGCCTGCGCCGGCGTGAGCCCGTCGAGCGCCTGTGTCCACGAGGCGAACCAGATCCCCTCGGTCCAGGATTCGTCCCACAGCGCCAGCAGCGCGTCGCGCTCCATCGCGAGACCCCTTTCGGATGCGTTCATCGGCGCCGCGGTCCAAGTCGATCGCGCGGCGGCGTGTAGGCGCGCACGGCGGCGTCCGGGTCCGGCCGGCCGCTCGCGCGGTACGCGGCGATCAGCCGGTCGACGTCGAACAGCACGCGGCGGAACTCGATCGCGAGCCTCGTGTTCTCGGCGGAGAGTAGCGCATACTCGGCCCACGGATCGGCGCGGACGTCGCCCGCGAGGTCCTGCCCCGGCCGGTAGGCGAGCCCGGCGCTGCCGGGGTTCATGTGAAACGTGAGGCCGAGGTGGCGCACGAACTGGACGTGCGTGTGGCCGCCGGCGTAGATCGTGTCGTCGCGCGGATCGAGCATCGCGCGCACGTCGGACTCGGGCGTGTCGGGCTGGATGATCTCGTCGAACGAGCGCGGCGATCCGTGATAGGCGCACAGCCGCCGGCCGCCGCCGAGCGGCACGTCGAGCGTCGCCGGGAATCCGCGCATCCACTCGAGATCGGCGGCGGCGAGGTGGGCGATCCGGTCGTGCGGCGTCCCTGCGAGATCGTCGAGCACGGCCTCGAGCGCGACCGCGTTGCCGTGCGTGTCCGAGATGAGCGCGATCCTCATTCCGCCGGGTCCTCGAAGTCACCGATCGCCGGCGGCCTGAACTGCACGTCCACCGCGAGCCACAGCATCTTGCCCACCGGATAGAACCGCAGCGCGAACGCCGCGATCGCCGCGACGCTCGCCGCATAGCGCAGCGGCGCCGGCGCGGCGAGCCAGCGCAGGTTGGCGAACACGACGGCGACCGCGACGGCGAGGCAGGCGAACAGGCTGATCGTGTAGGCGCCAAGGAACGCGTCGTGCTCGCGGCGCTCGAGAAACAGATCGCAGCGCCCGCACTGCGCCGCGAGCGCGAGCCGCCCGCGCCGCGGCCACGGCGCGCCGCACAGCGGACAGCGGAGCGCTAGGGCGCGCAGGCCCTGGCGCAGACGCCGGTTCACGGCCCGCCGCGCGCGGGCGCCCCCGTGCGATTCACCAGATGCTCACCCGCACCGAGTCGGCGCGGTACATCGTGTCGCCCGGCTTCACGCCGTACGCGGCGTAGAACTGCGGCAGATTCGAGATCGGACCGGTCACGCGCAGGAAGCTCGGCGCGTGCACGTCGGTCTTGACGCGCACGGCGAGGTTCTCGGGCCGCAGCTGGTTCATCCAGCTCAACGCCCAGCCGATGAAGTAGCGCTGCGCCGGCGTGAAGCCGCCGATCGGCTGGTTGCGGCGGTACTGCTCGGTCTTCGCGAACGCGTCCCAGCCGAGGAGGATGCCGCCCAGGTCGGCGATGTTCTCGCCCTGCGTCGCCTCGCCGTTCACGTGCAGGCTGTCGACCGCGACGTAGCCGTTGAACTGGCGGACGATCCTCGCCGCGCGCTGCTTGAACTCCTTCGCGTCCTGCGGCGTCCACCATTCTTGGAGGTTGCCCTTTTCGTCGAACTGGCGGCCCTCGTCGTCGAAGCCGTGCGTGATCTCGTGACCGATCGTCGAGCCGCCCGCGTACGAGTAGACCAGCGCGTCGTCCACCAGCGAGTCCGGGATGCCGGGCAGGATGAACGCCGCCGCCGGCAGCACGATTTCGTTGTTCGAAGGGTTGTAGTAGGCGTTGTAGGTCTGCGGCGTCATCTCCCACTCGGTGCGGTCCACCGGCTTGTGGAGCTTGGCGACGTAGAAGTCGGTGCGCCAGGCGTTCCCGCGCACGCAGTTGCCGAGGAACGACGTGCGGTCCACCGCGTACGCCGAGTAGTCGCGCCACTTGCTCGGGTAGCCGACCTTCTTGGTGACGGCGTCGAGCTTCTTGAGCGCGCGCGCCTTGGTCTCGGGGCTCATCCACTCGAGCGTGTGGATGCGCTCGCGGAACGCGGCGAAGATCTCGTCGGTCAGCTTCTCGTAGCGCGCCTTGGCGCGCGGCGAGAAGTACTGCTGCACGTAGAGCTGGCCGAGCGCGTCGCCGAGGTAGCCCTCCTCCTCATCGAGCATGCGCTTCCAGCGCGGACGCTGTTGCTTCGTGCCGTTGAGGATCGTGCCGTAGAAGTGGAAGTTCTCGGCGTCGAACTTCCCGCCCGCCTCGGCCGCGAAAGCGTGCGCCGTCTGCCAGCGCAGATAGGTCTTCCAGTCGTCGAGCGGGCGGTTCTTGAGCGACGTCTCGACCTGCTTGAAGAACTCGGGCTGGCCGACGATGACGCTGTCGATCCCGGTAACGCGGCCGTCGGCCAGGAACTCGCGCCAGCCGATCGAGGGCGTGAGCGTGGACATGCCGGCGACCGACATGGCGTTGTAGTTGGCGATCGGGTCACGCAGCGCCTCGAGCTTGCGCGAGGCGCCGGCGAGCTCGGTCTCGAGCTTCATGACGGTGGCGGCCTCGGCCTGCGCCTTCGCGTCGGCGTCGCCGAGCAGCCGGAACATGTTCGCGACGTGCTTCACGTACTCGCCGCGCAGCATCGTCGAGCGCTCGTCGCTGTCGAAGTAGTAGTCGCGGTTGGGCATCCCGATGCCGCCCTGATAGAGATGGACGGCGAAGCGGTCGCTCTTCTTCTCGTCCTGGAAGATCGCCAGCGAGCACATCGCGTCCACGCCGATGGTCTGGAGATACGCCATCGTGGTCAGCAGGCCCTTCGCGTCGCGCGCCGCTCCGATGCGCCGGAACGCGTCGGCGAGCGGCGTGATCCCCTGCTTCGCGATCGTCACCGTGTCCATTGCCGCATGCCAGAAGTCGCCGATCTTCTGCGCGTTGCTGCCGCGCGCGGCCGAACGGCGGGCGCCGGCGCGCTCGCTGATCTGGATCAGGCGGTGATAGGTCTCCTCCTGCACGACCTTGCCGATCCCCCACGAGCGCTCGGCGGCCGGAATCGGATGCGCCTTGAGCCAGCCGCCGACCGCGTACTGGAAGAAGTCGATGCGCGGCGACACGCTCGTGTCGACGAACTGGGACAGGTAATGGGCGGTATCGTCGGCGGGAGGCGCCGCGGGCGTCGCGGCGGTGAGCGCGGCGAGCGCGACGAGCGCGGGGACGAGCATCATGAGTCGCTTCATGGCGGGGATTCCGGGTGGAGGGTTCGCGGCGAACGCGGGCAGCATGGCCCACGGGCACGCGCGAACGCCAGCGGAAGCCGCGCGGCGGGGACGAGCGCGGCAGCGCCCACGTCCGAGCGCGGGGCGAAAACGACGCGGCGCGGAGTCGCCGAAGCGATCCGCGCCGCGCGTGGGCGTCCCTGCCCGATGCGACTCGTGCGACCGTCAGGCCGCTTCCGCCGCGTCCTCCTCGCCGTCGCCGGCCCGCGCGTCGATGACGTGCGCCGTCATCTCGCGTTCCTCGCGCAGGCTCTCGATCGCCGACTCCGCCTGCTTGAGCAGGAACTGGAGCGATCCCGCCTTCTCGACCGCCTGCTCGACGATCGCCTTCTGACCCTGCAACGCCTCGAGGCTCGACCGCACGTCCACCAGCAGCGCGTCGGCCCGGGCCAGCCGCTCCTCGGCCTTCGCCATCTGCCGCTGCCGCTCGTCGAGCGTCTTCGCCGCCTTGCGCACCTCCTGCAGCCGCGCCATCACGTCGGTCAGCAGCTTGCGGCTCTGCTCGACCTCCTGATGGGCGCCGGTGATCTCGCGCACCTCGGCGGTGGTCTTCTCGGCCATCGCGAACATCCGGTCGAGATCGGCGGCCAGCGCCTCGACGGTGCCCTGGCGCGCGGTGATCTGCTCGAGCGCCCGGGTGACCGACTGGTCCGCGGCGTCCCAGCGGGTGAGCCGCTCCTCGAACTGCGCCATCCGCTTGCCCATCGTCTTGAGGTTCGCGGAGCGCTCCTCGAGATCGGTCGACAGCTCGTCCACGAGGGCGATGCGCCGGTCGGTCGTCGTGAGCGCGGTGGTCAGCTTGCGCGCCAGCTCGTCGAGCTTCTGCGCCGAGCCGGCCGCGTCCTTGCGCAGCGCCGCCGCCTGATGCAGGTCCTTCGCCGCCTCGGCCAGCGCGTGCTGCCGCTGCTCGAGCTCCGGCCGCAGCGCGCGGGTCTGCTCGGCCAGCTCCTCGACCGATTCGCACCGCGCCGCGATCGCCGCGACGGACTTCGCAACCTCGGTCGTACGTTTCTCGGACGCCGTCACCTGCGATGCGACCTTCGCGATCGCCGCCGCGAGCCGCTCCGCCTCCTCCGAGCTGGACGCGAGGCCGACGAACCGCTCTTCGGCTGCGTCGGCGCGCGTCTGGAGATCGCGATCGCGCTCCTCGAGCCGGGCGCCCAAGGCGCCGAGATCGGCGACGCGCTTGTGCAGCTCGTCCACGAACTCGCGCCGCGCCTCGATCGCCGTGATCGCTTCGCCGGCGCGCTGCGCCTGCTTCTCGGCCGTCTCGACGAGCGGCGTCATCGCCTGCACCGCCGCGACCTGGTCGCGCAGGGATGCGACCGACTGGTCCACGTCGGCGAGCCAGGCGCGCGTCTCGGACTGGCCGCTCCGGACGCGCACGATCTCGTCGTGGGCGACCTGGATCTGCTCGAGCGCGTCGCGCACCGTGGCATGCGACGCGTTGAGCTGCTCGAGCTCGTGCAGCGACTTCTCGAGCGCCGGCCGCCCCTCCTCCACCCGCCCGAGCTGGGCGGCGAGGTCGTGCACGGTGCGCCCCGTCTCGTCGAGATCGCGGCGGATCGAGAGGAACCGGCCCATCTCGGCGTCGACCTGTCCGACCTGCTCGGTGAGCGAGGCGACGTGGCCCGTGAGCGCGCGCGCTTCGCTGCGCAGCTCGCCGACCGCGAGGCTCGGCTCGGTCAGCCCCTTGAAACGGTGCTCGCAGTCGGTGAGCGCGCCGCGCAGGTCCGCGACCCGCTGGCTCGCCGATTCGAGTCCGCGATTCTCGAAGTCGAAGCGCTCGACGGTCTTCTTCATCTCGTCGGAGAGGCTCCCCAGCTCCTGCCGCGTGACCCGCGTGCGCTCGTCGGCCTCGCGCTGCATGTTCGCGACCTCGGTCGAGCGCTCGATCACCGTCTCGTGCAGCGAGCGCAGGCCGGCGACCCCGTCGTGGAGCGCCGACAGGCTCTTCTCGTTCTCCGCCTGCTGGCGCACGCCGGCGTCGATCTGCCGCATCGCGCGGTCGAGATGGTCCGCTTGGGCCAGCGCGCGCTCGACGGTCTCGCGCTGGGCCTCGAGCGCCGCCGTCCTCTGCACCACGGTGTCGCCGAGCGCCTTGAGCGAGCCGATCTCGCGCCGCACGTCGGTGATGGTCTGCTGCACGCCGTCCATGCCGCGCACCGCCTGATCCACGCCCGCGACGCGGCGCTCCTTGTCCTGGAGCTCGCGCGAGAGGTCGTCGCGGCGGCGGTCGAGCGCTTCCATCTTCGCCATCGCCAGCTTGTGCGCGTCCACCAGCCGGTCGTACTGCTCGCGCAGCTTGCCGAGCTGCTCGCCCGTGCCGTCCACGTGGCCGCGGATCGCTTCGGCCCGGCCGCGCAGTTCGGAGAACGGCTGATCGATGTCGAGGAATGCGACGAGGCGGTCCTTGAGATCGGTCGCCGTGTCCACCTTCGTGCGCAGCTCCTCGAAGATCGCGCGCACCTGCTGCGTCTCTTCGAGTGTCGCCGCGACGCGTCCCGCCGCCTGCTCGTGGCTCGCCGCGAGCCCCTGCGCGCGCTCGTCGAACGTCTGGATCGTCCCCGCCATCTCGGCGACGCCGGTCACGCGCTGCTCGAGCTCGGCAAGCCGCGCGGCGACCGCGTCAATGTCGCGGCCGGCCTTCACGAGCGGCTCCCCGACCTCCTGCAGCTTCTCGGCGGCGGCGCGGGTGTTCTGGAGGAACACGTTGCAGCGGTCGCGCTCCTGTTGCATCTCCTGCAGCACGGCGCGAAGTTCCTCGGCGAGCTCGCGGTCGCGGGACCCGTTTCCGAGCAGGCTCTTGAGCAAGGGGGCCATTCGACGCTCCTTCAGGCGCGCCGGCGGTTCGGCCGCGAGGCCGAAGGCACGTTGCGCGCGGGTAGTGACCGATCCCTGCGCCGGGTTCGGAGCCGGCGAAGGCATGAAGCCGCGGCCGTCAGTGCAAACGGCGGGCCGGAGGGCGTAGGCCCGTCGGCGCGCGCGCGGACAGCGAGTTGGAGCGTCGCGAGGGGCGCGACGTCAGGGCGCCCGGCCAAATCCCGGCCGAGGGCGGGCCGGACGTGGCGTGAATCGTCCGGCCCGCGAAGGGTCTGGCTAGGGCTTGACCGTGAATGCCGCCGAGGCGCGCGTCGTGTCCCAGTCGAGGTTCAGGACGCCGCCGGTCGCCGAGGGATCGACGCTGATCGTGAACCGCTCGGCCACGGTGGGGAGCGTTGCGAGCTTCATCGGGATCGTGAAGAGATCCTTCGCCGCCTTGTGCTCGGTGCCCCACTGGCCGGTCTCGCCGTTGACGATCAACTTCCAGCCGTCGGCGGCCGGGATCGTCCACAGCGTGTAGAAGCCGGCCGGCACCATGACGCCGCCGAAGTCGAGCGCCTTGTCGGTGCGGAACTGCGTCGCCGCGTTCGCGCCGGTGCGCCACACCTCGCCGTACGGGACGACGGCGCCGAAGATCGCGCGCCCGCGCTTGCCCGGCCGGCCGTAGTCGATCGAGAGCGCGGCGCCCGCGACCGTGGTCTTCACGCTGTCGCGCGGCGAGAGCACGCCCATCCCGCTCCCCGCCTTCTCGCGCGCCGCGAACGACGCGGTGAGGCCGGGGACGTCGAGCGAGGCGACGCGCTCGACGCTCACCTTGCCGGTGCCCGCGACCGGCAGCACGCCGAGGATGTGCCCGGTCTTGTCGATCCTGACGTGGAACTGGTCGAGGTGCTCGTTCATGACCGAGACCGAGTCGCGGCCGATGCGGTGCAGGCTCAACCAGTACGGATTGGCGGCGCCGAGCGCCCACATCGTCATGCGCAGGCTGTCGCCCTTCTGCGCGGCGAGCTTCATCAGCGCTTCTTCGTAGAGCGCCCACGGCGCGCTGAGCGACATGACCAGCGCTCCGGGCGGAATCGCGAGCGCCGCGTTCACGGGCGGGCCGCTGGCGTTCTCGGTGCGCATGCGCGCCGAATCGGGATCGAACGAGAGGGTCACGGTCTGCGTCGGCGCCGCGGCGCCGGCCGGCGTCGCGACCAGGGTCAGCTTCGCCAGCTTGCCCTTGGCGTATTCGTACGTGAGATGGCGCTGCATCACGCGCGGGGCGCGGCCGACCTGATCGATCTCGAGACGGTCGGCGCCGCGCTGGTAGCGCTCGATGCTGGTCGTGTCCTGTCCGAGGCGGATGAGGAACATGCCCGTGTCGTCGGCCGCGGCGGGAACGGCGAGAGTGAGCGCGAGCGCCAGACCGGGGACGAGGGCGGAGAGACGGCGGATCATGCGAGGGCTCCTCGACGAATGTGGGAACGAGGGAAGCGTGAGCCCGGGAGATTAGGCGCGCCTTCGGCGCCGCGCAAACCCCGGGCGTGGCTTGCGGCGACGGCCTGCGTGATGGCACTTTGCCCCATCTCATGCCCGGTGGCCCGCGTCTCTCGCCATTCGTCGCGCTCGAGCACCGCAACTTCCGGCTGCTCTGGACCAGCCAGCTGGTTTCGATGGCCGGTTCGATGATGCAGACGGCCGCGATCCTCTGGCACGTGTCCCTGCTCGTCCCGGCCCCCCAGCGCGGCTACGCCCTCGGCATGGTCGGGCTCGTGCGCGTGCTGCCGATCATCGGCTTCTCGCTCGTGAGCGGCGTCGCCGCGGACGCGCTCGACCGGCGCAAGGTGATGCTGGTGACGCAGAGCGGCATGGCGCTCGCCGCGGCGGCGCTCGCGACGATGACGTTCGCCGGCGTGCGCAGCCTGTGGCCCGTCTATCTGCTCGCCGCCCTCGGCTCGGCGTTCGGATCGTTCGACGCGCCGGCGCGCCAGGCGCTCATTCCGGCGCTGGTGCCGCGCGCGCATCTGCCGAACGCGATCAGCCTCAACACGATCATGTTCCAGGTCGCCTCGGTGATGGGTCCGGCGCTCGGCGGGCTCGTGATCGCCGGGCCCGGCGTCGGTTGGGCATACCTCCTCAACGCGGTCTCGTTCCTGTGCGTGATCGCAGCACTCCTGGCGATGCGCGACACGCCGAGGCCGGACAGCGGGGCGCGCGCGGGGTTGAGCCTCGGCGCGGCACTCGAGGGCCTGCGCTTCGTGTTCCGCACGCCGCTCATCCGCTCGACGATGCTGCTCGACTTCGTCGCCACCTTCTTCGCCTCGGCGACCGCGCTGCTGCCGATCTTCGCGCAGGACATCCTGCGCGTCGGCGCGCCCGGGTACGGCCTGCTCTCGGCGGCGCCGGCGGTGGGCGCGATGCTCACGAGCATCGCGCTGGTGCCATTGATCGAGCGGATCCGGCGTCGCGGCGCGGTGATGCTCCTCGCGGTGCTCGGCTACGGGCTCGCGACGGCCGGCTTCGGCTGGTCGCACGCCTTCTGGCTCACGTACCTGTGCCTCGCCGCGACCGGCGCCACCGACACGGTGAGCATGGTGATCCGGAACATCGTGCGTCAGCTCTCGACGCCGGATGCGATGCGCGGTCGGATGACGAGCGTCAACATGATCTTCTTCATGGGCGGCCCGCAGCTCGGCGAGATGGAAGCCGGGCTGGTGGCGGGCGTCTGGGGCGCGCGCGTTTCGGTGGTGAGCGGCGGCCTCGCCTGCCTCGCCGCCACGGCCTGGGTCGCGTGGCGCACGCCCGAGCTGCGCGCCTATCGCAAGGAGACCACGGTCCTCACCGCTGTGGGTGGCTGATCGCCGGCGCGGGCCGTCCGTTGCGAATCGCACGGCGGCCGAGGGCTTCCACGCATCTCCGCCGCGCCCAGCGCTTCCGGCTGAGTCCAAACCACGCGTCCAACGCCGCTCCCGCGCGCGTCGCTAGGCGGCTCCCGCGCGGCACGGAGCCTGCAAGGTTCCCGCCCGCCATGCCCTCGCTCCGCCGTTTCCTCGTCGCCGCCGCGACGCTCTCGCTGCTGCTCGCGGTCCCTGCGCGTGGCGCCGACGTGACTCCGCCCGCCGCGGTCCAGGACCTCGGCTTCGGGACCGGTGCAGGCCACGTCACAGTCTATGGTCCGAACCCGCGCTATCTCCAGGACGCGAGCGGCACGCCGTTCGCGATCGTCGGCTTCGGCAACGAGGGCCGCAACACGCCCGCGGTGATCGCGCAGCTCGCCGGCAAGATCAACTACCAGCGCGCGTACGCGACGAGCTGGGACTCGGGCCGCTCGCCCGACGAGTACGCGCTCGGCCGGCCGTGGCCGACGGTCAACGGCAAGACCGACATGAGCACGTGGAACGAGACCTACTGGAGCAACCTGCGCGACAACCTCGGCCACGCGCGCGACGCGGGGATCGTCGTCGGCCTCACGCTGTGGGACGGGCACGACGATCTGCCGGGCGGCAAGTTCGGCAACGCGTCGATCTGGAACGCGTCGCTGAACGCGCAGGGCGTGCAGTGGGCCTACGACGATGCGGCGCTCGCCCAGTATCCGAATCCGAGCCCGAACGGCGGCGCGAGCGAGAAGCTCGTCTACTACCAGCGGCGCTGGATCGATCGCCTGCTGCAGGAGATCGCCGCCTACCCCAACGTGATCATCGAGCTCGACAACGAGACCGACACGGCGCCGACGGCGTGGTGGCTGTGGTGGGCCGGCCACGTCCGCGCCGCCGGATCGTACATCGTCGCCACGACGTGGCAGCCGAGCGCCACGATCCCCGACAACGTGTTCTCGAGCGACGCGCGGCTCGACATGAAGTCCTACCACCAGCGCGACGAATCGATCCTCACCGCGCAGCGCTGGGCGTGGAACAAGATCATCGTCGTCGACGCCGACGAGGCGTGCACCAACCTCGACCGCGCGACGGGGCGCGGGCTCGCGTGGCGCTCGCTGCTGCGCGGCGGGCACTGGAACGACTTCGTCTGCATCGACACCGCGTTCCCGGACGCGGCCAAGATCCAGGACTACGGCCACCTGCTCGACTTCCTGCGCACGCGCAACGTCGCGCTGTGGAGCATGGCGCCGCACACCGAGCTGGTCTCGAGCGGCGTGGCGATGGCGGCGGTCGGGACCTCGTACCTCGTCTACACGACGGCCAACGTGACCGTCGATCTCTCGGGCGCGGCCGGGACGCTCAACTGGACGTGGTACGACCCGAGCCTTGGCGTAGATGTGAGCTCCGGGCAGGTGGCGGGCGGCGCGCCGCGCGCCTTCACGCTTCCCGGCGCGGGCGACTTCGTGCTGTGGATCCGCACCGGCGCCGCGAGCCAGGGCGCCCGCCGCGCCGGCTCGAGCCGGCGCACGACGCCCGGCCGCTGACGGTCGGCCCGATTCAGGGCGTCGGCCGCGCCGGCGGCTTCGCGGTCGTCCGCCAGTCGCGCGCGAGCCGCTCGATCGTGAGCGCGGCGCGCTTCGCTTGCACCGGGAGCGTCGCGAGCAGCGCGTACTCCCCCGTCGTGTGTCCGCCATCGCCACGCAGCCCGATCCCGTCGATCGCCATCCCGACGTGGCCCTCGGTGAACGAGATGTCCGCGGCGCCGGCCCGCGACGGATCCACGGGCTCGATCGCGCCGGTCCCGAGGTCGCGGCTCGCCCGGTCGTAGAGGGCGAGCAGCCGCCGGTTGCCGTCGGACGGCGCGAGCGGCGGATAGCCGTCGCTGAAGGTGATGGTCGCCGCGGTGTGCGGGCCGGTCGCGGCGACGATGCGGCGCATCACCGCGCGGGCGTGGTCGCGCTGCTCGACCGCGAGCGTGCGCAGGTCGCCGGAAACCAGCGTGCTCTCGGCGACGACGTTGCTCTTGCCGAAGGCGGTGCCGCGGTTGCCCTCGCGGTCGAGGTTCACGGTGGTTCCGCCGACGATCGCGCCGGGATTGAGCGTCAGGTACGGCTCGTGGCCGAGCGAGTCGCGGAACGCGGTGAGGATCGCGGCGGCGGTGAAGATCGCGCCGTCGCCGATGTCGGCGCGGAACACCTGCGACGAGTGCGCGGGCGTGCCGCGCACGCGCAGCAGCCACTGGTCCGCGCCGCGGCGCGCGATCACCGCGTGGCGCGGATCGCCGTCCCCGTCCTCGAACCCGAGCGCCGCGTCGGCCTCATCGGCGGCGGCGATGAGATCGGCCCGCGCGAGCGCGAGCGGATCGCCGGAGTGTTCCTCGTCGCCGGTGAGGACCACGGTGACCGGCAGGCCGTCGAGCGATCCGGCGTCCTTCAGCGCCCGCAGCGCGAGCAGCATGATGACGTCGCCGCCCTTCATGTCGATCACGCCCGGCCCGCGCGCCGTCGAGTCGGAGAGCCGCTCGAAGCGCTGGAACGGGCTGTTCGGCTCGAACATGGTGTCGAGGTGGCCGACGAGCAGGATGCGCGGGCGGCCGGGACGGCCGGGGCGTGTCGCGATCAGATGTCCGGCGCGCCCCCAGGAGGCGCCGTCCACCCAGCGCGTCGTGAATCCGAGATGCTCGAACTCGGGCGCGAACACGTGCGCGACGTCGCGCACGCCGTCGAAGTGCATCGTGCCGCTGTTGATGTCGACGACGCGCTCGAGCAGCTGGAGCGCCGCTCCCGTGCCCCGGTCGATGCTCTGGACCATGCGTCGCTCGACCGGCGTGAGCGGACCGTCCGGCGTGGCGGCGCGCGCGGGCGCGGCGATCGGCGCCAGCGCGAGCGCGAGCACGGCGGTGCGGAGGATGCGGCGGGCGATCACGGCCGCATGATGCCGTGCGCCGCACGCCGCGGCAAGCGCGGCGACTTCACTTCCCCGCGCGCCGGGTGCACGATGCGGGAAAGGAGGGCGTCATGCCGCTCGACGGAATCCATCACGTGACATGCATCACCGGCGACGTGCTCGCCAACGTGGACTTCTACGCCGGCGTCCTCGGACTGCGGCTGGTGGCGAAGAGCGTCAATCAGGACGATCCGACCGTGTACCACCTCTTCTTTTCGGACGAAGAGGGGCACCCCGGCGCGGACATCACGTTCTTCGGCTACGAGGGCGCCCGGCCGGGGCGCGCGGGCACGGGGATGATCCACACCATCGTCTGGCGCGTCGCCTCGGCCGAGGCGCTGGCGTTCTGGGCCGAACGCCTCGGCGCGCGCGGCGTCGCGGTCACGCGCGACGGCGAGCGTCTCGGCTTCGCGGATCCCGAGGGACTCGGCCACGAGCTCACGACCGACCGCTCGGGCGACGCGCCGCGGATCGCGGACCATCCCGAGATCCCGGCGGCGCTCGCGCTCCACGGGTTCGACGGTGTGCGCGCCTACGGCGACGCGGCGCGCAGCCGCCGCGTGCTCGAGGAAGCGATGGGCGCGCGGCCGCTCGCGGACGGCGGCTGGGAGGTGCGCGGGCCGAGGCGCGGCGGCTGGATCCGCTACGAGCCGGCGCCCGCGGAACGCGGGGTGCCCGGGGCCGGCACCGTGCACCACGTCGCGTGGGGCACGACGGTCGCGGAGCATCCGTCGTGGGTAGAGCGGCTCTCCGGGCACGGCGTGCGCTCAACCGAGGTCATCGACCGCCACTACTTCCACTCGATCTACTTCCGCGAGCCGGGCGGCGTGCTGTACGAGATCGCCGACGACGGCCCGGGATTCGCGCGCGACAGCGCCGTCGCCGAGCTCGGCCGCCGGCTGATCCTGCCGCCGTGGTTCGAAGCGCAGCGCGCCGAGATCGAAGCGCGCCTGACGCCGATTCCCGATCCGCGCGCCGCCTGGGGTGAGGTGAAGCGCGGCTGACGCGGCCTCAGCGCAGCACGCTCACGAGGCTCGAGTAGTCGTCGGTCCACAGCGGGGCCGAGCGACGCCGGTGGGGCGGCCGCCAGCGCGGATCGCGGTCGAGCGCGGCGGCGTCGCTCGTCTGACGCGTGACCACCGCCCAGCAGGAGCCGACCCGACCCAGCGCGCGCTCGGCGTCGCTCGTCGCCGGATCCAGCCGCACCCGGCAGGCCAGCCCCGCGTCCTCGGCGAGCCGCGCCACCACCGGCTCGAGGTCGAAGTAGCGGTTGGAAAGATGGAGCGCCAGCACGCCGTGCGGCGCCAACCGGTCGAGGTAGACGCGAAACGCCTCGCGTGTGAGCAGGTGGACCGGAATGGCGTCCGAGCTGTAGGCGTCGAGCGTCAGGAGATCGAACCGGGTCGTGTCGGCGACGATCGAGAGCCGCGCGTCGCCGAGGCGGATACGAGTGGGCGCCGCGGCGCCCGTGAGGTAGCTGAAGTACGCCGTGTCCGATGCGATCCGCGCCACGGCGGGATCGATCTCGAAGTAGGTCCAGTCCTGCCCGGGTCGCGCATAGGCGCTGAGCCCCCCGGCGCCGAGACCCGCGACGCCGATGGTCCGCGCACGGGCGCCGAGGTCGCCGAAGATCTCGCCCGCGGGACCGAGGCGGTGATAGTAGCCGAGCGGCTCGCCGCGGCGCGCCGGATCGGTCCACTCGAGGCCGTGCACCGTCGTGCCGTGGACCAGCCGGTGCATGTCGCCGGCCGCACCGTGGATGATCTGCACACGGTGGATGCCGAAGAAGCTGCGCTCGGCATGGAGCGTGTCGCCTCCGGAGCCGGTGGCGAGCGGGGTGATGAGGATCAGGCCGCCGACGGCGAGGCCGACGCGCGCCGGGCGCGCGCGCAAGGCGTAGAGCGGGAAGCAGAGCGCGCTGGTGAAGATCAGCATTTCGGCGCGGGCCCATGGATGACCGGCGGCGCGCACCGCGAAGAAGGCGGCGCCGGCGACCGCCGTGCACACGAGCGCGGTCAGCGCGTCGCGCAACAGGGTACCGGGGCGGTCGCGATCGGCGGCCGGCGCGAGGACGCACGCGATGACGAGGGCGATCGGATACTCGGCCACCGAGCGGAAGACGAGGGGCGCGACCAGCGCGCAAAAGACGCCGCCGAGCGCGCCGCCCGTGGCGAGGCAGAGATAGAAGCCGGTGAGATGGGTGACGCCCGGCCGGTCGGCGGCCAGCTGTCCGTGGCAGACGAGCCCGGCGACGAACAGCGTCGCCAGGTGGATGCCCATGATGAACGGGAGCGGCTCGGTCGCGCTGCCGAGGGTGATGATCATCGTGCCGAGCACGAGTGCGCACAGGAGACGCGTCAGCACCGGCATGGGCACCAGCGATCGGCGCGAGAAGGTGACGATGAACGTGAGGAGATAGATGGCGAGCGGGATCACCCACAGCAGGGGCATGGCCACGATGTCCATCGAGAGATGCGTGGTGACGCCGAGCATGAGCGCGGAGGGCGCGAACGCGAGCGCGATCCAGCGCAGCATCCGCCCCCGGGTCGGGGCCGGCTCGGGCGGGTCGGCCGGCGCGGCCGGGCCCGGTGCGTCGCCGCGGCGCGACGTCCACGCGCACACCGCCACCAGTGCGATGAGCGCGACGTATCCCGCCGCCCACGTGCGCGACTGGCCGCTCAGCGTCGAGAACGGCTCGATCACGAACGGATACGCGAGCAGTCCGATCATGCTGCCGAGGTTGCTCGCGCCATAGAGGAAGTAGGGATCGCGCGCATGGGCGTGCCCGCTCGCGGCGAACCACCGCTGGATCAGCGGACCGGTGGTCGCGACGAGGATGAACGGCGCGCCCACCGTGGTGGCCATCACCAGCAGCAGCCATGAGACCGGGCTCGCGCCCGGCGGCGGCACGCGGCTCGCCGCGATGTGGAGCGGCAGCAGAACGAGTGCCCCGGCCAGCAGGACGAGGTGGATCGGGCGCACCCGCGCCGGGGCACGGCCGAGGGCGTGCGCGTACCCGTATCCCGCGAGCAGGGCGGCCTGATAGAAGACCATCGCCGTGTTCCACACGGCCGGCGATCCGCCGAGGCGCGGCAGCACCATGCGCGCGAACATCGGCTCGAGCGCAAGGAGGAGCGTCGCGGCGAGGAACAGCGTGACGGCGTGGAGGATCAGCATGGCCCGTCTGTTGTCGGCCGGTGAGATGCGCGGCTGGAGGCGGCGCGTGGATCAGCGCAGGGTCGTGTGGCCGGCCGGCTCGACCCGTGCGCGCCGCTCCGCATCGACCAGGCGCGGCGGCCCGAGCAATCCGATCTCGTAGCCGTCGGGATGCGTGCGGTTGGGGTCGTCGGTGAAGAAGTGCGGCGCGCGCCGCGGCGGCGTCCAACGCAGCAGCCGGCCGCGCATGCGCAGCGATCCGCGCAGCAGCGGGCGCGTGAGCGGCAGCGGCTTCGGGAACCCGAACGCCGCGATCATCGCGTCGTCGAGCAGCGCGTAGATCGAGTAGTGGACGATCGGCGCCGCGACGCGCGGGAACCACGAGGCGAACACGTCGCGCGTCGCGCCGCCGACGCCGCGATTGGTCTCGGCGAAATCCATGTTGCGGCGCTCGTAGTCGGCGGACCACGCCTCGAACGCCTCGAGCGACGGCGGGATGTCGCCGATCTTCATCCGCCTGCCCACCTCGCGCCAGAAGCAGTAGAAGCCGGCGCGCTCCTGCGGGCACAGGCGGCGCCAGCCGAACGCGTCGATCCAGCGGATCGGCTCGAGGATGAAGGTCGAGAGCACGTAGAGGAAGTCGTCGTTGCGGATCGTGTAGTGACCGTGCGCCCAGTTGATGCGCTCGAGGGCCTCCTTGCCGCGCCCCGACTCGTAGCCCCACTCGCACATCTCGGCGATCAGGATCGCGGTGTCGTCGTAACGCTTCTGCGCGTGGTGATAGAACTCGCCGGTGCGATGGAGCAGGCCCGAGATGCTCGGGATGCAGTAGGTGCGATAGAGCGCGATCTCGAGCGCGCGCACCGAGTCCCACGGGAACTCGTAGCCGAACGCCAGGTGCATGATCCGCTGGTGATCGCGCTCGGGGTCGAGCCTGCGGATCTCGTTCAGGATGTCGAAGCGGTCCATCGTGGTCCCTCCATCCGCGACGAAACGATCGCCGCCGCGGATCGAACCGCGGCGGCGACGATCATCGCACAGGCGCGACGCGGCGCGCGGCTACGGCTTCACGCCCGACTGCGGCGTCGTGACCGTCTCGGCCTTCGGCCCGCCGAGGAACACCCACACGCGGCGCCAGCGATCGCGGTCGTTGAACGCGGTCACCGAGAGCGCGACGCGCTCCTTGGTCTTGATCGGCATGCGGTACGTCGCGTGCCACGAACCCGACGTCGAGTCGTACGCGAACGACTGCCGGTCGTGGAGACCGTCCCACAGCACCACCTGCCGCACGTCGCCGGTCGCGACCGCCGTCACCTCGACGCTCCGCCCCGGCTGCAACGTCGTGTCGGGCACCGACGCAGTCACGTCCGGACCCTGCGCTTCGCCCGATCCGATGAGGCCGACGCCGGCGGGATCGGGGCTCGCCGTCTGACTCGCGGCGACCGCCGGCGTGCGGGCGGGCACTGGAGCCGCGACGACGTGGCGGTCGCTGTTCTCGGCGACCTTGTCACCGGGGTGGTCGCCGCCGCAGCCGAACACGGCGAGCGTGACCGCCACCGGGACCGCGAGAAGGGCCAGCCCAAGGCCGACGGCCGACCGCATCACGCGCCGCGCCGCGCGCCGGCTCGCGCTCGACTCGGTGGAAGGTTCCGGCGCGCGCGAGGGCGCGCCTTGCGTGGACTGCTGGGTGGTGTTCACGAGAGTCTCTCCCTCCGGCGATGGATCAGGTCCTGCCGTGCCGGCTCTGGCTGGACCGCCCCCGCCTCGGCATTCGAGGGGCTCGGGGCCGCGACGGCCTCACCGCCGCTGGAGGGTTGCTATCTCAAGCCCCGTGCCGCCTGCTGTCCTCATTGCGCCGCACAACGATAGGCGAATCGTTCACAGTTCCACCTTCATCGAATGTGTCAGCCTTGACACGGAACCGTGGGCGACCCAACCTCGGCCTGTCCCGCAACCGGAGGTCGACCATCACGAGCACCATCGTCCACGGACGGACACGATGAGCGCGGCACGGATACGCCTCTCCCTCACCTCGGCCGTCATCGCGGGCGCGCTCATCGTGGGGTCGCCGGCGGGGATCGCCGCGAAATCGGATGCGTCTGCCGCGCGCGTCATCTGGGTGCGCGGCGATCGCGTCTACATCGCCGCGCCGGATTCGGCCACGCTCGATCCGGGCCAGCACGTCGATCTGCTGGATCACGGCCGCGCGATCGCGGGCGCCGAGGTCGAGCGCCGGCTCGACGCCGCGATCGTCGTAACGCGGGTCACGTCCGGCTCGCTCGATCGCGTCAAGCACGTCGATCGGCTCGACGTGCGCGTCGCGCCGGCGATCGCGCCCGCGCCGCCCGCGCGACTCCGCGTCGGCATTCCCAACGCGCGCGCGAACCCGCTGTTCAGGTGCGAGCCGGGGACGGCCGGCATGCATGCACGGTATCGGCGGCTCGAAGGCGCGGCGGAACGCTGGGTGCGCGGCGCGGATGGAACGAAGGCATCGCCCGAGACGCTCACGCTTGCGCGCTTCATCGAGGCGGCCGACGAGGAGATCGCGCTCGAGCGCGGCGAGATCGACATCGCGGTGTTCTGGCCGGGCGAGCTCTCGAGCCACATGCGGAACGACCCGCGCTGGCGCGACGCGCTCTCGGGCTCGCGCTCGGGCGTGATCGCGGCGATCGCGGCGCCCGCATCGGCCGAGCCGCCGCTCCTTCCCGACTCACTGCGGATCGCGGCGCTCAACCGGCAGGTCTTCCACAGCGACCTCGCGATGATCCGACGGCCGCCGCCGGGCGATTCGGCCGGCGTGGTTCCGGCCGCCGTGCGGTGGGTGTTCGATCCGTCCATGCCCGGACACGCGGCGCTCGATCGCGCGATCGGCACGAGTGAGGCGAGCGGCGGCAGTGTCGTGCGCCTGGGGTTCGTGGACGCCGCCGCCGGCGGACTCGATCCCAGCGCCGGCGTCGTCCCGTTGCTGGCGATGCGCTGTCCGGTCGTCTGCGCGCCGCACGTGCGTGACTGGGCGGCCACGGTCGGCGGCGACTGGTTCGCGACGTTCACCGAGTGCGCGCGCGCCGCGCCGCCGGGCGGGCGCCCATGATGCGCTCGCTGCGCGCCCGGCTCACGCTGGCGTTCGCGCTCATCGCCGTCGTCCCGCTCGCGATCGCGATGGCGGTGCTCGCGCAGCGCATCCGCGCCTCGGTGCGCACCGAGGCGGCCGACCGTCTCGCGACGACCGCGACGCTGCTCGAAGCCCGGCTCGAGGAGGCGAACGCGCGCACCCGGGAGCGGCTCGCGCTGCTCGCCGCTGACCCCTCGCTCAAGCGTCTCGTGCTCGTGGACCCGGGCCAGAGCTCCGACGCGGCCGAAGCGCTCGCCGAGCGCCGCTTCCTGCTCGGTCTCGATCTCCTGATGGTGACCGACACGAGCGGGCGCGTGATCGCCGACGCGGCCGCGGCGCCGCGGGCGGATGCCTCGGCGTGGCCCGCGAGCGCGATCGCTCCGGTGCGCGGCGCGGGCTCGGCGATCGTGCCTGCGATCGGGCGCCTCGCCCTCGTCTCGCTCGCGAGCGTCCCCGTGCGCTATCAGGGCGGCGTCGCAGCGCTGCTGGTCGCCGGTGCGGCGCTCGACAGCTCCCGGCTCGCGGATCTCGCGCGCTCGAGCGGCATCGCGCTCCGGCTGCGGGACGGCGCGGGCGTCGTGATCGCCGACACGCGGACCTCGGGCGCCGGAACGATCGACCGCGACGTGGCGCTCGCGCTCGGGCCCCCGCCGCACGCGACGCTCACGGCGTTCGCCTCGACCGCGGTCGCCGATCGCGCCGTCGCGGCCCTCGGCCTCGCGACTCTTGCGCTCGGCGGCCTCGGGCTCGTGATCGCGGTCGTGCTCGCGGCGCTCGCCTCACGGCAGATCTCGCGCCCGATCGAACGCCTCGCCGGGTTCTCGGAGCGCATCGCCGCCGGCGCGTGGGACGAGCCGCTGGCGCTCGCCAGCGTGCGCGAGATCGAGACGCTGGTCGGGGCGCTCGACCGCATGCGGCGCGACCTCGGCGCCTATCGCGACCGGCTGCGCGTCACCGAGCGCCACGCGGCGTGGAGCCAGATGGCGCGGCAGGTCGCACACGAGGTCGCGAACCCGCTGACGCCGATCGCCGTGTCGGTGGCCGACCTCAAGCGCAGCTACGACGAGCAGAGGCCCGACTTCCCGGAGATCCTCGATCAGGCCTCGCGCACGATCGCTGACGAGGTGCAGTCGCTGCGCCGTCTGCTGCGCGCGTTCTCGGAGCTCGGTCGCATGCCCGAGCCGCGGCCCGAGCGCTGCGATCTCGCGGCGCTCGTCGCCGACCTCGGCGCGCTCTACGGCGGCGACGTCGCCGCCGGGCGGCTGGCGCTCGGCGCCGTGCCCGCGGAGCTCGCGATCGTCACCGACGGCGGCCTGTTGCGGCAGGCGCTGGTCAACCTGATCCAGAACGGGCTGGAAGCCGACGACGTCACGCGCGTCGCCGTCCACGTCGCACGACGCCCGGGCGCGGTCGAGATCGCGGTCTCCGACGACGGCGCCGGGATCGACGCCGAGCGGCGGGCGCGGATCTTCACCCCGGGGTTCACGACCAAGGCGCGCGGCAGCGGCCTCGGCCTCACGATCGTCGAGCGCATCGTCCACGATCTCGGCGGCACGATCGTCCTCGATCCCGCCGCGGCCGACGGGCGCGGCGCCGCGTTCCGCATCCACCTCCCTCTCACCGCACAGGACTCTGCATGCCCAGCCTGCTGATCGTCGACGACGAACCCAACATCCGCGCGAGCCTCGAGGGCGCGCTCGGCCGCGAGGGATACGCGGTGGAGTCGGCGGCTTCGCCGGCCGAGGCGCGCACGCGGCTCCGCGAGGCGTTCGACGTCGTGCTGCTCGACATCCGCTTCCCCGGTGCGAGCGGCATGGATCTGCTCGCCGAGATCGCCGCCGCGGCGCCCGAGACGGTGGTGATCATGATGTCGGGTCACGCGACGCTCGAGGACGCGGTGCGCGCGACGCGGCTAGGCGCCTTCGATGTGCTCGAGAAGCCCGTCGCGCTCGAGCGCCTGCTCGTGCTGCTGCGGAACGCCACGGCGGCGCGCGCGTTGCGTGCCGAGAACCGCCGCCTGCGCCCGGCGGCCGCGGCGCTGGTCGGGCGCTCGCCGGCGGTCGCGCGGCTCCTGCGCGAGATCGCGCTCGCCGGACCGTCGGGCTCGCGCGTTCTGATCCGCGGCGAGCACGGGACCGGCAAGGAGCTGGTCGCCCGCGCGCTGCACGCGACGAGCCCGCGCCGCGAGATGCCGTTCGTCGCCGTCAATTGCTCGGCGATCCCCGACGAGCTGTTCGAATCGGAGCTGTTCGGCCACGAGCGCGGCGCGTTCACCGGCGCGACGCAGGCCCGGCGCGGGCGCTTCGAGGAGGCGAGCGGCGGCACGCTGTTCCTCGACGAGGTCGGCGACCTGACGCCGCGCGCCCAGACCAAGCTGCTACGGGTGTTGCAGGAGGGCGAGCTGCAGCGCGTTGGAGGCAGCCGCGCGATCCGCGTCGACGCGCGCGTGATCGCCGCCACCAACCGCGACCTCGAGCGGGTGATCGCGGACGGCGGCTTCCGCGAGGATCTCTACTTCCGGCTCGCGGTGATCCCGATCGTCGTGCCGCCGCTGCGCGAGCGGAGCGACGACGTGCCGCTGCTCGTGGACCACTTCGCCGCGGAGATCGCGGCGGGCGCGCCGCCACGCGCGTTCCGGCCCGAAGCGAAGGATGTGCTGCGCGCGCACCCGTTCCCCGGCAACGTGCGCGAGCTGCGCAATCTGGTCGAGCGGCTCGTGATCATGAACCCCGGCGTCGCGATCGGCGCGGCCGAGGTGCGGGCCGTGCTGCCCGACATCACGGTGACTCCGGAGCGCGGCGACCCGGCGCGGCTCGCCGATGCGGTGCGCGCGTTCGAACGGCGGCAGATCGAGGCCGCGCTCGCGGCCGAGGGGAACAACATGACGCGCGCGGCGGCGCGCCTTGGCCTCGAGCGCAGTCATCTCTACAAGAAGATGAAGCAACTCGGGTGCGCCGCCCCCGCGGACGGCGGATGAGACGCCGCGTCACGCGCGATCAGCCGAACAGGTTGCGCAGGACGAACCAGAGGTTGGCGGGACGTTCGGCGAGCCGGCGCATGTACCAGGGGAACCACGCCGAGCCGTAGGAGATCAGCACCATGACGCGCCGGCCCTCGCCGACCAGCCGAAGCTGCTCCTCGCGCTGGATCCCGTAGAGCATGTGGATCTCGTACGCACCCGGGGCGAGCTCTCGCTCCCCGGCCCACTCGATCAGCGACGCGATGATCCGCCGGTCGTGAGTGCCGAGGATCTCGCGCGGGCCGCCGGCCGCCGCGGCGCTCTCGAGCAGGCGGTGCGCGAGACGCTCGTAGGCGCGGTCGACGTCGCCCTTGTCCGGGTAGGCGATCGCGGCCGGCTCGGCGTACGCGCCCTTGACGAGCCGGATCATCGGCCGGAGCGGGAGGAGCGCCTCGAGATCCTGATCCGAGCTCCGGAGATACGACTGTAGCGCGAGGCCGACGTTCTCGTGCTGCGCGCGCACACGCCCGAACATGTCGAGCGTCCGCCGCGTGTAGGCGCTCGACTCCATGTCCACCCACAGATCCTGACCGTGACCGGCCGCGGCCCGGACGAGGCGGACGAGGTTCGCCTCGGCCATCGCCGGATCGAGATCGAGGCCGAGGTGCGTGAGCTTGACCGAGACCTCGGCGTCGAGCCGCCGCGCGGCGATCGCCTCCATGACGTCGAGGTAGTGGCGCACCACGCCCTCGGCCTCCGAGGCGTTCTCGAGGTTCTCGCCGAGCAGCGTCAGCACGGCGCCGATCTTTCGACCGTTGAGCTCCGCCGTCGCGGCGAGCGCCGACGCCACGTCCTCGCCGGGCATGAGGCGCGAGACCGCGCGCCGGACGAAGCCGAGGCGCGGCAGGCGCCGGGAGAGCCAGGGATTCTCCGACGCCCACAGCAGCATCCCACGCAGCATCCCGTCCCCTCCGCTGGTTCCGACGTCGGAAACGCGGGGCACACTATCACGGCGGCGGAGCACGCGCCGCGTCCGACTCGCGTACCATGCCACGCGCATGGACTCCCGGCCCCCGACCTCCGACGTCACGCGCGTCGCCGTCGCATTCGCTTCCGCCACGCTGATCTGGGGCAGCACATTCCTCGTCATCCGCATCAGCAACGACGCCCTGCCGCCGTTGTGGGCCGCGACACTGCGTCTCGCGCTCGCCGCTCTCCTGCTGGTCACGATCGCGACGGTCACGCGCCAGGGCCTGCCGACGGGCCCGGCCCGCCGCGCCGCCGCCGCCTATGGCTTCTTCCTGTTCGGGCTCAATATGCCGCTGCTGTACTGGGGCGAAACCGTCGTGCCGTCGGGGCTCGCGGCGCTGGTGTTCGCCACCGGTCCGATCACGAACGCGCTGGTCGCCCGTGCGTTCGGGATCGAGCGCCTCGACCGGCCGAAGCTCGGCGCCGCGTGCGTGGCGCTCGCCGGTGTCGCCGTGCTCTTCGCCCGCGAGCTCTCGGCGCGGGTCACGGCGCTCCCGGTGGCGGCGATCTTCCTCGCCACGGTCGCCGCGGCGTTCGGAACGGTGCTGCTCAAGCGCGGGCCGCGTCAGTCGCCGATCGGCACCAACGCGATCGCGACGATGGTGGGGGCGCCGGTGTGCCTGGCGCTTTCGTTCCTCGCCCACGAAGCGCATCCGCTGCCCCGCCACGCCGCGCAGATCGTCCCGCTCGTCTACCTCACGATCGCCGGATCGGTGGGCGCGTTCGTGATCGTGTCGTGGCTGGTGCACCGCGTGGACGTGATCACCGTCGGCTTCATCGGCGTGGTGGTGCCGGTGATCGCGATCGTGCTCGGCGTCGTGATCCGGCACGAGCCGTTCGCTCGCGAGCAGCTCCTGGGTTCGCTGCTGGTGCTGGCCGGGGTCGTCCTCGCGCTCGCGAGCGACCGCCGCCGCGCCGCGCGGGCGCGGTCGGCGGCGGGCTCGGAGGACTCCTAGGGGCGGATCGGGAGCTGGCCGTCGGCGCTCGGAGGCGGATCGCTGACGGGCTGCGTCACGGTGAGCCGGAACCACGCGAATCCGGCCGCCGCGGTGTCGGGCACTGCGACGGTGATCGCCAGCGGCGCGGTCGACGTGCCACCGACCAGCGTGGAGCCGATGCGCGGGTAGCCGGGCCAGTGACGCAGCGACTCGAGCTTCCATTCGACCGTGACGACGGTCGCGGCGGCGTTGCCGAGCGTCCAGTCGAGCGTCCCCATTCCTCCCGCACTCGCCGAGTCGGCGCCCGCGAACACGACCGGCTGCACGTAGGGCGGCGGTGGCGGCGGTGGCGGCGGAGGCGGCGGCGGATCGGGATTGCCGTCGACCACGATCTCGCAGCAGCCTTCGCCGGCCGATCCGCCGCTGCCGATCCCGAGGCAGAAGGCGTTGAAACCGCTCACCGCGCTGTCCGGCACCGCGACGTGGAACTCGAGCGTCTGGCTGCTGTCCGCGGCCAGCGCGATGTGGCCCGTGATCGGGAATCCCGGCCAGTGCCGGGTCGAGCCGAGGGACGTCTCGCCGCTGTACGGCGTCGCGTCATGGTTCCGCACGTCGAATCGCACCGTGACGGTCGTCCCGTGCCGGCCGATGCTGTCGCTCGAGGCGCAGACGACCGTGATCCCGGTCACCGGCGGCGGAGGCGGCGGTGGCGGGGGCGGCGGCGGTGGGATGCTGTCGCCGGTGTGCGACCCGTGGAGCGGTGTGTTCGCGAACTTCGCAAACGGCGCGTTGACGGCTGACTTTCCGCACGAAGCGACGGCGATCGCGGCGCACAGCGCCGCGATCGTCAGGATCGCCAGCGGACCTCTAGGGACTCGATGCATGACTGTCCTCCGACCATGCGGCGTGGTGCGGATCGATCGTCGCCTGGGCGACTCCTCTCCTTCCAACGCCGGGCACGTGCGTCCGGTCACCTTACGACCAGCACCCCCACGGCTCCATTGAAACCGTCGACGCGCACCGGCATGCCCGGAGGCGGCGACCATGGCCCGCCGTCGCAGCGCAGGTTGAGCTCGTGCACGCCGGGCGGCAGCGTGACGTCGAGCTCCCAGCGGGTGGCGGTGACCCACCGCATCTCGACCGCGTTCCATTCCGTCCAGTCGCCGGCCAGCTCGATCCGGCGCACGCCCGGCGCGTGAGCCCGGAAGGTGAAACGCCCGCCGGTCGCGCGCACCACCGTCCAATCGAGGCGCTCGTGTCCGGGCGCGGCGGGGCGCTCCACGCCCGGCAGCGACGGGGTCAGGCGCAGGCCGAGGCCGGCGCGGTGTGCCGGAGCGGCGTCGAGCGCGAGCCAGCGTGGCGGCGGATCGCCCATCGTGGCCTCGATCGCGAGCAGCGGCGAGAGCGCGGCCGACACGGCGGTCTGCATCCAGCGCCGCGTGACGCCGCGCGTCAGCGTCAGGCCCGCGACCGTCTCGCTACTCCAGCGGCCGCCGTGCCAGCGCATGTCGAGGCGCGCCGCGGTCGCGGGGGCGGCCCCGTCCCGCTCGGTCGTGATCCGCTCGACGAGCGTGTCGACGCGGACGAAGGGCTCCTCGGTCCAACGCACCGGCTGCATCGTGCGCTCGACGGATCCCGCGACGTCGAACGAGCCGCGTCGCGCGGAGATGCCGAGGCCGAGCAGCGGCGGCGAAGCCGGGCCCTCCACCGGCATGCGCTCGAGCGCCGTGCCGATCCAGAGCGACCGGTCGGCATCGCCCCAGCGGAGCCGGCCCTGCGTGCGGACGCCGGTGCGCACGACATCCTCCGACGTGCGTTCGGCGATTCCGGCCAGGCCGAGCTCGAAGGCCGGACCGCGCGCGCCGCCGAGCGCGAGCGTGCCGCGGCCGATCGAGCCGAACGCGGCGCGACCCGGGCCGGAGGCGATCGAGGCCGCGAGCGTCGCGCCGCCGCGCAGCGCCGGGATCGCGGGCGTCGCGGGCGGAGCGAACGGTGAGGTCTCCGATGCGCGGGTTTCGGCGCCGGTGATCGCCGCGATGCGCTCGGAGTCGGGCGCGGTCGCTGCTCGCGCGGCCGGCGCCGGAGGCGCGAGCGCGCAGAACGACAGCAGCGCGAGACAGGATGCGATCACGCGGCTCACGGCGGTGTTCCCCCCGCGCCGGCCCCGGCGCGCTTGTCCGGTCCGCCGCGCAGATCGAGCGTGCGCGCGCGCAGGATCGCGGTCGTCGCCGGCGACGCCCCGCCCTCGATGTCGCGCTCGATGCGCTGGCGGAGCCGCAGGAGATCGACGTCCCCCGCGCCCGCCCGCGTTGCGACCAGCACCGCACCCGAGGCGGCGGCGGCCGGGACGCGGCGCGCGACGAGGTCGGCGAGCACCACCAGCGGCACGACGAGCGACTGACGCTCGCGCAACGCGCGCAGCCGCGCCAGCGACTCGGGCGGGGCGCCCGCGAGCAACGCCCCCGCCCCCGCCATCAGCTCGGCATCGCTCGACGCCGCGCCGAGCCACGCTCTCGCCGAGTCGAGCGCGGCCGCCTCGGCGCGCACCGCGGCGAGGATGCGGTCCGAGCGGGCGCCCTTCGCCGCGCCCTCGATTGCCTTCGAGATCAGCGGATCGGCCGGCAGGCGGCGCTCGCGTGCTTCGGTCACGATCCGGTCGACGTCGGCGGCGGTGGCGGGATCGAGCCGCCCGGCGAGTCGCGCATCCGCGGCGCGCGCCGGGCCCGGCCAGGCGGTCGCGCACGCGAGTCCCACGGTCACGATCAGCACCCGCGTGTTCACAGCGTCGACTCCGCGCCGCCCACCACGAGCACCGAGTTCGGCGAACCGAATCCGTCCTCGGGCGCGCGCGGCGCGAGCGGATCGCCCACCCAGCGCGTGCCGTCCACGACGAACGCGTAGACGTGGCGTCCGGTCGCGACCGGCAGCGAGACCGTCCAGCGGTCGCTGGCGCGCACGCGACGCATCGGCGTCGCTGCCGCGTCCCAGTCATTGAAGTCGCCGACCAGCGCCACGCGGGCGGCCCCCGGCGCCGAAAGCTCGAAGCGCACCACCGCCGCTTCGAGGCTCGCTGCGGCGACCGCGTCCGACCGACGCGCGGGGGGCGACCAGGCGGTCCGCCAGGCCCGGGGACCCAGCAGGCCGGCGGCGACGAGGAGCAGCGCCGCGGCGGCGGCGAGCGGCGCCGGCATCCGCAGCTCGCCGAAGCGCGCGCCGCGCCGCGGCGGCGGGACCCGGCCGATCCGTTCGAGCAGCCGCGCGCGGGCTTCCGGGCCGGCGGACGGGGTCGCGCGAAAGTCCTCGCTCAAGCGATCGAAGCGGTCGTCGTTCATCGACTCTCCTCGAGGCGCGGGCGCAGCTCGGCGCACGCGCGCCGCACCCGCATCTTGAGCGCCGAGATGCCGGCGCCGGTCATCTCGCTCATGGTGCGGTAGTCGAGCCCCTCGCCGTACTTGAGCAACACCGCCTCGCGCAGCCGCGGGTCGAGGGCGTCGAGCGCCGTCTGGAGCGAGTCCCTGAGCACGTGATCTCCGTCGCGCGCGGCGGCCGGAGCGTCCGCCAGCGCGCGCTCGTCGGCGACGAATCGGCTCGCGCGCCGGCGCCGCTGCCGCGCCACGCTCCGGCAGCGGTTGATGAGGATGCGATAGAGCCAGGCCCGGAACGTCTGCCGTTCACGATAGCGCGCGAGTCCGCGATACGCGCCCAGGAACGCGTCCTGGACCGCGTCCTCCGCGTCCTGTCGATGGCCCAGCATGCGGAGCGCGAAACGCGAGCAGTCGCCATGGTATCGATCGACGATCACGGTGAAGGCCCCGGCATCGCCGTCGAGCACGCGGGCGATCAACGCGGCGTCGTCCATCCCTGCGCCATACAACGCCGCGACCGGCGACGCGGTCACACCCGTCCGCGCGAATGAGGCGGACGCCGCCGGGCCACGGCCGGCGAGCGGGAACGGAGGTCGGAAAACAGCCATGGTTCCGATACCCCGCGGGAGGCGGCCCGCGCGGAAAAACCGGCCGATCAGGCCCCTTCTTCGGCCACCGTGAATGCGATCAGCGCCTCGACCGGATACGACGCGAGGCGCTCGCGGCCGCCCAGGCCCTCGAGCTCGATCAGGAAGAGCAACGCCGCCACCTTCGCCTCAAGCTGCTCGACGAGCCGCGCCGCCGCCGCCGCCGTGCCGCCGGTCGCGAGCAGATCGTCGACGATCACGACGCGCTGTCCGGCGTGCAGGGCGTCGGCGTGGATCTCGAGCGTGTCCTCGCCGTATTCGAGCGAATACACCTCCCGCACGGTACGGCCCGGGAGCTTGCCGAACTTGCGCGCCGGGACGAACGGCACCTGCCAGTGCAGCGCGAGTGCGGTGCCGAAGATGAAACTGCGCGACTCGATCGCCACCACCGCGTCGGGGCGCACGGTGCGCGCGGCGAGCGCGCGGACGGCCTCGGCCAGCGCATCGGGGCTCGCGAGCAGCGGCGTGATGTCCTTGAAGAGGATTCCCTTGCGCGGGAAGTCGGGGACGTCGCGGATCAGCCCGCGCAGGTCGCGCACGTCAGTGCACCGGCGCGCCGGCGGCGCGATCCATCTCGTGCATGGCGATCGCGTGACGCAGCTTGCCGAGCGCGCGCGCCTCGATCTGGCGCACGCGCTCGCGCGAGATGCCGAAGTGGCTTCCGGTCTGCGCCAGCGTGCGTGCGACGCCGTCGTAGAAGCCGTAACGGATGCGCAGGATCTGCTCCTCGCGCTGGCTCAACGAGCGCAGCAGGCGGTCCATCTTCTCGTGCTCGAGCTGCAGCTCGACGAGGCGCTCGACCGAGGGCGGCGCTTCGGTCATGTCCTCGAGCGCGAGCTGGTCGAAGGCGGCGAGGCTCGAGCCCTCGTCGAGCGAGCGCAGTCCGGCGATCAGGCCGGCGAGCCGCTCGGCGCGCGGCTCCGAGATGCCCATCTCGGCGGCGATCTCGGCGATGGTCGCCTCGCGCCCGGCGCGGGCGCGCACGGCGCGCTCGGCGCGCGCGAAGCGGTTCATCTGCTGGAACATCTGCACCGGGATGCGCAGCGAGCGCGCCTGCTCGGCGACGCCGCGCAGGATCGCCTGCCGGATCCAGATCGCCGCATAGGTGCTGAAGCGGAGCCCCCGCTCGGGCTCGAAGCGGTCCGCGGCCTGGATCAGACCGAGGTTGCCTTCTTCGATGAGATCGAGGAGCTGGAGTCCGCGGTTGCGGTACCCGCGCGCGATGTGCACGACGAGGCGGAGGTTGGCGAGGATGATCCGCTTGCGCGCCCCTTCGTCGCCGGCGCGCGCGCGGGCGGCGAGTGCCAGCAGATCGTGATGCTCGAGCAGCGCGATGCGGCCGATCTCGCCCAGGTAGACGTCGAGCAGGTCGCGGTCGGCCCCGAGCTCGTCGCGGCGGGGCGATTCCCCGCCCGTCTCGCCGATGTCGTCCTCGGGCAGGGCGATGCCGGCCGCCGCGGCCGCGGCCTGGAAGCGCTCGAACGCCGTCGCGTCGAACTCGGGATCGGCCAGCAGGGCCTCGTACTCGCGCGTGCCGAGACGGCCGCGCGCCCGCGCGCCGCGCAGTGCGTCGTCGAGCCGCCCGTCGAACCCGGTCGGTCCCGCCGCGTTCATGCGCGCCTCGCCCTCGTCGGACACGTCAGCCGCCCACCCGCACGGTGAAACCGTGGTGCACGGCCTCCCCCTCGGCCCACGACGCGTCCACCGACACGACCCTCGCCCCCACCGGCCCTCTCCGCAACGCCTCGATCAGCCGCTCGAGCACGACCGTTTCGCCTTCGGCCTCGACCTCGACCGCGCCGTCGGCCCGGTTCCGCACCCAGCCCGCGACGCTCCTCGCCCGCGCCTCGCGCTCGACGAAACGGCGAAAGCCTACGCCCTGGACGACGCCGCGGACCACCAGACGCACGCGATGCATGGGCCTCGACCCGAGCATGCGCCGTCCCGGTGTCGGGATGTCAAGGCCGAAGCGCGCAGCCCGACGTCGAACGACCCTCCGGCGGATCGCCAAAGGGCCGTCCTGCTGCTGAATGGTCGGGGCGAGAGGATTTGAACCTCCGACCCCCTGGTCCCGAACCAGGTGCTCTACCAGGCTGAGCCACGCCCCGACACGACGACGATGTTCCGCGACTACGCGCTTCCCTCCGGCATCTCGCGCCACGCGTCATGGCCGAGCAGCGGGACGAAGCGGCATTCCCCACGCCGCTCGTGCCGCCAGCGATCGCCCGGCAGGCGTCGCCACACCTCGAGATGCTGGAGCTTCGGACCGCCGACCGGGATGACCAGCACGCCGCCCTCGGCGAGTTGCGCGCGCAGCGCCTCGGGAACACGCGGAGCGGCCGCGGAAACGAGGACCCTAGCATAGGGCGCATACTCCTGCCACCCGAGCGTCCCGTCGCCGTGCCGCAGCGCGACGTTCTTCACGCCGAGGTCGGTCAACCTCTGCTGGGCGGCGCGCAGCAGCGACGGCACGCGCTCCACGCTGAACACGTTCGCCGCCAGCCGCGCGACCAGCGCGGTCTGATAGCCGCTTCCGGTGCCGATCTCGAGCACGCGGTCGTCGGGCCCGACCTCGAGCAGCTCGAGCATCCGCGCCACGATCCACGGCTGCGAGATCGTCTGGCCTTCGGCGGTCGGCAGCGCGTGGTCGCCGTAGGCGCGCTGCACGAATGCGGGATCTACGAACACGTGGCGCGGCACGTCGTCCATGGCGGCGAGCACGCGCTCGTCGCGGATGCCGCGCTCGCGCAGCTGTTCCTCGACCATGCGGCGGCGCGCGACCGCGTAGGGATCGGACGCCTCGCCGCCCTGCTCGCGCGGCGCGCTCACGCCTCGAGCGTCCATCGCTCCATCCGGCGCATCGCGTCGTGGTCGGTGAGGTCGAGCGCCAGCGGCGTCACCGAGATGTAGCCGTGCTCGACCGCGTGGAAATCGGTGCCGTCGTCCGAGCCCCAGACCGGGTCCTGGCCGCCGATCCAGTAGTACGCGCGCCCGCGCGGGTCGGTCTTCTCGATCAGCGTGTCGCTGTAGACGCGCGTGCCGAGCCGCGTGAGGCGCACGCCGCGCAGCTCGGCGTGCGGGCGGTGCGGCAGGTTGACGTTGAGCACCTGCTTGCCGTGGCCGTCGCCGCGGCGCAGCAGCTCGTCCACCAGCCGACGCACGAAGCGCGCCGGCTCGACGAAGTCGGCGGGCTCGCGCGTCACGAGCGAGGCGGCGACCGCCGGCACGCCCTGCATCGAGCCCTCGATCGCCGCCGCCACGGTGCCCGAGTAGAAGACGTCCTCGCCCATGTTCGGTCCGTGATTGATTCCGGAGACCACGAGGTCGGGCTTCGTGTCGAGCAGCCCGTGGAAGGCGATCAACACGCAGTCGGTGGGCGTGCCGTCGACGCTAAACACGTCGCCGCCGTGGCGGTGGATGCGCAGCGGCCGGTGGAGCGTGAGCGAATGCGACGTGGCGCTCTGATCGCGATCGGGCGCCACGAGCGTGACGTGTCCGAGCCCGGCGAGCGCCTCGCGCATGACGCGCAGCGCCGGCGCGTGGATGCCGTCGTCGTTGGTGAGCAGGATGTTCACGGGGTCGCTGCCGTGCGCGCGGCGCGCCGCATCGCCGCGGGCGGCATCGCGCCCTCGAGCGTGAGACGCGCGAGCACGCCGAAGATGCGCGGCACGTCGTGCATGGTGCGGATGTGGCTGGTCTCGTCGGCGTAGACGGTGGGAATCGGCACCGTGACGACGCGGAAGCCGAGCCGCGCCGCGCGGACCACGATCTCCGTCTCGACCTCGTAGCGTCCGGGCGTGATCGGCGTGCGCTCGAGCACGCGCCGTCGATAGAGGCGGTAGCCGCACTGGCTGTCGCCCACCGTCTGGCCGGCGAGCCAGCTCGCCCAGCCCGAGGCGGCGCCGTTGGCGAGGCGGCGGATCGCCGGCATGGTGCCGACGCGCGCGCGGACGCCGAGCGCGATGTCGGCGCCCGCCTCGGCGGCGCGCACGAACTCGGGCAGGCATTCCGGCGGATGCTGGCCGTCGGCGTCGAGCGTCACGACGCCGTCGTAGTCGCCGAGCAGGCGGAAGCCCTCGAGCAGGGCGCGGCCCTTGCCGCGGTTCGCGGCGAACGCGTGAACGCGCACGCCCGCGCGCTCGGCGATCGCGCGCGTCGCGTCCTGCGAGCCGTCGTCCACGACCAGCGTGTCGGCGGCGGGATGCACGCGCGCGAGCCGCGCCAGCACCGGGCCGAGATGCGCTTCGGCCTGATAGGCGGGCAAGAGCGCCGCGACGTGCATCAGCGTCCGGGTCCCGGGGCCACGTGGCTCATGCCAGCGCTTCTGGCGCCGCCTCGAACGCGCACCACTGCGACGGGTAGCGCTCGAGGTAGCGGGCGATCGCCGCGCGGTAGCCGCCCGCGGCGCACGCCTCGGCGGTGAGCGGCGGCTCGAAGCACGCGGCGTAGCGTCCCGGCGCGATCCGCAGCATCACGGCCGGCAGCACCACCGCGCCGGTGCGCCGCGACAGCGCCGCGGCCCACGCGCACACCGGCCCGCGGGCGCCGCGGCGGTCGCCCATCAGGGCCACCCACTCGCGGCGGCGGAGCGCCCGCGCCGCCGCGGGCCACAGCGGCCGGCCGTCGAGCGTCGCGACGCCGCGCGCGCGCCGCCGGCGCGCGAAGAGGCGCTCGACCCAGGGACTCGGATGCGGGCGCGAGACGACGTGGAGTGCACACCCCCGCGCGGCGAGCCAC
>JACOSV010000026.1 GCA_016178725.1 Candidatus Eiseniibacteriota bacterium
ACCCATGCTCCCGCGACATCAGGCGCGACGACGCCCGGCGACGGCTTCGTCACCGCACCGCCCGCCGGCGCCAACACCGGCGCCGCGAGCAGCGCGGGGTTCATCTTCTTCCTCGGTCTCTTCCTCTCGGGCCTCGCGCTCAATCTCACGCCGTGCGTCTACCCGATGCTCGGCGTCACGGTCTCGATCTTCGGCTCGAAGAAGGGCGGATCGCCCGCCCAGGTCTTCGGCCTCGCCGCGCTCTACGTGCTCGGCATGGCGGTGATGTACACGAGCCTCGGCGTCGCGGCGGCGTTCAGCGGCGGCCTCTTCGGCGGCCTGCTGCAGAACCCGATCGTGCTCACGGCGATCGGCGCGCTCTTCGTCGCCCTCTCGCTCTCGATGTTCGGGCTCTATTCGCTCCAGCCGCCGCCGTGGCTGCTCGAGCGCCTCGGCGGCACCGGCGGCACCAGCGCGCTCGGCACGTTCCTCTCGGGGCTCGTGGTCGGCGTGTTCGCGGCGCCGTGCATCGGCCCTCCGGTCGTCGCGCTGCTCGGCTTGGTCGGCGCGAAGGGCGATCCGTGGTTCGGCTTCACGACGTTCTTCACGCTGGCGATGGGGCTCGGCGCGCCGTACCTCGTGCTCGGCACGTTCTCGGGACTGCTGTCGCGACTGCCGCGCTCGGGCGAGTGGCTGATCTGGGTCGAGCGCCTGTTCGGCGTCCTGCTGTTCTCGATCGGCGCCTACTACCTGCTGCTCGCGTTCGCGCCCAAGCTCGCGCCGTGGGTGACGCCGGTGGCGCTGCTCGCGGGCGGCATCTACCTCGGCTTCCTCGAGCGCAGCGCCGCCGCGCGCGCCGGATTCCGCAGGCTCAAGTGGGCGGTGGGCACACTCGCGATCGCGGCCGGGATCACGCTGGTCGCGACGAAGCCGTCCGAGGGCGTGGTGTTCGCGGCGTTCGACGAGGCGGCGTTCAACGCCTCATTGAAGAGCGGCGCGCCGGTCGTGCTCGACTTCACCGCCAGCTGGTGCGGCGCGTGCCACGACCTCGAGAAGAAGACGTTCACGAACCCGCGCGTGCGCGACGCGATGCGCCCGTTCCGCGCCTATCGCGTGGACCTCACGCACTACGATTCGCCCGAGGCCGACCGTTGGCGGCGCGACTACAAGATCCGCGGCCTGCCGACGGTGGTGTTCATCGCGCCGGACGGGCGCGAGGTGCCCGGGATCCGGGTCGAGGGCTTCCTTCCGCCGACGGACTTCCTCGAGCGGGTGCGTCGGGCGAGCGGGGCGCGCGCGTCGGTGGAGTGATCGCGCCGAGACGAAACATCAACGGGGCCGGGACGATGCGTCTCGGCCCCGCACGTCTTCCGCCCGTCGGCTCGCGGGCTAGTGCCCGAAATTCAGCCCCGCGAGCAGCTTGAAGCTCGGAATGTCGCCGAGGCCGAGCTTCATCTCGCCGAAGAAGTCATGGCCCGACTTCGTCGGCACCGACGCGCCGAGGATGATGTTCCCGCCGACCTCCGTGAAGGTGTTGTCGCCCGGGAATCCCGGCGGCACGTCCACCGAGAAGAAGTTGATCCCGGCACCGGCGCCGATGTAGGGGCTCCACGACGTGTTGCGCAGCGCGAAGTGGTAGTGCAGGTCGAGATTGAAGGCGATCACCGTCTCGCTGTCGCCGAAACCGAACTCGACGTTCGGGTCGAACGAGATGCTCGGCGCGATGTCGCTCACCGCCATCTGGCCGCCCAGCACGAGCTGATCCGGGCTGGTGCTGAACCCCGCGCGCAGGCCGTAGGAGGTGACTGCCGCTCCCGCGGCGAAGGCGCTCGCCGGCACCAACAGCGCGAGCGCGAGCAGGACCACGATCCGCTTCATCATCCGACAGCCTCCATTCTGGCGTGGTGACGTGGGGACGGAGTGAGTTGGCAGGATAGTCCGCGCGCCGCGCGAGGCGCAACACCGGGCGTCGCGCGTGCGTAGGGCGTTGCGCGCGCGTATCATGCGCTCGCTTCAGCGTCTCATCCCGAACGGAGGAAGGCATGTCCGAGTCGAATCTCCCGCGCGCCGCGCGTCTCGCGGCGGCGCTGCTCCTGATCGCGCTCCCGATGACCGCCCACGCCACGATCTCGCCCGAGGCGGCGAAGGTGATCGACCGCTATCTGGTCGTCGCCGGCGGGCGCGCGGCCATCCTCGCCGAGTACACGAGCCACACGAAGGACACGGTCAGCGCCTTCGGCTTCACCGGCACGATCGACGCGTGGACCCAGCGCCCCGACCACGTCGCGAGCGTGACCGCGCTCGGCCCCTTCACGCTCAAGGACGGGTTCGACGGCGCGACCGCGTGGCGCATCGACCAGAACGGCAAGCTCACGCAGCGCGACGGCAAGGACCTCGAGAACGAGAAGGGTCAGGCGTGGTTCGAGAACGACCGCTGGCTCGAGGCCGATCAGGGCGGCGGCGCGATCACCGTCAAGAGCGTCGGCAGCGACTCGCTCGGCAACTACACCGTGCTCGAGATCACGCCTCCGGTGGGCCGGCCCCACGATCTCTGGTTCAACGACGAGAGCGGCCTGCTCGACCGCATCGTGGTGAAGAACGATGCGCAGACGCTGGTGACGCGCCTCACCGACTACCGCCGCGATCAGGGCCGCATGCGGCCGCACAAGCAGATCGGCACGGTCGTGGACATGCCGGCGAACACGATCCTCATCACGGTGGACTCGCTGTGGGTGAATCCCGTGATCGATCCCGTGGTGTTCACCATGCCCGCGGCCGCGGCGACGAACGACGCGAAGTTCATCCCGGGCGGCACGACGGCGACGCTGCCGATCCGCTACGGCGAGCGCCACGTGTGGCTCAAGGTGTCGGTCAACGGCGGGCCGCCCGAGGACTTCATCCTCGATTCCGGCGCGAGCGTGAGCCTGCTCGACAGCGCGTGGGCCGCGGCGCACGGCATCACGGGCGAGGGCAAGATGCAGGCGGTCGGCGCCGGCGCCACCGGCGGCGTCGCCTTCACGCACGTCCATTCGCTCAAGGTCGCGGGCCCGGACGGCCACGGCGTCGAGCTCACCGATCAGAAGATCGCGGTGCTCGCGCTCAACCGGTTCATCGCGCCGTTCTTCTGGCGCGACGCGGCCGGCGTGCTCGGCTACGACTTCATCAGCCGCTTCGCGGACCGCATCGACTACGACAACAGCACGCTCACGCTCTACGACGCGAAGACGTTCAAGTACGACGGCAAGGGGACGGGCATGCCGATCACGATGGCCGGCTCGATTCCCGTGGTGAAGGCGAAGATCGACGACACCTACGAGGGCGACTTCCGGCTCGACGTGGGCAGCGGCTCGACCGTCGATCTCCACAGCCCGTTCGTGAAGCAGCACGCGCTCGCGACCAAGGTCGGCAAGACGATCGAGATCATGAACGGCGGATTCGGCGGCACGTTCACGAGCCACCTCGGCCGGATGAAGAAGATGCAGATCGGGCCGTATGCGTGGAACGAGCCGCTCGTCATCCTCTCCGGCGCCGAATCGGGCGGACTCGCGAGCCAGGACTACGCCGGCAACATCGGCAATGAGGTGCTCGACCGCTTCGTCATCACGCTCGACTACGAGCACCGCATGCTCTACCTCGAGCCCGGCAGGCGCTTCGCGAAGCGCGACAAGTTCTCGCGCGCGGGTGTCGAGCTGGCGCGCTTCGGCGACACGATCCAGGCGCTGCAGGTGCTGCCCGGCTCGGCGGCGGCGGCGGCGGGGGTCAAGGAGGGCGACAGCGTCACGAGCCTCGACGGCAAGGCGATCCTGACCTACGCGCCCGATCAGCTGAACGACATGTTCCAGAACGAGCCGGCGGGGACGAAGCACACGCTCGAGGTGCTGCGCGACGGCAAGAAGATGTCGCTGACGCTCACGCTCAAGGTGCTGATCTAGCGGCGGAGGGACGCTTTCGGTTCGCGCGGCGGACATGCGACGCCGGTCGAGGGCCTCGCTCGCTTCAGCCCTGCACCACGTCCGCTACGCGCGCGTCCGTCAGCCGCACGATGTCGGCCGAGCGGATGCGCACCATCAACTCCTCGCGCCCGCCGCCGGCCCAGCCCGACTCCTGCGCGGCGACGCGCGTGTCCACGATGACCGGGAACCGCTCGCGATGGCCGATCGGCGGCGTGCCGCCGGCGGGATAGCCGGTCACCGCGAGTGCGACCTCGGGGCTCGCGAGCTTGAGCGGCCCGAGCCCGGTGAGCGCCGCGAGCTTCGCCGCGTCCACGCGCGCCTTGCCGCTCGCGATCGCCATCGCGCAGCGGCCGTCCTTCGCCTGGAACAGGATCGACTTGAAGATGCGCTCGGGTGCCACGCCGAGCGCCGCGGCGGCGGCGTCCACCGTCGGCATCGGCACACCCGGCGAGATGATCTCGGCATCGAGCCCTTCCTGCGCGTCGATGTAGTCACCGAGATCGAGCGGCGCGAGGTTCACGCCAGCGCCGGGTGCTCGCGATGGAACGCGGTGCGCTTCTGGTACCGCTCGCCGAGATCGAGCAGCAGCGCTTCGTCCCACGGCGCCGCCATGATCTGGAATCCCGCGGGCATGTGATCGCGCCCGAATCCGCACGGCAGCGCGATCGCCGGCAGGCCGCACGCGTTCCCGATCGCTCCGACGGGATCGGCGTAAGGCAGCGTGTCGTAGAGATCCTTCGCGACCGGCGGCGCCACCGACATGAAGTTGGGCGTCACGATCACGTCCCACTGCGCGAAGAACTCCGCCGTCTTCTCCTGCAGCACGCGGCGCATGCGCCACGCCTTGACGAGATCGGCGCAGCCGATCGCGCGGTTGATCTCGGGCTGCCACGGCGCGTAGGCGTCCACCAGCTTCGCGATGCTGCCGTCGCGGTAGAAGTTCTCGAACGTCGAGAGCGCCTCGGCGGTGATGATGAGCCCGGCCATCTCGGACGCCGGGAACTCGGGCAGCTTCGTTTCCACCGGATCGAGGCCGGCGGCGCGCAGCTCGGCGACCGCGGCGTCGAAGCGCTCCTTCACCTCGGGCTCGGCCATCTTGGTCTTCGCGAAATCGAGCGGGACGAGCGCCGCGCGGATCTGCTTCGGCGCCCGATGCGTGGTCCCTAGCGCCACCGGCTCGTGCGAGGAGGTCGGATCGTCGGGATCGGCGCCCGCGATCGCCTCGAGGATCAGCCGGCAGTCGGCGGCCGAGCGCGCGAGCGGCCCGATCTTGTCGAACGTCCACGAGCCGACCATGCCGCCGGCGCGGCTCACGCGTCCGTACGTCGGCCGCAGCCCGGTGATGCCGCAGAACGCCGACGGACAGAGGATCGAGCCCCACGTCTCGGTGCCGATCGCGAAGCCGACCAGCCCGGCCGCGACCGCGGCGCCCGAGCCCGACGACGAGCCGCCGGTCCAGCGCTCGCGATTCCAGGGATTGCGGCCGGGGCCGCTCGCCGAGGCGCTCGGGTAGCGGTAGCCGAGGCAGCCCGCGAACTCGACCATCGCGCACTTGCCGAGCAGCACGGCGCCCGCCTCGCGCAGCTTGCGCACGACGGTCGCGTCGCGGTCGAAGGTTTGCCCCTTGCACGGATGCGCGCCCCACTCGGTCGGGATGCCGGCGGTCGCGAGCAGGTCCTTCGCGCCGTACGGCAGACCGTGCAGCGGCCCGCGATAGTGCCCGCCGTTGATCTCCTTCTCGGCGGCGCGCGCCTGCTCGCGCGCGAGATCGGGCGTGACGCGCGCAAACGCGTTGAGCGACGCCGCGTGCCTCTCGATGCGCGCGAGGTAGGCCTCGGTGAGCTCGATGGGTGAAATGCGGCGGGCGCGGATCTGCGGCGCGAGCTCCGCGACCGACTGGAAGAGGACGTCCTCGCCGAGCATCACAGCCCCCGCTTGCGCTTCGCGCGCACCGGCTGGAAGACGAACGCCATGTCGCTTCCGGGCGGGAGCGCGTAGCCGCGGATCACCTTGAGCGCGTCGTCGGTCGAGCGCTTCTGCTTCTCGATCTCGCGCGCGATCCTGGGCGATGGCGGCGGCGGCGCGGGGGCGGACGTCTTGCGCGCGGCGCGGGCGGTCGCGGCGAGCGCGCCGATCGGCGCGGCGGCCGTCGCGGCGGAGCCGGCGGCGATGAGCGTCAGGAACTCACGGCGGGAGAGCTTGCGGCGTCGGGTCACGGCGTCCTCCACTCGTGGGTGCGATGTGCGAATCTCACGGAAAGACAGGACGGGCGAGGTCGCGTCCCTCGAACGACTCGAGCGCCTTGCGCAGCGGCCCGGGCATCGGCAGCGTGCGCTTGGCCTCGTAGTCGTAGCAGACCTGCACCGTCGTCGCCTCGACCACCGTGCGACCGCTCGTCTTCTCCCAGATCTCGTAGACGAACGCGAACGATTTGGTGCCGATCCAGTCGAGCCGGATGCCGAGCATCAGCACCTCGTTCACCAGCGCCTCCGAGCGGAAGTCGCACGCGACGTTGGCGAGGATGAACGGCACGCGACGGTAGTCGGCGCGGCGGTCGAGCCGCGCCCAGTAGATCTGGCGCGCGACCTCGAGGTAGGTGATGTACACGGCGTTGTTGATGTGGCCCATCGCGTCGGTGTCGCGGAAGCGCGGCACGAGCTCGTGGACCACCGTGTACTCGGCCTGCGTCGGGCGGCGCGCGGCGGGCACGGTCAGAAGAGGTTGAACGGGTAGAGGAACGCCGGGCGCGCGCGGAACCAGCCGTCGGTGATCTCGGCGGCGTCGTGCGTCGAGGCGATCAGCCCGACCTCGGCGGCGCGCGTCGGGGTGAGCGCGCCGGCGACGATCTGCGCCAGCACGTCCACCGGCGCGCCGATCCGCGGCGCGCGGCGTCCGCTGTATGGCGCGACGCGCAGCCGGCCGTCGCGCGCGATGACGCGATACGTGCGCGAGTTCTGCGGCAGGACGCGGTCCTCGACCTCGAGCGCCACCTCGCCGCGCGCCCACGGCACGACCGGCAGCATCTCGAGCGCCGCCTTCACGTCGCAGATGCGGAACATTGCGCCGCTGCCGACGCCGCCGGTGTCGAGGTATGCGGCGATCTCGGCGCCGGGGCGGAGGTTCTGCGACGTCTTGAGCACCGTGAGCCACGCGCCGTCGGCGGGCGCCGCGAAGTGGATCTCCTCGACCTGATCGGCGAGCGAGGCGATGTGGCCGACGAGCCCGCGGTGCGCCTCGGGTGTGGCGGCGACGAACTCACCCAGCGTCACCGCGAGGCGGAACGGGCCGTGCGAGGTCTCGACCTCGTAATAGAGGTAGCCCTCGATCTGGCCGCGACGGCGGCCTTCGTAGACCACCCAGTCGCCGGGATACGTCCACAGTCGCTGCGTCCACCACTCGGGCCGGCGCGCGAGCGCGAAGTGGCCCTGCGACGCGACGCGGTCGTAGAGCGCCTGCACCGCGGAGCGGTCGGGCAGCATCAGCCGCCGCACGCGCCGCGCCTCGTCCGAGGCGGGAAGGTTCGCGGCCGAGATCGCGAGCTGGTGCACGGTCTCGCACACGCCGTAGCCGAGCTTGCGGTAGTAGGCGCCCTTGAACGCGTAGAGCGCCGACAGGTGGCTGCCGCGCTGGCGCATCTCGCGCAGCGCCGAGCGCAACAGCGTCTCGCCGACGCCGCGGCGGCGGTGCTCGGGCGACACCGCGACCGAGCCGACGCCGGTGACCGGCACCGTCTGCCCGCGCACGTACGCGGTGAGCGGATAGAGCGCGAGCGATGCGACGATCTCGCCGTCGAGCTCGGCGACGCGCACGTCGCGCAGGGAGAAGCGCGGATGGTCGGTGTAGAACTCGCGGCGCTTCTCGATGCTCGAGACGCGGTAGGCGCGCGCCGCGAGCTCGGCGAGCGTCTCGACGTCGGTGCGCCGCGCCGCCCGGTAGCGGATGGCGGGGGCGCGCAACGCGCGCGACGTGGTCACCATGGCAGGGCCCCGGGGAGCATAGGCGAGCAAACTAGCGAAGCCGGCGCGCGGCGGGAAGCCTGTTTCTTCCGGCTTGTCGCGGCGCGCGGGCCTTGCTAGGGTTCGCGCCCTCATTGCCCGCTGTACTCGTCGCGGGCGCTCCGACCGGGGCCACCGCCGAAAGCCAAGGAGTCACTCGTGAAGGGAAGCACCGCCGACCGCGGCGCCGTATGTCGCCGCGCGCTGATCGCAGGATGGGCGCTGGTGTGCACGCTCGCGGCGGCGCTGCCCGCGCGCGCGGCAGACGATCCCTGGGGCGCGGACGCGCAGTGGGGCGCGGTGCGTTTCGGCTACGCGAAATCCGGCGCCGAGTTCGCGGGCGACGGCGCGGTCGGCTGGGGGTTCAGCTACACGCGCTTCCTGCACGCCGGCGTCGCATGGACCGCGGCGGTCCAGCACGATCTTCTCGGGCGCTACAACAGTGCTTCCGAGGTCGAGATCCCGCTCACGGTCGAGTTCACCAAGCACGTGGCCTGGAGTGAGAGCGCGCGCCCGTACTTCGGCCTCGGCTGGGGCGCCTTCTTCCACAAGACCTACCGTACCGGCAACGACGAATCCGGCTTCCGCCAGGGGATCTTCCTCGCGACCGGCGCGAACGGCGTGATCGACAAGGCGAGCCTGATCGGCCTCGACGTGCGCCTCGTGATCGAGCAGGACACGCGCAGCATCAACGCGACGTTCCCGGACAAGGGCGCGAGCGGCATCGTCTGGAGCGCGAAGATCAGCTACACGCGCATCCTGTAGCCCTCTTTCGTCGATCTCGGCCGCGACGGGGGGCGCCGCGCGGGCCCCGCTATTCGCGGCGCCGGCCTTCGCGCTCGGCGAGCGCGCGGTCGATGAACTCGAGCACCTCGAACGCGAGCACCAGCCCCATCGCGAGCAGCCCGAGCATCATCCAGCCGTAGGCGCGCGGCATCGCCGCCAGCGCCACCGCCATCACGCCCATGTACGCGCACAGATACCAGAGCACGAACAGCGCGCCGCGCGGCGACATCCCGAGCCGCAGCAGCCGGTGGTGGATGTGCTCCGAGTCGGCGCGGAACACCGGCTTGCCGTGCGCGGCGCGGCGCACGAACGCGAGCAGGCTGTCGGCGATCGGCAGCCCCATCGCGACCAGCGGGAAGAGCAGCGTCACGGCCGCGGTCTCCTTGCGGTTCTCGAGCAGCGAGGCCGCGGCGAGCGTCAGGCCGAGGAAGTGGCTGCCGACATCGCCCATGAACACGCGCGCCGGCGGAAAGTTGTAGCGCAGGAATCCCAGCGTGGCGCCCGCGAGCAGCGCGCCGATGAACATCACGTAGAAGTCGCCGTGCGTGCGTGACACCCACCACAGCGCCATCGAGGCGATCAGCACCGCGCCCGAGGCGAGCCCGTCGAGGCCGTCGATCAGGTTGATCGCGTTGATCACGATCACGACCCACGCCACGGTGAGCGCCACATTGAACGGGCCCGAGGCGATCGCGCCGCCGAACGGATTGGTGATGAGCGGGACGCCGAAGCCGAACATCGAGAGCACGAGCCCGGCGCATGCCTGGATCACGAGCTTCGCCCACGGCGGCACGCCGCGCAGATCGTCCACCACGCCGAGTGCCAGGATCGGGATGCTGGCGAGCGAGAGCCCGACGAGCGGGCGCGGGTCGAGCTCGCGCGCCGGGCCGGGCAGCGCGCGCGCCGCCCACGCCACGCCGAGCACGGCGGCCGCGAAGGCGAGGCCGCCGAGCGTCGGCACCGGCTCGCGATGGATGCGGCGCGGCCCGGGATGGTCGAACGCGCCGATCGCGCGCGCGAGCCGCATCACCGCCGGCGTCGCGAGCAGCGTCACCGCCAGGGCGGCGAGCGAGAGCGAGAGCGAGTAGGGCACGAGGACTCAAGGCCTCCGGAACGCGTTCGCGGTGAGCATCAGGCCGGCGCGCAACATGATCATGGTATCGGCGAGCGCCGCCACGACTGGATGCGAGGGATGGTGCTTGTGGAAGTAGTGGATCATGCCGCGGTGGCGCTCGACGATCACCCGGGCCGCGACCTTCCTGCGGCTCGCGCCGATGTGATGGATCACCTGCGCGCCGGGCACGTACGTCACCGCCCAGCCGGCGAGCTTCATGCGCCGGCACCAGTCGACGTCTTCGTTGAACATGAAGAAGCGCTCGTCCATGCCGCCCACCTGCCGGATCGCGGCGCGGCGGACGAGCATGCACGCGCCCGAGAGCCAGTCGACGTCCCGCACCGAGGCATGGTCCCAGTCGGTGAGCAGGTAGCGGCGCGACCAGGGATTGCCGGGGAAGAGGCGCGTGAGCAGCGAGTAGCGGTTGAAGAGGAACGTCAGATGGTCCGGGAACGCGCGCGCCGAGAGCTGCAGCGTGCCGTCGCTGTCCACGATGCGCGGGCCGACGATCGCCGTGCGCCCGTGCACGTGCAGGTGGCCGAGCAGCGCCGCGAGCGAGCCGGGCTCGATCACGCAGTCGGGGTTCATCGCCATCACGACGTCGCCGGTGGTCGCGGCGATCCCCTGATTGATCGCGCGTGCGTAGCCGATGTTCTCGTCGTTGGCGATCCCGCGCACCTGCGGGAACCGCGCCGCGGCCGCCGCGATCGCACCCTTCTCCGGATCGTTGTCCACGATCACGATCTCGTGTGTGATCCCCGCCGCGTCGGCCTCGAGCGCCGCGAGGCACTCGAGCAGCGGCTCGCGCGAGCGGTAGTGGACGATGACGACGGACAGCTCCACCGCTATGTCGACTCCCAGCGGCGCGCCAGCGCCCGCGCGATCGCGAGGAACACCACCGTCAGGATCGCGAGCACCAGCACCTGCGGCCACAGGTCCGTGAGCGGCGCTTCGCGCCAGAACACCTTCTCGTAGCCGTCGAGCGCGTTCGCGTTGAAGGTGGTGAAGCGGCCGATCGCGCGCAGGCCCTCGCTCATGATGAAGCGCGGGAACATGCTGCCGCCGACGGCGGACTGGGAGAGGATCAGGATCGTCGAGACGCCGCCGAGCTGCTGGCGCGTCCGGCACAGCGTCGCGAGCACGAGGCCGAAGCCCGCGGCGGCGGCGGCGGTGAAGAACGTCATGATGAAGAAGCCGGGGAGGTGGTGCATGAGGTCGAGCTGGAACACCGCCATGCCCCACACGAACATCACCGTGACCTGGAAGACGCCGAGCAGCGTCACGTACAGCCACTTGCCGGCGAGGATCGTGCCCATGCCCGCGCGCGAGGTGAGCAGGCGCTCGAGCGTGCCGCTCTCCACCTCGTCGAGTAGCGCGCCGCCGGCGCTCGAGGCGCTGAAGAGCAGGAACATCACCGCGATCCCGGCGGCGGTGAGCGCCACCACCGGATTCCGCTTCTGATCGCCGAGCACGTCCACGATCCGGACCGGCACGATGCTCGCGGAGAGCGAGTCGCCCGCCGCGGACCGGCGGCCCGGCGCGCGTCCCGGACCCGCGGGCGCCGTGTCGGTGAGCGACGACGTCCACCGGCGCATCGCTTCCCTCTGCTGGCCGGTCATCGGGCCGCCGTAACGCTCGAAAAGGCTGAACCCGAGCTTCTCGAACAGGTCGGGCGCCGCGGTCATGCCGATCCTCTGCAGGAGGCCGCTCACCACCTGCGGCGCGACGGGATCGGAGCTGTCCGACAGCAGCTCGATCGGCGCCGCGCGGCTCTCGAACGCGCCGAAGCCGGCGCCGAAGCCGGCCGGGATCACGATCGCGACCGGCACGTCGCCGGCCTTGACCAGCGCCAGCGCGCGCGCGCGGTCGAGCGGCACCTCGGCGGCGCCGCGCGGCGCGCCCTCGGGACGCGCGGCCGTGCGCACGCGCAGGCCCTTCTCCTCGGCGAGTGCCGCGACGATTCGCCGGCTCGCCTCGGAGTGATCCTCGTCCACGACCGCGGCCCGCACGCCCGCGGTGACGCCGCGCGTCTGGCTGCGGAAGATCGCGGCGAAGATCGTGAAGAACACGATCGGGAGCAGGAACACCGACATCTGCACCACGCGGTCGCGGCGGAGCGTGGTGAAGGCGATGCGCAGCAGCGTCGGGATCATTCGCGGAGCTCCCGCCCGGTGAGATGGATGAAGACCGACTGGAGGCTCGGCGAGCGCACCTCGACGTCGGTTACCTTGCAGCCCGCGTCGCGCACGACGCCGAGCAGGCCCGGCATCTCGGCCGCCACGTCGCGCACGTGCGCGCGCACGACGACGCCCGACTCGCCGGCCTCGAAGCCCGGCAGCGGCCGGTCCGGCGCGCGGTCGAGCGTCAGGGTCACGCGGCGCTCGGCGCCCACCGTCGCCTCGACCAGCTCGGCGAGCGTGCCGGCCGCGGCGACCTTGCCGTGGTCGATGACGACGATGCGCTGGCAGTGCGCCTCGGCCTCTTCGAGCTGGTGCGTGGTGAGGAGCAGCGACACGCCGCGCTCGCGCAGCTCGGCGAGCATGTCGTAGATCCGCTCGCGGCTCTGCGGATCGACGCCGACCGTCGGCTCGTCGAGCAGCAGCACCCTGGGTTCGTGGAGGATGCCGCAGGCGATGTTGAGGCGCCGCTTCATGCCGCCCGAAAAGCGCTTGATCGGCTCGTCGGCGCGGTCGCCGAGCGCGGTCCAATCGAGCGCGCGCGTGATGCGCGGCGCGAGGTCGCCGGGTGTGACGCCGTGGAGGCGGCCCCACACCGAGAGGTTCTCGCGCGCGGTGAGCAGGGGATAGAGCGCGATCTCCTGCGGCACGACGCCGAGGCCGGCGCGCGCACCGTTCGTCGCGGCGGTGATTTCGCGGCCGAAGAGCTCGATCGTGCCGCCGTCGAGGCGCACGCGGCCGGCGATCGCGCGGACCAGCGTCGTCTTGCCGGCGCCGTTCGGGCCGAGCAGCCCGAGCAGCTCGCCGGCGCCGAGCTCGAGCGAGACGCCGCCCAGCGCCTGCGTCTTGTCGAACGACTTGCGGGCCCCGGCGACCTTGAGGACGCTCACGTCGAGACTGTAGCCGATGCAGGGCTCGGGGCGCAGACAACGAAGCCGCCGGGCCGACGAGAAGGTCGCTCGTCGCGTCCCGGCGGTTCGAACCTTGAGCGAGCCAGGCTTCCTACGTGGAGCCGCTCCCCACGAGCTCTCCGGGCTCCGGTTCGGAATCGAACCCGCTCAAGTGCTTCAACCTCTCCACATCCACGCCATCCAGGCGATCGTGGCCGTCGCGAGCAGTGCGGCCGCGATTCCGAGCGTCACACCCCACATCCGCCGCCGCCGGACCCGCCGCGCGCGCGTGCCCAGAGGCGCCGCGCGCAGATTGGCCGGGTGTTGCCGCGGCGTCTGCGTTTCGAGCTTCCGTACGAGCAGCAGCGGTGCAGGCCGGCCGTGCAGGGGCGCGATGCTCATTCCGTGATGCTCCCTGATCGACCGACCCGACCGCCTCCGCGCGACGTTTCCGCGCATCCATCGGATACGCGGGCGGCCAAGGCGAGGTCCCGGGCTGTGACGAGCGCCGTGCGTGCGGCGTTTCGCCGTGACCCGAAGGGACCGCCTCTGCCAGGAGTCAACTGGCGGCGGTGCCTCATGTCGGTTTCGTCTTCCTCCGCTGCGGCCGGAGCCGAAGGGTCTGCCCCTTGCCGTTGCGAGATCGATGCCATCGACTCCGCACGTCACAGTCCTGACAACATCCGACGGTCAACGCGCGAAAAGAGTTGGCTCCGTAGCGGATCCGGAGTTCACAAGGCCTCGCAAACGAGTACTGCTCTCGATGAAGTCGATAGGTAAAATCTTCCTCCCGGGTAAGAATGACATCCTTGGCGAGGAGGCGCCGGTGGCGATGCGAGTGCTCGTGGTCGACGATCATCAGGCTTCGGCCGAAGGTCTGCGCGACTACGTCGAGGAGTGGGGTCATCAGGCCCGCGCGGCCGGCGGCGTGGCCGAAGCGCTGGCGCTGCTCGAACAGTGGCCGGCCGACGCGATCGTCTGCGATCTGCTCATGCCGCCCGGCCCCGGCGGGCTCGAGCTGCTCCAGGCGGTGCGCGCGAAGGATCCGTGGGTCGGCTTCATCATCCTGACCGGCCACGGCACGATCGAGGACGCGGTGCGCGCGACGCGCGACGGCGCGTTCGACTTCCTCACCAAGCCGGTGGACTTGGACCGCTTGAGCGTCCTGCTCGGCCGGCTCGCCGAGCGCAACGAGATGCGCAGCGAGGTCACGCGGCTGCGGCAGAAGCTCGCGAACCTCGGCGAGGCCGCGACGCTGGTCGGCGGCTCGCCGGCGATGCGCAAGCTGACCGAGCTGATGGAGCGCGTCGCCCCGTCGGCGGCCTCGGTGCTGATCACCGGCGAGAGCGGCTCGGGCAAGGACTTCATCGCCCAGACGCTGCACGAGCTCTCCGGCCGTGCGCGCGCCCCGTTCGTCGCCGTCAACTGCCCGGCGATCCCCGAGGCGCTGCTCGAGAGCGAGCTGTTCGGCCACGAGCGCGGCGCATTCACCGGCGCGATCGCCGAGCGCGCCGGGCTCTTCGAGCACGCCGCGGGCGGCACGCTGTTCCTCGACGAAGTCACCGAGATGACGCCGGGGCTCCAGGCCAAGCTGCTGCGCGTGCTCGAGACCCATCGCTTCCGCCGCGTCGGCGGCCGGGACGAGAAGCTCGCCGACCTGCGCATCGTCGCCGCGACCAACCGCGACGTCGAGCGCGCGGTCAAGGACGGGCGGCTGCGCGAAGATCTCTACTACCGGCTCAACGTGTTCCACCTCCACGTGCCGGCGCTGCGCGACCGCCGGGAGGACATCGCGCCGCTCGCGGCGCGCTTCCTCGCCGCGTACGCCGAGCAGAATCAGAGCGCGGTCGAGGGGCTCTCGAACGACGCGCTCGCGGCGCTCGAGCGCTACGACTGGCCGGGCAACGTGCGCGAGCTGCGCAACGCGATCGAGCGCGCGGTCGTGCTCGCGCGCGGCGCGGTCGTCGAGCTGGCCGATCTGCCGCAGCGCGTCGCGCGGCCGGTGGTGGTGATCGAGAACGGGCGCTTCGGCCCGGTCGAGCCGCTCGACGAGACCGAGCGGCGTGCGATCCTCGCGGCACTCGACGCGTTCGCGCAGAACAAGACGCACGCGGCGCGTGCGCTCGGCATCAGCCTCAAGACGCTCCACAACAAGCTCAAGCGCTACGGCCGCGAGGTGGCGCGATGAAGCTCTCGTTCGGCCTGCGCGCCTCGCTCACCGCCTCGATGATCGTGCTCGCGCTGCTGGTATCGCTGATCGGGCTGCTCGTCCACACCGGCCTCGCCGTGCACGCGACGGTGGACACCGCGTGCGCGCGCGCCGAGGCGGTGGCGCAGCAGGTTGCGCTGCTCGCCGGCCGCGCCGCGAGCTCGACCGGCGGCGATCCCGCGGCGGCGGTGCGGCGCGACCGCGCGCTGGTCGCCCTGTTCGAGAGCGCGCTCGCCGGCGATCCCACGCTCTACGACATCGGCGTCTTCGATCCCGCCGGGCGTGCGCTCGTGCACACCCAGTCCGAGCGCCGCGGCCGGCCGCAGGCGCCGCGGCCCTCGCTCGACGACCTGCGCCGCGGCGGCGAGCCGGGCGAGATGGTGCGGCTGCTCGGTCCGCCGCGCACGTACGACGCGGTCGTGCGGCTCGGCGCCGCGGGCGCGCCGTTCGGCGAGGTGCGCGTCGGCGTCTCGAGCGCGCTGCTGCGCGATCAGCTCATGGCGTCGCTGCGCGCCGGCGCATGGGTGCTCGGCGCCGCGTTCCTGCTCGCGATGCTGGTGGCGCTCGGGCTCGCGCATCTGCTTTCGGCGCGCATGCGCGACGTGATGACGGGACTCGAGCGGCTGCGCGAAGGCGAGTTCGGCTACCGGCTCGCCGTCGAGGGGCGCGACGAGATGGCGCTGCTCGCTTCGTCGCTCAACGCGCTCGGCGAGCGGCTCGAGGCGACGCGCAGCCGCGCCGCGAGCGGCGACCTCGACGCCGGCGAGCTGCTCATGGCCACCGATCACATGGCGGCGTGGGCCAAGGTCGCCTCGGGACTCGCCCACGAGCTGGCCGATCCGCTCAACGCCGCGGCGCTGCACCTCGGACACCTGAAGCGCAAGTGGGATGGCCCGAGCCCCGAGATCGCGCGCCACCTGCGTGTGCTCGAGGACGAGCTGAAGCGGCTGCAACACATCGTCGTCGGCTTCCGGAAGTTCGCGCTCCTCGGCGAGATGCGCGCCGAGTGGTTCGACCTCAAGGCCATGCTGCTCGAGCTCGCCGACCGCGCGCGCGAGGGCATGAGCGGCGGCCGCTCGCGGCTCCGCGTGCAGGTGGAGGAGGTGCCCGACCGCTTCTGGGGCGATCCGGCGCTGCTGCGCCAGTCGTTGAGCAACCTGATCGCGAACGCGGAACAGGCGATGCCCGGCGGCGGCGAGGTGGTGCTCGCGGTGCGGCGCGCCGACGACGGCATCGAGATCGAGGTGGCCGACGAGGGCACCGGCATCGCGCCCGATCTCCAGCCGCGCGTGTTCGATCTCTACTTCACGACCAAGGAGGACGGCTCGGGAATCGGCCTCGCGGTCGTGCAGCAGGTGGTGCAGCTCCACGGCGGCCGCATCCGGCTGCGCTCGGCGCCCGGCGAGGGGACGTCGATCACGCTCCAGCTCCCCGTGAAGGCGCGCGAGGCGGTGCACGCGGCATGAGCCGGCCGCGTCGTGCCGTGATCCCGCGTGCAGTGCACGCGGCGCCGATCCTCGCGATCGCCGCGGCGCTGATCGCGCTCGCCGGCTGTGCGCACACGCCGCCGCGGCGCGTCGTGCACGTGCCGGTCGAGTCGCGGCCCACGCCGCCGCCGCCGGCGCCCGACACGCAGCAGGTCACGACGCCGACCGACCGGCCCGCGCCGCCGGTCGAGTCGGTGATGTCGGCCGACGAACAGAAGAAGACGCGCGCGCGGATCGTCGCCGACACGACCGAGGCGAGTGCGGCGGTCAAGCGCTGCGCGGGGCGGCAGCTGCTGCCCGATCAGGAGTCGATCTTCGACACGGCGCGCAACTATCTCGAGCAGGTGCGTTCGGCGCTCAAGCGCAACGAGCTGTGGCGCGCGGAATCGCTCGCGCGCAAGGCGCGCCAGCTCGCGGGCTCGCTCGACTGTCCGGGGTAGCTCACCCGACCGGACGCCCGAGCGCCTGCTCGAGCCACGCGCGCAGCCGCGCGACGTGCGTGCCCGCCCAGTACCACTTGCCGCACGTCGCGCAGTAGCTCAACGCCCGCGCGCCGCGCAGCACGCGGCCCGGCACCTCTCCACGCGCTTCCATCGGATGCCGGCGCTGGAGCGGCGCGTCGCACTCGGCGCAGCGGCTGAAGGGCGGACCGGCGGGCTCGTGCGCCGCGGCCAGCGCGCGCAGCGCCGCCGCGGGATCGTCGCGCGCGACGGTGATCGCCGCAACGTCGGCGAACGCGCGCGGCCGTCGGCGGCTCATCGTCAGCACGGTGCGGTCGCCGGCGCGCGCCGCCTCGAACAGCTCCTCGAGCCGCGCGCCGCGGACCACCGCGACGTCGTAGCCGAGGAAGATCAGCCGCCGCGCGAGGAACTCGAGCGAGGCGTCGGTCACGAAGCGCGCGGGAGGCACGCGTGCGACCGTAGCGGCGGACGTGATGAGGCGGCAACCGCGCCCGGCTACGCCGCTGGCCGCGCGGCGTTTGCCGCATCGTCATTGACGCCGCGCGCGGTGCTCGCCACTCTCGCGCCGACATGCACGCACCTGTGCGGGGAGGGCCGCCCCCGAAATCGTCCGCGCCCTTCGCCGCGACCGGGCTCGACCGTCGCCGGTTCCTGATCGTCGCCGGCGGCGCTCTGGCGTGGAGCGCGCTCCGTCCCTACGCCGCGTGGGCGAGCAGGGCCGGCGCGGCGCTGCCGCCGCTCCAGGTCTGGACCGTGCCCGACGAGGCGCCGGCCGACGACCTCGATCGCGCGCGGGCGATGATCGGCGCCGCGGTGCTCGCCCCGAGCCACTGGAACGCGCAGCCCTGGCGCTTCGAGGTGGACGGCGCGACGGTGCGGCTGCTCGCCGACGCGCGGCGCGCGCTGCCGGTCACCGATCCCGACCAGCGCGCGATGCGCCTTTCGCTCGGCGCCGCGCTCGAGAATCTGCTCGTCGCGTGCCGCGCGTGGGGCCTGCGTCCGGCGGTGACGTACCACCCGCCCGACGATCCCGGCGGGGCGATCGCCGAGGTCGCATGGTCGGCCGGCGGAGCGTCGCGCGACCGCGCGCTCTACGCCGCGATCCCCGAGCGGCGCACGAACCGCCACGCGTACGACGGGCGCGGGCTCTACGCGGAAAACCGCGCCGCGCTCACGGCGCAGATCGGCGCCGACCTCCGCCTGCACTGGATCGACGATCGCCCGGCGCTCCACTCGATCGCCGACCTCGCGTTCGAGGCAGTGCGCGACCAGATCCTCGACCATCGCGCCGAGACCGAGTGCCGCGCGTGGATGCGGCTCGGCGACGACGAATCGCTGCGCCACGGCGACGGCATCTCGATCGACGCGTTCGAGCTTGGCGGCCCGGCGAAATGGTTCGCGAGCCGCTACTTCGATCCCGACAGCTGGCTGCTCGGCGAGGGCGCGGGCAGCATGGCGAAGCACGTGCGCGACGGCGTGCGCTCGGCCGGCGCGCTCGCGCTCTTGACCGCGCTGCCGCGTCGCCCGGATCTCTGGGTGCCGGCCGGCCAGGCGTACGAGCGGATGGCGCTGACCGCGACCGGGCTCGGGATCGCGATGCAGCCGATCGATACGCCGCTCGAGCGGTCGGCGCCGCGCGCGGAGCTCGTGCGCCGCTTCGGCGCGGAGGGCGAGGAACCGCTGCTCTTCATGCGGCTCGGCCACGCGCGGCGTCCGGATCCGAGCCCGCGGCGCTCGATCGCGCTGGTCGCGAGCCTGCGCAAGGCGTAGCCGCCACGTTTCACCTCGCGCCGCCGCTGCGCTATCGTCCGCGCTCCACTCGGCCGGCACGGAGCACATCCGAATCGCATGCGACGCGATCTCTTCAACATCGGCGCCCTCGTCACGATGGTACTCGTCCTCGCCGTCGGCGGGCCGTGGCTCGCGCGCGAGGTGAAGAGCCTGCCGCGCCAGTCGCTCGCGGCGCGCGCCGGACAGCGCGTCGTGACGCTCGAGGTCGGCGGCATGACGTGCTCGGGCTGCGCCTCGGCGGTGCAGGCGAGCCTCGATCAGGTGCCGGGGGTCGCGACCACGCTCGTGCGGCTCCAGCAGCGCCGCGCCTACATCGTCTGCGACTTGGGCGTCCCCGACACGTCGCTCGTCGCCGCGGTGCATCGCGCCGGTCCGGGATTCCTCGCCGCCGTCGCGGCGCGGTGATCCGAATCCCCACGATCGTCGTCGTCCTCCCGCTCGCCGTCGCCGCGCTCGCGCTCGGCGCGACGCTGGCCGTGGCCGCGCCGCCGCGGACTCCGGCGCCTCCGCCGCTCGAGGATCGCGGCGCGGCGCTGGCGCGGCTCGACTCGCTCCAGTCGATCGTGCGTCTAGAAGAGGCGCGCGTGCGCAAGGCGCCGGGCGACGAGGCGGGCTGGGATCGCCTCGCCCGCGCGTGGTTCCAGGTCGGCGACCACGAGAAGGCGGCGCGGTGCATTGACCGCGCGCGCGCCGCGGGCGCTGCCGAGTACGACACGTGGATCCTCTCGGGCCGGGCCGCGCGCGGCGAAGGACGCTTCGCCGAGGCGATCGAGTGGCTCGATCGCGCGGTGCGCGCGAAGCCCGACGACTGGGAGGCAAACGAAGACCTCGGCGTGGCGCTCTACCTCGCGGGGCGCTATCGCGAGGCGGCCGAGCGCTGGGAGCGCGCGCACCTGGCCCCCGAGAGCGGGTCCCCGGACCGTTCGGGTCTGATCGCGGCGCTGCGGCGGCTGCGCGAGCCGGCGTACGCCCTCTCCGGGCGCGGGCGCGAGCGGCTCGCGTTCGTTCCGGTCGCGGCGCGCGGCGCGCTCGCGGTGCGCGTGCGCATCCAGGGCCGCGGTCCGTTCCTGATGCGCGTGGACATGGGGAGCGCCGAGACCGTGCTCGGCCGTTCGCTCGCGCGCGAGCTCGGCCTCGCGATCGAGACGGGCGGCGAGAGCGGCGCGTTCGTCGGCGATCAGCCGGTCGTGCTCGACTACGCGGTGCTCGATTCGCTCGCGCTCGGCGCGACGATCGTGCACGACCTGCCGGTCGCGGTGAGCGACGACGCGGGTCTCGGCCGCCCCGTGACCGACTTGGATCGCGGCGGCGGCCGCCGCGTGACGGACTTGGATCGCGGCACCGGTGACGTGCGCGGCACGATCGGATTCGAGCTGCTGCGGCGCTTCCGCTTCTGCGTCGACTTCCCGGACAGCGCGCTCATCCTCGAGCCGCTGCCGGCCGCGGCGCCGCCCGTGCCGCGCGATCCGCATCCCGGCGCGCCGCGATCGGCCGCGACCGCGAGCGCATCGGACTCGGCGCCCGCGTGGTTGCCGCGCGGGCGCGCCGGTGCCGCGATCCAAGTCGGTCACGCGGCGCATCGCCTGCCGCTCCTGATCCGCGGCACGCATCTGCTCGTCGTCCCGGTCCGGCTCGGGAGCGGGCCCGAACGCACGTTCGTCCTCGACACCGGCGCTCCGGGGAGCGCGGTCGCTGCCCCGATGAGCACGCTCGTCGAGGCCGGGATCGCGGTGGACACGTCGCGCGTCCTCACCGGCGCGACGGCCGCCGGGCCGGTCGCCTACTACGCCTGCTCCGTGCCCCGCGTCTGCGCCGGAAGTGCCTGCCGCGACTCGCTCACCGGGACCTACGGCATCTTCCCGCCACGGCTCGAGACCAACCCCAACTTCCGCGTCGCCGGGCTGCTCTCGCGCGGCTTCCTCGACCGTTACCGGCTCGGCGTCGACCTCGCCCGGCGCGAGGTCTGGCTGATCGAGCCCTGATCGGCGGGAGGGCCGTTTCGCCAAGGCCCGACAGGGGCTCACGCACGCATCACGTCGTCGTTCCGCCCCCGCGCATGCGATGGTAGACTTTCCGCCGCCACAGCTGACCGGAGCCCCGCCCCCAGTGGGCTCGAACGCAGCGACCCTATCGTTCACGCCTGCCGGGAGACTCCGCTCCGATGCGCCGCATCTCGCTCGTGATCGCCGCGCTGGTCCTTGCGATCGGCATCGCCGCGGCGCCCCGGCACCTGGCGTCCCACACGCAGTCGGGCCAGGACTTCGTCCACTTCGAGGCCGCGCACGTGCGGCCGGCGTCCATGACGCCGGACGGCAACCGGCTGCTGGTCGTGAACACGCCCGACAACCGGCTCGCCGTGTTCGATCTCACCGGCGCGGCGCCGGCGCGCATCGCCGAGATCCCGGTCGGGCTCGAGCCGGTCGCGGTCTCGGCGCTCGACAACAACACGGCGTGGGTGGTGAACGGCATCTCGAACGACGTGAGCGTCGTAGACCTCACCGCGATGCACGTCGTCGCCACGATCCACGTCGGCGCCGAGCCCAACGACGTCGTGTTCGCGGGCTCGCCGACCCGCGCCTATGTCAGCGTCTCGCTCGAGGACGCGATCAAGGTCTACGATCCGGCGACGCTCGCAGAGGTCGCGACGGTTCCGGTCAACGCGCACAAGCCGCGCGGCCTCGCGCGCAACGCCGCCGGAACGCTCGTCTACGCCTCGATGCTGCAGGGCGGCAACCGCACGTCGGTGCTGCCGGCGAGCCTCGCGGCGGGAAACATTCCGGACGATCCCAACTTCCCGCGCACGGCCGGCAACAAGCAGGGCAATCCCAACTATCCCAACCAGGATTCGCCGCGGCCCGCGGTCGGCGCGGTCATTCAGTACCTCGACAGCGGCCCCTCGGGCGCCGGCTGGTACGACGAATACGCCGGCTACTGGAGCGATTCCGTCCCGTATACCCAGACCGAGGTCGACGTAGCCGAGATCAACACGAGCAGCAACACGGTGAGCCGCAACTTCGGCCAGATCGGCAGCACGGAGTTCGGCGTCGCGGTCAATCCGGTGGACGGCAAGATCGCCGTGGTCGGCATGCAGGCGCGCAACAACTTCCGCTTCGAGCCCACGGTGCGCGGCTATCTGGTCGAGACGCGGCTCTCGTTCGTCGCCGCGGGCAACGGCTTCGTGACCAACCGCATCCTGAACCCGCACATCACCTACCTCAACTTGAGCGGCCTCGTCATCAATCCCGGCACGCAGACCGAACGCGACTCAGCGATCGCGACGCCGACGGGCGTGGCGTGGGCGGCGAGCGGCGGGCGCGTCTACGTCACGTCGTTGAGCACGAACAAGCTCGCGGTGATCGATCCCGCCGGCTCCGGCTCGACCAGCGAGATGAAGGCGCGCATCCGCACCGTCGCGGGCCCGACCGGCGTCGTGGTGGACGACACGCGCGGCCTCATCTACGTCGTCGGGCGGTTCCACAACCAGCTCGAGACGTTCAGCTCGGCGCACATGGACTCGGTCGCGGTCGCGGCGATCGGATTCGATCCGACCCCCGACGACATCGTGAACGGCCGGAAGTTCTTCTACGGCGGATTCACGTCGAGCCACGGCGACCAGTCGTGCGCGAGCTGCCACGTCTTCGGCGACACCGACAACCTGCCGTGGGACCTCGGCGATCCGGCCGGCGCCTACACGCCGCCGCCCGATCCGAATCCGCTCGGCCTCAAGGGATTCGATCCCGAGAAGGGCCCGATGACGACGCAGACGCTGCGCGGGCTCACGAGCACCGAGCCGCTCCACTGGCGCGGCGACCGCGCGGACCTCTCGGCGTTCAATCCCGCGTTCAACTCGCTGCTCGGGCACAGCACCGGCGCGCTGCCGGACTCGGAGAAGGCGGCGTTCAACGCGTTCGTCATGCCGCTCGCGTATCCGTCGAACCCCAACCAGTACCTCAACGATTCGCTCACCGACGCGCCGTCCGGTCAGCCGAGCGCCGAGCGGGGACGCACGTTCTTCATGAACGAGAACGTGGACGGCCAGCGCTGCGTCGACTGCCACAACCTGCCGGCCGGCACCAACCGCCAGATGGTCGCGGCGACCAGCCTCGGCATCGATCAGGACATGAAGGTGCCGCAGCTGCGCAACCTGTACACGAAGACCGGCTTCACCAACGCGGCCGGCGCGACCAAGCGCGCGAGCGGCTACACCAATGACGGCACCATCGACCATGTCTTCGCGTTCCTGCAGGATCCGCGGTTCAACTTCGGCCCGGTGCAGACCGCCGACGACACGCGCCGCGACGTCGCCGCGTATCTGACGTCGTTCGACACCGGCACCGCGCCGGCGGTGGGATTCCAGGTCACGTTCAACGGGTCGGGGAATCCGACCGGCGTCGCGCAGGTGGACACGCTCGAGACGGTCTACGCCCACAACCGCTGCGACGTCATCGCCAAGGGTACCGTCGGCGGCGTGGCGCGCGGCTGGGTCTACATCGGCGGCGACCAGTGGACCTCGGACGTGTACGCCGAGACCAACCTCACGACCGCGCAGTTGATCGCCCTCGCCTCGTCGCCGGCGACCGCGCTCACCGTCACCGGCGTCCCGAAGGGGAGCGGCGTGCGCATGGGCGTCGATCGCGACCGCGACGGCTTCCGCGACCGCGACGAGATCGAGGCCGGCAGCGATCCCGCCGATCCCGCGTCGATCCCGCCCGCGGGCGTCGCCGCCCTCCTGCGGCGCGCGGGCGAAGGGATCGAGATGGTGAAGCCGAATCCCGCGAGCGGCCCGGCCGAGATCGTGTTCTCGATCGCGCGCGCGGGGCGCATCGACGTCGAGGTCTACGACCTGCTCGGCCGCGCGACGCGCACGGTCGCGCGCGGCGCGTGGTTCACGGCCGGCCGCCACAGCGTGGTGTGGGACGGCCGCCGCGACGGCGGGCGCGACGCGGGCACGGGCGTCTACTTCGTGCGCGTGCGCAGCGACCACGGCGCGTGGACGCGCATGGTGACGATGCATCGCTAGGCAGAGGATGTCGGCGGCCTGCCCCCTTGCCGCCCCCACGGACCGCCCGGGCCTCGCGGCTCGGGCGGTTCGGTTTTTCGCGGGCCGCGCGCCTGCCGGCGATTGCGCGACGCACGCCCCGATCCCGCGGCACAGGGCTTGCCTTGCGGGGTGGATCTTCACGTCTCCACGGAGGGGCCATGTCGAGATTCGACCTGCGTGACGTTTCGGAGCGCCTCTCGCGCTCGCGCGACACGAAGGCCGTCGTCTTCGAATTCCTGCGCGCGCTGGACGCTTCGCGGCCCGACTGGCGCGCCTCGCTCGCCTTCTACGAGGTCAGCGCCGACGCGTTCGTGGACGTTTTCGAGATCGAGGCCGGCCGACTGATCCGCCGCGAGATCGTCGTGCCCGCCAACGAGCTGCCCGAGCGGCTCGTGCGAAAGCTCTTCGACGCCAGTGCATTTTTCAATGCCCGCGAGAAGCGGTCGCTGTTCTCGGCCGGGCTGGGCGCCGCGCCCTACTACGAGGCCGAGGAGCGCGACGCTTCGCAGCTCATGCCGCTGACCGTGCTGCCGGACTGGCGCGCGTGCATCTGCGTTCCGCTCGGCGACCAGTCGGACCTCATGGGCATCCTGGTGCTGACCAGTGCCAAGAAGAATGCCTTCGGCGGCCGCGCGATCAGCGAGATCCTGCCGGTCAAGAGCCTCGCGACCGCCGCACTCGCGAACCACCTGCGCCGCGCCGCGTACATGGACGCCGCGGCGGTCCGGCCCGCGGCCGAGACGATCACGGACGTCGAGCCGGCGCCGGTCGCGCCGCTCAAGCTCGATCACGTGCCGGCGGCGGGGGATGACGCGCGCGAGGACGCGCCCGCCGAGATCGCCTCGTACGAGGAAGTCCCGGCGCCCGACGAAATCCCGGCGCACGCCGAGATGGTCGCGCACGACGGGCCGGCGATGCCCGACGCCGAGCCCGCGATCGAGCTCCGCGGCCAGCTCGAGGACCTGACGCGGCGCTCGCAGCACGTGGACGAGGAGAACCGCGCGCACACGCAGATGATCGAGAACCTCACGAGCGAGTACGCGGAGCGTCAGCGCGGCGCCGACGAGTATCGCGAGGAGCTCGATCGCGTGAAGGTGACGATGGAAGAGCTCGAGGAGCAGACGGTCGCCGCGACCGAGCACCTCTCGACCGCCTACACGGAGCTCAACGACGCGAGCTGGGAGATGCAGGACCTCGAACGCCGCGTGGAATTCGCGCGCCGCCTGCTGCGGTTCGTGAGCGAGGAGCCCGACGAGCGCACGCTCACGCACAAGGTCGTGACCTGGCTGTGCCAGGAGATCGGCATCGACCGCTGCAGCCTGATGACGCTCGATCAGAGCCGCGAGACGCTCGAGATCAGCGCGCAGTGCGGGCTCGAGGCCGACCTCGTCGGCCGCGTGCACGTGCGCGTCGGCCAGGGTGTCTCGGGCTGGGTGGCGCACAACCGCAAGCCGCTGCTCGTGCGCATGCGCAGCCAGGCCGACGTGACGCCCGAGCCGCAGGCGGACACGTACAACTCGCCCTCGTTCATTGCCGTGCCCGTGGTGCACAACGGACGGCTCTACGGCGTGCTCAACTTGAGCAACAAGCAGGGCGGCGAGCTGTTCAACGGCGTGGACTTCGACTGCGCGTCGCTCGCGGGCGCGGTGCTGGCGGTGCGGCTCGCGAGCTGCGAGCAGGCGAACGCCGCCTCGGCCTGGGCGGCGTGACACGTCGCTGACCCAGGGGTCAGCACTCCAGCAGCGCTGTGCTAGCCTCGCGAGCATGACCGTTCCCGTCATGCGCGAGGCGAGCGCCGGACATCTCCCGGTGCTCCACGACGACCCCGGCTGCCTCGTGATCCTCTCCGAGCGGCTGCGCGAGAGTCCCGGCATCGTCGCCATCGAAGCCGATTTCGGCGCCGGCACGCTCACCGTGCGCTACCAGCCGTCGCTGGTGGACGCCGAGCGCCTGAACGCCCTCGCCGAAGAGACCGGCGCGATGTTCGCTCGGCGCGTGACCTACTGCGAGCGCCGCGAAGCGCTCGGGTCGTGCGAGGAGTGCGCGCTGCGGCTCGGCGCGCTCGCGCCCGAGGCGAGCGGCGAGTTCGCCGCCACCGCCGAACGCGGCCGCGTCGGACTGTCGCGCCGCCCGATCCCGCGCGAAACCGCCGAGCTGGTGCGCCCGCTGGCGCGAGCGAAGCCGTGGGGCGCGACGTTCTCGAACGCCGAGATCGACGCCGCGGCGAAGAGCCGCGCCATGGCGGTGCTCACCGGCACGTGCCTCGTCCTGCTCCTCGGCGGCATGGTGCTCGAGCGCATCGCGCTGCCGCCGATCGTGTCGCGCGCCGCCTTCGCGCTCGCGGCGCTCTCCGGCGGATGGTTCGCGTTGCGCTCGACGGTGCGCGCGCTGGCGCGGTTCCGCTTCGACGTGAACCTCCTCATGATCCTCGCCGCGGTCGGCGCGGGGGCGATCGGCTACGTCTTCGAAGGCGCCGTGCTGATGTTCCTGTTCTCGTTGAGCAACACGCTCGAGGTCTACACGATGGGCCACACGCGCCGCGCGCTGCGGGCGCTGCTGCGGTTGCGCCCGGCGCGGGCGCTCGTGCTGCGCGACGGCCGCGAGGTCGAGGTCGAGGCCGAGGACGTGCGCGTCGGCGAGCGCGTGATCGTGAAGCCGGGCGAGGCGGTGCCGGTGGACGGCACGGTGCTCGCGGGCGCGTCGCTCATCGATCAGAGCAGCCTGACCGGCGAGTCGGTGCCGGTCGAGAAGGCCGTCGGCGACCGCGTGTTCGCGGGCACGATCAACCAGCAGGGATCGCTCGAGGTGCTGACGAGCCACGCCGCGGGCGACACGACGCTCGCGCGCATCGTGCAGCTCGTCGAAGACGCGCAGGAGCAGAAGTCGCGCACCGAGGAGCTGGCGCAGTGGGTGGGGCGCTACTACACGATCGCGGTGATGATCGGTGCGGCGCTGATGATCGCGATCCCGCCCTTCGTGATGGGCCGCGCGTTCGCGCCGTCGTTCTACCGCGCGATGGTGCTGCTGGTGGTGGCCTCGCCGTGCGCGCTGGTGATCGCGACGCCCGCCACGGTGCTGTCGGCGATCGCCAACGCGGCGCGCAACGGCATCCTGTTCAAGGGCGGACGCTTCATCGAGGCGCTCGGGCGCGTGAAGGCGGTCGCGTTCGACAAGACCGGCACGCTGACCCAGGGGCGCTTCGAAGTCACCGACGTGGTGGCGCTCGCGGGCGGAACGGATCGCGACGTGCTGCGCTGGGCCGCGAGCGCCGAGAAGCGCTCGCAGCATCCGCTGGCGCAGGCGGTGGTGCGCGCCGCGGAGGCGCGCGACATCGCGATCACGCCCGCCGAGCAGCTCACGTCGCACCTCGGCAAGGGGCTGGTGGCGACCGTCGGCGCCGTGCGCGTCGAAGTGGGAACGCCCGAGCTGTTCGAATCGCTCGGCACGCCGGCGCCGGCCGCCGGGGTCGAACGCATCGCCGCGTTCCGGAGCGAAGCGCGCACGGCGATGCTGGTGCGCTGGTCGTCCGCCTCGCCGGGGAACGGCTCCGGACCGGTCGGATGGGGTGTGATCGCGGCGGCCGATCAGGTGCGGCCCGCGGCGGCGCCGACGCTCGCGTCACTCAAGCGCCTCGGCATCCGGAGCGCGGTGCTGCTCTCGGGCGACAGTCCGCCGACAGTCGAGGTGATCGCGCGGCGCACCGGCGTGGACGAGCATTTCGGCGGCCTGCTGCCCGAGGACAAGGTGCGCGTGATCGGCGCGCTCGAGCAGCGCCACGGCGACGTGGCGATGGTCGGCGACGGCGTCAACGACGCGCCGGCGCTGGCGCGCGCGACGGTCGGCATCGCGATGGGCGGGATCGGCAGCGACGCGGCGATGGAGAGCGCCGACATCGTGCTGATGAGCGACGATCTGACCGCGCTGCCCTACGCGGTGTCGCTTGCGCAGCGCGCCCGGCGCGTGGTGATCCAGAACGTGTCCATCGCCGCGGGCGTGATGCTGGTGCTGGTGACGATGGTGTTCATCGGCGCCCAGACGCCGTTCGGCGCGCTCAAGCTGCCGGTCGCGGTCTCGGGCCACGAGGGGAGCACCGTCGTGGTCATCCTGAACGGGCTCCGCCTGCTGCGCGGCCGGCGCGGCTGATCGTTCGCCGCGCGCCGCCGGGCGCCGTGACTTCCCGCGGGTCGCGCCCGCGCTACGGCCTGTTGCGCGTCACCTTCCAGCTGCCGGTCTGCCGGGGCCCGTTCGACTCCGTGCGCTCCGTCACGTACCAGCCCTGGATCGTGTCGCCGTGGATGCTCCCGACGAACCGCGTGCGCACCGGACAGTCGCAATCGGGATCACGATAGGGCCGGAGCTCACCGCTCACGCCGCCCCTGGCCGTGCGCACGAACGCGATCACGAGCACCTGCGGCGCGGGCGGCATCGGCAGGCCCATCGACGGCGTCGCGGGCGACGGCTCGTTGACGCGCCGCGCCGGGATCATCACGACGTCGCCGAACGCGGTGTCGGCCGCCGCGGTCAGCCGGAACACGATGCTGCCGCTCCGCCCGTTCATGTCGCCGTGGTATTCGCCGCCCCACTCGCCGGCGAGCAGCCGTACGTCGGCAGGCGCGCCGACGATCGGGACCGGCGCGGGAGCGCTCGAGCACCCGGCCGCGATCAGGATCGCGGCCGCGGCGGCGAGACGACGGATCACGGCAGTTCCGTGACGACCACGTTGTCGTAGAAGACCGTGCACTCGCCGACGCCGCCGGTGTACGCGGCAAGCGCGATGCGCCCCGCGTGCGGCGAGCGCTTGGCGTCGGGCCGGTCGATGAGCAGCGTGCCGTTCACCCACACGCGCAGACTCTGATCCCGCACCTCGACGCGGATGTGGTGCCACGCGCCGTTGGCGTTCACGACGCGCGCCTTGCCCAGCGACCACTCGCGCACGTTGACGATCACGTCCTGATAGCCGGGCCCGCGCAGGTCGATGCCGACGCCGGTCTTCTTGTCCGCGACGCGCACCGCGACGCCCTTGTCGACCCCGCGCATCGCGCACACGTCGAGATCGACCGCGTAGTTGGTCCAGCCGTCGGAGCCCGCGAACAGGAACGAACGCTCCTGGCGCCGGTCGGGCAGATCGGCGCGGAGCGCGCCGTTGCGCACGGTCCACACGCCCGCGCGGTCCGCCTCCCAGCCGGAAAGTGAGTCGCTGCTGAAGTCATCCTGAAAGAGCACGTGGCCCTTGGGCGGGAGCGTTCGCGGCGAGAGCGGCGGCATCGCGAGCCGCGCGGGATCGAACGACGCGGCGCCGACGGCGAAGAGGAAGCCCGGGACGAGCAGGCCGCGGCGGAGGAGGGCGCGCATCGCGATCAAACTGGCGGCAATCGCGGTGCGAGTCAAGGACTGCTAGGCTGCGCGCATGTCGATCGAGGGCCGATTCATCGAGGTGATCGGCGTGCCGGTGGATCTCGGCGCGGGCCGGCGCGGCGTGGACATGGGCCCCTCGGCGATCCGCGTCGCCGATCTCGAGGCGCGGCTCGAGCAGCTCGGCCATCAGGTCGAGGACCGCGGCGATCTCGACGTGATGATCCCCGAGACGCAGGCGGTGGGCGAGAGCAAGCTGCGCTACAAGGAGCCGATCCTCGCGATGTGCGACCGGTTGAGTGCGGCGGTCGAGGAGGCGCTCGGCCGCGGACGGCTGCCGCTCGTGCTCGGCGGTGACCACTCGATCGCGATCGGCTCGATCGCCGGCTCGGCGTCCCACTACGCGCGCGAGGGCGCGGCACTCGGCCTGATCTGGTTCGACGCGCATGGCGACGCGAACACGCCCGAGACGACGCCGTCCGGCAACATCCACGGCATGGCGCTCGCGATCGCGCTCGGCCTCGGCGATCCCGATCTCGTCCGCCTCGGCGGCCGCACGCCCAAGATCCGGCCGCGCAACACCGCGCTGATCGGGCTCCGCGACGTGGACCCCGGCGAGCGCGAGACGCTGAAGAAGGTCGGCATCGAGGTCTACACGATGCGCGACATCGACGAGCGCGGCATGCGCGACGTCGTGGACGAGGCGATCCGGATCGCGAGCGACGGCACCGCCGGCATCCATCTCTCGTTCGACCTCGACGTCGTGGATCCCGAGGACGCGCCCGGCACGGGGACGCCGGTGTGGGGCGGCATCACGTACCGCGAGGCGCACCTGGCGATGGAGCTGGTGAGCGACCGGGCCGAGATCGTGGCGATCGACCTCGTCGAGGTGAACCCGGTGCTCGACACGCAGAACATGACCGGTGTGCTGGCCGCCGAACTCGCCCAGAGCGCGCTCGGCAAGCGGATCTTCTAGAGGACACGGCGTCCGTCGCCGGCCGGCGTCCTCGGGCGCCCGCGCCAGTCCGCGCTTGACGCGGCGGCCCCGCGGCCCGCATCATCTCCACGCGATGAACCCAATCCTCATGGCGATGCCGATGTGTTGTTGCCACATGCTCGAGGGGAGCATGCGGTATCGGCGCGCTGGGGGACGCAGAGACTAGTCCCGGGGCTCTAAGCCCCGACAGCAGACCGAGACGACCGCGGCTCCCACTCCGGTGGGGGCCGCGGTCGTTTTCATTTCGGAGGCAAGCATGAGCGTGATCGCACAGCTGTCGTCGTTGCGCGCCATCGGACTCTCGGCGAGTCCCGGCGGCGCGTCGTCCCGGTCGCATCAACTGCTCGCCGCCGCACTCGCGCGGCTCGGCGAGCTCGGCTTCGCCGGCGCGATCGTCGACCTCGCCGCGTTCCCGGCCGACGCGCTGCTCGGCCGCGCGCGCGATCGCGCGCTCGACCGCGCGATCGCCGATCTCGCCGCGGCGCAGGTCGTGGTCGTGGCGACGCCGGTCTACCGCGCGTCGTACAGCGGGCTGCTCAAGGTGTTCCTCGACCAGCTCGACGAGGATGCACTCGCCGGCAAGGTCGCGGTGCCGATCGCCTCGGGCGGCGGACCCGCGCATCTGCTCGCCATCGACCACGGGCTCCGCCCGCTGCTCACGAGCCTCGGCGCCACGGTCGTCGCCGCGGGCGTCTACGCGACGCCGGCGGGATTCACGGACGGCGTGCCGGGCGGGGCACTGCTCGACCGGCTCGACCGCGCGCTCACCGAGGCCGTCACGCTCGCCACCGCGGCGATCACGCGCCGCGATTTCGCGCCGGCCGCGGCGCACCGACACGCACCGCTCGCACTGGAAAGGTAGGTTCGCCGTGCCCGTCCATCCCGATCGTCCGATCGCCATCTACCACGAGCATCCCGACTGGTTCCGCCCGCTGTTCTCCGAGCTCGAGCGCCGCGGCACGCCGTACGTGCGGCTCGACGCGACCAGCCACCGCTACGACGCCGCGGCGCCGCGCCCGCCGTACGCGCTGGTCTTCAACCGCATGAGCCCGTCGGCGTGGACGCGCGGCCACGGCCACGGGATCTTCTACACGCTCCAGTACCTCGAGCACCTCGAGCGCCTCGGCGTGCGCGTCGTCAACGGCGCGCGCGCGTTCCTCACCGAGATCTCGAAGGCGCGCCAGCTCTCGCTGCTCGAGCGGCTCGGGCTGCCGTATCCGCGCGCCCGCGTGATCCACGATCCGCGCCACGCCCCGGCGGCGGCGCAGGGGCTGCGCTTCCCGATCGTCGTCAAGCCCAACATCGGCGGCAGCGGTGCCGGCGTGCGCCGCTTCGACGACGCCGAGGCGCTGCGCGCCGCGGCCGAGGACCGCGTGTGGAGCCTCGGCATCGACGGCACCGGGCTCGTGCAGGAGTTCATCCCCGCCGAGGAGGGACGGATCGTGCGCGTCGAGGTGCTCGGCGGCCGCTACCTCTACGCGATCCGCGTCTACACGAACGGCGAGAGCTTCGATCTCTGCCCGGCGGACATCTGCCGCGGCTTGGACGGCGCCGAGCTCGAGCGCAGCGCGTGCCCGGTGGACGCGCCGAAGAACGGCCTGCGCGTCGAGGCGTACGAGCCGCCGGCCGCGATCGTCGCCGACGTCGAGCGCATCACCGCCGCGGCCGGGATCGACGTGGGCGGCGTCGAGTACGTCGTGGACGCGCGCGACGGCGGACATCGGTTCTACGACGTGAATGCGCTCTCCAACTTCGTCGCCGACTCGCCGCGGGTCGTCGGCTTCGACGCCCATGCACGGCTCGCGGACTGGCTCGAAGCGGAGGCGAGCGCGTCATGAGATTCGGATACTGGCTACCCGTGTTCGGCGGCTGGCTGCGCAACGTGCCCGACGAGGGCATGGAGGCGAGCTGGGCCTACGTGAGCCGGCTCGCGCGGAGGAGCGAGGCCATCGGCTTCGATCTCACGCTGGTCGCCGAGCTGAACCTGAACGACATCAAGGGCGTGGACGCGCCGTCGCTCGACGCGTGGTCCACGGCCGCGGCGCTCGCGGCCGTGACCGAGCGGCTCGAGATCATGGTCGCCGTGCGGCCGACGTTCCATCCGCCGGCGCTGCTCGCCAAGCAGACCGCGAGCCTCGACCAGTTGAGCGGCGGGCGCATCACGCTCAACGTAGTCTCGTCGTGGTGGGAGGACGAGGCGCGGCAGTACGGCGTCGAGTTCGACGCTCACGATGCGCGCTACGCGCGCACCGCCGAGTGGCTGACGGTGGTCTCGGGCATGTGGAACGAGGCGAAGTTCAGCTTCAGCGGCCGCTACTACAAGGTCGAGGGTGCGGTGCTCGAGCCCAAGCCGCGCCGCTGGCCGCGGCCGACGCTCTACGCCGGCGGCGAGTCCGAGGCGGCGAAGGAGCTGATCGCGCGCTCGTGCGACGCGTACCTGATGCACGGCGATTCACCGGAGCGCGTCGCGGCGAAGGTCGCCGACCTCTCGGCGCGGCGCGCGCGCTGGGGGCTGCCGCCGATGCGCTTCGGCGTCGCGGGCTACGTCGTGTGCCGCGACAACGAGGACGAGGCGCGCGCCGAGGTCGCGCGCATCACGACGCTCAAGCCCGGAGCGCCCGGGTTCGAGAACTTCGGCCAGTGGGTCAACGGCACGCAGCTCGAGCAGCGGCTCAAGCTCGAGGACTACTCGGTCTCGAATCGCGGCCTGCGCTCGGGGCTGATCGGCACGCCGGAGCAGATCGCGGCGCGCGTGCGTGCGTTCGAAGCCGCGGGCGTCGAGCTGCTGCTGCTCCAGTTCAGCCCGCAGGCCGAGGAGATGGAGCGGTTCGCGGCGGAGGTGATCCCGCTATGCGGTGCGGCGGAGCCGAGCGTGACGCTCGAACCGGCGGGCGAGAGCGCGGCGGCGGCGGAGCGGAACGCAACGGCTGCGGCGTCGGCCTAGGTTTTGTTCCCCGGCTGTTCGTCGCCGTCGCTCGAGTCGTTCGTCACGTCCTCGGCGGGCGTCCAGCCGTCACCCGGCAGCAGGATGTCGGCGTGTCCGGTCATGCGCTGGATGCGCACCGGATACGTGTCGTTGCCGATCGTGATGTGGTCGTAGCGCCACTGGGTCGGCCACACGAACGCGGCGAACGCCGCGATCAGCGCGAGTACCAGCAGCGCCGCGAAGAAACGCGACACCGTGGCCGCCGCGCTGCCGCCGCCGCCGGTCGCGCCCGCCGTTGCGCCGGCCGCGCTCGTCGCCGCGTCCGTCGCGGGCGCCGCGGCTAGCGGATCCACTTGTCGAACCAGGCGAGCGTGCGCGTCCAGCGATCCCAGAGGTGCCGGTACTCGCGGTAGCCATGCGGCTCGCGCGGATAGTGGACGAACTCGGTCGGCACGCCGAGTGCCAGCAGCGAGCGGTAGAGCTCCTGCCCCTGCGGGAACGGGACGCGCACGTCCTGATCGCCGGAGAACACGATCGTCGGCGTCTTGACGCGCGCGACGTAGGTGATGGGCGAGGCGCGCTCCCAGTTCGCGCGCGATTCCCACGGTCGGCCACTGAAGTCCCACGCGCGGTACTGCTGGATGTCGCTCTGCGCCCAGTGTGCGGCGAGGTCCACCGCGCCGGCGCTCACCATCGCGGCGCGGAAGCGGTCGGTCTGCGTGATCGCCCACGCCGAGAGATAGCCGCCGTACGAGTGCCCGTACACGCCGAGACGCTTGCCGTCGACGAGGCCGCGCGCGATCAGCGAATCGAGGCCGCTCGTCACGTCGCGCCAGTCCTGCCCGCCCCAGTCCGCGCGCTGCCGCAGCAGGAACGCGACACCGTAGCCGTCGCTCGAGCGGAAGTTGGGCATGAAGATCTGATAGCCGTGCGCGGCGTAGAACTGCGGCACCGGCTGGAACGCGTTGGTGAACCGCGAGCCGTACGGACCGCCGTGGAGCAGGACCAGCGTCTTGAGCGGCGCGCTCGCCGGGGCGTCGGGCGGCCGCACGAGCAGGCCCTCGACGCGCACGCCGTCGCTGCTCGTCCATTCGACCGCGCGCGTCGCGGCGAGATGCAGCGCCGCGACGGCGGCGTGAATCGTGGTCACCGGCCGGCCGGGATCGCTCACACGATCGGCGACCACGACCTCGGCGGGATGGAGCGGATCGGACTGGATCCACGCGACCGCGCCCGACGCGGCGCGCACCGGCGGACCGGCGTCGGCGCCGCGATCGAGCACCGTGCGCACCGCGCCGCCCGCGCGCGGCACGACCGCGAGCGCCGTGCTCACGCCGTGCGCGTAGTGGAAGTAGAGACTGTCGGAATGGGCACTCCACATCGGCGCGCCGGCGTCGTCGTCGAACGCCGCGGTGAGGTTGACCGGCGCCCCGCCCGCCGCCGCGACCACGCGCACGTCGGCCTTCTGGACGAACGCCTTGCGGTCGCCGCCGCCGGAGAGCGCGATCCAGCGTCCGTCGGGCGACCACGCGAACGTGCCGTTGCCGATGACGCCGAGCCGACGCATCGCGCCGCCGTCCACGCTCACGATGCCCAGGTCGGTCTGATTCTCGTCGTCCGGCTTGCCGCTCGGGCTCGTGAGGAACGCGATCGCGCGCGAGTCGGGCGACCAGCGCGCGTTCCAGATCCACTGCGCGCCGGAGGTGAGCCGGCGCTTGCGGCCGGTCGCGACCTCGATCACCCAGAGGTGCGGGTACTGGAGCCGCTCGTCCTCGATCGTCTGGTCCCATTTCTTCTTGCGCCAGTCCTTGATCTGCTTGGACAGCGTGTCGGTCATCACGTACGCGAGGTAGCGGCCGTCGGGTGACCACGCGACCTCGCCGACGCCGTCGTCGTACGTGCCGAACGCCCACGGCTCGCCGCCCTCGAGCGACAGCATGTAGATCGCGGGCTTCGCGTCGTCGCCCGCGGCGCGCGTGGCGACGAAGGCGATCGTGTCGCCGCCGGGCGAGAACGTCGGGCTGAAGTCGTTCTTCGGATGGCGCGTGAGCCGGAGCGCGCGGCGCGTGTCGCGGTCGTAGAACCAGAGGTCATGGTTCTGCGCCGTCTCGGCGGTGTCGATCGAGGTGACGACGAACGCGAGGTGCCGCCCGTCGCGCGACCACGTGAGGCCCGAGATCGCTTCGAGCGTCAGCGCGTGCTCGAGCGTGTAGGCGGAAGCGGACGGAATCGCGGCCGGCGACGTGGCGGGGCGCGCGGTGGTGCCGCCGGATGCGGGCGCGGATGCCGACACGCGCGGCGTGGCGGCGGCGAAGGCGAGGGCGATCAGGATCGCGGGAATGCGCGTCATCGGGGCTCCAGGGTGCGGGCGGCGAACGGCGGGTGAGAGTAGCGGTCGCGGTGGCCCCGGACAATCGCCGGATCCCGGGCGCGAGGGCTCGCCCGGTCCCGGCACGGCTCAACGATCCGTCGTCGAGTCGTCCGCGTTCTTCTTGACCACCACGCGATGCGCCACCGCGTGGCCGTTCTCGTCGCGGTAGTAGACCGTGACGCGTGCGTCCTTCTCGAGGTCGCCGGTGGTGCGCAGCTCGGCGTGCTTGGTGAACACGCGGCTCTCCGGCTTCTTGCCGCCCTTCTCGACCGTGAGCGTGGTCTTGTCGAACGCGGTCACGACCCCCGAGAACTGCCGAAGGCCGTTGCGCGACTTGCTCGACGTTCCGGCGGCCGACTTGCCCGCCGCGTGCGCCGCGGCGAGCGGCATCGCCGCGCCGGTGAGCAGCGCGAGCGTCACCGCAAGCGAAAGGAACTTCCGTCCCTGCTTCATCCTCTTCACCTCCCTCCGTCGTTCCGAGGGCAGGGCGAGCGGCATGCTAGGAGGCGGCGCCGGGAGCGTCAAGCGTTTCGACCGCGATCCATGCGGGTGGAAACGATGTCGCCACGATCGGCAACGGCGTGGACGCGCGTCGTCGTCGTCGCGCCGCACGCGACGAGCCGCACGCTACTTCGGCGGACGGCGGACGCCGAGCCGCTGCATGCGCGAGACGAGCGTCGACGGCTTGAGCCCGAGCGCCGTCGCGGCGCCGCGCGGTCCGCTGATGCGCCCCGCCGTCTCGATTAGCACGCGTTCGATCGCCTCGCGCTGGATCTCGGCGAGGGTGCGCGTCTCGCGCTCCGCGACCATCTCGGGCGCGGGCCGCGCCGTGCGTCGCACGCGCACGACCCGCTCGCGCGCCGCCCGCGATGCCGGGCCGGGCGCGGGCAGGCCGACGCCGGGAGGGAGCGCCGCTCGCGCCGCCAGTGCCAGCAGCCGCAGCTCGTCGTCGTTCAATACGCGGCGCGAGAAGAGGGCGAGGACGCCATGCGCCGACGGGCCGAGCGGCACGGCCGCGAAGCTGCGCACGCCGTGGAGCGCGAGCCATCCCGGTTCGGCGAGCCCGCGCAGCGCCTGCTCGCCGCGCTCGACGTAGGCGACGCGCTCGCTCGCGACGCGGCCGACGCGGCGCGCGCCGATCGGAAAGCGGCGGAACGGACCGTCGGTCGCGCGCGACAATCCTTCGCTGACGATCAGATGGAGGCAGCGGCGCCGGTCGGGGCACTCGCCGGCCATTGCGCACGTCGCACAGAGATCGCCCGCGGCGATCAGCCAGATGCGGGCGAGGACCGCGTCGCAGGCTTCGAGGGATTCGCGGGCGAGGGCGGAGAGCGCCTCGCGTATGCCGGGGGCGATGTCCATGCCGGGAACCTCCATCGGCCGGGTCACGAGATGTCGGGACCATAGCCCGCGATATGTCGTGAGTCACGAAATATCGTGACTTTGGCTGTGGGTCGCGCTTTTGCAACGACTTGAGCCACCGTCCGAGGGTATGCTGCGCGCCGTGCTTTCATTCGCGAACGGAATCCGGATCGCCTGCATGGACGCCCCGCTCGACCCGCGCAAGCGGTGCGATCGCGCGATCGTCACGCACGCCCACTCCGACCACGTCCGCCGTCACAAGCGCTGGGTGACGACGCCGGGGACGGCGCTCCTCTGCGCGCGGCGCTGGAACGCCGCCGACCTCGAGGTGCACGAGTTCCACGCGCCGTGGCGCGAGGGCGAGGCGACGGTGACGCTGCTCCCGGCCGGCCACATCCTGGGCTCGGCGATGGTGCTGGTCGAGTCGCGCGGGCTCCGCTTCCTCTACACGGGCGACTTTCGCCTGCGGCCGTCGGCGACGGCCGAGCCGTGCGAACCGATCGACGCCGACGTGCTGATCACCGAGTGCACGTTCGGCGAGCCGCGCTACCGGTTCCCCGAGCGCGCCGCGGTCGTGGACGATCTCTGCACGTTCGTCGAAGAGACGCTGGCGCAGGAGGCGGCGCCGATCCTCATCGCCTATTCGCTCGGCAAGGCGCAGGAGGTCGCGCGCATCATGGGCGACCTGTGGTATCGCGTCGCGCTCCATCCGCGCGCGTGGGCGATGCTCGAGGCGTATCGCGACCTCGGCGTCGCGTTCACGAACTGCGAGTGCTACGCGATGGGCCCGCTCGCGCGCGGCGTGCTCATCGTGCCGCCGGGGCCGGGCGGCATGGCGCTCGCGCACCGTTTCCGCCGCCGGCGTACGGCGTTCCTCTCCGGCTGGGCGCTCGCGCCGCCGGGACGCTTCGGCCGCTACGACGCGGCGTTTCCGATCAGCGACCACGCCGACTGGAGCGAGCTGCTCGAGATGGTCGAGCGCGTGCGCCCGCGGCGGATCTACACGCTCCACGGCGCCGACACGTTCGCGGCACGGCTGCGGGCGCGCGGATACGACGCGTGGCCGGCGGGCGCCGATGCCCCGTCCGTGCCGCCGGCCGAGTCGGCGCAGCTCTCGCTGCTCTAGGGACGCACGCGCGCGAGCACCAGGCTCGGCGTGCGCGTCAGGATCTCGAGCGGCGTGCCCGCGTTCCGCGCCACGTCGCGCTCGCGCGCCGGGCGGAACGCGACGTAGGCCAGTCCGTCCGCGGCGCGATGCGCGGCGAGCGTCGCCGCGAGCGCGTCGGCGACCACGAGTTGGCGATGCGCGTAGACGCGCAGCGACGGCGGCGCGGGCTCGACCAGCACCAGCGCCGCGCGCGGCGGCGCCACCGCCGTCATCGCCTCCGCGACGCTCCGCGTGTTCAGGGAGTCCTCGATCGCGGGCAGCATCTCGAGCGCCACGACCGGAACGCCGATCGCGACCGGCATCACGAGCAGCGCCGCGGCGATCCGGCCCCGCCCGATCAGCTCCGTGAGCAGCGGCGCCCAGCTCGTGACGAGCAGCGTCGCGCCGAGCAGCCGCAGCGCCGGCGCGCCGTCGCCGAGCCGCGCGGCGAGCACCGCGCATCCGATCGCGCCGACGCTGCCGATCAGCGCCAGCATGCGGCACGCGCCGGCGAGCGGCGCGCGCAGGCGTTGGGGTGCCTCGATGAGATGCGCGACGAAGCGCCCGCAGAGGAGCGCTGCCGCCGGCAGCGCCGGCAGCGCGGCCGAGAGCGGCGGGCGGGGATAGATCGCGATCGGCACGAGCGCCGCGGCGAGGCAGGCGATGAAGAAGTGCGCCGCGCTCTCCTCGCGGCGCTCGATCGTCGCCGGATCGACGGCGTGCGCGGCTCCGGGCGCGGCGCCCGTCCCAGGGCGGCGCGCCGCGCGCCATCCCATCGCGGCGTGGAGCGCCGCCGCCGGGAGCAGCGCGCTCCACGGGAACGCGGCGACGATCAGGAATCCCATCGCGAGCGGCACGCCCGCGAACCATGGGCCGCGCGGCTGGGTGCCGTACGGGAAGAACGGCGCGTGGGCGAGGAACGGCGCGCCGTGGATGCCGGCCATCGCGCCGTACCACGGCAGCGCGAAGCCGATCACGATCGCGAGGCCGGCGAGCGGACGCACCGCGCGCCAGCCGCCTTCGGGCCGCGCGAGCCGGAGGTAGAGCGCGAGCCCCGCGACCGGCCACGTCGCGGGCAAGGGGCCCGCGATCACGAGCGCCGCGCCGAGCGCGCCGTACGCGGTGACGAGCCGCAGGTCGCGGCCTGCGCGGCGGCCGAACAGCGCGTCGGCGTAGCCGGCGCATCCAACCCACGCGAGCAGCGTCGCCAGGACCTGCGTGCCGTCGGTGCGCGCGGCGAACGGCAGGCCGAGCATCGTCACCAGCGCCGCGGCGGCGCACCAGCCGGCGCGCGCGCCGAAGTGCCGCGCCGCGATCGAGCCGGTGAGCAGCACCAGCGCCAGTGCCGCGATCGCGCGCACCGCGCGCGCCGGGCCGGCGGACGTGGGGCTCATCCAGCGGCCGAGCGCTTCCAGCGCGTAGCCGAGCACCGGCTTCTCGAAGCGCGGCTCGTGCGCGTCGAGCGGCGTCAGTACTTCGCGGCGCTCGATCAGTTCGCGCGCGACCTCGTTGTCGCGCGCCTCGCCCTCGTCGGTGAATCCGACATGGCCGAGCCCCGTGAACAGGACCGCCGCGCACAGCACGGCCAGCGCGAGCGGGGCGAAGCGCATGGCGCGACGGTAGCAGAGTCGCGACGCGCCGATTAGACTCGCGGCACCCATGACCGACCGCGCTCCGATCGCGGCCGACGCGTTCCGCCATCGCTTCGTCGCGGGATCCGATCCGGCGCGTCCGCCGCTCCTCCTGCTCCACGGCACCGGCGGCAACGAGGACGACCTGCTGTCGCTCGGCGAGATGCTGGCACCCGGCGCGGCGCTGCTCGCGCCGCGCGGCCAGGTGATCGAGCACGGCATGCCGCGCTTCTTCCGTCGCTTCGCCGAGGGCGTGTTCGACGTCGAGGACCTCGAGCGCCGCGCGCACGAGCTCGCCGACTGGACGCCGGTGGCGCTCGCGCATCACGGCCTCGCCGGCCGGCGGCCGATCGCGGTCGGGTTCTCGAACGGCGCCAACATCGCCGCGGCGATCCTGCTGCTCCGCCCCGAGACGCTGGCGGGCGCGGCGCTGCTGCGCGCGACGCTGCCGTTCGAGCGCCGCGTGACCGACTTGGATCGCGGCGCCGATCGCGGCGCCGATCGCGGCGCCGATCTCGCCGGTCGCCCCGTGCTGATTGCATCCGGCCGCGGCGATCCGCACGTGCGCGCCGCGGACGCCGAGCGGCTCGCAACGGTGCTCGGCGAGGCCGGCGCGATCGTCACCCGGCACTGGAGCGAGGGCGGCCACGCGCTGACGCCGGGCGACGTCGCGGCAACGCGCGACTGGCTGGCCCGCGCGAAGGGTTTGACGCCCTCCTGACCTGCCCGTAGAATTCGCCGGACATCAGTCTCCCATCCCGCGCCCCCGATTCCGCCGGGGCATCATCCGGACCTCGACAGGCATGCGCACACGCGCGCTGACGCTGCTCCTCGCACTGACCTTCGTTGCGGCCCTGCCGGTCGCCGCCGCGCCGCCGGGAACGCCGGGCGTGCCCGGCACGACCGTCGTGCCGCGCCGCTTCGAGGTCCGCTCGCTGCCGCGCGCGACGCCCTTCGTCGGACCCGTGCAGGAGATCGCCGAAGGCGAGGTGCCGATGGGCAACGCCGCCTTCGAAGCGTTCAAGAAGAGCGCGCCCCGTGTGCTCGCCTCGCAGTTGACGCACGTGACGATCGATCCCTCGGCGGGAACTTCGGGACCCGGTCCGCTCGCGCCGACCGCCGGCACCGGGTTCGAGGGCATCCTCCAGAACGGCTTCATCCCCGGCGAGCCCTGCGTCGCGGCCGGGCCGCTCAACATCTTCACCACCGGCAACGTCACGGTCACGATCACCGACAAGGACGGATCGAACCGCGTCGAGATCAACGGCGACACGTTCTTCGGCGCGCCGACCGGCGAGGGCGCGATCTCGGACGCGGTCTGCTACTACGACGCGCTGCGCGGCCGCTTCCTCGCGCTGTGCTTCACCGAGGGGACGGCGGGAAGCACCAAGTGGTCGAACTTCTACCTCGCGATCTCGCAGACGAACGACGCGCGCGGCGCCTGGTACCTCTACAAGTTCGACCAGCGCTTCGATGGCACGACGCTCACCAGCAACTGGAGCGACTTCGAGGGCCTCGGCGTCAGCGACGACAAGATCGCGATGAGCAGCCAGCAGTTCTCGTTCGGCGCGAACTTGTACAAGTACCAGAAGGTCCGCGTCATCGATCGCGCGATCGCCTACACCGGCGCGCCGGTGACGTTCATGGACCTCGTCAGCTTCCCGGCGCCGCCGGGCGGCGACGTGAACGACCTCTTCGTGACCAAGGTCGGCCGCAACCTGACCGCCGGCGACAACACCATCTACTGCCTCAACGTCCGCTACAACGGCGGCTCGCGCGTGACGTATCGCACGGTGACGGGCCCGCCGGGCGCGCCGGTGATCTCGGCGGGCCAGATCGTTCCAGTCAACACGTACAGCGCTCCCGTCGGCGCGCCGCAGTCCGGCAGCTCGGGGCTCGTGGCCACCAACGACTGCCGCCTCGGCGCGTTCTACGTGCGCAGCGGCGTGCTCCTCGCGTCGTGGCACTTCGGCATCAACTTCGGCGACGGTAACGTGGATGCGGTGCGGCTGTTCCGCCTGCGCACCAGCGACCAGTCCGTGCTCACCGACGAGACGTTCGGCGCCGACGGCGTCTTCTACTACTACCCGGCCGCCACGGTGGATTCGCTCGGCGCGATCTTCCTCGGCTTCGACCGCTCGAACCTGACCGAGTTCTCCTCGTCCTGGGCCACCGGCAAGCGCCGCTCCGACGCGACGCTCGAGCCGAGCGCGCTGCTCAAGGCCGGGATCTCCGGCACGTCGCAGTCGCGCTGGGGCGACTACACCGGGATCGACATGGACGCCGCGGCGTCCGGACCGTCGGGCTCGACGGCGTGGTATGCGGGGCAACGGGTGAAGGGGACGAACACGTTCGGAACCTGGATCACGCCCCTCACGTTCAGCTACGGCACGATCGCCGGCACCGTGCAGGACGACTGCGACGGTTCGACCGGGACGACCGGCGATCGCGTGCCGCTCGCCGGCGCGACCGTGACGCTCAAGCAGGGCGTGAACACGGTCGGCACGACGACCACCGACGTCTCGGGCGCGTACCTGTTCGGCTACCTCGAGGCCGGCACGTACGACGTGGTCGTCACGCCGCCCGCGGGCGGCGGATCCGTGGACGCGATCCCGGGGAGCGGCGCCACGTCGCAGACGCGCATCAGCGCGAGCGACATCCAGGTCGCGCTCACGGTCACGCAGGCGTCGGCGGCGAATCAGTTCCTGGTCACCACCGTCCATGGCGCGCCCGCGACGACCTCGATCGCGCCCGCGACCAAGAATCAGGGCGATCCCGGATTCGCGATGACCGTCAACGGCTCGGGCTTCCTCGCCTGCTCGATCGTGCGCCTCGACGGCAGCGATCGCACCACGGCGTACGTGAGCGGCGGCCAGCTCACCGCGACGATCCCGGCGTCGGACATGGCCTCGGGCGGCACGCACACGATCACCGTGTTCACTCCCGCGGCGGGCGGCGGCACGTCGAACGGCCAGACGTTCACGGTCAACACCGGCGACGGGACCCCGCCGACCGTCACCGTGAACGCGCCCAACGGCGGCGAGACGTGGAAGGCGGGATCGAGCCACGCGATCACGTGGACCGCGAACGACAACGTCGGCGTGACCGCGATCGACATCGCCTGGTCGTCGGACGGCGGCGCGACCTATCCCAACGCGATCGCGACCGGCATCGCCAACAGCGGCACCTACGCGTGGTCCGTGCCCAACGCGCCGACGACGACCGCGCGCGTGCGCGTGACCGCGCACGACGCCGCGACCAACACGGGCGCCGACGCGAGCGACGCCAACTTCACGATCGACCGCTGGACGATCACCGCTTCGGCCGGCGCGCACGGCACGATCGTGCCGGTCGGTGCGGTGCCGGTCGTCGAGGGCGCGGGCCAGGGTTTCACGATCACCGCCGACACCGGCTACGGCATCGCCGACGTGCTCGTGGACGGGAGCTCGGTGGGCGCGGTCGCGAGCTACACGTTCAACACGGTGAACGCGAACCACACGATCGCCGCGAGCTTCGCCGCCAACATCTATCCGCTGACGACGACGAGCATCGGCGTCGGCAGCATCGGCCGCAATCCGAACGCCGCGAGCTACGCGTACGGCACGAACGTGGATCTCACTGCGACGGCCGGCGCGGGCTGGGCGTTCAGCGCCTGGAGCGGCGACGCGACAGGGAACGTCAACCCGGTGACCGTCACGATGAACGCGGCGAAGAGCGTGACCGCGACGTTCCTCGACGTGGCGCCCCCGCTGGTCACGGTCTCGGCGCCGAACGGCGGGGAGGACGTGCCGGTCGCGAACCACTTCAACGTCCAGTGGACCGCGACCGACAACGTCGTCGTCGCGCTGGTCCACCTGCTGCTCTCGCGCACCGGCCTCGGCGGACCGTACGACACCGTCGCGGCGCGGATCGCCAACTCCGGGAGCTACGACTGGACCGCGAACGGGCCCACGACGTCCAACGCCGTGTTCCGAGTGGTCGCGATCGACTCCGCCGGCAACCCCGGCGAGGACCACAGCGACGCGCCGTTCGCGATCACGGATCAGGTCGCGGCCGCCGATCTCACGCCGATCACCGAGTTCGCGGTCGTGGTCGCGGGAGCGAATCCCGGCCACGGCCCGGTGACGATCGAGTTCTCGGTGCCCGCCGAGGCGGCGGTCGTCGTCTCGGTGCTGGACGTGACGGGCCGCGAAGTGAGCCGGCTCGCCGACGGCGTGCACCCGCGCGGGCGCTTCCGCGCGACGTGGGACGGCCGCGGCGCGGGCGGTGCCGTGCGCTCGGGCCTTTACTTCGTCCGGCTCCACTGGCCGGGCGGCACGAAGGTGCGGCGGGTCGCCATCACGCGGTAAGCTGGCGCTCCATGGCGAAGGAAACCCTCCCGCCCGTCCCCGATTCGCACGGCCTGCTCGACGACTACGATCGTGTGCGCGCCGCGTTCCGGTGGGACGACGTCGAGCGCGAGTTCGACTGGTCGCGCACCGGCAAGGTCAACATGGCGCACGAGGCGATCGACCGCCACGTCGCCGGCCCGCGCAAGAACAAGCTCGCGCTCCTCTACACCGACGGCCAGCGCGTCGAGAAGCACACGTTCGAGGACCTCATGCGGCTCTCGAACCGGTTCGCCAACGCGCTCACGCGCCTCGGCGTGAAACGCGGCGACCGCGTGTTCGTGTTCCTGCCGCGCACGCCCGAGTGCTACATCGGCATCCTCGGCATCCTCAAGGTCGGCGCGATCCCGAGCCCGCTGTTCGAGGCGTTCATGACCGACGCGGTGCGCGACCGCATGCAGGACGCGGGCGCAGTCGCGCTGCTCACGACGCGCGCGCTGCTCGAGCGCGTGCCCGAAGGCGACCTGCCGAGCCTCCAGCACGTGATCCTGGTCGGCGGCGGCGGCGCGCGGGAGGGACGCCACCGTTCGTGGGACACCGAGATGGACAAGGCCGGCGATCACTTCGAGCCGGTGTGGCTCGAGCGCGAAGACCCGCTGATCCTCCACTACACCTCGGGATCGACCGGGAAGCCGAAGGGCGCGCTCCACGTCCAGAACGCGATGATCGGCCACCTGCAGACCGGACGCTGGGTGCTCGATCTGCGCGAGACCGACACCTACTGGTGCACCGCCGATCCCGGATGGGTGACCGGCACCTCGTACGGGATCTTCGCGCCATGGCTCAACGGCGCGACCAACGTGATCCGCGGCGGCCGCTTCGACGCCGCGGCGTGGTACGAGACGATCGCAGAGCACCGCGTCACCGTGTGGTACTCGGCGCCGACCGCGTTCCGCATGCTGATGGCGGCCGGCGAGAAGGTGGCCGAGCAGCACGATCTCTCGTCGCTGCGCCACGTGCTCTCGGTGGGCGAGCCGCTCAATCCCGAGGTCGTGCGCTGGGGATGGCGCGTCTACAAGCGCCGCATCCACGACAACTGGTGGATGACCGAGACCGGCCACCAGCTGATCTCGAACTATCCGAGCATGGCGATCCGCCCCGGCTCGATGGGCAAGCCGATCCCCGGCGTCGAGGCCGCGATCCTCGACGAGAACGGGAAGGCGGTGCCCGCGGGAACGCTCGGCCTGCTGTGCATCAAGGCCGGCTGGCCCGGGATGATGCGCGCGATCTGGAACAATCCCGCGCGCTATCAGGAGTACTTCCGCTTTCCCGGCTACTACTTCACCGGCGACACCGCGCACATGGACGAGGACGGCTACTTCTGGTTCCAGGGCCGCGCCGACGACGTGATCAACACCGCCGGCGAGCGCGTCGGCCCGTTCGAGGTCGAGTCGGCGCTGGTCTCGCATCCCGCGGTCGCGGAGGCGGGCGTGATCGGCAAGCCCGACGAGCTGCGCGGGCAGATCGTGAAGGCGTTCATCTCGCTGCGCTCGGGGTTCACGCCGAGCGAGGAGCTGAAGAAGGAGATCGCGACGCACGTGAAGCAGAATCTCGCCGGCCACGCCGCGCCGCGCGAGATCGAGTTCCGCGACAAGCTGCCGAAGACGCGGAGCGGGAAGATCATGCGCCGCGTGCTCAAGGCCTGGGACCAGGGCCTGCCGGTGGGCGACATCTCGACGCTGGAGGACTGAACGCAGGCCGCGGCCCCGCTGTTCACGGCCTACGTGCCGGGGCTCGACGCGCGGCGGATCGACGCCGCGACGACGCCTCACGTGCACGCGCTGCGCGCATCGTTCCCGACCGTCGCGCTGCGCACGCTCCCGACGACCGAGCTGCTGCCGACGCTCCTGACCGGCGTCCCGCCCGAAGCGCACGGGATCTGGCAGGTGCGCCTGAAATCCGAGGCGCGCGCGATGCCGGAGCCGCGGCTCGTCGACCGGCTCCCGCCGGTCGTCGGCACGACGCTCCAGTGCCTGCGCCAGTTCGCGGATCACGGCTACGACCTCGCCGCGGTGCCGCCGCGCCGCCGGCGCATGTTCGACCTCCGGCGCTTCAAGTACACGCGCCGCGAGCACGACGGCCGCGTGATGGAACGGATCGGCGCGAGCGAGTCGCTGTTCGGCCTGCTCGGTCAGCGTTCGCGCTATCGGTTCACGCGCCGGTTCGCCGAGCTGCCGCGGCTCGCGCGCGAGCTGCCGAGCGCCCGCTTCGAGTTCGAGCTGCTCGAGATGTACGCGCTCGACCTCTTCCAGCACTGGCACATGGATCGTCCGGCGGAGCTCGCCGCCGCCTACCGCCGCGCCGACGACTTCATCGGCGCGCTCCACGCGCGCGCCCGGGAGCGCGGCGTGCGATTCATGCTGCTGGTCGATCACGGGCAGGAGCCGGTGATCGGCACGATCCCGCTGTTCGCGGCGATCGCGGGCGCGCACGTGCCCGAGCGGGAGTACGCGCTGTTCGTCGAGGCGGCGATGGCGCGGCTCTGGTTCCACACCGACCGCGCGCGCACGGCGATCACGGCGGCGATCGCGCGTCTCGATCACGTCACGCGCCTCGGCTGGCGCGATCTCGCCGCGCACGGCATCCGCTTCGACGACGACGCCTGCGGCGAGCTCTACGTCAGCGCCGACCCCGGCTGGATCTTCTTCCCGCACGACTTCTATCAGCCCGCCGCGAATCTCTTCCTCGGCCTCTTCGGCGGCCACCAGCGTCCGCGGCTCTTTCAGCCGCGCCATCGCGGCAATCACGGCTACCTGCCGCGGCATCCGTCGGAGCAGGGCTTCGTCGTGCTGGCCGAGCCCGGCGTGCGCGCGCTCCGGGCCGAGATGACGCTGATCGACTTCGCGCCGTCGGTGCTCGGGCTGCTCGGGCGCGACGTGCCGGCCGCGATGCGCGGCGTCCCGGCGTTCGAGGCCGCATGAATCGAAAGCTGCTGCTGATCGCGCGTGTCGGCGTCGCGGCACTCCTCATCGTCTGGCTCTTCCGCCGCTCGGGCGGACTCGCGCCCGTGTGGAACGCGTTCCGTTCCGCGCGCCCCGCGCTCGTGGTCGCCGCGTTCCTCGCGACGCTCGCCGTGCAGGCGCTGATCGCGCACCGGCTGCAGCGGCTGACCGCGGCCGGCGGCGCGACGCTCGGCACGCGCGAGGTGCTGGCGATCAACCTGACGACGCTCTTCTACGGCCTGTTTCTGCCCGGCGGTGGCGTCACGGCGATCGCGATCCGCTACTTCCGGCTCACGCGCGGCGACCGGCGCTACGCGGCGACGCTGGTCGCGATCGTCTGCGACCGCGTGCTCGCGACCGCGGCGCTGTGCGTCACGGGGCTCGGCTTCTGGTTGTTCGATCCCGGCGCGTCGCGCGCGGGGCTCGCCGTGCTGCTGGTCGCCGCGGCCGCGAGCTTCGCGACGCTCGCACCGATGTTCGGCGCCGCGCCGGCGCGCCGGCTCGGCGCGATCGCCGCGCGCATCCCGTTCGCGCGCGATCTGTGGCCGCGCGTCGACGAGGCGCTCGCGATGTGCCGCGCGCTGCCCTCGCGCGGACGGCTCGAGGTCGGGACGCTTTCGGCCGTGGCGCACGTGCTGGGCGCGGCCGTCTACCTGCTGCTCGCTCGCTCGCTCGCGATCGCCACGCCGTTCGCGGCGCTCGGCTGGATGCGCGCGCTCTCGGGGCTCGTGACGCTCGTGCCGATCTCGGTTTCGGGCCTCGGCCTGCGCGAGGGGACGATGACGGCGTTGCTCGCCGCGCGCGGCGTGCCGCACGCGGCGGCGTTCGCCTACTCGTTGCTGGTGTTCGGCATCACCGTGCTCGCGACCGGACTGATCGGCGGCCTGATCGAGGCGTCCCAGTGGTTCGGCGCGCGCGCCGAACCCGATCCGCGACCGGGCGCGTAGGGGGAATCGATGAGGCTCGCGATTGAGGCGGTGAGCAAGCGCCTCGGACGCCGTCGGCGTCTGGGCGCCTGACGACGCACCGGACGATCGGCGGAGTCGTCCGCGCAAACGACGGCGGCGCTTTCGAATGCGGCGTCGGGTCGGGCTCGCTGCGGCACAGGGACTTGAATGGAGGCCGCAATTGGCCGATATTTCTTCCGTCTTCGTTATCGGTGGACTGGCCGAGACCATTAGCCGCCCTGGACGACATGGCGGCTTTTTCCATGTCCAGTCCCGCCGACTCGGAGGTTTCCGGTCAGAGTGACCGGGCGAGCCGTCGCGTTGGACGGCATCAGCAACAGGGCCGTCGCGCCCTGAACAAGGAGTTCGTCAGTGGCTACAGGTACCGTGAAGTGGTTCAACGAGGCGAAGGGATTCGGCTTCATCTCCCAGGAGGGTGGCGAGGACGTTTTCGTTCACTTCTCTGCGATCCAGGGCGAAGGCTTCAAGACCCTCGCCGAGGGAGACCGCGTCGAGTTCGAAGTGACCCGTGGGCCGAAGGGCCTGCAGGCGGGCAACGTTCGCCGGGCCTGACCGCCCGAGGAGCCACATCACGCGTTCAAGGGCGGCGCTCGGCGCCGCCCTTCGCGTTTGTAGGCGGCGCGCCGCCTCTCGCGTTTTCGGGCCGGGGGCGCTCGCCGCGGAGGCGCTGGCGAATGACCGCCGGATCGCCGAGGCAAGTGCCTTATCCCTCAAGCGCCAGAGGGACTTGGCCGATTGTCTTACCTGATAGACCCGCAGCTCCGGCGGGTCTTGGAGCAGGGAGGCTTTCGGCATGGACGAGCATTCCGCCCGCCCCGCGGCGGCGGTGCCGACCCAGACCCCCGCGACCCCGATCGAGTCCGATCCGGAACGCGAGGTGCTCGTGCGCGCGGCCGGTGCGTGGATCGGGCAGTTCGCCCGCACGCTCAAGACCTGCCGCCTCTACGACGCGGCCAACCCGGCGGCGGTGCGCTTCCGCGAGGAGCTCACGGCGGCGCTCGGCCGGCTGCTCGATGCGCACGGCGCGGTGACCTACAAGTTCAGCGCCGACGACGTCCTGTGCGAGGAGGCCTCGCTCTATCCGGCGAAGTCGCGCGACGACAACATCGCGCTGCCGTTCCATCGCGACGGCGTGCGCGGCCTGACGCTTTCGCCCGGGACCGAGGCGCGCGAGGTGGACGCGATCGTCGACGCGGTGCTGCTCGTCACCGGCCAGGGACAGATCGAGGACGATCTCGTGACGCTGCTCTGGGAGGCGAACCTCCGCCACGTGGACATCGACTACGTGCCGGGCGAAGGCGACGTGGGCGCGGGGCCGGGCGAGGAGACCGGCGATCTGGTGCCGTGGCCGACCGCGACCGTCACCGACGAGCCTTCGAGCGAGGCCGCCGCGGCCGCGAGCGAGGCCGATGCGGACGCGGCCGTGACGAACCCGGCGGGATCGCGCTCGGACGACTGGACCACGGGCGACGTGACGGTCGAGGTGGACGCGGGATTCGAGGAGCTCGACGCTCTGGCGCCCACCGAGACCGAACGCTTCCGCGACGAGTTCGCCGCCGAGCACGAGGTGCCGCTGATGACCACCGCGCTCGCGATCGCGCACGCCTACATGAACGCGCCGGTGAGCGACGAGGACCGCGTCGAGCTGGCACAGTTTCTCCCGCGCATGCTGCGGCTCGCGATCGGCGACGGGCTGTGGCTCGAGGCGCGCGAGGCGCTCGCGCTGCTGCGCGCCTGCGGGAGCGAGGAGTGGTCGGTCGAGACCTTCTCGCAGGAGCTGCTGCAGCCGATCTCGATCACCTCGACCGCCGAGCGACTCGACCGCGCCGAGCCGAACCAGATCGCCGAGTGCATCGCGCTCGCGCGCGAGCTCGGCGAGCCGGGGATCGACTGGCTCGGCCTGCTGCTGGGCGCGAGCCAGCAGCGCCGCACGCGGCGCCAGCTCGCCGAGGCGGTGACCGCGCTCGTCCGCGACAACCCCGAGCGCATTGCGCCGTGGCTCGCCGACGAGCGCTGGGAAGTGGTGCGCAACGCGGCGCAGATCCTGGGCTGGATCGGCGGCGACGCGATTGCCGGGATGCTCCAGGCCGCGTCGCGCCATCCCGAGCCGCGCGTGCGGCGCGAGGTCGCCGCGGCGCTCGGGCAGGTGAGCCCCGACGTCGCGAAGCCGATTCTGATGACGATGCTCGACGACCCCGACCCGCGGCTCTTCGGCTCGATTCTCCACCAGCTCGCCGGCCGGCGCGACGCCGACGTCGCGCGGCTCGTCGCCGGCTACCTGCGCGATCCCTGGTTCGAGCAGCGGCCGGCCGAGGCGCAGCGCGCGATCTACAACGCGCTCGCCACCGCCGGCACCGACGACGTGCTCACCGATCTCGAGGCCGAGCTGGTCAAGAGCGGCGGCTGGCCGTCGCGCGGGCAGGACGAACACCGCGCCATGATCGCGCGCTGCATCGCGCGGCTCGGCACGGTGCGGGCGCTCGCGGTGCTCGAGCGCGGCGCCGAGGCGAAGCGTCCGGCGTTGCGCCAGGCGTGCGCCGACGCGTTGAGGACGGTCCGTGTCCGCGGCTGATCCGCGCCCCGATGCGCCGCTCGACGCGGTCGGGCCGCAGCTCCTGCTCCGCCTCTCGGCGGTGATCCGCACCGCGCGCACCCACGACGTCTCGAATCAGGCGTTCCAGCGCCAGCTGCACGACCTGCTCGCCGTGATCGCCCTGCTCCACGGCGACGAGGATGAGTGCGTGCTGGGCGCGATCGCCGACTACTTCTACCTCGACGGCCGGCGCATCAAGGCGAGCGCGACGCTGCTGCCCGTCTACCACGGCCTGCTCGGCGAGTTCGAGCGCCGCGCGGTCGGCGGGATCCGGTTTCTACAAGGCCTGCACGCCGCCGAGCTCGAGCGTTTCTTCCAGCTGTTCATGGCCGCCGAGGATCCGGCGATCGCCGAGCTGCTGCCGCAGACGATCGAGGAGGCGCGCATCGAGCACGTCGTCGTGATGCCCGCCGCGGATCTCGACGTCGACGACCTCACCCGCGAGATGACCGAACAGCGCACCGAGCGCGGCCGGGCGAAGCGCGTGTTCTGGCGCGCCGTGCTCGGCACGAAGAAGATCCTGCTGCGCGCGCGGCAGAGCGGCCGCCCCGACCTGCGCCAGGCGAAGCGGCTCGTGCAGCCGGTGGTGGACAGCGTCATGCGCCACGAGTACTCGATCGTCGGCCTCACCGCGGTCAAGGACCACGACGAATACACGTACGCGCACTGCGTCAACGTCAGCATCCTCTCGGTCGGCATGGGCCAGGCGCTCGGCCTGCCGCGTCAGGTGCTCGCCGACCTCGGCGTCGCGGCGCTGCTCCACGACATCGGCAAGCTCGCGGTGCCGGGCGAGGTCCTGCGCAAGCCGGCGCGGCTGACGCCGGAGGAGTGGCACCTCATGCAGCGCCATCCGCTCGAGGGCGTGAAGATGACGATGCGCATGCCCGGGCTCTCGATGCTGACGCTCGACTCGATGCGCGTGTGCCTCGAACACCACATGAACTTCGACCGCACCGGCTATCCCGAGATCGCCCACGATTGGGGGCAGGCGACGCTGTCGCGCATCGTGGCGGCCGGCGACTGCTTCGACGCGATCACCGCGCACCGCACGTACCACCGGCGGCCGCGCACCGCGTTCGAGGCGCTCCAGTACCTGCTCGGCCCGACGCGCGTGTCGTTCGATCCCGCGGTGCTGTGGGCGATGGTGCGGACCGTCGGGCTCTATCCCGCGGGCTCGGTGCTGGTCACCGACACCGGGCACGTGGCGCTGGCGTTGAGCCCGAACCCCGAGGACCCGCGGCGTCCGTTCTGCCGCCTGCTCACGTGGCCGGACGGGCGCGCGGTGGACGCGGCCGAAGCGGACGCGTGGAGCCCGATGCCGAAGGACGTGCGCGTCGTGCGCGTGCTGCGCCCCGAGGAGCACGAGCTCGCGACGCAGGACGCGCTCGCGGCGTAACACGAACGGGCGGCGCCTTGCGACGCCGCCAGCCGTGTTGTGGTGAGCCCGATTCGCGCAGTCCAGGACGCTCCCCGTCTCCGACTGCGTCCACACGAGCTCACACGTTGCTAGTGCTCGTTGTCGTTCCAGTCCCCGTCGTCCCCGTCGCGACCGTGGTCGCGCCAGCCGCGGTCGTTGCGGTCGTAACCGTACGGGCACCAGCCGTCGTCGCCGTAGCGATACGTGCCCACGCACTCGCCGCTGTTGATCGCGATCACGCGCACCAGCGCGCCGTGGCGGAAGGGGTGGCGGTGGACGCGATAGGCCTCGAGCGAGGTGAACTCCTCGTGGCAGTAGGGGTCGTAGTAGACGTAGCCGCGCGGCGCCTGATCCGCGAGCACGGCGCCGAGGAACAGCCCGCCGAGGAATCCCGCGATCGCCGGGCCCGCGCTCGAGCGGCGCACGATGTAGGTGCTGCCCGGCCGATAGTCGCGGTACACGACGCGGCCGCGGTCGCCGCGCCACTCGTCGCGGTCACGATGGTCCTTCGCGGCGGCCACCGAAGCGGCGCCGGTCACGAGCGTCGAGGCGAGCAGCGTCGCCGCCACGCACCGATTCAGTCTGGGGGTCCAGCGCATCATCTGCCTCCCTAGGATTGCGGCCGAAACCGGCCTTCTACGGGAGCAGACAGCAGCCCCTGTGCCATTGGCGCCCGGGGCGTGCGCGCGGCTGCGCGGCAATCACTTGGCGCGGCGTCGGGGGGACGCATACCCGCGCGCGCGGCCCGCGCGTGTGGCGGCGCGGCCACAGTCGCGGGACGCGCCGCCGCGGTCCGCGCGGGGTCAGTTGCTGGTGACGGTGTGGTTCGTGCCGCCGCTGACGTTGATCCAGCGCACGGTGCCGCCGGGCTTGATCGTGACGGCATTCGGGCTGTAGGAGAGCGTGCCGCCCGGCCCGACGCTTACGAGCATGCTGTCGGCGCCGCCGCCCGCGACCGTGACCGAGCCCGCCATCCCGGTGCCGTGGATCTGGCAGTGATAGCCGTACACGGCCGCATTCGCGAACACGTGCGAGTATGAGGCGCCGTTCACGAGCGTGCCCGAGTTGAGCTCGAGCGCCCCGCCGCCCCCCCCGCCGGCCGGGCTGGTCGACTTGCTGCAGCTGATCGCGATCACGAACACGCCCGCGAGCAGCAGGCCTAAGGCCGGCACCAAAAGACGCCTCATCGTCATGCATCCTCCTAGGACGGTCTCGATGGATCGCGGCGGGGGGATCGGCCATTGAGATTGGGTTCGGGGCCCGGGAGAACCAGACTTTTCGCCAACCCGGTGCCCGGCCGCGCGGTTCGGGCCGCCGTTCATTCCACGGCCGCGGGCGGCCTCACTCACTTCTTCCCGCGCCCCGCGGCCGACGGCGATCCGCCGCCGCGGGGGAGACGGCCCTCGCCCTGGAGCGAGCGGCGCAGCAGGAACTCGATCTGTCCGTTCAGGCTCCGCAGGTCGTCGGCCGCCCATTTCTGCAGGGCGTCGAACAGCGCCGGATCGAGGCGGAGCAGGAACGGCTTGCGTTCGGACACGGAATGCTCACACGGCTACTGGTAGAGCGTGCCGGTGTTCACGACCGGCTGGGTGTGCTGGTCGCTGCAGAGCACGACCAGCATGTTGCTGACCATCGCGGCCCGGCGCTCGTCGTCGAGCGTGACGACGTTCTTCTTCGCCAGCTGCTCGAGCGCCATCTCGACCATGCCGACCGCGCCTTCGACGATCTTCTGGCGCGCGGCCACGATCGCGCTCGCCTGCTGGCGGCGCAGCATCGCGCCGGCGATCTCGGGCGCGTACGCGAGATGGCTGATGCGAGCCTCGATGATCTCGATGCCCGCCCGGGAGAGACGCTCCTGGATCTCCTTCTGCAGTTGTGTGGCGACCTCGCCGGTGCTGCTGCGCAGTGCCAGCTCGCCATCGACATGCGCATCGTACGCGTATGACGTGGCGAGGTTGCGCAGCGCCGACTCGCTCTGCACGTGCAGGAAGTTCTCGTAGTTGTCGACGTCGAATAGCGCCTCGGCGGTCTCGACCACCTTCCACACCACGACCGCGGCGATCTCGATCGGATTGCCGACGTGATCGTTGACCTTGAGCTTCGCGGTCTCGAAGTTACGGACGCGCTGCGAGACCTTGCGCTTGGTGATGAACGGGCTCATCCACTTGAAGCCCGGCGACTTGACGGTGCCGACGTAGCTGCCGAAGAGCTGCAGTACCTTGGCCTCGTTCGGATTGACGACGAACAGGCCGACGAAGCCGAGGATGTCGACCAGCCACACGACCACGCTCGTGACGATGCCCGCCAGCGACTGGTGCTGCACCGACTGGATGACCGCGATTGGCGCGAGGATCGCGACCAGGAACAGCACGACCAGCATGAGTCCGCCCGACACCGGCTGGACGACGCGTTCGCGCATCATGACGACCTCCTTCGATGGGGTGATGTCAATATGATATCACTTTGATATCGCCCGTGTCCAGAGGATTCAAGGAGGTCCCCGGCCGGGACGCGCTCGCGGGTCATGCCGGCGGTCGCCGTGCGGGCAAGGGGCTGCGGTAGAGTCCGCGCGTGGATCGACTGGCCGTGGAGTTGAGCGCCCTCGGCTTCGAGGCCCTGATCACGTGGCTGCTGGCGCTCGTCTACTGGACGCTCTGGTACCAGCAGCGTCGCTCCTATTTCGCGACATGGGCCGCGGCGTGGGCCGCATTCGGCCTCCGGCTCGGTTTCATCTCCGCGTTCGTGCTCACCCGCAGGGAGGTGTGGCTCTTCGCGCATCAGGCCGCGACCGGCCTCACCGCGTTGCTGCTGCTCTGGGCGGCGCTGCAATTCTCGGTCGGCGCGGTGTGGCACCGTCGGTATCTCGCGCTCGGCGGGGCTGCGATCGCATGGGCGTGGCTGGCGATCTACGTGATTCGCGACATGCGCGCCGCGGGGGTCTCCGCCGCGTTGCTGCTCGCCGGCGTGACGCTGTGGACGGGCCTCGTGTTCTGGCGCCGGCGCGCGCGCGGCGACTCGACCGGCGCGACGATCCTCGCCTGGACCTTCACGCTTTGGGGCCTGCACCACCTCGACTACCCGTTGCTGCGTCCGCTGGGGAGCGGCGTACTCTACGGCGTCTTCGCGGACGTGCTGCTCATCGTCGCCGCCACCGTCGGCACGCAGTTCCTCGTGCTGGGCGACGGGCGTCGGGCGCTGGAGGCGCGCAGCCGCCAGCTCGAGCAGCTGACACGGCTCCTCCTCCGCGCGCAGGAGGACGAGCGGCGGCGGATCGCCCGCGAACTGCACGACGAGGCGGGGCAGGTGCTCACCGCGGTGAAGATCGAGCTCGACCTCGAGGGAAACACCGAGGCGGGCCGCATGGTCGGTCGGGCCCTGGCGCAGGTGCGCGACGTGAGCAATCTGCTGCGCCCCTCCGTGCTCGACGATCTGGGACTCGTGCCGGCGTTGCGTGGACTGGTCGACGACTTCTCGCGCGGCACCCGCGTCGATGCGACCCTCACCGTGGGCGATCCGCTCGGCCCGTTGCCCGACGATCTCGAAGTCGTGATCTACCGGGTGATCCAGGAGGCGCTCACCAACGTGGCACGTCATGCGGCCGCTCGGCGCGTTCAGATACGTCTCGAGGCCGATCGCGAGCGCGTGCGGCTCGCGATCGAGGATGACGGGCGCGGCGTCTCGGGCGAACCTGTGCCACACCTCGGCCTGCTCGGCATCCGCGAACGGATCACGACGCTTGGCGGGAGGTTGCAGCTGGGCGGAGGCCCAGGGCGCGGATTCCGGATCGAAGCGGTGATTCCGACCGGAGGGAACGCGTGAGCCGCGCGGCGCCGACCCGCGTGCTGCTCGCGGACGACCACAACCTGGTCCGTGCCGGGGTGCGGCGGATTCTCGAGTCCCACCATGGCGTTCAGGTCGTGGGCGAAGTGGGTGACGGCGAGAGCGCGCTTCGCGCGCTCGATGCCACGCCCGCCGATGTGCTCGTGCTCGACCTGACGATGCCGGGCATGGACGGCTTCGAAGTCCTGCGGCGCGCGAGGGCGGCGCATCCGCGACTCCGCATGCTGGTGCTGACCATGCACACGACCCCGGCGTACGTGTCGCGCGCGATCCGCGAGGGCGCCGACGGGTATCTGCTCAAGGACTCCGCGGTGCAGGATCTGATGACTGCGATCGGCAGCGTGATGGAGGGTCGCGCCTACTACAGTCCGCCGATCCAGCGCGAACTGGGTGAAATCCTGCGGACCGAGAGCGCCGGGCGGCGCCCGCTCGATCAGCTCACCGAGCGCGAGCGGGAGGTGCTGCGGCTCGTGGCCGCCGGACTTTCGACCAAGGAAATCGCCGGTCGGCTCGCGATCAGCGGTCGCACGGTCGAGAGCCATCGCGCCCGTCTGATGGGCAAGCTGGGGCTGCGCTCGGTCGCGCTGCTCACGCAATTCGCCATCCGCGAGGGAATGCTGGCGGATCCATAGGTATCCGTAGGACTACGGAGGACGTCTCCGTACTCTTGCGTATCGCCGTCGGCGCGATCGTTCCCCTAGGCTGACGGGATGCCACAACGACGTCCGGTTCGTCATCCCGTCCTCGCGGCTCCGCCCGCGATCGACGCGCTGCGCGTGTTGAGCATTCACCATCGCACGGCGGCCCTCGACGACCTCGAGCGCATGGTTCTCCCGGCGACGACGGTCGCCGATCTCGGACGGCGATTCGGCGCGCGAGGGCTTCAGGCGGTCGTGCTTTCGACGTGCCATCGGACCGAGCTCTACAGCTGCGCGCTGCGCGCGGCCGACCATGCGCGTGCCGAGGAGATGCTGCTGGCGACGGCGCCGGGCGGAGCGCCGGCGCGCGAGCGCTTCATGGTGGCGCGCGGACGGTCCGCGGCGGAACATCTCTTCCGGGTCGCCGCGGGACTCGAGTCGCTGGTGCTCGGCGAGGCCGAGGTGCTGGGTCAGGTCCGCATCGCGATCCGCGTCGCCGAGGACGCCGGCGCCGCGGGGTCCTTCCTCTCCGCCCTGTTCCGCGCCGCGCTCCGGTTCGCGGGCCGCGCGCGCAGCGAGACCGCCATCGGCACCGGCGCGCTCTCCGTCGCATCGGCGTCGATCCGGCTGCTCGGCCGCGTCCACCCCGACGTCACCGCATGTACCGTCCTCGTCGTCGGCGCCGGCGCCACCGGACTCAAGGCCGCGCGCCAGCTCGCGGCCGAGCGTGTCGGGCACCTCGTCATCGCGAACCGCACCGCATCGCACGCCGCCGTCGCCGCCGAGTTGGGAGGCGAGGCCGTGCCGGTCGAGTCACTTCCCGAATGGCTTGCGCGTGCGGACGCGGTGATCGCCGCGGTCCAGGTGGACCGTCCGCTGATCACGGCGGAGGCCGTCGGCGCCGCGCGCGCGGGGATCGCTCGCCCGATCGTGCTGGTCGATCTGTCCCTGCCGCGCGCGATCGAGCCCGAGTGCGCGTCCGTCCCGGGCGTGACCCTGCACGACCTCTCGGGGCTCGAGCCGATCGTCGCGCACAACCGCGCGCGACGCGAGAGCGAGATCCCGCGCGTCGCCGAGCTCCTGGAGCGCGAGCTCGAGTGGTTCACGGCCCAGACGCAGGAGTCCATGGCCCGCCCCCTCGTCGCCGAGCTGCGGCGGCGCGCAGAGGCGATCCGCCGCGAAGAGCTCGAGCGGGCCGCACGGGACGGCGTGCACGACCGCGAGCTGCTGGATCGCGTCACGCGGCGATTGGTCGCCCGCCTGCTGCACGTGCCGAGCACGGCCCTGCGACGCGGCGATCTGCGGGCCGGCGCGCACGGACACGACCTGCGGTCGTTATTCGGTCTTCATGCGAACGATGACCCCGATGCGGTGGAGGGTCGTCCGTGAGCGCCGTCATCCGCGTCGGCACCCGCGCCAGCGCGCTCGCACGCTGGCAGACCGACCACGTGATCGCGCTGTGGCGCGCGGTCGAGCCGCAGCTGGCTGTCGCAGTCCTCGACCTGACGACGGCCGGCGATGACATGGCCGATGCGCCGCTCGAAGCCATGGAGGGCACCGGCTTCTTCACCTCGACGCTCGAGCGGGCGCTGCTCGAGCGCCGGATCGACGTCGCCGTGCACAGCTTCAAGGATCTCCAGGTCGACGTGACGCCGGGACTCGACGTGGCGGCCGTGCCGCCGCGCGGTGCGGTGGAGGATGCGCTCTGCGCCCGCGACGCCCGGACGTTCGCGCAGCTCGTTCCCGGGGCGCGCATCGGCACGTCGAGCCTCCGGCGCCGGGCACAGCTGTGCGCGATGCGCCCCGACCTCGACTACCGTCCGCTGCGCGGCAACGTGCCCACGCGGCTCGAGCGTGTCGCGCGCGGGGATCTCGATGCGGTCGTGCTCGCACGCGCCGGCCTCGAGCGGCTCGGCCTGGCGGAGCGCGCGACCGACGTCTTTCCGGCCGAACGCGTGCTGCCGGCGCCGGCGCAAGGGGCGCTGGCCGTCCAGGTGCGCGCCGACGACACGTCGCTCGCACGACGCCTCGCGCGGCTGGATCACGCGCCGACTCGTCGCGCGGTCACGGCCGAGCGCGAGGTGCTCCATCGGCTCCGCGGCGGCTGTTCGGTTCCGGTCGGCGCCTTCGCGCGCACCGCGGGTGAGACGCTGACGGTGATCGCCGGCGTGTTCGCGACCGACGGCACGCGTGCCGTGCGCGTCGAGCGCACCGGGACCGAGCCGCTCGCAGTCGCCGCGGAGACGGCGAGCGCGCTGCTGGAGCGCGGCGCGGGCGAGATCCTTGCCGCGCTCTCCCGGGGTGCGCGCATCGCCGGAGGCGTGTCGCCATGAGCGATCATCCCCTGCGCGTCGCGGTCACCCGGGACGAAGGACTCCACGGTCCTCTGGCCGAGGCGCTGCGTCGCCGCGGGCTCGATCCCGTGTCCTGCCCCGTCTGCCGTACGGTTCCTGCGCCGGACCCCGAGCCGCTCCGGCGCGCGGCGCGGGAGATCGGGCGTTTTCACTGGATGGTGGTGGCGAGCCCGCGCGCGCTGGCGGCGATCATGACCGCGCGTTCCGGCGCGCCGCTGCCCGTCTCGCTCCGCACTGCGGCCGTCGGTGCGAAGACCGCGGCGATGCTGTCGCGGGCGGGGGCCCGTTCGCCGCTCGTCCCGCCGACGGCCGGCGCGGCGGCGCTGATCGAAACGCTGCATGGGGCCGACGAATGGGCGGAACGGGACGTGCTCATTCCGCGCGCCCTCGACGGCGGCCGCGATCTGGCCGCCTCGCTGCGCCGATCGGGCGCGCAGGTCGCCGAGGTCGTCGCTTACCGCACCGTCACGCGACCGGCCGCCGACATCGCCCGCGCGTGGCGCGCCGCGCGACCCGAGGCGGTCGTGGTGGCGAGCCCGTCGGCGGCGCGCGGGCTGGTTCGTGCGCTCGGCGTCGACGAGATGCGCCGGCTCGCGTGCGTGGCGGCGATCGGCGCCACCACCGCCACGCAGCTCGAGGCCCTGGGCGTGCCCGCCACGATGTCCGCGCGCGCGGACCTCGACGCGCTCGCCGATCTGCTGGCCTTAGGGCCGCACGCGCATGGCGCCGGCGCCAACGGCCGCGGCGCCCCGGCGAGCGGAAGGGCCGGGTCGTGAGCTACCCCGTCCATCGCGGTCGCCGGCTGCGGCGCAGCGAGGGGTTGCGCTCCGTGATGCGTGAGTCGCGGCTCACGGCCGATCAGCTCGTGGCGCCGCTCTTCGTGCACGACGACGGCTCGGCGCGGCAGCCGATCGCCTCCCTGCCGGGTCACGCGCGGCTGTCGCCCGAGCTCGCCGCGGACGAAGCCGCGTCGCTCGCCGCGCTCGGGATCGGCTCCGTCCTCCTGTTCGGCATCCCGAGGGCCAAGGACGCCGACGGTTCCGGCGCGTGGGCGGAGGACGGCCCGGTGCCGCGCGCGATCCGCGCCATCAAGCGGCGCGCTCCCGGCCTCGTGGTGTGGGCCGACGTCTGCCTGTGCGAGTACACCGATCACGGCCACTGCGGCGTGCTCTGCGACGGCGCGGTCGACAACGACGCATCCTTGCCGCTGTTGGCCCGCGCGGCCGTCACCTACGCGCACGCCGGCGCGGACGTCGTCGCGCCTTCGGACATGATGGACGGCCGTGTCGCCGCGATCCGCGTCGCGCTCGATCGCGCGGGCGCGTCCGAGACCGTGATCGTCTCGTACGCCGTGAAGTACGCCTCCGCCTTCTACGGACCGTTCCGCGAGGCGGCGGGCTCGACGCCGCGCGCCGGCGACCGGCGCGGCTACCAGATGGACCCGGGCAACGTGCGCGAGGCGTTGCGCGAGGCGCACGCCGACATCGAGGAGGGCGCCGACGCGCTGATCGTCAAGCCCGGCCTACCGTACCTCGACGTGCTGCGCGCGGTGCGCGGCGAGGTGCGCGTCCCGGTGGCCGCGTACCAGGTCTCGGGCGAGTACGCGATGCTGCACGCGGCCGCGGAGCGCGGCTGGCTCGACCTGGAGCGCTCGATGTGGGAGACGACGCTCGGGCTGCGCCGGGCCGGCGCGGACCTCGTGATCAGTTACTTCGCCCGCCCGCTCGCCGAGCGCATGAGCGAAGGGCGCATGATCGCCGAGGCCGGGCGATGAGCGTCGTGCGCGCCGACGCGGGCACCCTGCCCGACCTGTTCGCGCGCGCCGCGCGCGTGACCCCGGGCGGCGTCCACTCGCCGGTGCGCGCCTTCCGCTCGGTCGGCGCTGCGCCGCTCGCGATCGTCGAGGCACGTGGTGCGCGGTTACGCGACAGCGGCGGGCGCGAGTACGTGGACTGGATCGGCGCGTGGGGCCCGGCGCTGCTCGGCCACGCGCATCCGACGGTCATCGACGCGGTCGAGCGCGCCGCCCATCGTGGCCTGCTCTTCGGCCTCGTGTCGCCCGACGAAGCGAGGCTCGCCGAGCGCGTCACCGCGCGCGTCCCGTGCTGCGACATGGTGCGCTTCGTCGCCACCGGCACCGAAGCCGCGATCAGCGCGGTGCGGCTCGCCCGCGCCGCGACCGCGAGGCCCGGGATCCTCAAGTTCGACGGGTGCTATCACGGGCATGGCGATGCGTTCCTCATCCGCGCCGGATCGGGTGCCGCGACGATGGGCGTGCCCGACTCGCCCGGAGTCACCGAGGGCGCCGCGCGCGACACGTGGATCGCGCGCTACAACGACCTCGAGGACGTCGATCGCGTCTTCGTCGCCGCCGCGGGCGCGATCGCCTGCGTCATCGTCGAGCCGGTCGCCGGCAACATGGGCTGCGTCCCTCCCGAACCGGGGTTCCTCTACGGCCTGCGCGAGCGTTGCGATCGCCACGGCGCGCTTCTCGTGCTCGACGAGGTGATCACCGGATTCCGGCTCGGTCCGGGAGGCGCGGCGCAGCGCTTCGGCATTCGGCCTGACCTCGTGACGATGGGCAAGGCGCTGGGCGGCGGCATGCCGCTCGCCGCCTACGGCGGGCGGGTCGACTTGATGCGGAAGATCGCGCCCGAAGGGCCGGTCTACCAGGCTGGCACGTATGCAGCACATCCGGTCTCGATCGCCGCGGCGCTCGCGGTGCTCGACGTCCTCGACGGCGACCCGGGCATCTGGGGGCGACTCGAGGCGGCGGGCGAGCGTCTCGAGGCCGGACTCACCCGGGCGGCGGTCGCGGCCGGCGTCCCGGCACGTGTCCAGCGCGTCGGCTCGATGTGGACGTTCTTCTTCACGTCGGCGCCGGTGCGCTCGTGGGACGATGCCGGCGCCGTCGACCGCGCGCGCTACGCCGCCTTCTTTCGCGCCATGCTCGAGCGCGGCGTGCTGCTGCCGCCATCGCCGTTCGAGAGCGCGTTCCTCTCGATCGCCCACGGTGACGCGGAGATCTCCATCACGCTCGACGCAGCGCACGCGAGCCTCGCGGAGGTCGCACGGTGAACGACCGCTTCTTGCGAGCCTGCCGGTGCGAGCCGGTCGACCGCACGCCGATCTGGATCATGCGACAGGCGGGCCGCTACCTGCCGGAATACCGTGAGCTGCGTGCGCGTGCCGACTTCCTGACGGTGTGCCGCACGCCCGACCTGGCGGTCGAGGCCAGCCTCCAGCCGCTGCGTCGCTTCGCGCTCGACGCGGCGATCGTGTTCTCGGACATCCTGCTCCCGCTCGGGGCGCTCGGCATCGAGATGACGTTCGATCCGGGCCCGCGCCTCGCGCGGCCGGTGCGCACGCGCGCGGACATCGAGGCGCTCGCGGGGCGGCCGGCGGCCGAAGTGCTGGGCTGCGTCGCCGAGACGGTCCGGATGCTGCGGCGCGAGCTCGACGGACGCACGCCGGTGATCGGGTTCTGCGGCGGGCCCTTCACCCTCGCCGCGTACATGACCCAGGGCGAGGGGCGCGACGGCTTCCCCGAGGTGCGCGCGTTGCGACACCGCGATCCCGAAGCATTTCGGCGGTTGCTCGACCGCCTCGCGTCGCTCGCCGCCGAGACGCTGGAGCTCCAGATCGCCGCCGGCGCGCAGGCCGTGCAGATCTTCGACTCGTGGGCGGGCGTGCTCGACGCGGCCGATTACCGCGCCTTCGCGCTGCCGGCCGTGCGGAAGGTGGTGCACGCGATCCGGCACGCTGGCGTGCCCGTCATCTATTTCGCGCCCGCTGCGGGACACCTGCTCGCGGACGCCGCGACCTGCGGCGCCGACGTTCAGGGTGTCTGCTGGCGGACGCCGATCTCGGAGGCGCGGCGCCGGACGGGAGGCGCGGTCGCGATCCAGGGCAACCTCGACCCTGCCGCCCTGCTCGCGGGGCCCGATGCCGTGCGCGCCGCCGCCCGCGCCGTGCTCGACGACGCCGGCGACGCTCCGGGCCACGTCATGAACCTCGGCCACGGCATTCTGCCCGGCACGCCGATCGCGTCGGTGGAAGCGCTGGTCGAGGCGATGGCCGGATCGGCCGCGCGAAGGGCGTCGTGAATCCGGAGGGCGCACCGAATGGATCGCGCGTCGGCGTGACCGCGGACGGCGGACCCGGCACGGCCGAACTGCTGCGTCGCTACGACCGGCCCGCGCCACGCTACACGTCGTATCCGACCGCGCTCGAGTTCCATCCCGGATTCACGGAGAACGACTATCGCGAGCGCCTCGCCGCGGCCGACCGGCAGACCGGTGCGCCGCTGTCGGTCTACGCACACCTTCCGTTCTGCGAGGAGCGGTGCCTGTTCTGCGGGTGCAACGTCGTCATCACGCGGCACCGCGACGTCGCCGCCGAGTATCTGGACCACGTCCTGCGCGAGGTCGATCTCCTGGCGCGCCAGCTGCCGCATCGTCGCCGAGTCTCGCAGATGCATTGGGGCGGCGGCACGCCCACCTACTATCCGGCGGCCGACCTCGAACGCCTGTTCCACGCCTTCGCCGAGCGGTTCCAGTTCACTACGGACGCCGAGATCGGCATCGAGGTCGATCCGCGCGTGACGAGCGGCGACCAGATCGCCGTGCTCCGCCGGCTCGGGTTCAACCGGATTTCGATGGGCGTCCAGGACTTCGCCGCCGACGTGCAGCAAGCGGTGCACCGCGTGCAGAGCTACGAGCTGACCCGCTCACTGATCCAGCGGTCGCGCGAGGAAGGCTTCGATTCGATCAACATCGACCTGATCTACGGCCTTCCGTATCAGACGATCGACGGTTTCACGCGCACGCTCGAGCAGGTGATCACGCTCCGTCCCGAGCGGGTCGCCGTCTACTCGTTCGCGTACGTGCCGTGGATCAAGGCCCACATGAAGGGCATTCCGACCGAGGCGCTTCCCGACGGCGCGCTCAAGCTGCAGCTGCTGGCCCGCTCGATCGAGGCGTTCGTGGCGGCCGGCTATCGCGCGATCGGGATGGACCACTTCGCGCTGCCGGACGACGAGCTGGCTCGCGCCGTCGCAGCGCGCACGCTCCACCGCAATTTCATGGGCTACACGGTGCAGACCGCGCGCGACATGGTGGGCGTGGGGATCTCGGCGATCGGCGACATCCAGGGCGCGTACGTCCAGAACGTCAAGAAGTTGCCCGACTACTACGGCGCGATCCGTGAAGGCCGCTTCGCGGTCGAGCGCGGGCTGGCGCTGACCGACGACGATCGCGCGCGGCGCCACGTGATCACGACGCTCATGTGCAACGGGCACCTCGACGTGCGGGAGGTCGAGCGGCGGTTCGACCTCCGATTCGCCGAGACCTTCGCCCGTGAGCTGGACGAGCTGCGCGGTCCCGACTCGCCCGTGGCACACGGCCTCCTCACGGTGACCGACGACGCGCTCGAGCTGACGCCGCTCGGGCGGCTGTTCGTGCGCAACGTCTGTATGGTCTTCGATCGCTACCTCCGCGCCCGCACGGCGCAGGAGAAGCCCGTGTTCAGCCGCGCGGTCTAGCCATGCGCGTCGTCGTCATCGGCGCCGGCATCGCCGGCCTCACGATCGCGCTTCGCGTCGCGCAGCGCGGCGCGGCGGTGACCGTGCTCGAGGCGGGCGAGACCGCCGGGGGCCACGTGCAGACGCTCCGCGAGGACGGCTTCATCGTCGAGGCCGGCCCCAACGGGTATCTGGAGAGCGCCGATGCGCCGGAACCGGGCCGGCTCGTGGGCGACCTGGGTCTGCTCGCGGCGGTGATCGAGGCGCGGCCCGCGGCTCGCCGCCGCCATGTCGTCCGCGGTGGGCGCCTGCGGAGGGTTCCCGATTCGCCCGGCGGCCTGCTCGGATCCGACGCCCTGGGCCTGGGAGGCAAGCTGCGCCTGCTCGCGGAACCGTTCGTGCCTCCGGCGCCGGCGGGGCGCGAAGAGAGCGTCCACGCGTTCGCACGGCGGCGCGTCGGGCGCGAGGCGGCCGACGTGCTGGTCGATACCGCGGTCATGGGCATCTCCGCCGGCGACAGCCGCGAGTTGTCCATGAACGCGGCGTTCCCGCAGGTGACCGAGATGGAGCATCGGCACGGCAGCCTCTTCCGCGCCATGATGGCCCGGCGCGCGCGGAGGCCACGGCTCGTGAGCTTCGCCGGCGGCATGCGAACGATGATCGACGCGCTGGTCGCGCGCCTCGGGCCCGATCTGCGCTTGCGTACGCGCGCGCTCGGGCTCGAGCGCGGTGAAGACGGATGGCGCATCGCGCTCGACGGGGGCGAGGTCGTGACCGCCGACCGCGTCGTGCTGGCGGCGCAGGCCGCGCACGCGGCGGGCCTCGTGCGCGTACTCGATCGCGAGCTGGCGGAGGGGCTCGGCGCGTTTCCGTTCGCCGGACTCGCGGTGGTGGCGATGGCGTTCCCGGCCGCCGCCGTGCCTCGCGCGCTCGACGGCTACGGCTACCTGGTCGCGCGCAGCGAGGGCCTCGACACGCTGGGCGTCGTCTGGGATTCCTCGCTGTTCGCGGGCCGCGCGCCGGAGGGCCGGGTGCTGCTGCGCGCGATGATGGGCGGCGCGCGGCGACCCGAGGTCGCGGCACTGGAGCCCGACGATCTGGTCCGGCGGGCTCGCGCCGATCTGGCGACCGTGCTGGGCGTCCACTCCGCGCCCGCTCGCGTCTGGGCGTGGCGGCGGCCGGCGGCCATCGCGCAGTACACGTTCGGCCACATCGAACGCGTCGCCCGCGCCCGCGCGCTGGCCGCGCGATACCCGGGCCTCGAACTGTGCGGCACGTCGTACGACGGTGTTTCCTTCGGCGCCGGCGTCGCGTCGGCCGAGGCGATCGCGGCCCGAGTGCTCGGATCGCCGGACGCTCCGCGCGCGGCCACGCCGCCGCCGGGGGCGGAGTCCGCGCGCGCCGAGGTCGTGAGGATCGCGTGAGCCGGCGCCACGTCGTCCTCGTCACCTACGGCGAGCCGCCGACCGCATCGTTCGGCGCGCAGCTCCGCTATTCGTGGCGTATCCTGCTCGGGCTCACGCGCTCGGTCGCGCCGATTCCGATTCCGCTGCTGCCGTGGATCGCGTTCTCGCGCGCCCGCTTCCGCACGCGACTCTGGACCACGGAACGCTACGGCTCGCCGCTCGAGCCCATCACGCGCGATCAGGCCGCGGGCCTCGTGCTCGCGCTCGCCTCCGTCGCCCCGGGCACCGACTGGCGCGTCCACGTCGCCTACGAGTTCCGCGATCCGACGCTGCTGGCTACGGTTTGCTTGCTGCCCGACGACGAGCCCGTGGACGTGATGCCCGCCTACGTCGCCGACTCCGCCTTCACCCACGAGATCGCGCGCAGCACGCTTGCCCGCTGGCCGGGCGGTCGCGCCCGCCGCGCGCCGCTGCGCGTGCTGCCGCCGCTGGACGAGGAGATCCTTGCCGATCTATGCGCCCGCCACGTGATCACCGAGGCGGCCCGGCGGAATGCGGTCGGCCCGGAATGGGGGGTCGTGCTCGCCGCACACGGGACGCTGCTCGAACCCCGGCGGCCGATCGAAACCGGGCGGGTCGCCACGGAGCGGATCGCCGCGCGCATCGCCGCGCATCTCACGGGTCACTTTGGCGCCGTGAGGCTCGGCTGGCTGAACCACGTCTACGGAGGACGCTGGACCGGGCCGCCGGTCGAGGTCGCGCTACGCCGGATGGTCGAGGCAGGGTTTCGACGGCTGGTCTACTTCCCATTCGGGTTCTCCGCCGACAACGCAGAGAGCGAGCTCGAAGGGCGGATCGCACTCCGGGCGGCCCCCGAGCTCGAGTCGATCCACCTGCCGTGCCTCAACGCCGCGCCGGAGTACCTCGAGGCGCTCGCGCGTCAGTTGGCGTGCGCCATCCCCGCGCATGGAATCTCCTCCGTCGACAGCTTTGCGGGGCGGGGCTAGGCTACGACCCATTGCGCCGCGCCAGGGACGACACTCCGGGACGGACCCCGACCACCATCGAGCGCGCGTGGACTCAACGCGCCAAGGAGTCCCACATGACCCAGAACACCGCGACCGAGAAGGACATGTTCCTGCAGACCTTCGAGCGTGAGTGCCAGACCACGCTCAAGATTCTGCGCGCGTTCCCCGCCGACAAGGCCGGGTTCCGACCCGCCGAGAAGTCCCGCACCGCCGCCGAGGTCGCGGGCACGTTCGTGCTCGAGCAGGGGCTCGCGGGCAAGGCGCTGGCCGGCACGCTCGACTGGTCGAAGATGGGACCGATGCCGAAGCTCGAGGGCACGCTGCCCGAGATCATCACCATGTTCGACAAGTCGTCGAAGGAGACGGCCGCCGCAGTCGCCAGGTCGAGCGAGGACGATCTCAACAAGGGCGCCCAGTTCCCGGTCGGCCCCGGGAAACTCGGCGACTTCCGCCGCATGGACATCCTGTGGATGACGCTGATGGATCAGGTCCATCACCGCGGCCAGCTGTCGGTCTATCTCCGGATCGTCGGGGCCAAGGTGCCCTCGATCTACGGCCCGTCGGGCGACGAGCCCTGGATGTAGATCGCGCCGCGGCGCGATGCGATCGAGGCCCGGGCGCTCTGCCCGGGCCTCGTCGTTTTCAGCGTCGCTTCGCCCGGCGCTTCGGCGCGCCCCGTGACATCGCGCTCGTTCGCCGCGCCGCGTTCGCCCGCGGGCTCGCTTCGCGCACGTGCGCGTGCGTGCGGCCATCGGCCTGGTCGCCGCCTCGCGCGGCGTCCACCAGCGCCTGCGGCGCCGTCACCTCCATCGCGAGCAGCGCGTGCGAGAGCGTCTTTCCCTGCGCGTCGAGGCGCAGCGACACCGTGCCGCCGCCGCCGAGCGACTCGTGGAGCAGGAAGTTGAGCGCCCAGAGGTTCGGCACCTCGTGGCGCTCGACCCTGCCCTCGCAGATGCCGCGGAAGCGCCGCTTCACCGCCGTCGCGGTGAGCGTCTGCTTGAGCCACGGATAGATCTCGGGCGCGCGCGCGATCACGCCGATGTTGCAGGTGTCGCCCTTGTCGCCGCTCCGCGCGTGGGCGAGTGTCGCAAGCGGCACGCGCACGGTGCGCGTCGATCCCGGCGCCTTCGGCCATTCCACGCGCGGCGCGCCGCCGGGCGCCCGCGCCGGCACCAGCGGCGTCGGCCACTCGAGCGCTCGCTCGCCGTCGCGCGTCACGAGCTTCGGTTTCACGCGGTCGCGCGGCACGAGCGCCGGCCAGTACGCGACCACCTCCTGCGCCTGCGGGCGCCCGCCGGTGACCGCGACGCCCGGAGGGCCGGAGAGGATCACGCCCGGGACGAGCCTGGCGAAGCGCTCGATCTTCTCGCGGTCGGCATCGCGCACCGAGAGCCGCAGCAGCACCTCGGGCGGATCGGTCGCCGGCGCGAGCGGGCCCCAGCATGCGGACGCGCCCACGTACTCGACGTGGCGCGCCGCGAACTCGAGGCCGAGGCGCTCCCAGAAGAGCGCCGCGAACGCCTCGGCCTTGGCGAGCGCGTCGGGCGCCGAGATGATGAGCGAGCCGCTGGCCTTCCAGCCGTCGAAGTGCGACACGCTCACCTTGAGGTTCGCCGGCGCCGGCCGGCCGCGCACGCCCCACACGCGCACGCGATCGCGGCCGATCTGCTCGAGGCGGATCGAGCCGAAATCGGCGACGACGTCGGGCGTGATGTAGCTGCGCGGATCGCCCATCTCGTAGACGAGCTGTTCCTTCACCGTGCGCACCGTCACCGCGCCGCCGGTGCCGGCGTGCTTGGTGACGACGAACGACCCATCCGCCGAGACCTCGAGCAGCGGATAGCCGATCTCGGCGAAGCGCGGCACCGTGCGCCAGTCGGTGAGGTTGCCGCCGGTGGACTGGGCGCCGCACTCGACGATGTGCCCGGCGACGATGCCGGAGGCGAGGCGGTCCCAGTCGTCGGGCTTCCAGCGGAACGCGTGGATCATCGGCGCGAGTGTGATGCCGGTGTCCGTGCAGCGGCCGGTGACGACGATGTGAGCGCCGTGGTCGAGCGCGTCCACGACCGGCCACGCGCCGAAGTAGGCGTTCGCGGACGAGACGCGGTCGCGGATCGCCGTGAACGCGCCGCCGTCGTCCATGTGGTCGAGCGAGACGCCGGCCGCGTTCAGCTCGCCGAGGCGGTCCATCAGGTCGTCGCCCAGCACCGCCGCGACCTCGATCGCGCGCCCGTGCGTCTGCGCCATCGCCAGCAGCGCCGCGCGGCAGGCGAGCGGATTGACGCCGCCGGCGTTCGAGATCACGCGGATGCCGGCGTCGACCAGCCGCGGCAGCGTCTCTTCGACCTGGGTGACGAAATCGCGCGCGTAGCCGGCGCGGGGATCGCGCGCGCGCTGCTTCTGCATGATCGACATCGTGATCTCGGCGAGGAAATCGAGCGTCACGACGTCGACCGGACCGAGCTCCACCTGCCGCCGGAACTGGGCGGGGTCATCGCCCCAATACCCGCCCGCGTTGGCGATCCGGATCACATCGGCCATGGAGGCGGCAGGTTAGCACAGCGATTCATCAGGCCCGCGCCCCGGTCTGCCGATAACGAGCGGATGGAATGCGCCGCCGCATCGCCCGACGTCGCGGCGGCGCCCGCGCGCGGCATCACGCTTGCCGCCGTCGGCGCCGCGATCCCCGACCTGGCACTCGCCGGCGCGTTCCTCGCGACCTGGATCGCGCCGTCACCGGATCGCGTCTGGGCGATCAACGGCCTCATGCTCCTCATGCTGCTCGAGTTCATCAACGTCCACTCGTCGGCGTTCATGGGGCAGACGATCGTGAGCGCGATGCCGCGCCCGCAGAAGGCCGCGGCAATCGTGACGCTCGGCGCGTTCTACACCCTGTTCGTCGGCGCGTTCTCGCTGGCGATGCGGCAGCTCTGGCCGCTCGTGAGCTTCTGGGGGCTCACGCTCAACCGGCTGCTCGGCGTGCTGATCGGGCAGGCGCCCGCGGGCGAGGAGGCGCTCTTCCTGCGCCGCACATGGGCGGCGTCCGTGATGTTCTACCTGCTCGGCGCGTTCGTCACGACGCTCGCGCCGCTGCCGCGGCTCGGCGTGTCGCCCGCGATCATGGCGCACTTCAATCGGATGGGGACGAGCGGCCTCTGGCTCGACCAGCCGTGGCGCGTGCTCGCGTTCGGCTTCATCTACTTCACCGCGGTCGCCGTGTCGGAGCTCTTCGGCCACCGCTGGATCTAGGCGAGCGCGCTGCCGCACGCGCACTGATCCGCGCGGCCCCGGCGGCGCGGCGGCGACGCGCGCCCGTTGTCGGCGGCGCGGCGCGCGTGCTAGCCTCGCCCGTCTCGACGCTCCGGCATCGGTCCGCGGCATTCGGACCGGTCGCCCCGATCCACCGGCCGAGGTGCCCATGTCCGCCCGCACGCTGACGCTCGCCGACGTCGCCGCCCCGCGCGCCGGCGTCTTCTCGAACACGATGCTCGTCGTCGTCGCGAGCGTCGTCACGGCGCTCGCCGCGCAGCTCTCGATCCCCGTGCCCTGGTCGCCGGTGCCGATCACCGGGCAGACGTTCGCCGTCGTGCTGTCGGGCGCCGTGCTCGGCGCGCGGCGCGGGTTGATCGCGCAGGCGCTCTATCTCGCCGAGGGCGCGATCGGACTGCCGGTGTTCGCGGAAGGCCGCGCCGGCATCGCCGTGCTGATCGGGCCGACCGCCGGCTACCTGTTCGCGTTCCCGGTCGCGGCGTGGGTCGCGGGCGCGCTCGCCGAGCGCGGCTGGGATCGCCGCTTCGAGACCATGCTCGGCGCGATGTTGATCGCGACCGCGGTGATCTTCGCCGCCGGCCTCGCGTGGCTCGCGCGCTTCGTGCCCGCCGGCCGCGTGTTCGCCGCGGGCCTCGTGCCGTTCATCCCCGGCGACATCCTCAAGTCCACGCTCGCGGCACTCGCCTTCCCGGCCGCGTGGCGCTGGACGCGATCGCAGGGGATGCCGCCCGACGCGTGACGATCCAGACGGTCGCGGTGCTCGGGGCCGGCCTGATGGGCCGGGGCATCGCCTACGCATCGTCGCTCGCCGGCTACCGCACGATCCTCGAAGACTCGAGCGCCGAGGCGCTCGACCGCGCCTGCGATGAGATCTCGGCCCTGCTTGAGAAAGGCGTCGCCACCGGCAAGGTCGCGGGCGAGGATTCGATCGCGGCGCGCAAGCGCCTGACCGTGACGCGCAGCGTCGAGGCCGCCGCGGCGGCCGCCGATCTGGTCATCGAGGCGGTGCCCGAGACGATCGAGCTCAAGCTCGAGATCTTCGCCGCGGTGGATCGCAAGGCGCCGCCGCACGCGATCCTGGCCTCGAACACGTCGTCGCTCTCGATCACCGAGATGGCGGCCGCGACGCAGCGGCCGGCCCGGGTGGTCGGCATGCACTTCTTCAATCCCGTCCACCGCATGCGCCTCCTCGAGGTCGTGCGCGCGCTCGAGACCAGCGACGAGACGATCGCGGCCGCGTGCGAGGCGGGGACGAAGATGGGCAAGGAGTGCGTGATCGTGCGCGAGTCGCCGGGGTTCGTCACGAGCCGCATCAACGCCATGATCGGCAACGAGGCCTTCTACATGCTCCAGGAGGGGGTCGCGAGCGCGCGCGACATCGACAAGGCGCTCAAGCTCGGGCTCAACCATCCGATGGGTCCGTTCGAGCTGGTGGATCTGGTCGGGCTCGACACGCGGCTCGCGATCCTGCGCTTCCTTCACCGCTCGCTCGGCGACAAGTTCCGGCCGTGCCCGCTGCTCGAGCAGTACGTCGCCGCCGGACGTCTCGGTCGCAAGTCCGGGCGCGGCGTGTACGACTACCCGCCGGCGTCGTGATGGCGCGGACGCGCGCGGCGCCGAAGAAGCGCACGGCGAAGCCGGCACGCAGGGCGGCGCAGGCGGCGGCGAAGCGCACGCGCAAGGTCGCGCGCCGGAGCGCGCCGACGGCCAAGGCGCGAAAGAACGCACGAGCCGGCAAGCGGACCGGGACCGGAAAGCCGAAGCGTACGCGCGCGTCCCACTCGCGGCGCAGCCGGGCGATCCGTCGCGCGGATGCCCGTCGGCGGGCCGCTCGCCGACCGCCGGTCGCGCAGGCGTTCGAACAAACCGCCGGCGCATCGCCCAAGCAGCGTCTGCTCTTCGACCTCCTGCGCGCGCGCACCGCCGTGCGCGCCGCGGTGGCGGGCCTCGGCGGCGGGTCGGGCGATCAGCCGATCGCGCCCGGCAAGTGGAGCGCGCGTGAGACGCTGCTCCACCTCGTGACGCGCGACCACGCCCGGCTGACCGAGATGGAGGCCGCGCTGCGCGGCACGCCGGCGTCGTGGGAGGGCGCAAAGCCCGCCGACTGGGCGCGCATCAACGCCGAGACCATGGCGCCGATCCGCCCGCTGTCGTGGGAGGACACGCTTCGGCTCCTCGATCGCACGCGCGAGCGGCTGATCGAAGCCCTGGAGAGCGTGCCCGACGACCGACCCGAAATCTGGGCCGAGTCGCACGCGTTCGGCAAGATGTTCCTCGACTTCCACGAGCACGACCGGCATCACGCCGAGATCCTCAAGCGCTGGCGGACTCGCGGCCGCCGCGGGTAGACTCCGCCGCTCGATCTCCCGTGAGGACGCCATGACCGAAACACTCGCGCCGGTGCGCCCCGGCAAGCTGATCATCGACGGACAGGCGGTGGACGCCGCCTCGGGCCGGACCTTCACCACCGCCAATCCCGCGACCGAAGAGCCGGTGACGCAGGTCGCCGAGGCCGGCGTCGAGGACGTCGATCGCGCCGTGCGCGCCGCGCGCGCCGCGTTCGACGACGGCCCGTGGCCGAAGATGCGGCCCGCGGAGCGCCAGCGCATCCTGACGAAGCTCGGCGATCTCGTCCTCGCGCACGCCGACGAGCTCGGACGGCTCGAGACGCTCGACAACGGCAAGCCGATCTTCGAATCGCGGCAGATTGACGTGCCGATGGTCGCCGGCTGCTTCCACTATTTCGCCGGGTGGGCGACCAAGATGACCGGCGAGACGATCCCGGTCGCGCCGCAGTGGTTCACCTACACGCTGCGCGAGCCGCTCGGCGTCGTCGGCGCGATCATCCCGTGGAACTTCCCGATGATCATGGTCGGCTGGAAGTGCGCGCCGGCGATCGCGGCCGGCAACACGGTCGTGCTCAAGCCGGCGCTCGAGACGCCGCTCACCGCGATCCGGATCGGCGAGCTGGCACTCGAGGCCGGGCTGCCGCCGGGCGTGCTCAACGTGCTGCCGGGGCGCGGCTCGGTCGCGGGCGAGGCGCTGGTCAAGCATCCGCTCGTGGACAAGATCAGCTTCACCGGCTCGACCGAGGTCGGCCAGCACATCATGCGCGTCGCCGCCGACACGGTGAAGAAGCTGACGCTCGAGCTGGGCGGAAAATCCCCCAACATCGTGTTTGCCGACGCCGATCTCGACGCCGCAGTGCGGGGTGCCGCGACCGGGATCTTCTACGGCAAGGGCGAGGTGTGCGCCGCGGGATCGCGGCTCCTGGTCGAGCAGAGCGTGCACGACGCGTTCGTCGCCAGGCTCGCCGATCGCGCGAAGAAGATGACGCCCGCCGATCCGATGGATCCCAAGACGCGGCTCGGCGCGCTGGTGAACGAGGCGCAGATGAAGAAGGTGCTCGGATACGTCGCGACCGGCGTTGGCGAGGGCGCGCGGCTCGTCGCCGGCGGCCAGCGCCAGCCGGTCAACGGCCGCGGCTGGTTCGTGCAGGCGACCGTGCTCGATCAGGTCGAGAACACGATGCGCATCGCGCAGGAGGAGATCTTCGGCCCGGTGCTCGCGGTGATCCCGTTCGCCGACGCCGACGACGCGGTGAAGAAGGGCAACGACATCTTCTACGGCCTCGCCGCGGGCGTGTGGACGCGCGACGTCGGCAAGGCGCATCGCGTCGCGCGTCAGCTCCGCGCCGGCACGGTGTGGGTGAACATGTACAACTTCTACGATCCCGCGATGCCGTTCGGCGGCACCAAGGGCTCGGGATTCGGCCGCGACCTGGGCGCCGAGTCGCTGCGCGACTACACGCAGACGAAGAGCGTGTGGATGAACATCGAGTAGCGATGGACCGCACGCCGCGCGTGCTCCTGGCCGGGGGCGCGCGCACTCCGATCGGCAACTTCGGCGGCGCGCTCGCCGCCTCGTCGGCCGCCGAGCTCGGCGGCGTCGCCGCGCGCGGCGCGCTCGAGCGCGCGCAGGTGCCGCCCGCCGCCGTGGACGAGGTGATCTTCGGCCACGCGCGACAGGCCGGGAACGGTCCCAACCTCGCGCGCCAGGTCGTGCGCCGCGCCGGGCTCGCCGATTCCGTGCCCGCGTTCACGATCAACAAGGCGTGCGCCTCGGGACTGCAGGCGATCGTCTCGGCGGCGCAGAGCGTGCGGCTCGGCGACAGCGCGGTCGTGCTCGCGGGCGGCACCGAGCACATGTCGAGCATCCCGTTCCTCGCCGTCGACGTGCGCTGGGGCAAGAAGCTCGGCGACGAGCGGCTGGTGGACGCGATGTATCGCGATGGCTACCTGTGCCCGCTGTGCGACCAGCTGATGGGCGAGACCTGCGAGACGCTCGCGACCGAGTACGCGATCGCGCGCGAGGAGCAGGACGCCTACGCGCTCGAGAGCAACCGCCGCGCGTCGCGCGCATGGCAGGAGGGGCGCTTCGCCGGCGAGGTGGTCGCGATGACGGTGGGCGAGGGGAAGCGCCGCCGCCATCCAAGTCAGTCAGGCGGCGCCGCGCACGTGACGCGCGACGAGCACTTCCGCGCCGACGCGTCGCTCGACGAGATGGCGAGGCTGAAGCCGGTGTTCCGCAAGGACGGCACGATCACCGCCGGCAACGCCTCGGCGATCACCGACGGCGCCGCGGCGATCGTCGTGCTCTCGGAGGCGGCGGCGAAGCGCCACGGCGTGGCGCCGCAGGCGGCGCTGCTCGGCTCGGTGTCGGTGGCGGTCGATCCGGCGCGCATGGGGATCGGGCCGGTGCCGGCGGTGCGCGCGCTGCTCCAGCGACACGCGCTCACGCTGGAACAGATCGACGTGATCGAGCTCAACGAGGCGTTCGCCTCGCAGGTGCTCGCCTGCGATCGCGAGCTGCGCTTCGACCGCGAGCGGCTGAACCCGAACGGCGGCGGCATCGCGCTCGGCCATCCCACCGGCTGCAGCGGCGCGCGGATCATGGTCTCGCTGCTCTCCGAGCTCGGGCGCGTGAAAGGCCGCTACGGCATCGCGACGCTGTGCGTCTCGGGCGGCCAGGGCATGGCGGTGCTGGTGGAGCGCGTGTAGCCGGGCCTCATGACCTCGCCGCTCGACATCGCGACGCGATCGCCTCGGCGTAGACCTCGCGCACCTGGCGCGCGACCTCGCTCCAGCCGTAACGCTCGGCACGCAGGCGATTGCGCTCGCCCATCGCGCTCCGCCGCGCCGGATCGCGCGCGAGCTCGGCGATCGCGCCCGCGAGCGCCGCGCCGTCGCCGGGCGGGATGAGCCGCGCGCCTTCCAGGTCCACCACGTCGCGATAGCCGCGGATGTCCGAGCACACGACCGGCCGCCCGCACGCCATCGCCTCGAGCAGCACGATGCCGAAGGACTCCTGGCCGGTCGCCGGGGAGATGAAGAGATCGCAGCGCCGGTAGCGCTCGGCGAGCGTTTCCTCGACGCCGATCGGGCCGTGGATCGTGACGCCGGGGAGCGCGTGGCTCGCGTCGGGCGTCCCCTGGCCGACGATGTCGAGCGACACCTTCTCGCCGCGCTCGAGCAACCGGCGATAGGCGTCGAGCAGCACCGGCAGGCCCTTCCGCGGGTCGCGCCAGTTGCCGACGAACAGGAGCCGCAGCGTGCCGTTCGGAGCACTGCCTTCGCCCGCCGCGGGCGGGCGGAACGTCGCGGTCGGGACGCCGTTCGGGATCACGTGGAGCGGGCGTTTCCACACGCGCCCGGCGTAGTCCGCGGCGGCGGGCGAGACGGCGATCGCGGCCTGCACGGCGGGGAGGAGCGCGGCGCCCACCACGGCGCGCGCGACGCGGCTCATCGCCGGCTCGGACTCCGCGTACATGTGGAACGTCGCGACGTGCGCGGCGCGGCCCGGCAGCCGCAGCGCGTACCAGCTGATGACCGGAACGAGCGGCTCGTGGTGGTGGACGACGTCGAACCGTCCGTGCTGGATCATCGCACCGACCGTCCAGGGCGCGACGAGCAGCGCCATGTGGTTCGCCGCGCCGTTGGCCGGGATGTTGACGATGCCCCCGAACCCGTGGACGCCGGCGGGCGGCGTCCCCCGGCTCCAGGGGCCGGCGACCGTGACCTCGTCGCCCGCCCGGCGCAATGCGTCCGCGAGGTGGAACGCATGGCGTTTGACCCCGCCCTCATCGGCGATGTCGTAGGGGACGACGATGCAAACGCGCATGGGCGACCGGAAGACGGCCGAACGCTAACGGGTCAGCGACGCGCCTCGATCGCCTCGGCGAATCGGGCTGCAACCCAGCGGTTACCTTCCTGCGTCAGATGGATCCCGTCGACGAAGCAATCGAGCGGGATGTCCGACAGCTCGACCAGCGCCAGACGGCGCCGGGCGGCGATCGAGCGATAGGCCTCGTTCAGCTCGAGGACGTGACCGTTCATGCTCCAGGGCTCGCGCGGCGCGCCGAACCCGCGCTTGCCCGGCAGGGTGGCGAGGTACACGAAGCGTCCCGCCGCGCGGCACTGGTCGAGCACCGCTTCGCAGGCGATCAGCGTCTGCTCGAGCGATCGGTTCTGCTTCGCGTCGTTGGTCCCGCCCCACAGGCACACTTCGCCGGCCTCGGGCACGGAGAGAAGCTCGTGGTAATTGCGTCGCCAGATCTCGGACCAGCCGTCGCCCGGCACGGCGAAGTTGACCGTCGCCCAGATCTGGTCGTGCTTCTGGGACAGCATGCGGCCCAGGTACATGGGATAGCTCATCCCGTCCGGGTCACGCGACCCGTAGGTCAGCGAATCGCCCTGACAGGCGATGAGTCCGTAAACCAGACCGCGGCGTGTCGTTGGCCTCGTCTCCGTAAGGCTTGCTTGTTCGGTCATCGTCCCCCCATGTCCGCTGCTCGTCGCAATGCCGCCCGGAGTGTATATTCCCGCGCGCCGGTCGAGCAACGTGCCGCCACACCTCACCCGTACCCCGGAGACTGCCGGGATCGTCCGGGAGGGCGTCGCCCTTCCTGCCGATTCGCCCGATCATGACCCATTCCCAAACCGTCGAACCCGCTCTCGGAGCGAAAGCTCCGCGCATCCTGACCGAGATTCCCGGGCCCAAGAGCCGCGCGCTGGTGGCGGCCGAGGCGGCCAATCTGGCGCCGGGTGTCCAGTCCATATCAACTCTTTCGGGGCTGGCCATGGCCCGCGGCCAGGGCTCGGTCCTCGAGGACGTGGATGGCAACCGGTTCCTCGATCTGGCGGCCGGGATCTGCGTCAACGCCCTGGGCCACGCCCACCCCAGGTACCGAAAGATCCTCCAGGACCAGCTCGACGACCTCACGGTCGGCTCGTTCACGACCGAGCATCGGGCGAAGGGGCTGGCCAAGGTCGCGTCCCATACGCCGCCCGGCCTCGACAAGATCCAGCTCTACTCGGGCGGCACGGAGGCGGTCGAGGCCGCGATGCGCCTCGCCAAATCGGCAACCAAGAAGTACGAGTTCCTGTCGTTCTGGGGCGGATTCCACGGCAAGAGCGCGGGGACGCTGTCGCTGATCGGGGACGGGACCAAGAACGGCCTCGGTCCCTCGATGCCGGGCACGTTCCACGCGCCCTACGCCGACTGCTATCGCTGCCCGCTCGGGATGACCTATCCCTCGTGCGGCGTCGCGTGCGCCGAGTTCGCCGACCAGGTCATCCGCCATTCGAGCACCGGGGCGCTGGCGGCGATCCTGATCGAGCCGATCCAGGGGACGGCCGGGAACATCGTCCCGCCGCCCGAATACCTGCCGGCGATCCAGTCGATCGCCAGGCATCACGGGGCGCTGCTGATCGCGGACGAGATGATCACCGGCTTCGGCCGCACCGGCCGCTGGTTCGGGGTCGAGCACAGCGGCGTCGTGCCCGACGTGATCACGATCGGCAAGGGCCTCGGCGCCGGGTTCCCCGTCTCGGGGCTGGTTTCGACCGACGCGATCACCCGGAGCGCGCCGTGGGGGCTGCCGTCGGGGTCGAGCTCGAGCTATGGCGGCAATCCGCTCGCGGGTGCGGCCGTCCATGCCTCGGTCAGTGTGATCGAAGAGGACGGACTGGTCGATAACGCTGCCAGGGTAGGCGAATGGATGCTGGGCCGATTCCGGGAAATGCAAGAGCGGCATCCGTTTATCGGCCACGTCCAGGGCAAGGGCTTGCTGATCGGCCTCGAACTGGTCAAAGATCGGCAAACGCGCGAGCCACTCGACCGTAAGGTTTGCCGGCACGTGTTTCAGGAGTGTCTCAAGCGCGGGCTGATCGGCATGGTGTATTCACCGCACGTCCGTGTGAATCCCGCGCTCTCCATCGATCAAGCCACCGCCGAAACGGCGCTCGGGATCCTGGACGAAGTGTTCACGCAACTGGGGCGGGAGGGTCATTGGCGCTGAAGCTGCGCGGCGCGCTGCTCGGGGCGGGGAACATCGCGCTCAAGAGCCACGCGCCGCAGTGGACGCTCGATCCCGAACTGCGCGAACGGGTCGAGATCGTCGCGGTCGCCGACCTCGCGCCCGCCAACATCGCCGCGATCCGCGAGTTCCTACCCGACGCGCGCGCCTACGCGGATGCCGAGCAGCTGCTCGCCAGCGAGTCGCTCGACTTCTGCGACATCTGCACCCCACCCTTCACACACCGCGCGCTGATCGAGCGCGCCGTGGCCGCCGGGCTCCACGTCGTGTGCGAGAAGCCGCTCGCGCCGACGCTGGCCGACGCCGAGGCGATCGCCGCGACCGTGCGCGCCGCGGGCATCGTGTTCCTGCCCTGCCACCAGTACCGCTACTCGCCGCAGTGGGAGGCGGTGCGGCGGCTCCTGCCGCGGATCGGGCGCGTGTCGTTCGCCGAGTACGAGGTGCTGCGCTCGGCGGCCAACGACGGCAATCCGCACTGGCAGCCGACGTGGCGCACGCAGCCCGAGCTCGCGGGTGGCGGGATCCTCGTGGATCACGGGACCCATATCTTCTATCAGCTGCGGGCGCTTCTCGGCACGCCGGACACCGTCGCGGCGACCGTGTCGCGCAGCAAGCATCAGGGCTACGGCGTCGAGGACACCGCCGAGGTGACGCTCGACTACGGGGATCACGCGGCGCGCATCCATCTCACCTGGGCCGCGGGCCGGCGCGCGATCACGTTCCGCTTCGTCGGCGAGAAGGGCGAGATCGTCGGCGACGACAGGAGCCTCACGCTGCGCGACGGGCGCACCGAGACGTTCCACTTCGACGACGGCATGAGCCAGAACTCCTCGCATGCGGGCTGGTACCGGCCGCTGCTGCGTGAGTTCACCGGCCGCGTGCTCGCGGGCGGGTCGAGCGACGAGTCGCTCGACGAGGCGCTCTACGTGACGCGACTGATCGATTGCGCCTACGCGTCGGCCGTGGCCGGCCACGCGCTGGCGCTCGGCGCGGATCGGGTCGCGGCCGCGCCGAACGGCGCACCGGTCGCGCCTGCCGCGAGCGTCGCGCACGTGACCCGCGTGCCCGCGCCGGCCGGGGTTCCGGCGCTGGCGGCGGCTGCGGTCGCCACGCCCGCCGCGAGCGTCACGCCCGCCGAACCGCCCGCGCGCCGGCGTCACCGCCTCGCGCTCGCGCTGCGGCTCGCGGGGCTGGTCGCGGTGGTCGCCGGCGCCTTTGTGCTCGTCCGCCGGCTCGACTGGTCCGACTTCTGGGACGCGATCAGCACGTCCGATCCGCGCTGGCTCGCGCTCGCCGCGGCGCTCAACCTCGTGGCGCTGTGCTTCGCCGCGGTCCGCTGGGTCGCGCTGCTGCGGCCGCTCTCGCCGCTCTCGCGCTGGCGCGACGCGTTCAACGCGCTGGTCGTCGGCCTCACCGTCTCGGCCGTGGTCCCGGCGCGCGGCGGCGAAGTCGCGCGCATGGCGTGGCTCCATCGCCGCACCGGACTCTCGAAGATCGCGATCCTCGGCTCGATCGGCCTCGATCAGCTGCTCAACGTCGCCGGGCTGATGGTGGGCCTCGCGCTCATGCCGTGGCTCGGCGGCATTCCGACCTGGCTCCAGTTCGGCGTGCGCCTCGCCCTGTTCGCGTTCGCGGCCGGCGTCACGCTCGTCCTCCTCCTGCTCCCGCGCGGCGAGCGCGCCCGCGCGGCGGCCGGATCGTCCGGCAGCTTCATGGCGCGCATCCGCTCCGGCCTCGCCGCGGCGCGCAGCCCGCGCGCGCTCGGCGGATCGCTCGCCGCCTCGCTCACGGTGTGGGGCCTCGAGCTGATCGTGATGCGCGTCGCGCTCCACGCGTTGGACATCGACCTGCCGTACTCGGCGACGCTGGTGGTGCTCGCCGCGGTCAACCTGATGCTCGCGATTCCGGTCGCGCCGGGGAACATCGGCACGCTCGAGCTCGGCGCGACCCTCGGGTTGCGCGGCTTCGGCGTCGCCAACGAGCGCGCGCTCGCGTTCGCGGTCTGCTACCACGCGCTGCAGATCGTGCCGATCGCGCTGCTCGGGCTGCTGATTGCGGGCGCCGAGAGCTGGAACACCGGCTTCGCCGAGTGGGGTGGCGGCGGCGGATGACGCCGACCGCCATCGAGCGCATCGCGTTCCTCTCGTTCCTCACGATGATCGCGGTCGCCGTGGTGTCGATGGGCGCCTACGCGTGGCTCGGCCGCAAGCGCGACGCCGACGTCGCGGGCAAGGGCGGCCAGTTCCTCGGCGGCGCAGGCGATTTCCCGCTCCACTGGTTCATGTGGGCGATCACGCCGGCGGTGACGATCTCGCGCGCGCTCGGCCTCACGCCCGACTTCTACAACTACGTCGGCCTCGCGTTCGGCATCGCAGGTGGCTGGCTGGTGGCGATCGGGCGGCTCGAGCTCGCCGGCTGGGCGATCGTGCTCGGCGGCGTCGCCGACGTGCTCGACGGCCGCATCGCGCGGCTCACTCAGACCGCCTCCAACTTCGGCGACTTCATCGACAGCACGTTCGACCGCTTCGTCGAGGCGGCGACGTTCCTCGGCTTCGCCTGGTACCTGCGCGACACGCGCTGGGGGCCGCTGCTCTCGGGCGCCGCGCTGTCGGGCTCGCTGATCGTCAGCTACGCGCGCGCGCGCGGCGAAGTGCACGGCGTCAACTGCACCGGCGGGCTGATGCAGCGCGCCGAGCGCATGGCCTTGACCGCGCTGGTCTGTTTCCTCGGCCCGCCGATCTCGTCGGCGCTCGGCCTCGCGCACGGCACGCTGATCGAGTGGGTCCTGGGGCTGATCGCCGCCGGCACCTGGTACACCGCGATCTACCGCACCGCCTGGATCGCCGCGCGGCTGCGCTGACCGGGCGTTCGCGCGCGCCGCGCCCGCGGCCCGCCGCTCAATGCGCCGCCGGCTCGGCGCTCTCCGGCTTCTCGTCCACGTACTTCATCCGCACCGAGAGCGAGACGACCGCCACGGTGATGCCGAACAGGCAGACGATCGTGGCGCCCATCGGCCAGTCCTTCGCGTACGAGGCGACCGCGCCGAGGATCGAGACCACGATGCCGATCACCCACGCCCAGACGAGCCGCGCCGTGCCGTGGCGGCCGAGCAGCGTCGCGCACACGATCGGGACGATGAGGAACGAGAACACCGCGAGCACGCCCGACACCTGCACCGAGCTGGTGACGACGAGGCCGAAGGCGGCGTAGAAGAGGAAGTCCCACTTCCTGACCGAGAGCCCCATCGCCCGCGCCCGCTTCTGGTCCTCGGAGCAGATGAGGAGCTTCCGGCGGTTGATGAAGAGGAACGTGCCGACCACGGCGTAGAGCACCGCCATGATCGCGATGTCCTTGGTGGTCACCCAGCCCAGGGCCTCGCCGCTCAATGCGCCGCTCACGTGCTCGGCGCCGTGCGGCGCGTTCGACAGCAGCAGCAGCGTGGCCGCGGTCGCGAGCGCGAACGAGATGCCGATGAACGCCTCCTGCAGCACCGAGTGCCCGCGATCCCAGAGGAAGCTGAAGAGCGCCGCGCCGAGCAGCGTGAACCCGAACGACCAGTAGTACATCGCCGGATCGTGCGGCTCGGCGCCGAGCAGGAACGCCACGCTCTGGCCGAGGGCCGCGATCTGCGCCAGCGCGAGGTCCACGAAGATCACGCCGCGCGCGAGCACGTGCTTGCCGAGCGCGGGGAGGATCAGCACCAGCAGCAGGCACGCGACGAGCGGCAGCGCCATCACCGCGAAGAAGCTCATCGCGATCCCGCCTTGCCGGCGAGCGCCCCGGCGATCGTCGACACGACCGAGTCGAACTTGGTGAACACGTCGGTGGCCGCCGGCACGCCGCCGACTTCGCTCGCGACCTCGACCGCGACGCCGCCGGCGCGTTTCGCGACCTCGTGGCTCGCGTCGGCGTTGTAGTAGGGCTGGTAGACCACCACCGTCACGCCCGCCTTCTTCATCGCGTCGGCGAGGTCGGCGATGTGGTGCGGGCTCGGCGGGATGCCGGGCTTGGGCTCGACGGTGGTGAAGAGCTTGAGCCCGAAGCGCTCCGCGAAGTAGATGAAGTTCCTGTGGTAGGGAACGATCGACGTCCCCTTGTACGGCGCGAGCTGCTTCTGCCACTTCTCGAGCGACGCGTCCATCTTCTCGTCGAACGCCTTCGCGTTCGCCGCGTAGTCGGCGGCGTTCGCGGGATCGAGATTCGAGAACGCGTCGGCGAGATGGTGGGCCACCACCTCGAGCGCCTTGGGATCGAGGTAGTAGTGCGGATTGCCCAACGGATGGATGTCGCCCTCGGCGCGGCTCACCGTGCCGATCGGCTTCTCGAGCACCGTGACGCCTTCGGAGGCGTCCACGAATCCCTTCGCGCCCGGCTGGATCCTGGGGTTGCGGCTCCCCGGCAGGACCAGCGGCAGCCAGCCGCCGTCGAGCTCGAGGCCGACCGAGACGAACACGTCGGCGTTCTGGATCGACTTCATCAGGCTCGGCTTGGCGGGCACGAAATGCGGGTCCTCGAAGCCGCGGCACAAACTCTGCGCGGTGACGTGCTTGCCGCCCACGAACTGCGCGACCGACGCGAGATCGGTCAGCGACGTCGCGACCTTGAGATCGGCGCGTGCGGGCGACGTCGCGAGCAGGCCGAGGAGCAGGAGCGAAACGCATTTCAATGACGACTTCATGAATCCTCCATGTGCGGCGGGATGTGCGGATGTCCTGTCAGTAGGCATGTGCCGGGTGGTAGCCGATCGTGTAGCTCATCTGCACCATCACGCGGTCGTCGTCGCGGTGGACACCGCGATTGGCACGCGCGTGGCTGTACTCGAGGCGCACGAACGAGAACTCGGACGGCATCCAGGCGATGTTGGCCGCGCCGCGGCGCACAGCGCCGGCGAGCGGCGCGCCGGCGCCGTCCACCATGAAGTCGGCGACGCTGTTGCGCGCCGCTTCGCCGCGGATCCCGGCCCACCAGACCTGCGACAGGCGGTACTGGAACGACGCGTAGCCGCCGTCCTCTTCGCGCACGAAGCTCCCGCCCGCCGACGAGCCCTTCTGGATGTACTCGCCCATCAGGATCCAGCCGCCGCGATTCGAGTTCCGCGGCGGCACGTTGCGGAACGTGACGTCGGCGCCGAGCGCCGCGCGCCGGACGCCGTCGCCGCCGCGGCCCTGGAGATACGACTCGCCGACCTCGAGCGTCGTCGCATCGTCGAGATCGAACTGGTTCTTGAGATGGCCGAGGAACGGCACGTTGTCGTGGCGCGTCGATCCCAGATCGAGCGGATGATCGCCGTCGGGTCCGGTCGGCTCGTACACGCCGCCGGTCAGCTCCGCGTACCACGGCAGCGGCGTCAGCCACGCGGCCTCGGCGCCGGCCGCCTTGAACCCCTCCTCGCCGATCGTGTTGACCATGACGATCGGCGATTCGACGAACGGGAACGCGTGCGTGTGCAGCAGCCCCTGCTTGCCGAACGTGCCGCGGATCTTCCCGAGCTTGAGCTGGATCGCGGGGATGTTGGTGCTGCGCGCCCAGACCTCTTCGGGGTCCACCGCGCCCTGCGTGAAGACGATGTTGCTCACCAGCGTCCAGTAGGGATCCACGACCGAGATCAGGCTGATCTCGGCTTCGTCGAAGTGGAGGCCGTAGGCGCGGTCGAGGTTGCGCGCCGCCGTGCCCGAGAACAGCGCGTTCATCCCGATCGCGGGATTGGCGAGGTTCGAGTACAGCGACGAGGTCTGTGCCGCCGCGGGCGCCGGCATCAGCGCGAGCGCCGCGGCAAGACACGCCAGCATGCGCATCACGACCGGAATGGGTCGGAGCATCGCTTCCTTCCTGTGGTGCGCCCGGAGCCGGACGGGTGAGGCCGTCGCCCGGCCGGGGACGTGTCGGAGATGCGCGCGGAGGCTCCGCGCGCGGACCGAATCGGAAGGTCAGGCGATGGGAGGAGCCCGTCCGCGCGGAACGTCGAGGCGGATCGGGCGCGGGGCGCGCTCCGAGGAGGCGATGAAGGCGTGCGGGCGCTCGATCGGCGCGGCGGCCGGGCCGGGCACCGAGGTCGCGACCGCAGAGCCGTGGCCGGCCGTGCACAGCACGCACGCATCGTGCGCGCCGTCGGCATGGTGGTGGATGCCGCCCACCACCGCGCTCACGAGCAGCAGCAGCGCCACGACCGGCGCGAACCGGTGGGCGAGTCGTCGCAGCGTCGGGATCGGATGGGTCATGATGAACGCGCCTTGCACGTAGCGCGCCGGCGAGAATGCGCGGCGCCCGGACCGCGCGTCAAGCGCCGATCGCGGCGACGCGGGCGCCGGTCGGCCGCTCCGCCGCGATGGTCGTGTGTGCACGACGCCACCGCCCTGGGCCGCGTCAGGGGCACGTCAAGCGCGTCGCGTCAGCGCATCGCCCCGGCGATCGCCTTGAGCGACCGCGGCAGGTGCGTGCTCCAGTAACTCCACGTGTGGGCGCCCGGGAACTCGTGATACGCGTGCGGGACGCCGAGGCCGGTGAGCGTCTCGTGGAACGCGCGGTTGTCGGCCGCCTCGGGATCGCCCGCGCCGCAATCGAAGTAGAGCGGGATCGCGCGCAACCGCCCGGCCGCGCCGGCCGCGGTCAGCGCCGGGCTGTGCTCGGCGAGCAGCCGCGAGGCGCCCGGCCCGCACCCCAGGATCGCGAAGGCCGAGAACTCGCGTCGCAGGCGGAAGCATCCGCTGTGTCCGCCGGCGGCGCCGAACACGTCGGGATGGCGGATCACGAGATTGAACGCGGCGGTGGCGCCGTCCGAGATCCCGATCACCGCGCGGCCCCCGGGGGTCGTGCGCGTGCGGAACGTCGCGTCGGTCCACGCCACGAGGTCGCGCGCGACGTAGTCCTCCATGCGCGTCGCGCCGCGCTGCGCGTTCATGTAGATCGTGCGCATCCACAGTCCGCGCGCGTTGCCGTTCGGGCACACGAGGATCACGGGCGGGATCTCGCCGCGCGCGATCAGCGCGTCGGCGATCGCGTGCGCTTTGGCCTGCGTGAACCAATCGCCGTCGGCGCCCGGCCACCCGTGCAGCAAGGTGACGACGGGATAGCGCCGCGCCGCGGCCTCCTCCCGCCCGTACTCCGCGGGCAGGTACACGTGAACCCGGCGCCGCGCCTCACCGAGCGACGGCGCGGGCATGGCGTGACGCGCGACGGTGCCGGCCGCGTGCGTGTCCGCGGGCCGTCGCTGCGGCGTCGGCGCGGCGCTCACGGATGCGGCAGGCGCTGGAGGTACGACCACAGCCCGCCGCCGGGACTCTGCGCGCGCACCAGCGCGATCGCGACCTGCGGCAGCGCGAGCGGATGGGGATAGATCAGGAACCGGTCTTCGAACTCCGGCGCGAACTTCTTCTTCCACAGGAACAGGCCCTTGAAGTCGTAGAAGCGCGCGAGATGCTGGCTCAAGAACCCGCGCGCGCGGTCGGCGCGCGTCTCGACCGCCGGCTCGCCGTCGTCACCGTCGGCGGGCTCGTCCACGCTCGCGAGGGCCGAGAGCGAGAGCGAGAGCAGCCGATCGCCGCGCTCGCGCGCGCTCTCGACCGAGCGCGCGACCAGGAGCTCCATCGTCCCATTCGCGGAGTCGAGCCGGCGGCGCATCAAGTCCATCGCCCAGCCGTGGCGCGCCCACACCGGCACCCAGGTGACGAATCCCTCGACGCGGCGCAGCGCGGGATTCCACGCCACCGCGAGCCAGCTCTCGTGCAGCCGCTTGGGATCGAAGCGCCCCATGCAGAAGCCGCGCTCGGTGCCGCGATGGGCCTTGACCCAGCCCTGCGAAACCTCGTGAATCTGCGCGAGCAGCCCGTCCGGGTCCGCGTGCGGCTGCAGCGGATGATCGGGCAAGAAGTGGCGCACCTCGATCCCCGCCTGTTCGGCCTTGTGCACCGAGCGCCGCACCGAGCCGATCGGTCCGCCCGCGAGCGTGAAGCGGTCGACGTGCAGCACCGGGTCCTCGCCGATGTGGATCGCCCGCCAGCCCATGGCGCGATACGCGGGGACGCGCTCGGCGCTGGCCTGGAAGAAGGCGAACTGCCAGTCGCGATCGCGGCAGAAGAGCGCGAAGTCGCGCAGCAGCGATGGCATCTCATCGGCGGGCCCGATCGGATCGCCGATGGCGAGCAGCGTGTCGGACTCGAAGCGATAGGCGATCACCGCGCGATGGTTGCGGCTGAAGAAGTAGTCGCAGTCGTCGCCGAGCGCGAACGCCGAGACCGAGCTGTCGCCGTGCTCGCGCAGCAGCGCCGCGACCCGCCCGGCCTCGGCGCGGTGGCGCTCGCGATGCGTCGCCGGGCGCAGCGCCGCGAGCGCGAGCCCGATGAGTCCGGTGATGCCGAGGATGCTGATCGAGGCGAGGAACCAGCGGTCGAGCCGATGGTGGCGCGGCACGAGGATCGTCGACTCGCCGGTGCCGAAGAGCTGATGGGCGGCTTCGCGCGCCGCGCGCGCCAGCGAGGCGCCCTGGCCGAGCCGCGACTCGAGCGACCAGCAGCCGATCACCGCGTAGAGCGCGAGCGCGACCGCGAACCACATCGCGCGCGAGCGCAGGTCCTGGAACGAGAGACCGCGGCTCCGCACGCGGAACGCGTCGCCGCTCACGCCGAGCGCGAACATCAGCCCGGCGGCGACGGTCGCCTCCTCGAAGTCGAACGCCTTGAGCAGATTGACCGGCACCGAGACCGCGCACAGCAGCAGCGCCGCGATGAACGCGCGCCGCTTGCCGCGGCGCAGACCCCACGCCGTCACCAGCAGCAGTGCGCCGGCGAGCAGCGTGTACGTGCGGCTGGTTTCCAGCACTTCGGTCGGCACGATGTGGACCAGCGCCATCAGCCGGTCGGGCGGCTGCGAGAGCATCGCCGAGAGCAGATCGACCAGCCCCATCGTCGCGACGGCGAGCGCGAGCAGCGATCGGCGCCAGACGTACGTCCGGGAGTAGTCGCGGGACGCCTCGGCCGGGGCGATCGCCGGCCCGGCCGAGCCGGGCGCGGGAAGTGCCATGGCCGCGCACACTAGCAGCCGGCGGCATCCCCGGCGAAAGGGGCTGCGAATGCGGAGACTCCGAGAATTCACGTCTCCTTGATATGTCGCCGCGCGTGATGGACAAGTGTCTTCCGGTTCATGATCACGAGCGGTGCAGGCACCACGGACGGATTCGAACGAGGATTTCATCTCCGCGCGGGCAGGGATGATCTGCATCGGAGAGGGTCGATGAATCGGCAAGCTCGACATGGCATGTGGGCGCTCGCGTTCGTCGCGATGGCGCTCGTCCCGGCGGCGGCACGCGCCGCCGCGCTGCCGTGCTGCTCCGACCGTCTCGCGACGATTCGCGTCGCGCCCGCGCATCCCGCCCACCGCCGTCACGCGCTCGCGCGCCATCGCCGCCTGACGCGGATCACGGCGCTCGCCGCCAATCATCAGCCGCCGCGCCGCGACGACCCGAAGCCGGCCCTGCCGCGCTCGCGGGGGCGCCACAAGGCGACGCTGCCGACGCTCGCCCACGCCTCGCGCCACGCGTCCGGGTCGAAGGCCGGATCGCGGAGCGTCGGCATCGCGGTCGCCACCGGCGCGCTGCTCACGGTCGACGTCGCGGGGCTCGATGCGCGGCAGGACGCGCGCCCCGACGCGCGCGAGCATCCGGTGTCCAGCGGCCGCGGGCCTCCGCGCGCGAGCCCGATCGGATTCCCGAGCCTCGCGCTGTTCCTGCTTGCCGTCCGCGCGCGACGCCGTTCCCGTTTACGCGCGCACCCCGCCGCGTCTCCCGTTTCCCCGTCTCACCCGTTGACCGAGGTAGCCCTGGCGCCGCCTCCACGCCGTTCGCCCCGAGGGCGCGACGGTGTGCATTCGCATGCCCTCGATCGGAGGTTCTCCATGTCCCGCATCAAGATCATCGCCGCCATCGTGGCGGTCTTCGCCCTCGCGGCCTCGCTCGCGTTCGCACAGGGCGGCAGCACGACGACCGGCGGCAGCACGTCGACCGCGCCGGCCGCGACGGCTCCCGCCAAGGCCGCGCCGGCCGAGAAGCCCATGATGGCCGAGAAGTCCACGACGGCCGAGAAGCCGAAGATGAAGGGCGAGAAGCACGCGATGATGATGAAGTGCGACCTCAACAGCGCCCCCAAGGAGGAGTTGATGAAGCTCTCGGGCATCGACGACGCGACCGCGGACAAGATCGTCGCCGCGCGTCCGTTCAAGAGCCGCGGGGAGCTGATGTCGAAGAACATCCTCACGAAGGCGCAGTACTCGAAGGTCTCCTCGCACGTCACCGTGAAGTCGGCGAAGGCGTCGAAGGAGATGACGAAGTAGCTCGTCGCAGCATCCGGAACGCCGCGGACCCCGCCGTACCGGGCCGCGGCGTTTTCGTGAGGAGGCTCCCATGTCCGATTCGATCCTGCTCGCCGAAGCCGACGGTGTCGCGACGCTCGTCCTCAACCGCCCCGACAAGCTCAACGCGTTTGCCGACGCGATGCGCGAAGCGTTCATCGCCGCGATCGACGCGGTCGCGGCGAGCGCCACCGCGCGCGTGCTCGTCATCACGGGCGCCGGCCGCGCGTTCTGCGCCGGCGGCGACGTCGGCTTCATGGCGCGGCTGAAGCAGGAGGGACGCGCGTTCGCGGGCGGGCTCGAGCCGCTGGTGGACACCGGGCGCACCGGGATCGCGAAGCTGTGGGCGCTGCCGATCCCGACGCTCGCGGCGGTCAACGGCGCCGCGGCCGGCGGCGGCGCGAACCTCGCGCTCGCCTGCGACCTGCGCATCGCCTCCGACCGCGCGAGCTTCGGCCAGTCGTTCGTGAAGATCGGACTCCATCCCGACTGGGGCGGTACCTACTTCCTGCCGCGGCTCGTCGGCGTCGCGAAGGCGCTCGAGCTCGGCTGGCTCGGCGATCAGGTGGACGCCGCCGAGGCGCTGCGGATCGGCATGGTCGAGCGCGTCCTGCCGCACGACCGGCTGCTCGACGAGACGCGCGCGCTCGCGGCGCGGCTCGCGGCGGCGCCGCCGCACGTGCTGCGCGCGGTCAAGCGCACGATGCGCGCCGGGCTCGAGCGCGGCCTGGACGAATGCCTCGCCGACGAGCTCGAGACGCAGGCCATGTGCTGGAATCACGCCGACAGCGACGAGGGGATCCGCGCGTTCGCGGAGCGCCGCGCTCCGGCGTTCGGCCGTTCGCGTGAGGCCGACCCGGCCATCGGGGGCCGCTTCGAATAGCGATCAGCGAATAGCGATCAGCGCGGCGGCGCGTCCGGGCTCTTGAGCCGTGCGATCGCGGCGGCCACCGCGGCGCGGTCGGGCGCCGCGGGATCGGCGGCAAGCGAGCGCGCCAGGTTCGCGGCGGCCGCGGCACGGTCGCCGGCCCTCTCCTCGGCCGCCGCCATCCGGCGGTAGAGCGGCGCGTGCCACGGCGCCGCGCTCGCGGCGCGCGCGAAGACCGCCGCCGCCGTCGCCGCGTCCGCCGGCGTATGCGCCGCCGCGAGCAGGCTGTCGCCGCGCGCCAGATCCACCCACGCCTCGATCGGCACGACGCGGTGATCGCCCGCGGCAGGAAGCCGCGCCGCGACGCGCAGCAGATCGTCGCGGATCGCTTCCGCGTCGCCCGCGGAATCCGCGGCGGCGTTGCGGAAGCCGGCGAGGTAGCGCTCGAACGCGTCGCCGAGCTTCCCGGCGCGCTCCGCCGCAGCGCCGGTCGTCCGCGCCGCGCGCCAGTCGAACGCGTGGTCGGGCGGAAGCAGGAAGCGGATCGGCACCGCGACCTCGCTCGCGACCGCGCGGCCCTTGACGCGCAGCGGCAGGAACGACCAGCCGCGCACCGCGTCGATCGCGGCGCGATCGAGGCCGGGGATGGACTGGAGCACGCGCGCGCCGCGAACGCTGCCGTCGATCGCGACGCGCACGGCGAGCAGCACCGTGCCCTGCGTGCCGGCCTTGAGCGCCGCGTCGGGATAGCGCGGCGCGACGTGCGTGCGCACCGTCGGGGCACCGGGCTCGTCGATCATCGCGAGCGCCTCGGCGCCCTGTGCCACCTCGTCGCCGAGCGAATCGGCGTCCACAGGCGCGTCGGACTTGCGCAGGGCGTCCTGGTCGGGGATCGCCGGGCGTCCACGCGAGACATCGCTCTGCGCGAACGCCGGCGCCGCGATCGCGAGCGCGCACGCGGCGATCCACGCGGCGATCGGCGCCGCGCGCGCAGGCGCACGCCGCTCGTCAGGGCTTGCGTGCACGGACCTTGACCGAGCGCACCGCGGCGAACGCGATCCGGCCGGGCGAATCGGCGGCGAGTCGGTCGGCGCCGACGTCGTAGCCCGATTCCTCCACGATTTCGACGTCCGCGAAGCCCGCATCGCGCATCATGCCCAGATAGTCCTCACGCACCGCGGCGCCCGCGACGCAGCCGACGTGCTGCTCGAGATCGGCGCGCGTCCGGTCGTCGAGCGCGTGCGTCAGCACGAGGTCGCTGACCAGCATCCGCCCCGCGGGCCGGAGCGCGCGCAGCGCCTCGCGGAAGGCCTGCGGCTTGTCGGGCGAGAGGTTGATCACGCAGTTCGAGATCACCACATCCACGCTCGCATCCGCCACCGGAAGATGCTCGATCTCGCCGAGCCGGAACTCGACCGCCGCGGCCCCCGCCGCGGCGCCGGCGGCGCCGGCCGCGGCGCCGGCGGCGCCGGCGGACGTCGCCGCATTCGCGCGCGCCCGCTCGATCATCGCCGGCGTCATGTCCACGCCGATCACGCGCCCCGTGGAGCCTACCTCGCGCGCGGCGAGGAAGCAGTCGATCCCGGCGCCCGAGCCGAGGTCGAGCACCGTCTCGCCCGCGCGCAGATCCGCCCACGCGAGCGGATTGCCGCAGCCGAGGCCGAGGTTCGCGCCGGCCGGGATCGCCGCCGCCTGCTCGGGCGTGTAGCCGATGCGATCGAGCACGTCGGGCGTGTCGCTGCAGCAGCTGCCGGCACAGCAGCCGGGATCGCGGCCCTCGGCGATCGCTCCGTACTTCTCGCGCACCGTGGCGCGCGGATCGGTGGCCGCGGTGTTCGTGGGGGATGACGTCATGACGATCTCCTTTGCGGCCTAGAGGCCGCCGATCAGGTCCTTCACGCGCCGGACCATCCTGGGATCGACGCAGTAGCAGACACGCGGCCCGTCCACCTCGCCGACGATCAGCCCGGCGATCTTGAGCACCTTGAGGTGCTGCGAGACCGTCGGCTGGGCGAGCGGCAGGCCGTCCACGATCTCGCCGCACGCGCACTCGCCGCGCGCCAGCAGCCGGCGCACGATCGCGACGCGCGCCGGGTGCCCGAGCGCCTTGGCGAGCCGCGCGAGCTCGGTGTCGGCCGCGGTCATCGCGCCCATGGGTCGTCCGGTCCTATCGTTCATCGTAGATATACGATGACACATCGCCCCGCCCGGTTCAACCCTTTTTCGCGTCGTCCGCCGCGAGCGCCGCCAGCGCCTCATCGAGCGTGGGAAAATATTCCAGCGTGGGGATGAGATGGAGCATGTTCATGAGGTAGTGGACGCGCGGCGTCATGGCGCAGAGGCAGAACCGGGCCCGGGCGATGCCGGCGCGCCGGAAGCCGTCGAGGATCACGCCGAAGCCGATCGAGTTGATGATCTGGACGCGCCGCATGTCGACCACGATCCGGGGGTCGCCGCGATCGACCGCCCCGCGCTGGGCGTCCTCGAGCCCGCGGTTCTCCTCGTCGGTCACGAGATTCCCGGCCGGCGTGATCACCGTGACCCGCCCCTCGCGCTGCTCGATCATCGCCGGCATCATGCGCCCCCGTTCCGAGACCCGACCTCCGTTGACGCTCCGCGAAACGCCCGCCTATAATCGCTGGCCATTCGCACGAACCGATCCGCCGCGGCCCCCGCCGCCCGCTGCTCCGTTTCGCCCGACTTCGCGGAGACCCCCGCCATGGAAGCCACCACGATGAAAAAGCTCGTCGACTATCGCGTCAAGAACGGCGTCGCCTGGATCGAGCTCACCGATCCGCCCGCGAACACCTACACGTACGAGATGATGCGCGATCTCGACGACGCAATCCTCCAGGCGCGCTTCGACGAGACGGTGCACGTGCTGGTGCTGCGCGGCGCGGGGGAGAAGTTCTTCTGCGCGGGCGCCAACATCAACATGCTCAAGACCGTGAACCCGACGTTCAAGTACTTCTTCTGCCTGCACGCCAACGAGACGCTCAACCGGCTCGAGCATACGCCCAAGCTGGTGATCGCGGCGCTCAACGGCCACACGGTCGGCGGCGGGCTCGAGATCGCGATGGCGGCGGACCTCCGCATCGCGCGCAAGGGCGCGGGCAAGGTCGGCCTCCCCGAGGTGACACTCGGCGTCCTGCCCGGGACCGGCGGCACGCAGCGGCTCGCGCGCCTGGTCAACAAGAGCACGGCGATCGAGCTGATGGCGACCGGTGAGACGTTCGACTTCGAGAAGGGCCAGGCGATCGGCATCGTCAACCAGGTCTGGGAGACCGCGAGCGCCGACGAGTTCTTCGAGAAGATCCAGAAGTACGCCGAACAGTTCTGCCCACCGAACAAGGCCGCCAAGGCCGTGGGGCGCATCAAGCGCTCCGTGCAGAGCGGCAGCGAGGTGGCCTTCGAGTCCGCGCTGGCGATCGAGCGCGAGCTGCAGCAGCAGCTCTTCCAGAGCGAGGACGCCAAGGAAGGCTTGAGCGCGTACGTCGAGAAGCGCAAGCCGAACTTCAGCGGCCGCTAGCCGGCCGGGCGCGCGCGCGATCGTGCGGGGCCTCGTCGTGCCGTGCGCGGCGCTGGTGCTGACGGTGCTCGCCGCCGCGCCGGCCGCGGCGGACGAGCCGCCGTTCGTCCACTACGTCGGCCTCCAGACCGCGGCGCTCGAGTTCCCGCCGTACGGGACGCTGGTGCTCTCGCTCGGCGCCGAGTACCTGCCCGACGTCAACAACGATCTCGCCGGCGTGCGCGGCGAGCTCGCGCGGTTTCCGACGGTCGGCATCGGCCTCGGGCTCTCCGACAACGCGCTCTTCCAGATCACGTGGCCGGCCTTCAACCGGCTGCGCGTCCACTCGCAGGTGCAGCCGCCGATCCTCGGCCTCGATCTCGGCGGCGTCTCGACCGGCTGGGGCGACGTGACCGCCGCGACCCTCATCCAGATCCGGCCGCCGGACGGCGCGTCGCCGGGCTTCGGCATCAAGTTCGCGGCCGAGCTGCCCAACAGCAACGAGAAGCTCGGCATCGGGGACAACTCCACCGACGTGTTCGCCTCGATCCTGCTCGCCGACCGGCCGGTCCGGCGGCTCGCGCTCTACGGCGACGTCGGGCTCGGCATCCTGAGCGACCGCAAGGCGGTCTTCACGCAGAACGACGTGCTCACGTTCGGCGTGCTCGCCGACTGGCAGGTCAACGACGGCCTGCACGCCGTCGGCGAGACCGCGGGACGCTGGTCCACGCACCGCGCCGGCCCCGAGACCGGCAGCCGCGCCGAGCTGCGCGGCGGCGTCGAGATCGGCCGCGGCGCCACGCGCACCAGCGTGCTGCTCGTCGAAGGCGTGGACGGCTGGAGCTCGGGACTGGGCGTGTCGGTGAACGTCACCACGCAGATCGCGGCGCTCAAGCGGCGGCATTGATCGGCGCCCGGCGTTCCGGCCATGCCCGCGCGGTGCGTGCGGGCGCCGCCGCGACCGTGCTCGGCGCGCTCGCCCTGCTCCTCGCCGCGGCAGCGCACGCGGCGACCGCGGGCGGCGCGCGCGACTCGATGCCCGGCGAATCCGAGCCCGCGCCGCTGCTCATTCCCGGCCGGCCGAGCCCGGGCGACACCATGATCCACAGCCGCGCGCAGCGCGCGCGAGATCAGCTCGATCTCGGACACGCCTTCGAGAAGAGCGGGCAAACGGCGGCCGCGATCGCGGCGTACAGCAACGCCGTCAAGCTCGACCCCACGATCGCGGAAGCCAACTACCGCATGGGTCTCCTGCTCGTGCGCCGCGACCAGCCCGCCGCCGCGGCGAAGGCGTTCGCCGACGAGGTGCAGCACCATCCCGAGAACGCCGACGCGATCCGCGAGCTCGGGATCGCGCTCACGCGGCTCGGCGAGACCGGGCGCGCGATCCAGAGCCTCGAGCGCCTGACGCGCCGCCAGCCGAAGAACGGCGCGACGTGGCACGCGCTCGGCTTCGCTTATCTCGCCGAGGGACGGCCGAAGAACGCCGAGACCGCGCTGCGCCACGCCCTCACGCTGCCGCCGGTCACGTTCGAGGAGTACCGCGATCTCGGCGCGGCGCTCGCGGCGCAGCGCCGCAACGGCGAGGCGCGCGCCGAGCTCCGTCGCGCGCTGAAGATCGCGCCCGCCGATCCCACGTCGTGGTTCGATCTCGGCAACATCGCGCGCCGCGAGGGCCACGCCGATTCGGCCTTCGCGCTCTACCGCCGCGCCGAGAGCTTCGACTCGTCGTTCGCGGCGACACTCCAGGCGCAGATCCAGATCCTGCACGAGGCCGGGCGCGACACCGACGCGGTGGACGTCTATCGGCGCCTGCTGCGGCATCGCCCCGATCAGCACGGCGCGCGGCTCGAGGCGGTCGAGCTGCTCGAATCGTTGGGCCGTGACGACGACGCGCTCGCGCTCGCGCGCGACGGCGTGCGCGCGAAGGGCGATCAGCCGCAGCCGCACGTCCTGCTCGCGGTCGTGCTCAAGAGCCGCGGCGAGCTGCGCGAGGCGATGACCGAGCTGCGCCTCGCCGAGCGCATGGTGGGCCGCGCGCCCGCCGAGCTCCAGCGCGTGCACACGCTTATGGCCGCCGTGCGCGCCGCGGCGCCGGATTCGACGCGCGCGCGCTTCGCCGCCGACAGCGTCGCGGCGCTGCCGGTCCGCCGCCCTAGTCGGTGATGCCTTCGAGGCGGAGCGTCGTCGTCGGCGCGGCCGCCGGCGGGGCGGCCGTCCCGCCGCGCTGCGCGAGCAGCTGCTCGAGGCGCAGCAGGACGTCGCCGAGGACGAACGGCTTGTGGATGAAGTTGGTCCCCGGGCGCCCGATGATCTCGTCGGCGCGCTCGCCGGGTGCGAAGCCGCTCATGATGAGCACGGGGAGCATCGGGTCCACCTGGCGCAGCGCGTAGAACGTGTCGCGCCCGTCCATGCGCGGCATGAGCACGTCGAGGATCGCCGCCTGGAACGTCCCGGGATGGGCCTGGAACAGCCGCACCGCCTCGAGCCCGTCGGCGGCGCTCATCACCTTGTAGCCTTCGAGCACGAGGAAGCGCTCGAGCAGATCGCGCACGACGACCTTGTCGTCCACGACCAGCACCCACGTCGCGCTGCGGCCGACCGCTCCGCCCGGATTGCGGTGGAGCAGCAGCCCCTCCATGGCGCTCATCGGAGTTCCCTCGAGGGCTCGCCCGCCTCCTGCGGGCTTCCACGGGGTTATCGGCGGCGCCGGACGCGGAGTTGACCACGATCCGCGCGGCCGTCCGCGTTGCGGCCGCATGGCCCGTTCGCTACAGTCCGTGCGCATGTCCGACGCCCCGCGCACCCTCTATCTCGCCGCCCCGCGCGGCTTCTGCGCCGGCGTCGACCGCGCGATCGACATCGTGGACATCGCGCTCCAGGTATACGGCGCTCCGGTCTACGTCCGTCACGAGATCGTCCACAACCGCCACGTCGTCGACGACCTGCGCGCGCGCGGCGCCGTGTTCGTGGACGAGCTCCGCGACGTGCCGGAGGGCGCGGTGGTGATCTTCTCGGCGCATGGCGTGTCGCCGGCGGTGCGCGCCGAGGCCAAGGCGCGCGGGCTCAAGGCGCTCGACGCCACCTGTCCGCTGGTCACCAAGGTGCACCTCGAGGCGCTGCGCTACGCGAAGCAGGGCTACAGCATCGTCCTGATCGGCCACCGCGGCCACGTCGAGGTCGAGGGCACGCTCGGCGAGGCGCCCAACGCGATCGTGCTGGTCGAATCGGTCGCCGACGTCGAGGCGCTGGACCTGCCCGATCCGGCGCGCGTCGCCTACATCAGCCAGACCACGCTCTCGGTGGACGACGTGCGCACGATCGTCGAGGCGCTCAAGCGCCGCTACCCGGCCGTGCACGAGCCGGCGAAGGCCGACATCTGCTACGCGACGCAGAACCGACAGGACGCGGTCAAGGAGCTGGCGCGGCGCTGCTCGGTGATCCTCGTCGTCGGCGCGCCGACCAGCAGCAACGCCAACCGCCTCGTCGAGGTGGCGCGCGCGCGCGGCGCGCAGGCGTACCTGATCGAGGCGGCCGAGGACATCGAGGCCGCGTGGCTCACGGGCGACGTCGGCATCACCGCCGGCGCCTCGACGCCCGAGGACGTCGTGCGCGCCTGCGTCCGGCGCGCGTGCGAGCTCGGCGGCTACCGCGTCGAGGAGTTCCGGCTGCTCGAGGAGCGCGTCATGTTCCCGCTGCCGAACGAGCTGCTCGGCGCGGCGCAGATCGGCGGCATCGCCGTGGGTCCGGGCAACGAGCGCGCCGCGGCGCGGGTGACCGGCGGCGAAATCAGAATCCGGCACCATTGACGGCGCGCGTGACCGCCGATCGTTCATGCTGACGTCCAGCGTCCTGCTCGTGCCGACCATCTCGACGCTGCTCGTGGACGAGCACCGCCGCCACCGCACCGAGATGCTCGCGGCGCTCGAAGCCGAGTCCGAGGCGCTGCGCGCCGAATCGCCGGCGATCGTCGTGGCGTTGAGCGCGCGCTGGATGTCCGAGGGCCCGTTCCTCGTCGGCGGCGGCAAACGCCATCGCACCCTCACCGACTACACCGGGTTCGGCGTCGAGGTGCGCTACGACTGTCCCGGGCACCCCGCGCTCGCCCGCGCGCTGGTCCAGGCCGGGATGCGCGCCGGCGTGCGCGTCGCCGAGGCGAACCGCGGGATCGACAGCGGCGTCACCGTGCCGCTCCACTTCCTGTTCCCCGATCGCGCTGCCGCCGTCGTGCCGCTCTCGCTCGCCGACCGGTCGCCCGCAGAGTGCCGCGCGTGGGGCGCCGTGATCCGCCGCGTGCTCGAACAGCGCGAGGAGCGCGTCGCGTTCGTGGTCGGCGGCATGCTCTCGGACAATCAGCACGCGTGGAGCCTCGGGCGCGACGTGCCCGCGGCCGCGGACGTCGACGCGCGCGTGCTGGACGTGATGCGCGACGGGCGCTGGGACGGGCTCGCGTCGCTCGACGCCGCGGCGCTGGAACAGGCGCAGCCGCAGGCGGGGCTCCGTCACCTCGAAGTGCTGCGCGGATTCCTGACCCGCGACGCGGTGGGCGAGGTGCGCTGCTACGAGCCGGGGCCGGGCGTCGGCGCGGCGCTGGTGGAGTTCGCGCTGGGCTAGGCTTGGCTAGGAGGTTCCGTGCGCGTTCTGCTGGTCAACGCGTTCCACTACCTGCGCGGCGGCGTCGAACGCACGTACCTCGACGAATCGCGCTGGCTCACGGCGGCCGGCCACGACGTGATCCACTTCGCGACGCGCGATCCGCGCAATCTGCCGAGCCCGACCGAGCGCTTCTTCGCGCCGCCCGCGGACTTCGGCGAGGGCGCCGCCGCGTCGCGCCAGCTCGAGCAGCTGCCGCGCGCGATCTGGTCGGCGCCGGCGGCGCGAGCGATCGAGGCGCTGCTCGCCGAGCACCGGCCCGACGTCGCGCACCTCCACGCGCCGAGCCGCTACCTCACGCCGTCCATCCTGCCGCCGCTCGCCCGCGCGCGCGTGCCGGTCGTGATGACGCTGCACGACTTCAAGCCCTGGTGCACGAACCGGATCCTGTTCGCGCACGGCGCGCCGTGCGAGCGCTGCCGCGGCGGCCGCCACTGGCACGCGTTCGCGACCGCGTGCGTGCAGGAGTCGCGCGCGAAGAGCGCGATCGGGACGATCGAGGCCTACGCGCATCAGGCGCTCGACGTGTATCGCTCGGTCGAGCGCTGGATCGCGCCGTCGGCGTTCGTCATGGCGAAGGCGGTCGAGCACGGCGTTCCGGCGGACCGGCTGCGTCCGCTCGCGCACGGCGTCGAGCGGCCCGCGGTGGCGGGTGCCACGAACGGCGTGGCGGGGGCGTCCGAGCCGTTCGTCCTCTACGCCGGCCGGCTCTCGGTCGAGAAAGGCGTGCGGCAGCTCCCGGCGATCGCGATGCGCGTGGCGCCCGTGCCGTTGCTGGTCGTCGGCGACGGACCGCTCGCCGCCTGGCTCGCGGGCGCCGCGGCGACCCAGCCCAATCTCCGCCTGCTCGGGCGCATCCCCGACGTCTCGCTCGCCGCGCTGCGCCGCGCGGCCGGAGCGGTCATCGTGCCGTCGCTCTTCTACGAGCACTTCTGCTACGCCGCGGCCGAGGCGCTCGCCGAGGCGCGGCCCGTCATCGCCGCGCGCATCGGCGCGATCCCCGAGCTGGTCGAGCACGAGGCGACCGGCCTGCTGGTCCCGCCCGGCGACCCGCACGCGATCGCCGAGGCCGTGCGGCGGGCGATGACCGATCCCGCGGCGAAATCATGGGGCGAAGCGGGCCGCGCGCATGTGGCATCGTTGGCCGACCCGGCGCGCCACGTCGCGGGGCTGGTCGCCGTCTATCGCGAGGTGACGGAGCAAAGCTGACGCCCGCCTTCCTGCGGGCCGCAAAGGAGGGGAGATGCTGACGATGATCGCCGCCGTCACGCTGGCCGCCGCGGGCGCCGTCGGCTCGGGCGCCGCGGGAACCGCGGCCCCCGCCGGTCTCGCGGTGCGGAGCGCGAACGTCTACACCGTCGCATCGCCGGGCGCGAAGGCGCAGGCGTTCGCCGTGCGCGACGGCCGCATCGTCGCCGTCGGCACCGACGCCGACATGCGGCGCTGGATCGGGCCCGATACGCAGGTGCTGGATCTCGCCGGCAGGACGGTGCTCCCCGGCCTCATCGACTCGCACGGGCACGTGCTCAACCTCGGCACGCGGCTGGTCGACGTCGACGCGACCGGCACGCGCAGCTATCAGGAGGTGATCGATCGCGTCGCCGCGCGCGCGAAGACGCTGCCGGCGGGCGCGTGGGTCACCGGCCGCGGGTGGGATCAGAACCACTGGACCGATACGGCGATGCCGAACCACGCCGCGCTGTCGCGCGCGGTGCCCGACCATCCGGTGCGGATGACGCGCATCGACGGGCACGCGGCGCTCGTCAACCACATGGCGATGGTTCTCGCGAGCATCACGCGCGACACCAGGGATCCGCCCGGCGGCGCGATCCTGCGCGACGCGAACGGCGAGCCGACCGGCGTGCTCCTCGACGGCGCGGTCGGGCTCGTGACGGCGGTCCAGCCCGCGCTCACCGCCTCGGAGCGCGAGACGCGGCTGCTGCACGCGATGCAGGAGTGCGCGCGGCTCGGGCTCACGATGGTCCACGACGCCGGGATCGGCCCCGAGGAGTGGGACGCGTACCGCGCGCTGCTCGCGCGCGGCACGTTCCCGATCCGCATCAACGCCATGGCGGCGGCGCGCACGACGCTGCTCGATTCGGTCCTCGCGAGCGGGCCGCGGCCGGGCGACCAGCTGGCGTTGCGGGCGATCAAGGTCGTATCGGACGGCGCGCTCGGATCGCGCGGCGCGCTGCTCACCGATTCCTACAGCGACGCCCCGGGGACGCGCGGACTCTCGACCTTCCCGCTCGGCCGCCTGCGCGAGATCGGCGTGCGGGCGCTGGCGAAGGGGCTCCAGGTCCGCGTGCATGCGATCGGCGACTCGGCGAACCACGGCACGCTCGACGCGTTCGAGGCGGCGTTCGCGGGCGCGCCGCATCCCGAGGCGCGCTGGGCGGTCGAGCACGCGCAGATCGTGCGACCCGCCGACGTGCCGCGCTTCGCGCGGCTCGGCATCGTCGCGTCTATGCAGCCGACGCACGCCACGTCGGACGGGCCGTGGGCCGAGACGCGGCTCGGCCCCGAGCGCGTGAAGTGGGGCTACGCGTGGCGCACGTTCATGAACGCGGGCGTGCCCGTCGTGAGCGGCAGCGACTTCCCGGTCGAGAGCGCGAACCCGATGCTCGGGCTCTACGCCGCGATCACGCGCCGCGACCTCGACGGCCGGCTGCCGGCGGGCGGCTGGTTTCCGGAGCAGCGGATGACGCCCGACGAAGCGCTCGAGAGCTTCACGCGCGACGGTGCGTGGCTCGCGTTCCGCGAGAAGGACCTCTGCTCGATCGAGGTCGGTAAGCTCGCGGACTTCGTCGTGGTGGACCGCGACGTGGTGCACGGGCCGGCCGCCGAGATCCCGCACGCGACGGTGCTCATGACGTACGTCGGCGGGAAGAAGGTGTTCGAGGCGAAGACGAAGCTCGAGGTGAAGGAGAAGCGGTGAAGGCGCGGCCGTTCGCATGGCCGGTGGTCGCATGGCGCTGAAGCGCTCGTCGTGGACGATCGCCGCGATCGTGTTCGTGAGCCTGGTCCTGACGACGGCGCTCGATCGCGACGGGTCGGCCGACGCGAGCGACCCGCTGCTGCCGCTCGTCCAGCGCATGAACCGCTACTTCCGCCAGCACCTCGCGGACGGCGTGACCATGGACAGCCGCTACTCCGTCAGCCCGTCCGAGGCGATCCGCCAGTCGGTGGTCTGCCAGGTGCTGGGCTACGCCGAGCTCTACACGCTCCATCCGGTCGCGGGGATCGAGCGCGAGGTCGAGCGCCACGCCGACTACCTCATCGCCCACCTCGAGCCGATCCGATCGCACACGCCGTTCGACGGCATGCTCGGCTTGAGCCTGGTCGAGGCGTGGCGCGTCACGCAGGCGCCGCGCTTCCTCGCCGCCGCGCGGGATCTGATGAGCGAGCTCGAGGCGATCTCGACCTCCCAGTGCATCCTGAACGGCGGGCTCATGGTGGCGATGGCGACCGCGGACGCCGCGCGCGAGATGAACGACGCGGCTGCCGCCGCCAAGACGCACGACATCCTCGCCCTGCTGCCCGCGTACCAGAACGCCGACGGCAGCTTCCCACACTGGTGCGCGGGCTCGGAGGACATCCACTACACCGGCTGGATGTCGCAGGAGCTGATCCACGTCGAACGGCTCACCGGCGACCCGCTCATCGCGCCGATGCTCGACCGCATGCACGCGTTTCTCGAGGATCGCGTCGATGCCGCCGGGCATTCGCACTATCAGTCGGGGGCGCGCTACTACTACAGTCGCGCGTCCGGCTGTGCGATCGATTACGACACGCGCGGCTGGACGGTCGAGCCCGGATACATCGCGCTCAACTTCGATCGCTACCATTCGCCGAAGCTCGGCGCGGTGATGGCCTTCATCGACTCGCTCGAGAACGGAGGCACGATGCCCGATCTGTACGGCTACTGGCCGCCGCCGAGCGATCCCGAGTACCCGTGGACCATCGCCGACACGTCGGTCGCCAACATGAGCATCGCGTTCTGGTCGCTCGCGAGCATCGTGACGCAGCGCCCGGACATCGGCGAAGCCGACATCGCCGCCGCGATCGACGCCGATCTCGACAGCGGCCCGCCGCCGCCACCACCACCGCCGCCACCGCCGCCGCCGCCACCGCCGCCGCCGCCGCTGGCGTTCGGGACGATCTGGCCCAACCCCGCGCGGACCGGCTGCCGGCTCGCCGTCACGCTCGCGGCGCCCGCACGCGTGACGCTGGTGATCTACGACGCGCGCGGACGGCGCGAACGGACGCTGGTCGGGGGCGCGCTCGATGCCGGCGAGCACGACGTGACGTGGGATCTGCGCGACGACGGCGGCCGGCCGAGCCGCGGCGGAATCTACTTCGCGCGGTTCGTCGTGGACGGAAAGGCCAGCACGCGCCGCATCGTGGTGGCGCGATGACGCCGCGCGCATGTCCGGAGACGCGACGCCGCGCCATGGCATGGGCCGGGATGGCCGCGCTCGCTCTCGCCGTCGCCGCGCAGGCCGCGCCCCCTTACGATCCATCGTTCTTCGGCGGCCTGCGCTGGCGCTGCATCGGACCGTTCCGCGGCGGCCGCACCGTTGCCGCCGTCGGCGTGCGCGGCGCGCGCGGCCTCTTCTACATCGGCGTCAACGACGGCGGCGTCTGGAAGACCACCGACTTCGGCCGCACGTGGGCGCCGATCTTCGACGACCAGCCGACCGGCTCGATCGGCGCGATCGCGGTCGCGCCGTCCGATCCGCGCATCCTCTACGTCGGGAGCGGCGAGGGGCTGCAGCGCCCCGACCTCTCCGTGGGCGACGGGATCTATCGCTCGGCGGACGGCGGCCGCACGTGGTCGCACCTCGGGCTGCGTGACGGGCAGCAGATCCCGGCGCTGGCCGTGGACCCGCACGACCCGAACCGCGTCTTCGCCGCGGTGCTCGGTCATCCCTACGGGCCCAATCACGAGCGCGGCGTCTTCCGCTCGACGGACGGCGGCGTGACGTGGGAGAACGTGCTGTTCAAGGGCGACGACACCGGCGCGATGGACGTGCTCTTCGATCCGTCGAGCGTGCGCACGCTCTACGCCGTGATGTGGTCCGCGCGCCAGCCGCCGTGGGAGGGGAGCGGCGGTTCGTGGACGCGCTCCGAGAACAACGGACTCTTCAAGTCGGTGGACGGCGGAACGACGTGGCGGAAGATCGGCGCGGGATTGCCGTCGGGACGCGACAGCCTCGGCCGCATCGGCATCACGATCGCTCCGGGCCGGCCGCAGCGGCTCTACGCGGTGCTCGGCGCGAAGAAGGGCGGCGGGCTCTATCGCTCGGAGGACGGCGGCGAGCATTTCTCGCTCGTCAACGCGGACCATCGTCTGTGGGATCGCGACGGCGACTTCAACGAGGTCAAGGTGGACGCGCGCGATCCCGACGTCGTCTACGTCGCGAACGTGGTGACGTGGAAGTCCACGGACGGCGGCAGGACGTTCATCGGCTGGCGCGGCGCGCCGGGCGGCGACGACTACCACCGTCTGTGGATCGACCCCGACGATCCGAAGACGATCCTGCTCGCCGGCGATCAGGGCGCGATCGTCACGGTGAACGGCGGCGCGACGTGGAGCTCCTGGTACAACCAGCCGACCGCGCAGCTCTACCACGTCAGCGCCGACAACGCGTTTCCGTATCGCGTCTACGGCGGCCAGCAGGAGAGCGGCTCGGCCGGCGTCTTGAGCCGCGGTTCCGACGGCGCGATCACTGATCGCGACTGGCACCCGGTCGGCGCCGAGGAGTACGGCTACGTCGCCGCCGACCCGCTCGATCCCGACATCGTCTTCGGCGGCAAGCTCTCTCGCTTCGACTGGAAGAGCCGCGACGTGCAGAACGTGACGCCCGATCCGCTGCGCGCCGGCGACTACCGCTGGGTGCGCACGATGCCGGTCCTGTTCTCGCCGCTGGATCCGCACGTGCTCTACACCGCGGCGAACGTGATCTTCGAGACGCGCGACGGCGGGCACGCGTGGCGGACGATCAGCCCCGACCTCACCCGCGCGAGCGACGAGCGGCCCGCGAACGTCGGCACGTTCGCGCCGCTCGATGCCGAGGGCGGCAAGCACCGCGGCGTCGTCTACACGATCGCGCCGTCGTTCAAGGCGCGCGACATGATCTGGGCGGGCACCGACGACGGCCTGATCCACGTCACGCGCGACGGCGGCCGCTCGTGGCGCGACGTGACGCCGCCTTCGCTCACGTCGTGGAGCAAGGTGTCGCTCATGGAGGCGTCGCACTTCGACACCGCGACCTGCTACGCCGCGATCAACCGCCTCCGCCTGGACGACACGCGCCCGCACGTCCTGCGCACGCGTGACGGCGGGCGCACGTGGACCGAGATCGTCGCCGGCATCCCGGCGAACGAGATGGTGAACGCGGTGCGCGAGGACCCGGTCGTGCGCGGCCTGCTCTACGCCGCGAGCGAGCGGACGGTGTACGTGTCGTTCGACGACGGCGACCACTGGCAGTCGCTGCGGCTCAACCTGCCGGCCTCGTCGGTGCGCGACGTCGTCGTGCACGAGAACGATCTCGTGATCGGCACGCACGGGCGCTCGTTCTGGATCCTCGACGACATCGCGCCGCTGCAGCAGATCGCCGCGGCCGCCGCTGCGGGCGACGCGTATCTCCACCGCCCGTCACCGGCGTGGCGCGTGCGCTGGAATCGCAACACCGACACGCCCGTGCCGCCTGATGAGCCAGCGGGGCAGAACCCGCCCGACGGGGCGATCCTCGACTACCGCCTCGCGCACGACGCGGCGGGGCCGGCCGTGCTCGAGATCCTCGACGCGCGCGGGCAGCGCGTGCGCCGCTATTCGAGCGCCGATCCGCCGGACACGAGCGACACCGACCTCAACATTCCGACCTACTGGATTCGCCGGCCGATGAAGATCGCGACGAGCGCCGGGACGCATCGCTTCATCTGGGATCTCCACGGCGAGCCGCCCGCGGCGACGCGCCGCGACTATCCGATCTCGGCGGTCTACGCGGAGACGCCGCGCGAGCCGCGCGGTCCGTGGGCGCTGCCCGGCGCGTACACCGTGCGGCTCACCGTGGACGGTCGCACGCTGACGCAGCCGCTCACCGTGCGCATGGACCCGCGCGTCCACGCGACGAGCGCGACGCTCGAGCAGCAGTGGACACTCGCGACGCGACTCGCCGCGGCGATGGCGGCGGACACGACGGCGCTGGGCGAAGTGCGTGCGATGCGGCGCGGGCTCAAGGCGCGGCGTGCGGGCGCCGAGGATTCGACGGCGCTCGACGCGCTCGATCGCGAGGCAGCGAAGCTCGAGACCGGCGCCGGCGCCGTGCCGGTGGCGGGCCGGGCACCCGAGAGCCTCGCGCGGCTCAACGGCGAGCTGCGCACGCTCTATCTCGAGATCGAGGGCAGCGACCAGCCGCCGACGGCGGCGATCGTCGAGGGCGTGACGAGGCTCGAGGTGGCGCTCGAGCACCTGCGCGCGCAGGTCGTTTCGCTCGGCACGCGCGTGCGCGCGGGGACGGGGCGGTAGTCTAGCGCTGGCTCCCGAACTCCCAGGGCGGCACGTCGGCGTCGAGCGCGACGCCGAGGCCGCTGATGATGCGGTCGAAGGTCGCCCCGCTCACCGCGCGATAGTCATGCAGGCCTGAACCCTAGGTGCCGACATCCGATTCGCGGCGGAGCCTCGGCACGAGTGGCCAGGTGCGTCGAGTGGCGAATGTTCAGCGCTTGGATCGCTTGACGAATGGTCGCGCATCGCCTCGAACTGCCGGCCTCTCCCGAGTTCTTCCAGCCAGCTTTCGTACGCTTCGGATCCTCTCTTTGAAGACATAGATCTTTGTCCTGAGCAGCTTGAGCGTTTCTGCCGCAGCGGAAGCAGTCGACAAGGTCTCACCGGCCTGTCGGTCGAAAGCGACGATCATTCCACAAAAGTCGCTGGAAAGAGTCGGCAACTCGGCAAGGATCTCGCCTGCATGCTCCGCTTGAGACTCACTCATGCGCGGTCGCGGAAGCTTCCCGAGTTGCAGGGGCAGCCCGCGAGCCTCTTCAAGGCTGGCTCTGCTCACGCCTCGCGCCTCTTTGAGTTCTGCTATCTGGTCAAGGAAGGACTTGATCAGTACTCCGACCTCTTCCTCTAGGCGATTGGCCGCGAGCATTTGCAACTTTGGCGTGTCGAGTCCCTGCGCCGATTCAAAGCTTCGAATCGTCGCCCGCGTCTTGTTCACAATCTCAACGCCCAATTCCTCGAGCGCCGCTGCAACAAAGGATGCGCGTCCAACCGCGCGCGCAAGGCGCGTCTTGCAGCCATACAGAAAGGTCATGAACACCGAGACCGTCAGCGTCTCGGCGACGACCGGAGCAGGTCGACGGAAGGCGTGACCCAAGAAACGATTGCTTGTGAGCTTTTCTTCGTCGGCTTCGTGATGGCTCGCGTAGCCCATTGCGCTTCCCTACCTCTGGCTCCCGAACTCCCACGGCGGCACGTCGGCGTCGAGCGTGACGCCGAGGCCGCTGATGATGCGATCGATCAGGTTGTAGAGCGCGGCGATCTCGGTCGCCTTCACGATCGCGGCGTCGTCGAAGCCGTACTCGCGCACACGCTCGACGTCGGCCTCGGTGCGCTCGCCGGGTTCGCACGTCAGCGCCACCGCGGCGTCGAGCAGCACGCGGTCGCGCGCCGCGATGTTCGCCTCGCGATAGTCGAGCGCCACCGCGCGGGCGAGCGCTTCGTCGCCGAGCGCCGCCGCGAGCCGCGGCCCGTGATGCGCGACCATGTAGCCGCAGCCGTTGGTCGCCGAGACGACGATCGCGATCATCTCGGCCTGCGCCTTCGAGAGCGGCGCGGGATCGTCCGTCAGGGTGCGCACGAGATCGAACAGCGCCGCGAGCCCCTTGGGATCCTCGCCGAGCGACTGCCATGCAGCGTTGACGCGGCCCGAGCGCGCGCGGACGCGCGCGTACGCCTCGGCCAGCGGGCCGGCGGCGGCATCGGGCGCGACGCTTCGGGTCCAGCTCATTTCGGCCTCCGTCGAGATCGGGAGCCGCATGCTAGGTGCGGCGTCGCGGCGGGTCAACGCGTGTACACTCGTCGCCGATGACGCCTCGACGCGATGCGCGCGGACGCGCGCGCTGGATCACGCTGGGCGCGACGACGGCGCTCACGATCGGCATCGTCGTGGCGCTGCGCCAGGCCGGCGTGTGGAAGCCGGGTTCGACCTCGGGCCGGCCGCAGCCGGGCGATCAGGTGATCGCGCAGGCGCTGCGCCAGGTCGGCACGCGGGACACCGGCGCCGCGATCCAAGTCGGTCACGCGGCGGGGCTCGGCGGTCCGGCATCCGCGACCTCGCGACCGGCGGCGCCGCATCCGCTGCCGGCCGCGACACCCGGGAGCGCCGCACTCCCGCCCGGCCATCCGCCGATCGATTCGACGATGTTCAAGCAACGCTGGATCGACGACGTGCGGGGCGTCGACGTCACCGCCCTCGACTCGCGCCAGCGCGAGTTGTTCCTGCGCTTCGCGAACGCGCGCGAGTGCACGTGCGGCTGCGGCTACACGCTCGCGGGCTGCAAGGCGTCGGACATGACCTGCGAGGTGAGCGGCGCCGCGCTCGCAGCGCTGCGCGATTCGGTCCGCGCCGGACGCATCACGAGCGCGCGCGGCATCCGCGCGCGCGCGAAGGCTCGTTGACAGCGCTCGGGCCGCGGGCTAACGTCGCCGTCCCTCCCTGAAGCGACGCTCATTCCCGGTGGCCGTGCCGCCTGATCGTTTGGAGGTCCATCATGGCTTTCCCCAAGCTCGAAGCGAAGAAGTTCGCCAGCATCCGAGAGCTCAACGGCATCTCGGCGCGCACGATGGAAGAGCACTACGAGCTCTACAAGGGCTACATCGGCAAGACCAACGAGATCCAGGAGAAGCTCGCCGGCGTCGATCGCGCGAGCGCGAACCAGATCTACAGCGACCTGCGTTCGCTGCGCATCGATCTCTCGTTCGCGACCGGCGGCGTCAAGAACCACGAGGTCTACTTCGCGCATCTCGGCGGCAAGGGCGGCGCGCCGTCCGGCCGGCTCGCGGAGCAGATCAAGAAGGACTTCCCCTCGTACGACGCGTGGCTCGCCGACTTCAAGGCGTCGGGGCTCGCGGCGCGCGGCTGGGTGTGGCTCGCCTACGACCACGACTGGAACTGCCTGACCACGGTCGCCGGCGACGCGCAGAACACGTTCCCGCTGTGGAACGCGACGCCGATCCTGGCGCTCGACGTGTACGAGCACGCCTACTGGATCGACTACGGCCGCGCGCGGGCCAAGTACATCGAAGCGTTCTTCAACAACCTCGACTGGGACGTCGTGGCGCAGAATCTCGAGCGGGCGCTGGCCATGCAGGCCGTCCACCGCTAGACCCGCGCACCCGGATCCACTCCCCTTCGCCGGGCTCCACGCGGAGCCCGGCGCCGCTTCCGGAGGAAGCATGACGACCAGCCTCCTGCCCGTAATCGGGAAGCCCGCGCCCGATTTCGCGCTCCCTTCGACGACGGGCGAGACCATCGCGCTGCGCCAGTTCAAGGGCAAGAAGACCGTCGTCCTCTACTTCTATCCCAAGGACGAGACGCCGGGATGCACGCGTGAGGCGTGCGACTTCCGCGACTATTCCGCCGATTTCGACAAGTTCGACACGGTGATCCTCGGCGTGTCGACCGACGGCCTCGAGTCGCACCAGAAGTTCAAGGACAAGCACCACCTGCCGTTTCCGCTGCTCGCCGACGAGGACGCGACGGTGTCGAAGCAGTATGGCGTCTACAAGCAGCGCAATCTCTACGGCAAGAAGTACATGGGCATCGAGCGCACGACGTTCGTGATCGATCGCACCGGCCGCATCGCGCAGATCTATCCGAAGGTCAAGGTCGAGGGCCATATCCAGCAGCTGCTGGAATTCGTCGGCGGCGACTAGCTCCGCCGCACGCCGCGCCCGCGCGCGGGAGGCGCCGTGCAGTTCGTGCCGCAGCACCCGGTGCCGGTGTTTCCGCTGCCGGGGGTCGTCCTGTTCCCCGGCGTCGAGCTGCCGCTCCACGTCTTCGAGCTGCGTTACCGCACGATGGTGCGCGAGGCGCTCTCGGGCGAGCGCGTCATCGCGCTCGCGCTGCTCAAGCCCGGCTACGAGAGCGACTACCACGCGAGCCCCGAGTTCTTTCCGGTCGGCTGCCTCGCGCGCTTCGAGGACGTCGAGTGGCTGCCCGACGACTGCTATGACCTTCGGCTGCGCGGCCTCGCGCGCGTCCGGCTCGGGCGGCTGGTGCGCGAGTTCCCGTACCGCGCCGTGCGCGTCGAGGTGCTCGGGCAGGCGCCGTACACCGAGGACGATCCGCTGATCCAGCTCGAGCGCCGAGCACTCCTCGATGCGCGCGCGCGGCTCGCGCACCTCGCCGTGCCGCGCGAGGAGACGCCCGCCGAGGCGGGCGAGGGGCTCGCGTTCGAGCCTCTGGTCAACACCGTTTGCATGGGGCTCGCGCTCGATCCCACGGCGAAGCTCGCGCTGCTCGAGATGGAGAGCGTGCTCGAGCGCGCGCGCCGGGCGCGCGAGACGATCGAGGAGCAGCTGCGCTGGGCCGAGCGCGGCCGGCGCTCGGGCGGCGATCGGAACTAGGGCACTCAACGAAAGCGGACCGACCCTCCGGCCGGCCCGCTCCGTTTCCGGTCTCTCGCGGCGCGCGAGCGGCGGGGGCCACCGCGTGCCGATGCGTGCTGAAACCGAGGTCGCATCCGATGCGACCGACGACCTGCGCTGCTTCACAAGACGGGCGTTGGAGTCCCCCGATCCCACAGCCACCCATCCCGATCCACAGCGCAGAACCAGCGAAATCCTCGCCTCGACCGCGCCGCGCGCGGCGGAGGCGAGCCCTGGTCCCCCGGTTCGCCGATGCTCCGGTTCCGGCCGATCGCGGCGCGCACTGGGGTGGTGCGACACGAAGGCACGCCTGCTCACGGCGAACATTTGAAGCATGGAACGCCCGCGCGCGCCGCGCAATGGCAATTCCCGGGTTGCCGTAACGCCCGCTGCGTGCGCCGACGCCCGTGCATCTCACGGGATGCGTCGCCGCATTTGTCCGCGCCGCGGGCCGCGGCCTATGCTCCCCGCCCCATGCGATTCCCGGCCGAGCCGTTCCGCATCAAGGTGGTCGAGCCGCTCCGCCGCGTCACCCGCGAGGAGCGCGAGCGGCTGATCCGCGAAGCCGGCCTCAACATCTTCGCCGTGCCCGCGGACAGCATCTACGTGGACCTCCTCACCGACAGCGGCACGTCGGCGATGAGCGATCACCAGTGGGCGGGGCTGATGCTCGGCGACGAGTCGTACGCCGGAAGCCGCAACTACTATCACTTCGCCGAGACCGTGCGCGGCATCTTCGGCTATCCGCACGTGATTCCGACGCATCAGGGCCGCATGGCCGAGAACCTGCTGTTCTCGAGCGTGCTCAAGCCCGGCGACGTGGTGCCGAACAACATCCACTTCGACACCACGCGCGCCAACGTCGAGCACCAGAAGGCCGAAGCGCGCGACCTCGTGATCGACGAAGGGCTCGACCCCACGTCGCCCCATCCGTTCAAGGGCAACCTCGATCCGGTGAAGCTCGATCGCACGCTGCGCCAGCTCGGGCGCGAGCGCGTGCCGCTGGTGATGATCACCGTCACCAACAACTCCGGCGGCGGGCAGCCGGTCGCGATGGCCAACGTGCGCGAGGTGCGCGAGGTGTGCGACCGCCACGGCGTGCCGCTCATCTTCGACGCGTGCCGGTTCGCCGAGAACTGCTGGTTCATCCAGCAGCGCGAGCCCGGCTACGCGAACCGTCCGGTGCGCGAGATCGCGCGCGAGATGTTCGCGCTCGGGGACGGCTGCACGATGAGCGCCAAGAAGGACGGGCTCGTCAACATCGGCGGGTTCCTCGCGCTCACGAACGCCGAGTGGGTCGAGAAGATCACGAACCTCCTGATCCTGGTCGAAGGCTTCCCCACGTACGGCGGCCTCGCCGGGCGAGACCTCGAGGCGATGGCGCGCGGGCTCGAAGAAGTGCTCAACGAGGACTACCTCGCGTTCCGCGTCGGGCAGGTGGCGCAGCTCGGCCGGATGCTCGACGAGGCCGGGGTGCCGATCGTGAAGCCGGTCGGCGGGCACGCCGTCTACCTCGACGCGCGCCGCTTCCTGCCGGCGATCCCGCAGTCGCAGTTCCCGGGGCAGTCGCTCGTCGTTGCGCTCTACCGCGAGTTCGGCATCCGCGCGGTCGAAGTCGGCAGCCTGATGTTCGGCCACCGCGACCCCGCGACCGGCGAGCACGTGTATCCCACGCTCGATCTCGTGCGGCTCGCGATCCCGCGCCGCGTCTACACCACCGAGCACATGCGCTACGTCGCGGAGTCGGTGATCCAGCTCCACCGCGAACGCGACCGGCTCAAGGGCCTCGCGCTCGTCTACGAAGCGCCGGTGCTCCGTCACTTCACCGCGCGGCTCGAAGAGCTCTCCGGCGCCGAGACGGTCGCCCATGGCGGCTAAGGGGACGCACGTGACGACGCTGAACCGTGGATTTGCGCTCACCTGGCTCGGCCACGGCACGTTCAGGCTGGTGACGCGCGGCGCCAAGACCGTGCTGCTCGATCCGTGGGTCGAAGGCAATCCCGCCTGCCCCAAGGATCAGAAGACGTTCGACAAGATCGACGTGATGACGATCACGCACGGCCACGGCGACCACATGGGCGACGCGGTGACGCTGGCGAAGAAGTTCAAGCCGGCGGTGATCTCGAACTACGAGATCCACCAGTTCCTGTCGAAGAAGGGCGTCGCGAACACGATGCCGATGAACAAGGGCGGCACGGTCGAGGCGGCGGGGCTCAAGTTCACGATGGTGCACGCGCTGCATTCGAGCGGCATCGAGGACGGCGGGCAGGTGGTCTACGGCGGCGAGGCGTGCGGCTTCGTCATCACGCTCGAGGACGGCACCCGCATCTACCACGCCGGCGACACCAGCGCCTTCTCGGACATGGCGCTGATCGGCGAGCTCTACGCGCCCGACATCGCGCTGCTGCCGATCGGCGATCTCTTCACGATGTCGCCGCGCGAGGCGGCGGTCGCGGCGCGGATGCTCAAGCCGAAATGGATCGTGCCCGAGCACTGGGGCACGTTCCCGGCGCTGACCGGCACGCCCGACATGCTGCGCGAGGAGCTGAAGAAGCAGGGCGTCGCGGCCGAGGTGGTCGCGCTCCGGCCGGGCGAGACGCTGTCGTAGCGGGGCGCGCCCGCCGCGGCGCGGCGGCCGCGCGTCAGTGCTTGGGCACGCCGACGGCGGCCAGCACCGCGGCGATGTCGTAGATCGTGTGGACGAGGATCGAGACGGTCGTGCTCGTCCACTTGCGGATCGCCCCGAGCGCCAGCCCGAGCACGAAGATCATCGCCATGCCGAACCACGAGTAGTGCACGTGGAGTGCCGCGAACAGGAGCGACGTGAGCACGAGGCCGAGCCTGGGCTGCAGCGCGCCGCGCATCGTCAGCTCCTCGCCGATCCCGGCGCCGACGCCGACCAGGATCGTCGCGGACATCGTGATCCCGCCCGCGAGCATGTCGTTGATCCGCTGGTCGTGCGCCCACTGGTCCGGGAACCAGCGGTGCTGGAGCTGCTCGGTGCCCATGTTGAGGACGAAGAGCGCGGCGACGCCGGCGATCGCGACGACGACGTGGGAGAGCCGCAGCGGCTCGAGGCCGAGCCGGTCGAGCGTCGCGGGCGCGTCGCGCCGGATCCAGAATCCCACGGCGCCGAACGCGAGCACCACCATGCCGAGCAGCGTGCTCACGGTCGAGCTCGGCTCGAGCAGCGGCTGCGCGGCGCGCTCGAGCGAGCGCAGCAACGGCGGCATCGCGAGCCATCCCGGCACCGTGAAGAGCAGCACCATCAGCACGAGGCGCGCGGCGAGCCGCGAGGTATGACTGGTGGCATGCGTGCGGAAGAACCACGTCGCCAGCACGTGGCCGGCGCTCGGCAGCGCGGTGACGAGGCTCGCGACCGCGCCGACCGCGGCCAGCGCGACGCCGACTCCGGGCCATGACACGGAAGGCGCGTTCGCGAGGTAGTAGCCGAGGAAGCCGAACGAGGCGGCCGCACCCGCGACCATCAGGCCGGACATGACGCGCGACAGCGTGACGAAGCGCTCGTCGCGATCGGCGGCGCCCGCGGCGACGAACACGGTGGCGAGGGCGATGAACAGCGTCAGCTCGACCATGTTCGCGATCAGCGCGAGCACGCCGAGCAGCGCGATCAGGATGAACCAGCGGCGCAGGCCGCGGAGCACGGAGGCGTGACGGGCGGCGATCTCGGGATCGGGCGCGGGCGGCAATCCGAACGCGATATCCGCGACGCCGGGAACGGGAGGATCGGGCACGAGCGATTCCGGACCGCGATTGGACTCGTGCATCGCGCGAGCATAGGGTTTCGCGCGTGAGCCCGCCACACGTGACGATCACCGTGCTGTTCTTCGCGCAGGCGCGCGACGCCGCGGGCCGTGCGCGCGCGACGCTCGATCTGCCCGCGGGGAGCCGCGTGTCGGACGCGCTCGCGCTGCTCGAGCGCGCGCATCCGCGGCTCGCGCCGCTGCGGCCGCATCTCGCCGTTGCGGTCGGGCAGAAGCTCGCGGCCGGCGACGCGGCGCTCGCCGACGGCGCCGAGCTGGCGCTGCTGCCGCCGGTGAGCGGCGGATGAGCGGCGCGCGGGCCGGGACCCGCGCCGCGATTCGATGCGGCGCTCGGGCGTGTCGCGGTGGCTGAACTCACGCCGGCGCCGATCCCGATCGAGCGCCTGATCGCCGAGGCGCCGCGGCCCGAATGCGGCGCGGTCGTGCTGTTCCTCGGCACGACGCGCGACCATCACGAAGGCCGCCGCGTCGTGCGGCTCGCCTACGAGGCGTACGAGCCGATGGCGCTGGCGTCGCTCGCGGCGCTCGAAGCCGAGGCGCTGGCGCGGTTCGCGATCGGCTCGTGCCGGATCGTCCACCGGCTGGGCCAAGTGCCGCTCGCCGAGGCGAGTGTGGCGGTCGTGGTCGCCGCGGCCCATCGCGCGCCGGCGTACGAGGCGAGCCGATGGGCGATGGACGAGCTCAAGCGCACCGTGCCGATCTGGAAGAAGGAGTTCTTCGCCGAGGGCGGCGACGCCTGGGTCGAGGGGACGACGCTCGGCTAGACGCTACTTCGCGGCGACCGGCTTGCCTTCCGCGTCGAGCACCGAGATCGGTCCGAGCTCGAGCGCCTCGATCCCGGGGCGGATCTTCGCCAGATCGCCCACCACGACGATCGCGAGCCGATCCGGCGCGATGTACGCCTTCGCGACGCGCGTTGCGTCCTCGGCGCGCACCCTGCCGATCTGCGCCGGGAAGTTGCTGATCTCCGACTCGGGCAGCTCGTAGAGCGTGAAATCGGCGAGCACGTCGGCGATCCCGTCGTCCGTCTCGAAGCGCCGCGGATAGCCGCGCTGCAGCGCGTTGCGCGCGAACTCGACCTCGTCCGCGGTGATCGGCCGCGCGCCGCGCACGTCGCGGATCTCCTTGATGAACTCGACCAGCGCGCTGTCGGTCTTGGCCGTGAACACGCCGGAGCTCGCGACGAACGGCCCGGCCCCGCGGCGGAACGCCCAGGTGCTGCGCGCGCCGTATGTGAATCCATGCTTCTCGCGCAGGTTGAGATTGACGCGCGACGTGAACTGGCCGCCGAGCACGGTGTTGAGCACCTGCAGCGCGTAGTAGTCGGGATCGGCGGTGCGCGGCGCGCCGGCGTGCCCGATGCGGATCTCGGACTGCGCCGCGCCGGGCTTGTCGACGAGATACACGGCCGTGGGCTTCGCGGCCGGCTTCGCCGGCACGTCGCGCGATCCGGCGGGGAGCGGCGCCGCGGTCCACGCCCCGAGCGCCGATTCGAGCCTGGGCACGATCGCCTCGGCGGTCACGTCGCCGACCACGATCACGACCGCGTTGTTCGGCCGGTAGAAGCTCCCGAAGTAGCCGAGGACGTCGTCGCGCGTGATCGCGGCGATGCTCGCGAGCGTCCCCGCGGGCGGGCGGCCGTAGGGATGATCGGCGCCCAGCGCGACCATGTTGAACACGCGGTCCGCCGTGGTCGAGGCCACGTCGCGCGCCTGTTTGAGGCTCTGGAGCCGCGACGTGCGCTCGCGCTCGACCTCTTCGGGCTTGAACGACGGGCCCACGAGCATCTCGCCGAGCAGCCCGAGGCCCGCATCGAGATGGCGCGTGAGCGTGAGCAGCGAGATCGACGTCTGCTCGTAGCCGGACGAGGCGACGAGGCTCGCGCCGAGGAAGCTCGTCGCCTGCGCGAACTCGAGCGCCGAGTGCTTCGCCGAGCCCTCGTCCAGCAGTGCGGCGGTCATCGCCGCGAGTCCGGGGTGCGCGTCGTCCTGCGCCGAGCCGGCGCGGATCTGCACCAGCACGCTCACCACCGGGAGCCCGTGCCGCGACACGACCCACACCGGCAGCCCGTTCGCGAGCGTTGTGCGCGTGATCCTGGGCGTCGCGATCGCCGGCGTCGGCCCGGGCACGGGCTTCCTGCCGCGATCGAGCGCCGCGGCGCCGGCGCCCGGGGCGAACGCCATGCCGACCAGCGTGACCGCGATCGGGACCATCATCGCTCTCACGGCGCCGAGCCCGGCGGTGCGGGCGCCGCGCTCGCCGCGAGCTCCTTGTGCCCGGTCGGGACCACCGAGAGGATCACGTGCGGCCGCGTCATGTACGCGCGCAGCACGCGCTGCACGTCGGCGGCCGTCACCTTGCGCACGTTCTCGAGCTCCTCATTGAAGCAATCCGGCTTGCCGCGGAACGTCACGTAGCTGTTCATGCGGTCGGCCTTGCCGAGCAACGTCTGCAGCTGATAGACGCCGCGCGCTTCGGCGCCGTTCTTGGCGCGGGTCAGCTCCTCGTCGCTCGGTCCCTCGCGCGCGAGCCGCGACAGCTCTTCCATGATCGCCGCTTCCATCTTGACGAGGCTCGTGCCCTCGCGCGCCTGCACGTTGATCTGGAACACGCCGGCCAGCTCGCGCGAGCTCTGGAACGCCGCGACCGTCTGCGCGGTCTGCTCGCGGTAGACGAGGCGCTGGTAGAGCCGCGAGCTCTTGCCCTGCGCGATGATCTCGGCCGCGACGTCGCACACCGCGTCGTCCGGCGCCCAGAGCGGCATCGTGTGCCACGCGACCGAGATCTGCGGCAGCGTCACGCGGTCCTCGATCACGTCGCGCACGTCGTCCGCGAACGTCACCGGCTTCGCGGCGTAGGGCGGCACCACCGGGCCGGCGGGGAGGTCGCCGAAGTATTTCGTGACGAGCCGCTTCGCCTCGTCCGGGTTCACGTCGCCGGCGATCACGAGGCTCGCGTTCGACGGGTGATACCACTGGGTAAAGAACTGCTTCACGTCGTCCACCGACGCAGCGCTCAAGTCGGCGGGGTAGCCGATCGTGGGCCAGTGATACGGATGGTCCTCGGGGTAGAGCAGCTCGCCGAGGCGGATCGGCACCATGCCGTAGGGGCGGTTCTCGTAGTTCTGGCGGCGCTCGTTCTTGACCACGTCGCGCTGGTTGTCGAGCTTGGCCTGCGTCAGCGCCTGCAGCAGGAAGCCCATGCGGTCGGACTCGAGCCACAGGACGGTCTCGAGGAAGTTCGACGGCACGAGGTCGTAGTAGTTGGTGCGGTCGTTGTTGGTGCTGCCGTTGAGCGTGCCGCCCGCTTCCTGCACGGTCGCGAAGTGCTTCTCGACGCCGACGTGCGCCGAGCCCTGGAAGAGCATGTGCTCGAAGAGATGCGCGAAGCCGCTACGGCCGGCGACCTCGCGGCCCGAGCCGACGTGGTACCAGAGGTTGACCGCCACGAGCGGCGCGCCGTGGTCCTCGTGGATGGTCACGCGCAGCCCGTTCGGCAGCGTGAACGCTTCGACCGGCACGTTCAGCGTCTGGGCCTCGAGCCCTCCGGCCATGAAGAGCATCATGGCCAGAACATATCCCAGCGGCTTGGATCGCATGCGGTGGCCTCGTGTAGAAACACTGAACCGCTATCGAGCCCACTCTAGCGACTCCGCGCTGGACGGACAATCGCAAGAGCAGGCATACTTACGACTTGCCCACCATGCGCCGTGTTCTCCTCGCGCTTCTTTGCGCCGTGATCGGACCGTCCGCTGCCGTTGCGGCCGTGTTACCGATGGACCACGTCATCGTGGTCATCATGGAGAACAAGAGCTATACGCAGGTGCGCACGCAGCCGTACATGGCGAGCCTGATCGCCCGCGGCTCCGAGCTGGCGAACTACTTCGCGATCACCCATCCGTCGCAGCCCAACTACCTGATCCTGTGGTCAGGCAGCACGCAGGGCGTGACCAACGACGTGTGTCCGCCCGCCAACTGGGTGGCGCCCGGCTACACGACCGAGAACTTCGGCCACGCGCTTGAGGCGGCCGGCAAGACGTGGAAGTCGTACGCGGAGGATCTCCCCGAGCCCGCGTCCACCGTGTGCTCGCAGGGCCTCTATCTGCGCCGCCATTGCCCGTGGACCTACTTCGCGAATCTCAACAAGTACAACGAACGCCCGTATTCCGATCTCGCGTTCGACATCCACTTCCAGACGCTGCCCGATCTCGCGTTCGTGATCCCGAACAACTGCGACAACACGCACAACTCGGGATGTGGCGTCTCGGTCGGCGACACCTGGCTCGCGAACAACGTGCCCGCGATGCTCGACGCGGTCGGACCCAACGGTTGCGTGATCGTGACGTGGGACGAGGACGACAACAGCTCGGGCAATCACGTCGAGTGCGTGTGGGCCGGACCGCGGATCAAGAGCAACTATCAGGAGACGACCGGCTACAACCACTACGACCTCGGCGCCACGATCTCTACCGCGCTCGGCATCACGCCGTTCGCGGGGTTCGGCGCCCAGACGACGAATCTCATCTCGAACATCTGGTTCGAGGGCGATCTCGCGGTGCCGCCGGGATCGGCGCGCGCGGTGTCGCTCTCGGCGCCGGCGCCCAATCCGTCACGCGGCGGCGTCTCGGCGCGGCTCTGGCTGCCCGCGGCGATGCCGGTCGCGGCGCGCATCCACGACGTGAGCGGGCGGACCGTGCGAACGATCACCGACGGGACGCACGACGGGGCGGTGGATCTCTACTGGGACGGACTCCACGACGACGGCTCGCCGGCGGGCCCGGGGATCTACTTCCTCACCGTGCGCGCCGGCGCGCAGACGCTCGAGCGCAAGGCGGTCGTGCTGCGCTAGGGTTTTCGCGGGCGCCCGCCCGCGACGCGTCACCGCCGCGATCTAATGAGGAAGCGAGTCGGCCGCATTCATCTTGTCGGCGCGACGCGCGGCGGCGTCCGTCACCTGCATCGCCCGGCCGACGACGTCCGAACCCGGCAATCCCGACTGCGCGAGCACGCTGTCGCGCTGGCGCTCGGTGAGCGGCGCGCGCGCCGTCGAGCTGGACTTCGCGCATCCCGCCGCGGCGAGCACCGCAAGCGTCACGATCGCGCGCACGAGTCTGTTCGGCTGCATGAGACCTCCCGATCGCCCGAGGTCCGGGCAGGGAGGTTATCGGCCCGGCTCGCGCCCGCTTGAGCCGGCCGCCGCACGCTCGATCTCATCCAGCGCCCACGCGGCGTGCTCGCGCACCAGCGCGTCGGGATCGTCGGCGATCGCGCGCGCGAGCGCCGGCGCCGCGCTCCGATCGCCGCGATTGCCGAGCGCGACGCACACGTTGCGCAGGAATCCGGCGCGGCCGACGCGGCGGATCGCGCTGGTCGCGAACAGCTCCGCGAAACCCGCCTCGTCGAGCGTGAGGAACCGCTCGAGCGTCCAGCCGTCGAGCGCCCGCGCGTGGAGCCGCGCATCGCGCGCCGGCGGCGCGAAGCGGTTCCACGGGCACACGTCCTGGCATACGTCGCAGCCGAAGATCCAGTCGCCGATGAGTGGGCGCAGCTCGCGCGGGATCGGGCCCTGGAGCTCGATCGTGAGGTAGGAGATGCAGCGGCGCGCGTCGAGCTGATACGGCGCGACGATCGCCTGCGTCGGGCAGGCCTCGATGCAGCGCGCGCACGTGCCGCAGCGCTCGTGGTCGAGCGGCGCGTCGGCGGCGAGCTCGCGATCCACGAGGATCTCGCCGAGCAGGAACCACGACCCCAGCCGCTCGCCGAGGATGCCCGAGTGCTTGCCCACCCAGCCGAGCCCGGCGCGCTCGGCCCAGCCGCGCTCGAGGATCGCGCCGGTGTCCGAGTACCACAGCGCGGTCGAGCCCGGGATCAGCTCGCGCTCGATCCAGCGCTCGATCGGGAGCAGGAGGTCGCGCATGACGCGGTGGTAGTCCTCGCCGGCGGCGTAGCGCGCGATGCGGCCCACCCGCCGGTCGCGCGCCTCGTAGCGCGCGGGATCGTGCGTCAGCGCGACGCACACGACCGAGCGCAGGCCGGCGAGCAGGCGCGACGGATCGGCGCGGCGCTCGCGGTGCTTGTTCGAGGCGAGCCATGCCATCGCGCCGTGTCGCCCGGCGGCGAGCCACGCTTCGTAGTGCGCGCGCGCTTCGAGCGGCGTGACCGCCGCGATGCCGACGGCGTCGAATCCGGCGGCGGTGACGCGCGCCTTGATCCGCCGCGCGAGCTCGGCGGGATCCGCCGCAGCGGCGGCCGGCGGCATGGCGCGGTTCAGCGCGTCGTATCGGGCGCGGCGCCCGGCCCGCGCGTCTCGTCCTCGACGCGGCGGATCCACGGCGGACGCACCACCGGCACGCGCGCGGGTGCGGCGGCCTTGTTCGCGATCGCCTCGCGCACGCGTCGCGCCGCGTCCTCGCCCGCGCGGCGCATCGTCTCGATGCGCGCGGCTGCAGCGTCGGCGGGCGGCGGGGCGGCGGGATGATCGCCGCGGCCGGCGCGCGTCTGTCCGCTCGCGGCCGCGCCGCCGGCGGCGATCAGCTCCTGGATCGAGACCCGCGTCAGCGGCCGGCCGATCGCGCGCTCGACGCGCTCGAACGGCGGACCGAACGGGAAGCGCACGCCGTCGCGTTCGACGATGTTCTCGACCGGCCGCGCGCTCGCGGCGATCGGCGCCGCCTCGGCCGGCGGCACGACGTGCGCCGAGAGATCGGTCGCAGTCAGGCTCGCGAGCGGCGCGTAGACGGTCGCGCCGCCGGCGGGCGGACTCGAAATCCACGGATCGCCGCCCTGCGGACCGAGCGGCGCCCAGCCCGCGTAGTTCCCCGCCATCTGCCAGCTCACCCACGCCGGACCCCAGTCCACGCCCGGCATCCACACCCAGCCCTGGAATCGGTCGAAGAGCCACGAGCCGTAGTGATACGTCGCCCAGCCGAACGGCTCGCCCGAGATCCACACCCAGCCCCACGTGTCGCTCGGCGCCCAGAATCCGTATGAATACGGGCGCCAGCTCGCGTAGTCCACCTTCGGGTGGAATACGAATCCATACGGCTCGATCAGCACCCAGTCGCCGTAGTCGGTGAGCGCGTCGTAGAAGATGCGGTACTCGGGGCGCAGCGCCTGTCGCGCCGCGGGCATCGTCGGCGTCTGCGGCGTGAACCCGGCCGAGGCGCAGCCCAGGGTCGCCGCGGCGGCGAGCGCCAGCGCGGAGAGAGCGAGTCGTCGCATCGGGGCCTCCATCACAGGCGCTGGTAGTCGGGGCCGCCCCCGCCTTCGGGCGTGACCCACGTGATGATCTGATACGGATCGGCGATGTCGCAGGTCTTGCAGTGGACGCAGTTCGACGCGTTGATGTGCAGCTTGATCGCCTCGGGCCCGTGCTCGGGATCGGGCACCATCTCGTACACCTTGGCCGGGCAGAAGTGCTGACAGGGATTGCCGAACTCGGTGCGGCAGCGCGTCGCGCACACGCTCGTGTCGTGCACGTGGAGATGCACGGGCTGATCCTCGTCGTGCCGCGTGCCCGAAAGATAGACGTCCGCGAGCTTGTCGAGCGTGCGCGTGCCGTCGAACCGCCCGCTGACTGAATTGGAGGCGGGCGCCGGGGCGTGGCTTCCTCCGTTCGCGGCCGCACCGCTCGCCCCGCCGAGCTTCCGCATACGCGCGTAGCCGGGAACGTTGCGGACGCGGTCGCGCAGGAACAGGTCGCGGCCGCCGGTCGCGATGCCGACCGCGGTGCCGAGCATTCCGGCGAAGAGGCCGTGCTCGAATCCCTGGTGGAAGTTGCGCACCGAGCGCAGCTCGGCCGCCGCCCACGACGCGGCGACGCGCCCGGGATAGCCGGCGAGACGCGCCGCCGAGAAGTCTCCCGCCTTCAGGCACTCGAACAGCGTCTCGGCCGCGAGCATCCCCGACTTCATCGCGAGATGGATGCCCTTGAGGCGCGCGCCGTTCAGGAACCCGCCGCTGTCGCCACAGAGCAGCACGCCGTCGGCGGCGAGCTCGGGCATCGCCCACCATCCGCCCTCGGGGATCGCCTTCGCGCCGTACGCGACCGCCTTGCCGCCCTGGAGCAGCGATGCGACGAGGGGATGCGTCTTGAAGCGCTGCAGGTTTCCATGCGGATCGTTGCGCGGATCGTGCGCGTCGAGTCCGGTGACGAATCCCACCGACCACAGCGAATCCGTCATGCCGTAGATGAACCCGCCGCCGAACGTCTCGTTCGGCAGCGGGAATCCCATCGTGTGGATCACGCGGCCCCTGTGCGCGCGGCCGGCCGGCACGTCCCACAGCTCCTTCACGCCGGTCGAGTAGACCTGCGCGTTGCGGCCGGTGGTCAGCCCGAGCTGATGCTCGAGCTGCTTCGCGATCGTGCCGCGCGGGCCCTCGCACAGCACGGTCGCTTTCGCGCGGCAGTCGGCGCCGGGCTGATAGCTCGGCTTCTTCTCGCCTCGCCGGTCGAGCCCCTTGTCGCCGGTGCGCACGCCGACCACGCGGCGCTCGTCGAGGAGCGGCTCCGCCGCCGGCGTTTCCGTCAGGACGAACACGCCCTTCGCCTCGGCGATCCCGGCGAGCCAGCCGACGAGGTTGCCGAGCGAGAGGATCAGGTTGCCGTGGTTCTGCAGCATCGGCGGCACGATCGGCAGACGCAGATGGCCGCCGCGCGTGAGGAAGTAGACGTCGTCGCGCGTGACCTCGCTCTCGATCGGGCAGCCCTGCGCGCGGAAGTCGGGGATCAGCTCGGCGAGCGCGCGCGGGTCGAGCACCGCGCCCGAGATGCCGTGGCCGCCGACGCGCGCCGCCTTCTCGAGCACCGCGATCGAAACCTCGCCGATCGCCTTCGCGCCCGCGGTGCCGGCGGCGACCGCCGCGTCGTGCGCCGCGATCAGGTTCGCGAGGTGGATCGCGCCCGCGAGGCCGGCGGGGCCGGCGCCCACGAACTGCACGTCGAACTCGAGCGTCTCGCGTTCCATGGCGGTCGGCCGGAGAGAGGTCAGGTCCTCGGCGCGGCGGCGTGGGCCGCGTCGGCCGTCGCGGCGTCCGCGTGGCCGCCCGCGCCCTCGGCGGCGAGGAAGTGCTCGGCGTCGATCGCCGCCATGCAGCCCATGCCCGCCGCGGTCGCCGCCTGACGGTAGACGGCGTCCACGACGTCGCCCGCCGCGAATACGCCCGGGATCGCGGTGCGCGTGCTGCCCGGCGTCGCGAGCAGATAGCCGCGCGGATCCATCGGCAGCTGGCCGCCCAGGAATTCGGTGTTCGGCTGGTGGCCGATCGCGACGAACACGCCGTCGATCGGCATCTCGGTCTCGGCGCCGGTCTTGAGATTGCGCAGTCGCGCCGCGGTCACCTTGCTCTGCGCGACATCGAGGATGTCGATCACCTCGGAGTCCCAGATGAAGCGGATCTTGGGATTCGCCTGCGCCCGCTCCTGCATGATCTTCGACGCGCGCAGCGTGTCGCGGCGGTGGACGACGACCACCTCGCTGCAGTAGCGCGTGAGGTACGTCGCCTCTTCCATCGCCGTGTCGCCGCCGCCGACCACGATCACCTTCTGGTTGCGGAAGAAGAATCCGTCGCAGGTCGCGCACGCCGAGACGCCCTGGCCGAGGAGTTTGGTCTCGTTCGCCAGGCCGATCAGCTTGGCCGACGCGCCGGTCGCGACGATCAGCGTGCGCCCCTTGTACTCCTTGCCGTCGGCCCACACGGTGAACGGCCGGCGCGAGAGGTCCACGCGCTCGGCGCTCTGCCACACCATCTCGGCGCCGAAGCGCATCGCCTGGTCGCGCATGCGTTCCATCAGCTCGGGACCGAGGATCGCCTCGCGGAAGCCGGGGTAGTTCTCGACGTCGCTGGTGATCGTGAGCTGGCCGCCGGGCTGCGGGCCGCCGATCAGCAGCGGCTTGCGCTCGGCGCGGGCGGCGTAGATGGCGGCGGTGTATCCGGCGGCGCCGGAGCCGAGGATCAGCACGTCGCGTACGGCGGACAATGGGTTCTCCCGTGGAAGGTCAGCGTGGCGTCGCGCGGCATTCTAGCATCCGGGCGCCGCGCCCCCGCCATTCGCGGGCGGGTCGCGGACGCTGGTTCTCCGGTATGCTTATGGAGGTTCCGCGCGCTTCCGTCCGCGCGGCCGAGGCCGTTCTCGATCGACATCCTGGAGCTGCATCCGTGCGCCAACGGCTTTCGATGCTGCATCCCCCCGCCGCGATTGTCGCGGCCTGGCCCGCATTCGCCGCGGCCGCACTGCTGGCGCTCGCCGCGCCCGCCGCGCCCGCGGCCGCGACCACCGTCGTCGTGCCGACGGGGTTCGTGGACGAGAGCATCGTCTCGGGCCTGTCGCAGCCCAACAGCTTCGCGTTCCTCCCTGACGGCCGCCTGCTGTTCACGGAGCAGACGACCGGGTTCGTGCGGATGCTGATCACGGTCAAGGGCCACATCGCGGCGACCGATCCCGCGCTCACCGTGCCCGCGGTCAACACGCTCGGCCCCGAGCGCGGGCTGCAGGGCATCGCGGTCGATCCCGGATGGCCCGCGCGTCCCTACATCTATCTCGACTACACGCACACCGGCGGCTCCATCGATGTCGTGCGCTACACCGCCAGCGGCGCGCTCGCCGATCCGTTCGGCGAGAACCTGACGTTCGCGAATCCGGTCGTGCTGATCGACGACATCCCGGACGCCGCGAGCATCCACAATGCCGGCGGCGTGCGCTTCGGCCCGGGCGGACGGTTGTTCGTGACCGTCGGCGAGGACGGCGACTTCTGCGGCGCCGCGGATTCGACGAGGCTCAAGGGCGAGTTGCTCTGCCTCGACGTGAGCCGCGTGCCGGCGACGAGCGCGGTGACCGTGCCGCGCGCGACGATCATCGCGCCCGAGCATCCGATCGCCTCACCCGACAGCAACGCGATGCTGGTGTGGGCGTACGGACTGCGCAATCCGTGGCGCTTCCGCTTCGATGCGATCGACGGCGCCGCGTACCTCTGCGACGTGGGTGAGAACGATTTCGAGGAGATCGACGAGGTGCTGCCCGGCGACTTCCTCGGCTGGCCGTGGCGCGAGGCCAATCTCGTCGTGTCGCGCCCGACGTGCCCGGAGCCCGGCGGCGACGGCGCGAACGTCTACAAGCCGCCGATCGTCGCCGTGCCGCACGGCGCCGGGGCGACGGCGATCATCAGCGCCGGGATGTACCGGCCGGTCGCGGGCGCGAAATACAATTGGGCGAGCGACTACTACGGCACGTACGGCGACGTTTTCTACGGCGACTACTACAAGGGCTACCTGCGGCGATTGAAGAAGCAGTCGGGCGTGTGGATCACACCGGCCGCCGTCCCGGGGCAGCCCGACGCGACGAACTGGGGGACCGGCCTCACGAGCGCCAGCGACTTCCTCGTCGGCCCCGACGGCAGCCTCTGGTGGCTGAAGCAATTCGACGACACGTTCGGCGCGACCACCGGATCGATCCATCGCATCCGCAATCTCGACGCCGTGACCGGCGTGACGCCGGATGCGCCGGCCGCGCACGCGCTGTTCGCGGCGCCTGCCGTGTTCCGCGCCGCGACCGAGTTCGAGTTCGCGCTCGCGACCCCGGGCGCCGTGCGGCTCGCGATCTACGACATCGCCGGGCGCGAGGTGCGGCGGCTGATGGACGGGACGCGCGACGCGGGCGCCGCGCGCGTGGCGTGGGACGGTCGCGACGCGGCGGGCGCGCCGGTGCCGGCGGGCATGTACCTCGCGCGGCTCGAGGCGGCCGGCCGCGTCGAGCGCGCGCGCGTGATCCGGCTGCGGTGAGAACCGAGCATGAGCAGGTGTCGCTGATGGCGACCCAGTAGCCCCGTGACCGCATCCTCGCACCACTGAGTCCAGCGATGGTGTGCAGCGTGGTGTCGCTCGCCGCTCTCGTGTTGACGATCTCTGCCGGTGGCATGCGACGGGAGGCTGAGCCTGAGCAAGCCGCCTTTGGTACCTGGCGCGTCACGGGCTCGATATGCCCGACCGACTGTGCCATGAGTCCCGCTGAGGCGGATCGGTGGCTCGGTCGAACAGCGACGTACCAGCACGCATTGGCGCGATTCGCTGGCCCGTTCCTGATCGTCAAGGATCGCGATCACCTTCTCATGGTATGGGAAGGCGTGTTCTTTGAACTCACGCGCCAGTAGGGTGCTGCCGAACCGGAGCTTGCTCCTGTCGGGCGCGGACACTCGAAGAGGCGAACGAGTTGCGAGGCGCTCCGCTATGCCGCCCGCAGGCTCGCCGAGATCGGCTGACGCGCGGCGCGCAGCGCCGGCAGGAATCCGCCCACCAGCCCGAGCACGACCGAGAACAGGAACCCCGCGAGCAGCACCGCCGGCGTCACGCTGAACGCGAACGCCATCTCGCTGAACGACTGGAAGTTGGTCGTCGACGTCGTGATGCCGTTGATCGGCAGCGCCAGCAGGCAGCCGATCGCGCCGCCGATCATGGCGAGGAACACCGACTCGATCACGAACGACGTCATGATGGACCACGGGCTGTAGCCGAGCACGAGCAGCGTCGCGATCTCGCGCCGGCGGGTGCCGACGGTCGCGAACATCGTGTTCATCGCGCCGAACACCGCGCCGACCGCCATGATGCCGGTGATGAACGCGCCGATTCCGGTGATGAGGCCGGTGAACGCGCGCGACTGCTCGGCGTAGAACGCCTGCTCGCGCTGCACCTGCACCTGCAGCCGCGGGTCGGCCTCGAGCTCGCGCTTGATCGCCTCGAACCGCGACGGGTCCTTCATGCGGTAGACGACCGTCTGGAAGCCCTCGCGGTCGAGCGCGGGTCCCAGCACCGCGGCGTCGCCCCAGATCTCGGACTCGAACGCCGAGCCGCCCGAGGCGAAGTGGCCGACCACCTTGAAATCCCGCTGCTGGAGCCGGATGCGATCGCCGATCGCGCAGTTGGCGAACCGCGCCGCGACGCGGCGGCCGACGATGACCTCGTCGGTGCCGGGGGTGAACATCGCCCCCTCGATGATCGACACCTTGCCGCGCACCGGGATCGCGGTCGGGTCCACGCCGCGCACGGTGAGGTTGGACGAGCCGGTCTGGCCGAGCCGCGGCTTGTTCGCGACCAGCACGACCTCGGCGCTCGCGAGCGGGCGGCCGTCGGCGCCGAGCGCGACGCTCGGATGGGAGCGGAGGATCTCGGCGGCCGCGCGCGAGATGCCGCTCGAGATCTCCGAGTCGGCGCCCTTGCGCAGCACCATCGCGTTGTTGGGGCTGCCGGTCGAGACGAGCGAGGCGCGGAACCCGGCGGCGAGCGCCAGCGCGCCGATCAGGATCGCGACCGTCAGCCCGATGCCGATCGCAGTGGTGAGCGTCGAGACCGGGCGCTGCAGCACGTTGCGGACGTTGTAGGTGAGCGGGATCGCCATGGGGGTCTCCTTCAGTCCACGCGCCGCAGCGCGTCCACGATCACGAGCCGCGACGCCTGCCACGCGGGCACGAGCCCGCTCACGGCGCCGATGACGAGCGCGATGACGATGCCGGTGGCGATCGTGCTCCAGTAGATCGTGAGCGGCGGCAGGAAGCCGAGGTTGACGCCGGCGAGCATGTACTTGGCGGCGAGCGCGCCGACGATGCCGCCGCCCAGGGTGATGATCGCCGCCTCGACCAGCACCATCGTGAAGATCGTGCCGTCTTCGAAGCCGAGCGTCTTGAGCACGCCGAACTCGCTCACGCGCTCGCGCATCGCCATGACCATCGTGTTGGCGGCGACCAGCAGGATCGCGAACACCACCGCGATGCCGAGCAGCCCGATCAGGAACGGCACGTTGCCGTACATGCTGACGAAGCCGGCCTGGAACGCCTGCGAGCTCTCGGTGAGCGTCGCGAACGACGAGTTCAGGAACATCGCATCCACCGTCTTCGCGATGTCGCCGGCGCGCTGCGGGTCGGCGAGCTGGAGGATGTAGATGCCGACGAGGCCGCTCCCGCCCATGCCCTTCTGCTCGAGATACGTGTAGTGGAAGAGCAGCGTCTGCTCGCCGAAGTTCTTCTGTTTCGCGCGGTAGACGGCGCGGATCGTCATCGGCCAGTCGCCGGGATAGATCGTGCCGCTGATCGTGATCGTCTGGCCGAGCTTCCAGCCCTTGCGGGTCATCAGCTCCCTGCCGACGATGCAGGCGGTCTGCTCGGCGTAGTAGGCCGCGAGCCTGGGATCGGCGCCGCGCGGCAACGCGACCGGACCGGGCGCGGCCGAGGCCTCGACGATCTCGACGTCGTCGTTGTAGATCGGGATGTAGTCGTCGTCGCCGGCGAACTGGGCGAAGAAGCCCTTCGCGTCGTTCGGATCCTGGCCGCCGAACCAGTTGGACTTCGCGACCCGCGCCACGCCGGGGATCGCCTCGAGCCGCGGCTTGTAGGACTGGGGCAGCGGCTGCACCAGCGAGACGGCGTTGCGCACGACGAGCCGAGTCTCGGCGCCCGCCTTGATCGACTCCTGCAGCGTGTCGAGCACGCCGCGCAGCGCGCAGAAGAGGAACAGCGCCACCATCACGCTCATCAGCGTGAGCGCGGTGCGGATCTTGTTGCGTCCGAGATTGACGAAGACCAGCGCGAGCAGGTTCATGGCCGATCCTCGCCGCCTACGCGGAGAGCACGCCCTTGTCGAGATGGACGACGCGGTGCGCGCGCTCGGCGGCGTGCGAATCGTGGGTGACCATGACGATCGTCTTCTGGTGCTCGCGGTTGAGCCGCGCCAGCAGCTCGAGGATCTCGTCGCCCGACTTGCGGTCGAGATCGCCGGTCGGCTCGTCGGCGAGCAGCACCCTGGGATCGCTCACGATCGCGCGCGCGATCGCGACCCGCTGCTCCTGCCCGCCCGAGAGCTGCCGCGGGAAGTGCTTGACGCGGTCGGCGAGCCCGACGATCCCCAGCGCGTGGCGCGCGCGGTCGCGACGCTCCTTGCCGCTCATCCGCACCAGCATCAGCGGCAGCTCGACGTTCTGCTCCGCGGTGAGCACCGGGATCAGATTGTAGAGCTGGAAGATGTAGCCGATCGTGCGCGAGCGCCACTTCGCCAGCGCGCGGCCGCCGAGCGGGCCGAGCGCCTGCCCGGCGACGGTGAGCTCGCCCGACGTCGGGCGGTCGATGCCGCCGATCAGGTTCAGCAGCGTCGTCTTGCCGCTCCCCGACGGCCCCATCAGGCCGACGAAGTCGCCCTCGTCGATTGCGATCGAGAGCCCGTCGAGCACCGGCACCTCCTGCGTGTCGCGCCGGTACACCTTTCGCACGTTCCGCACGTCCACCATCACCATGCCGCCTCCGTCACGCGCCCTTGACGCGCACGCGTTCGCCCGACTTGAGGCTCGCCGGCGCGCCGACGATCACCCGCTCGCCTCCGCTCAATCCCTTCCGGATCTCCACCCGATCGCCGTGCGCGGGGCCGACCTCGACCGCGCGCGACTCGGCGCGCTCGCCCGACACGATCCACACCGTCGCGCCCGCGCCCGAGGTGATCACCGCGTTCGCCGGCGCCAGCACGCGAACCGGCGCCGTGGCGATCGGACCGCTCGCGTGCTCGGGCCGCAGGAACTCCACCTTGGCGCCCATCTCGGGCAGGATACGCGGATCGCGGTCGAGGATCGCGACCTTGACCTGCACCGTCGCCTTCTGGCGATCCGCGGTGGGCACCACCTGCCGCACGCGGCCGGCGAATGACGTGTCGGGATAGGCGTCGAGCGTGATGCGCGCGCTCTCGCCGTTCCGGACCTGCGCGATGTACGCCTCGTTCACGTCCACCTCGACCTCGAGCGTGCGCAGGTCGGCCATCGTGACGATCGCGGTGCGCGTGAGCCCGCCGCCCGCGCTCGAGGGCGCCACGATCTCGCCGACCTCGGCGTCCTTGCGCAGCACGGTGCCGTCGAACGGCGCGCGGACGTTGGTGTTCTCGACGTTCGCCTCGGCGTAGCGGGCCTGCGCGCGCGCGACCTCGAGGCCGGCCGCGAGCCCGTCCACCTTGGCCTGCGCGTTCTCGACTTCGGCGTCCGCGACCAGGTTCGCGTCCTTGAGCGCCCGCGTGCGGGCGAGGTCGCGCCGCGCTTGCGCCAGCTGGACCTCGGTCTGCGCCACCGCGGCGCGCGCGGCGAGCAGCGCCGCCTGATAGTCGGCGTTCTCGAGCCGCGCGATGATCTCACCGATGCGCACCGTCGAGCCCTCGCTCACGCCGAGGTAGGCCATGCGTCCCGGCACCTTCGCGGACACGGACGCCTTGGTGCGGGCGACCACGTAGCCGTTGGCGGTGATCCCCGATCCGCTCACCGTGCCGCCGCCGGTCGCCTCGGCGATCGCGACCGTGACCTCGGGCGGACGGGGGCCGAGAAACGCGATCGCGATGCCACCGAGCCCCAGCACGACGACGAGAACGGGCACGACGACGCGCCACGACCGGCCGCCGCTGCGGGCCGGCTCGGATCGATCGATGCGCAGGCGTGTGAGATCGGGCGGCGATGCGTTCATGATGGTCGTGGCGCGCGAACGGCGAGCGGCGAACAGTAGAGAGACGGCCGCGGAGGGTCAAGGTTTGGCCCCATCGAACCCGCGCGTACGATAAACACCTGATTTTGGCGCGCGCACGCGCGCGCTTTCAGTTGACGACCTCGTGCGTCCATGTACTCTCGCCGCGCCGCGGAATGAATGGTGACGGCCGGGGTCCGCGGTGAGAGACGAGCGCGCGGAGCGCGCCGTCCGTGGACGAAGCGCCGCAGCGGGCGAGGCGCGGTGATGCCTCCCGTCAGGCCGGCGTGGCCGGCAACGGGGGAAACGTGACGATCGTCACCGCCGCCGAAGTCGGGCGCCGCATCCGGAAGATCCGCAGCTCGCGCCGGCTCACGCTGCAGCAGATCGCGCGGGCGGCCGGCCTGTCGGCGACCCATCTCTCCGAGGTGGAGCGCGGCCGCACCTCGCTCACCATCGGCGCGCTGGTGCGCATCGCGGCGGCGCTCGGCCGCGAGCCCGCCTACCTCATCGAGCCCGACGAGCGCCAGGACGTCGCCCATCAGCTGTTCGAGATGTGCCCCGTCCTGCGGCCGGTTCCCGGCGCCTCGGCGGCGGTGTTGAGCCCGGGCATCCCGGGGAGCCGCATGTTTCCGTATCGGATCCGTTTCGACGCCGGGTGTCGCAGCGAGCTGACGCTCGACCGCGGCCGCACGCCGGCCGAGGGTTTCTATCGCGTCACCTTCGGCGCGATCGAGTGCGACTTCGGCGACGGCAGCGTGCGCCTCGGCTCGGGCGACTCCGCCCAGGCGTCGTTCTCGCGCCCGCATCGGCTGGTCTCGCACGGCGAGGACGTCTCGGAAGTGCTCGCCGTCCTCACCGGATCGCTGGAGAAGCGGCTCGCGCGCTAGGCGCCGGGCACGTCGTATGGACCCGACCCCACCGTCACGGATCAAGCCCGCGCCGCAGCTCGCGCCGGCGCCCGGGGCCCGCGCCGGCGGTCGGCACGCGCCGCGGCAGGCCGGTCCCTCGCCGAAGGAGCTCGGCCGACGCATCCGCATGATGCGGGTCGCGCGCGGCCTCACGCTCAAGGAGCTCGAGGCGCGCGGCAGCATCTCCGCCACCCACGTCTCCGAGATCGAGCGCGGCAAGGCGTCGCCGACCGTGGGGGCGCTGGGCCGCATCGCCCACGCGCTCGAGATGTGTCCGGCGACGCTGCTCGAGCCGATCACTCTGCCCGAGGTCTCGATCACGCGCGCCGGCGAGGAGGCGCAGCGCCGGCTGCGCTGGGGAGGGGCGACGCTCGAAGCGCTCGCCGGCCCCGTGGAGCCGTCGCTGATCGGCGCCCATCTGATGGAGCTGGCGGCAGGGCGCGAGCCGGCGCTCACCCATCATCACGAAGGCGAGGAGTGGATCACCGTGCTCGCCGGGCTCGCCGAGGTCCGCGTGCTCGGAGCGGGCCACCTGCTGCACGCCGGCGACTCGCTCCACCTGCGCGCCCACCACGAGCACACCTACGCGAACCCCGGCACGGAGCCGGCGGTGCTGCTCGTGGTCTGCCGTCCCCGCCTCGCGCTCTAGCGTGCGGGTTGCACGGGCGCGCTCCGCGCCCGCCCGACTTCCGACCGGCACCTGAACTTCCGGCCATGCGCCACCGGGGATGCCCGTCCGGTCCACCGGACGCTCCACACGGCATCCCGCGTCCCGTACGCCATCGCGATCGCGAGGCTGCGCCATGGCGGAACCGTTCACGGATGACGGATGGCACGTCGACTGCAAAGTCCGCGACCGCTACGAGACCTGCTTCACCACCGTCACGTCAGGAGGACTAGGACGATGAAGCCGCTCATCCGCATCGGCATTCCCATGCTCGCGCTCGCGCTGGTCGCCGCATCCGGCGCCCGGGCGGCGACCACCGGAACGGCGAACGTCACGCTCGCCGCCACGGCAAACGCGATGGTCGACGTGCTCGACCCCACGATCACCTTGAGCCCGACCGCCACCGACTACACCAACGACTATGTCGAGGCGGCCGGCGCCTCGGGTCTGCGGGTGCGGGTCAAGACCAACTCCTCGACCGGCCTGGCGCTGCTCGTCCGCTGCGCCGACGCGGTGCCGCAGATCACGCTCGCCGACCTGCTGGTGCGCACCCAGACCGCCTCGCCCACCGGCAGCACGACGATGGGCTCCTACGCGGCGATCACCAGCAGCAACCAGACGCTGTGGTCGATGACCACCGCGCAGCAGACATGGCTCACGGTGACCACCGACGTGCGGGTGCAGAACCTCATCAACTACAACGACGCGATCACGGCCGGACCGACGAACTACACCAACACGCTCACCTACACGGTCGTCGCCCAGTAGATCGGGATGCGACCGGCGTTCGGGGTCTGCCTCGGGGCCGTCGCCATGATGGCGGCGGCCCGCCCGGCGTTCGCGCAGCTCCAGGCGCGGGCGGAACCGGTGCGCTCGAGCATCGACGCGCGCGCCGGCGTGCCGGTGGCCCGTGACGTCGCGATCACCAACTGCGGCCAGGTTCCGGTGGTAGTGCGGGTGCGCCTCTCGGACTGGACGATCGACGCGCGCGGCGACATGGAGCCGCTCCCGGCCGGGAGCGAGTCCACTTCGCTCGCCGGCTGCGTGCGCTTCGAGCCGGCGGGTTTCTCGCTCGCGCCCGGCGAGACCGGACGCATCCACGTCACGCTGACGCCGCCGGCCGATGGCCCGGCGACGCGCTGGGGCGTGCTGTTGAGCGAGATCCGTCCCGCGATCGCGCGGCCCGCCGGCTCGGGTCCGCGCGCGATCGCGGAACTGGGGTCGACGTTCTACCTCTCGCGCACCGCCGCCGGCCGCGCGCAGCCGGAGCTCGCAGCGCTCGACATCGTGCCGCTCGGCGGCGACTCGGTCGCGGTGCGCGCGCGCATCCGGAATCCCGGCGAGCGTCACTTCTACGTCAGCGGCGGAGTGAGCCTCACCGATTCGGCGGGCGCGGTGGTGCGCGCCGGCCCACTGCCCACGGGCGTCGTGCTGCCCGGAAGGGAACGCGAGTTCACATGGACGTGCGACACCCGGCTCATCCCGGGACGATACGCGGCCACCGCGACGCTGGACACCGGACTGCCCGAGCTGCTCGTGGGCGAGACGCGGTGGACCCAGTGCGCCGTGAGTCCCGCGGCGCCGCTCGCCTCGCGGCACTGACCGCGGCGCTCGCGCTCGGCCTCGTACTCGCGGCGTCGCCGCGGGCGGCGGAGGCAGAGTCCGTCGTGCCCGATTCGGCGGCGGTCGCGAGCGACGGCTCGGCGGGGGCAGGCGCCGTCACCACCGCCGGCTTCACCGTGCGTCACGTTCCGAATCCCGCCTATCGCCCGCCCACCACGATGGTGGCGGCGCTCGGCATGGCGCTCGAGAGCCGGCTGCGCGCGCTCGACTTCAGTCACTTCCAGATCGCGCGTCGCGGCGGCTTCACGGCCGGCGGCCGCGGGCCCGCGGGGCGCGCCGACTGGGACTTCGCCGCGGGCGAGGAAACACCCGGCGGCGACCGCCTGGCCCTCGCGGCGAGCGGGGCGTCCGATCGTGGACGCTCTGCGCTGCGCACCGGCCGCATCGAGACGCGCCTCGGCGCGCTCGATGCCGAGCTCGGCGACGTGAACCCGGTGCGCTTCGCCGAGCGCGACGCATCCATCCCGGGCCTGCGCGGCGTCAGCCTGCGCCACGCGGCGCCGAACGACGCGCGCTGGAGCATCGCCGCGGGCGGGCCGACGCCGTTCGCCGGCGGCGCGGCGCCGGCCGTGCGGCTGGCCGGCCTCGGCGTGAGCGAGCTGCGCTTCGACATCGCAACACTCGCCGTGACCGCGGTCGGCTTCGCGCGTGCGGCGCGGCCCGCGCCGTGGGGTGCCGATTCGAACGGCGACACGCTGGCCGGCAGGGGCGGCGCGGTGACGTTCGGCTGGCGCGTGCCGTTCGCCCGCGGCGATCTCGAAGGCGCGCTCGGCGGCCAGGCCCACGACCTCGCCGGACAGGGCACGATCGCCGTGAGCCAGGCCGTCGCCTGGCGGCTCGCGACCCCGCGCCTGGTCCTCGACGTGAGCGACCGCCGCGCCTCGCGCGGCTTCCGTCGCGTCGCCGCCGACCGGATCGCTCCCGAGGCCGGCGGCGAGACGCGCTGGAATGTGCAGTCGCGCTTCGCCGCGGGACGCTTCGAGGCGCACTGCGCCGGCGTGCGGCGCGAAGGCGGCGATCCGCTGCTCGCGGCGCGCACCGTCCAGCTCGGCGCCTCGGGCGGCTTCGGCCGCTCGGGCTGGACCGGTGGCGCCGAGACGGCGTGGGAGGATCGCGGCGCCGGCGCCGAGCGGCGGCTCACCGTTCAGATCGGCCGTTTCGCGAGCCTCGCGCCCTCGTTCGATGTCCGTCTCGAACGCAGCGCCCGCGACGGGAGCGCCGCGCGCTGGGCGACCACCGGCGAGGTGCTGGCGCCGCTTGCCGGCGGCGCGCGCGCGGCGCTCGAGCCGCGCCTCGGCTGGGACGCGGGCGGGATCGATCGCGGCGGCATGGCGGCGCGCGTCACGTGGCCGCTCGCCTGGGCGACCGGACGGCTCACCGTCTCGCTGGCCGGCGACGCCGCGCGCGACGCGGGCTTTCGCGCCCGCGTGAGCGAGGCGGGGATCGCCTTCGCCTGGATGCCGCGGCCGCGCGATCGCGCCAACCTCGAGGCGCGCCGGCTCGACACCTCCAGCCTGGATCTGACCGCGAGCTACGATCTCGAGCTCGAGCGCTTCATGCTGCCCTCCGCGTCGCGCCCCGACACGGGGCTCGTGCGCGTGCGCGTGACGCGCGGGGGCAACGGCAGCGGCCTCGCCGACATCCTGGTGACGCTCGACGGGCGCGAGTTCCGCTTCACCGACCCGGACGGCGCCGTCGCGTTCGATCGCGTCGCTCCCGGGATCCACATCGTCTCCATCGACGAGACGTCGTTGCCCACGAACGATCAGGTGGTGGGCGTGGCGCGCGTGTTCGTGACCGTGGAGCCGGGCCGCGTCGTCGCGCCCGTGGGCTTCACGGTGGCGCGTCCGGAGCGACGCTCGGAGTTCTAGCGCCGCGGCGCGCAGCCGCCGCGCGCCGGCCGTCATCCGCCGTTCACCGACGCCCGGTCACCGCTCGCCGATCCCACCGCGCCGCGCCCGCGCACCGTCCGTAGATTCACTCACGTGACCGGCGGGGCGCCGGAAAGGAGGGAGCGATGAAGGTCGGAGTGATCGTGGAGAACCGGAGTCGGAGCAGGACGGCGCGACGCGCGTTCTGGGGCATCGTGCTGATCGGCGCCGGCGTGATGCTGATGCTCGACCAGCTCGGCATCCTGTCGCTCGGCTTCTACGCGCGAGAGTGGTGGACGTGGTGGCCGGTGCTGCTGATCGCCTCCGGGCTGGCGTCGCTGGTCGCGCCCGACGGCGCGAAGGAAGCGTTCAAGGGACTGTCGCTGACGCTGCTCGGCCTGTGGGCGCTGGCGTGCTCGCAGCACTGGTACGGGTTTAGCTGGGGCCGCTCGTGGCCGCTGGTGCTCGTGGTCGTCGGTCTCGAGAGCATCCTGCTCGCGGCGTTCGACCGCCGCTCGCGCGCGCAGGCCGAGAAGGAGGCGCACGATGTCGGAGCCGCGTGACGTGGGTCGCCGCGCGCGCTGGGCCGTGTGGCTGGCGGCGCTCGGAGCGTGCACACTGTGGCTGGTCGTCCAGAACACGATCCTGCTCGCGGCACTCGCCTGGGCAGAGCCGGCCGGCGTGATCTCGGTCGGCGGGGCGCTGGTGCGCGCGGGGTTCGTGGTCGGCGCGCGCTGCTGGCCGCTGGTCGCGATCGCGCTCGGCGC
>JACOSV010000025.1 GCA_016178725.1 Candidatus Eiseniibacteriota bacterium
ACGTCGATAGGCGGGAGGTATAAGGTCCGCGAGGATCTCAGCCGCGCCGTACTAATCAGCCGAGAGGCTTGGCCGGTTTTTATTACTAACGTGCTTCGTTGAGTTGGATCCAGCGTCTCATTCGATTGTCATCGATTTTGGGGTGGCAACGGCGGAGGGGTTACACCTCTTCCCATTCCGAACAGAGAAGTTAAGCCCTCCTGCGCCGATGGTACTGCCCGGGAAACCGGGTGGGAGAGTAGGTCGCCGCCCCATTTTTTCGAGACCCCCGGCTCCATCGGAGCCGGGGGTTTCTTCTTGCCGTCCGATGCCCGGCCGAGTCCAGCGTCGGGCCGCGTCGCGTCCCCAACGGGACACGTCCGGCCGGACGCCGCCCGAGCGAGCGCTGGCCCGGCCCGCTAATCGCTTGTAGGCTGGCCGCTTGGGGATGTCGGGCGAGGAGCGCTCCATGGGCACGGCGACTGCAGATACATGGGGTCGAAGCCCCTGCCGATTCCAGGGAAGCGAGAACGACTCGCCTCCCGAATCCGGAGGTCATGATGAAGTCCCCCCTCGCGGCGCTCGCGACGATCGCGACGCTGGCGATCCTCGGGATCGCGGCACCCGCGTACGCCCAGGACGGCGCGCGCGTGCAGCTGGCGATCGAGCAGACGGACGACCTGATCGCCCGTGCGCAGACGGTCGTGGCCGGCGCGGACAACAGCCGCGCCCAGATCGAACTCGACGCGGCGGTCGGCCTCGAGGCCCAGGCCCGCACGGAATTCGCCGCGGGCCACTTCCTGATCGCCCTCGATCTGACGACGCGTGCGCGCGCCCACGCGGGCCGCGCGATCGCGCTCATCGCGGGTCTGCCCGACCCGGATCGCGTGCTCGCACAGCTCGAGCGCACGCGCGAGCTGCTCGATCGCGCGAAGGAGCGCATCGAGGAGTGCGACAACGACCGGGCGCGGGCGCTGTTGAGCGCCGCCGTCGAGATGCAGACGCGCGCCGAGGGGGCCGACCGCGATGGGCGGTTCCTCGCCGCCCTCCAGCTCACGATGAGCGCGCGCGAGCGCGGGCTGCGCGCCATGCGCCTCTGCAATTCCGAGGACAACATGCACGAGGCCGCGGACCGCGCCCTGACCCGCTCGGATCAGCTCATCGCGCGCGCGAAGGACGTCGTCGCCGAGCACGACCGTCCGCCGGCGCAGCAGGCGCTGGGGCGCGCGATCGAGCTCGAGAACGAGGCGTGGGTTCAGTTCCGCGCCGACCATCTCGAAGCGAGCCTCCGGCTCACCCAATCCGCGCGCACGTTCGCGCACCGCGCCATCCGACTCGCCGGCGGTTCGTGAGCGGGCGTCTTCGCCCGACTCCGGCGCCGCGGCGGATCGCCGGGGCGCCGCCGCGCTAGCCGCCGCCGATGGCCGCCCCATCGCACGCGCCGGCGAGCCTGCCCGCACGCATACCGGCCGCCGCGCTCCGCGCGCTCGGCGCCGTCCGGCTCGCCGGCGCGATCGTGATCGCCGGCCTCGCGGGCGTGAGCGGAATCGCGGCCGCGCCGCTGCCCGGCCCCGACACGTCGCACGTCCATCTCGAGATCGGGCCGGGGATGGACCTCACCAATGAGCTTTACTACCAGGATGCCTATGTCGACACGACGTTCCTGCGCCGCCAGCTCGTGGCGACGCCGGAGACGCGCTTCGCGGGCGTGTGGCTCGGCGCGCTGCAGGGGACGCGCGGCGAGCGCTCCACGAGCTACCTGCTCCAGAACGAGCTGAGCCTCGGCGATCTCATCCAGCGCGACGCGCTCGCGCTCGCGTGGCGGCAGGAGGTCGCATCCGGCTGGCGGCTGCTCCTCGACCCCGCCGTCGCGTGGCGGCACGACCGCACGTTCGATCGGAACGACCAGGAGTGGCACGAAGGCATGCGCGCCCGGCTGCGGCGCACGCTCGACGACGACGCGACATCGATCGAGGGCGGCGTCACCGGCGATCTCCTGCGCACGACCGGTCCCGGCTCGCAGTTCGTGCTCGACCGCAACAGTCTCGGCGCCCTGCTCGCGCTCGACCGGCTGCCGCTGTTCGGCGACGAGTGGCGGCTCGCGTGGGGCGTGACCGACCGGGTGTTCCCCGATTCGAGCGAACGCAACCACGACGAATACGCGTGGGAGGGACGCTGGCGCCACGGCTTCGGCGGCGGCCACGCCCTGCTGTTCGAGACCGCCGGCCAGCGGCGCCTGACGCACCACATCGTCACCACCAGCCGCGACAACTTCTGGAGCGAGTCCGGCGCGCTCGAGACGGACGCGCGGCTCTCCGACCGCTGGTCGCTGCGCCTGCGCGTCGAGGGCGATGCGCTGCAGTACGACCTCGAGGACAGCACGCTCTTCTTCGACTACCGCATCGCGCGCGCGCGCCTCGGCGCGCGGTTCGAGCGCGAGGCGCGGTGGTCGATCACGGCGGGACCGAGGGCCGAGGCGCTGTCGAGCCCGCTCGCGCCCGGCGAGTCGTACCGCGAGATCGGCGGCGAGGTCGAGCTCGAGGTGCTCGGTGGGCGATCGTGGTGGAACGTCACGCCCGCCGGCGGCTATCGCGCCTACGACCAGACGGCGCAGGTGGGGCTGCCCGGGGCGCTGCACTCGTCGTTCGCGTACGCGTCGCTCGAGGCGTTCGTCGATCAGGCGCTGCCGGGGCGCCTGCGGCTGCGCGCGCTCACCAGCCTGCGCTACGAGTCGCACCTCGATCCGTCGCAGAACGCGGCGAGCATCTATCTGTCGCTGCAGCTGCGCGAGACGCTGCGCTGACACGCGGCGGCGGCGGACGCGCCGCGCGCCCCGCTTCCCACCACCTCGTTTCCCGCGCGCCCCGCATCCCCGCCCGCTTTACTTCCCGCGCGCCCCGCGTACACTGCCGGACCCATGCCCGCGCGCCGTGCGGTGATCGTCTTCATCGTGCTGTTCACGATCCTCGGGGGCTCGATCCTGCTCCTGGAGGTCGCCGCGCGCCGGACGGGCGTCGCGATGGCCGCCGAGACGGTCCTCGTCTTCGACGTGCCCGCCCGGCTCGAGGAGGGCGGCCCGCCCGCGGGCACCGGGCTGTTCGAGCTCCTGCGCCGCGACCGCCCGACGGTCTGGATGCTGGCGCAGGCGATCCGCCGCGGTGCCGCGGACGACCGCGTGAAGGCGCTCGTGCTCCACGTCGACGGCATCGGCTGGGGCTGGGCGAAGGTCGCCGAGATCCGGGACGCGGTGAGCGCGTTCCGCGCCGCCGGCAAGCCGGTGTACGCGAGCCTCGCGGGCGGGGGCGAGCGCGAGTACCTGCTGGCCAGCGCGGCCGGCACGCTCGCGGCGCCGCCGCTCGCGGTGCTCGAGCTCGACGGCCTCTCGGCCTCGGCGCTCTTCTTTCGCGGCACGTTCGACAAGGTCGGGATCACGCCCAACTTCGCGCACGTCGGCGCGTACAAGTCGGGCGTCGAGCCGTGGACGCGCTCCGGGTTCACGCCCGCCAGCAAGGAGGCGCTGCAGGCGATGGTGGACGATCACTATCGCCTGTTCGCCGACAGCGTCGGCGCCGCGCGGCGCATGCCGCCCGACGCGGTCGAGCGCCTGCTCGACGACGGTCCGTTCGGCGCCCGCGACGCGCGCGCGCGCGGATTGCTCGACACGCTGCTCTACCGCGCCGACCTCGATTCGCTCGCGGTGCGGCGCGCGCACGGGACGACGCTGTCGTTGGCGCGCTACGCCGAGCGCGGAACGGCGGCGGGCGGGCCCCGTATCGCGCTCATCGTGGCGGCCGGCGCGATCGCCGAGGGCCGCAGCCGCGGCGGCGCGACCGAGGGCGACGTGCTCGGCGCCGAGACGCTGATCCGCGCGCTGCGCGAGGCGCGCACGCGCGCGTCGATCCGCGCGGTGGTGCTGCGCATCGACAGCCCGGGCGGATCGGCGCAGGCCGCCGACGAGATCTGGCGCGAGGTCGAGCGCCTCCGCGAGCGGAAGCCGCTCATCGTCAGCATGTCCGATCTCGCCGCGTCGGGCGGCTACTACATCGCGGTCCCCGCCGACAGCATCGTCGCCGAGCCGGCGACGCTCACCGGCTCGATCGGCGTGTTCGGCGGCAAGCTCAACGTGCTCGGCCTCTATCGCAAGCTCGGGCTCAACGTCGAGACCGTTTCGCGCGGCCGCCATGCCGAGATGCTGTCGCCGTTCAAGGATTTCACGCCCGAGGAGTCGGCGCGCTTCCAGGTCCAGATGGACGAGGTCTACCGGACGTTTCTCGCCCGCGTCGCCGCGGGCCGCAGGCTCACGACCGCGCAGGTGGATTCGGTCGGCGGCGGCCGCGTGTGGACCGGCCTCGCCGCATCGTCGCGGCGGCTCGTGGACGCGCTCGGCGGCATCGACCGCGCGATGGCGATGGCGCGCGCGCGGGCGGGCCTGACGGCGACCGAGCCGGTGACGGTCGAAGTCCTCCCGCACGTCGAGCGCCCGCTGTTCCAGCGCTTCTTCACCGATCTCCTCGGCGACGAGGACGATCCCGAGGCCGACGCAAGCGTCGAGCTCCCGGCGGTGGTGCGCGCGTGGATCGCGGCGGCGGGATTCCCGTCCGGTCAGGCGCTCGCGCTCATGCCCTGGAGCATCGAGATCCGCTGATGCCGCGGTCCGGTGACGCCCGCGTTCCGCGCGCGGCGGCCGGACGGACGACGCGCTACTTCTTCTTCGGCGCGAACGTGTGGATGTAGGCGATCAGGTTCTCGATCTCGGCCGGCTTGATCTGCCCGCTCTTGCCCCACGCGACCATCCCCGACTTCACCTTGCCGTTCGTGATGCAGTCGCGGAAGTAGTCGTCGGTCGAGCGCTTCGCGTCCGCCCAGGTCTTCGCGTCCGTCCAGTCGGGCGAGGGATTGCCGGTGATCTTCATCCCGCCCGTGCCGTTCGCCTTGTGGCACAGGATGCAGTTCTTGACGAACAGCGCCTTGCCCGCGGCGGGATCGCCCCTGCTGGGACCGTTCGCGGCGCCCGCGATCCACGCGGCCGCCGTGGCGGCGAGCGCGAGCGCGAGGGCCGCGGCGCGCGCCGCGGTCGTGCGTGGCATCGTCGTTCGTCTCCGAAGCTCGGCCGGGTGCGGGTACGGGGGTCAGGTCGGCGGGAAGGAGCCGCGGCAGACTAGCGTCGCGTCGCGTCGCCCGCAAGTCTTGACCGGCGCGCAAAGCGGGTGATAGGTTTCAACGTCGCATTGGCTTACGCCTGATTCCCGCTCGTGCGGGCAATCCCTCCAGCCGGTCCCCAGCGCCGCTCCACCGACCCACCGCGGCGGGGAGGTCCTTCTCGTGAAGCCGTTCGCAACCGCACAGATTCGCAACGTGGCTCTGGTCGCCCACCACGGAGTCGGCAAGACCTCGCTCGCCGAGGCGATGCTGTTCCTCGCCAAGGCCACCAGCCGTCTCGGCCGCATTGCCGACGGGACGACGCTGCTCGACTACGCGCCCGACGAGGTCGCGCGGCAGATGACGATCAACCTCGGGCTCGCGCAGTTCGAGTGGGCGGGGCACAAGGTGAACCTGCTCGACACGCCCGGCTATCCCGATTTCGTCGGCGACGTCTACAGCGCGCTGCGCGTCGCGGACAGCGCGATCCTGATGCTGCGCGCCAACGCCGGCGTCGAGGTCGGCACCGAAGTCGTGTGGGAGACGCTGCGCCAGGAGCGCACGCCGACGCTGCTGGTCGTCAACATGATGGACAGGGAGCACGCCGACTTCGGCGCGTGCGTGCGCTCGGCGCACGACAAGCTCGGCTTGAACGCCGTGCCGACGCAGCTGCCGATCGGGCAGGCCGAGACCTTCCGCGGCATCGTCGACCTGATCGAGAACAAGGCGTTCCTCTTCACCGGAAAGGGCATGGAGGAGAAGAGCGGCGAGGCGCCGATCCCGGCCGAGATGACGGACGCGGTGCGCGCGGCGCGTGCGCTGCTGATGGAAGAGGCGGCGACCGGCGACGAGTCGCTGATGAACACGTTCCTCGACGCCGGCGAGCTCTCGGTCGCCGACATCCGCAAGGGGCTCTGCGAGCGCGTCGTGCAGGGCGACCTCGCGCCGGTGTTCTGCTGCGCGGCCTTCCATAACCAGGGCGTGAAGGAAGTGCTCGACGAGGTGATCGACATCCTGCCGTCGCCGCTCGACGTGAAGCCGCAGGTCGGCAAGGCCGTGAGCGGCGACGCCGAGATCACCTGCCCCGCCGACGCGGGGGCACCGGCGGCGGCGGTCGTGTTCAAGACGCTCTCCGAGCAGCACCTCGGCGACCTGTCGCTGGTGCGGATCTTCTCGGGTCGCCTCGAGGCGGGGAAGGACCTCATCAACACCACGCGCAACCGTCCCGAGAAGCTGAGCACGCTCTACCACCTCGTCGGCAAGGAGCGGCTCGAATGCTCGGGCGCAGTCGCGGGCGACATCGTCGCCGGCGTCAAGCTGCGTGAAACGCACACCGGCGACGCGCTGGCGGAAAGGACGAAGCCGGTCCTGCTCGCGCCGCCCGACTTCCCCGAGCCGGTCACCGCCGAGTGCATCCACGCCAAGAACAAGGGCGACGAGGAGAAGATGGCGCAGGGCCTCGCGCGCCTGCACGAAGAGGATCCGACGTTCCGCAAGCAGTACGAGACCAGCACGCACGAGACGCTGGTCCACGGGATGGGCGACCTGCAGCTCGAGATCATGGTCGACCGCCTCAAGAAGCGCTTCGGCGTCGAGGTGCTGCTCACACGCCCGCGCGTGCCCTATCGCGAGACGATCAAGGGCAAGGCGCAGGGCGAGTACCGCCACAAGAAGCAGACCGGCGGGCGCGGCCAGTTCGGCGAAGTGCACTTGAGGCTCGAGCCGCGGCCCCGCGGACAGGGATTCGAGTTCCTCGACGAGATCAAGGGCGGCGTCGTGCCGAACCAGTTCATCCCCGCGGTCGAGAAGGGCGTCGTCGCGGCGATGGAGAAGGGGCCGCTCGCCGGCTATCCGGTGGTGGACGTCGCGGCCGCGCTCTTCTTCGGTAAGTACCATGACGTGGACTCGTCCGAAATGGCGTTCAAGATCGCCGCCGAGTCCTGCTTCCACGAGGTCATGCGCCAGCCCGAAGCGCGCGCGGTACTGCTCGAGCCGGTGGACACCGTGATGATCCGCATCCCCGGCGAGTTCCTCGGCGACGTGATGGGCGACCTCTCGGGCCGCCGCGGCCGCATCCACAAGACCGACGCCGACGGGCACGCCCAGGTCGTGCACGCCGAGGTGCCGGGCGCCGAGCTCTACAAGTACGCGGCGCACCTGCGCTCGCTGACCCAGGGGCGCGGCATGCACGCCGCGAAGCTGTCGCACTATCAGGAGGTGCCGCGCGAGATCGCCGAGAAGGTGATCGCCGCGGCGCGCGCCGAGAAGGAGGCGAGCGCGCACGCCTAGCCCGCGGGCGCGCCGAGACCATGTCCGGCCATTCCAAATGGGCGACGATCAAGCGCAAGAAGGCCGCGACCGATCAGGCGCGCGGCAAGCTGTTCTCGAAGTGCATCAAGGAGATCACCATCGCGGCCCGCCATGGCGGTGATCCCGAGATGAACCCGCGGCTGCGCACGGCGATCACGAGCGCGAAGGCGGTGAGCATGCCGGCCTCGAACATCGAGCGCGCGATCAAGCGCGGCACCGGCGAGATCGACGGCGCGAATTACGAGGAGATGCAGTACGAGGGCTACGGGCCGGGCGGCGTGGCCCTGCTGGTCGAGATCGCGACCGACAACCGCAACCGCACCGCCGGCGACATCCGCCACATCTTCACCAAGCACGGCGGCAATCTCGGCGAGGCCGGGAGCGTCGCGTACCTGTTCAAGCCGCGCGGCGTGGTGCTGATCGACAAGAGCGCGATCGCCGAAGACGCGCTGATCGAGCTCGTGCTCGAGGCCGGCGCCGACGACGTGAACACCGAAGGCGACACGTACGAGGTGCTCACGCCGCCGAATCAGCTCGAGTCGGTCAAGCAGGCGCTCGCCGCGAAGAAGATCCCGGTCCAGAGCGCCGAGGGGACCAAGCTCGCGAGCCTCCAGGTGCCGGTCGGAGAGAAGGAAGCCGAAGCGGTTCTCAAGCTCGTGGACGCGCTCGAGGACCACGACGACGTTCAGAAGGTCTACGCCAACTTCAGTGCCGCCGACGACGTCCTGGCGAAGCTGTCGCGCTAGGCGTCGCCGCCGGGCCGGCCCGAAGCCGGCCCGCGCATCGGGTCGAGAGGGATCTCCATGCGCGTCCTGGGACTGGATCCCGGCAGCCGCAAGACCGGCTTCGGCGTGGTCGAGCGCGACGGCAACCGCCTGCGCTGCGTCACGCACGGCACGATCGCGCCCGCCGCGCGCCTCGCGCTCGCGGCGCGGCTGCACGCGATCGCGACCCGCGTCGGAACGCTGATCGAGTCCACGCGTCCCGACACGGTCGTCATCGAGGAGGCCTTCTACCACGAGAGCGTGCGCTCGACGCTGGTGCTCGGCCACGTGCGCGGCGCCCTGCTGGTCGCCGCGGTCGAGCACGGCGTGACGATCGCCGAGTACAGCCCGCGCGAGATCAAGCTCTCCGTCACCGGCTCGGGCGCCGCGGCCAAGGAGCAGGTCGGGTTCATGGTGTGCCGGCTGCTCGGGCTCGCGGGCACGATTCCGGCTGACGCGTCCGACGCGCTGGCGGCCGCCGTCTGCCATCTCAACCGCGCGCGCTTCTCGGCGCCGGCCCGCGCCGCGTCCGCGGCGGCGACGCGGCTCGAGGCGCTGCTCGCCACGCGGCGGACGCGATGATCGCCTCGCTACGCGGCACGCTCGCGGAAAAGGGCGCGGGCGACTGCGTCGTCGAGGCGGGCGGCGTGGGCTACCGCGTACAGGTCTCGACCCACACCGCGGCCGCGCTGCCCGATCCCGGAACGCCGGTGTTCCTGCTCACGCACCAGGTCGTGCGCGAGGACGCGCTGATGCTGTTCGGATTCGCCGACGCCGAGGAGCGCCGGCTGTTCGAGCTGCTCATCACGGTGAGCGGCGTCGGGCCCAAGGTCGCGCTTGCGGTGCTGTCGGGGCTCAAGCCGCAGGCGCTCGCGCGCGCGATCCGCGACGAGAATCTCGCCGGGCTGGTCGCGATCCCGGGCGTCGGACGCAAGACCGCCGAGCGGCTCGTGGTCGAGCTGCGCGACAAGCTCGACGTGCTCGCCGCCGCGGGCGGCGCGCCGGCCGCGCCGGCCGCCGGGGCGCGCGGCGTGCTGCCGCGCTCCGAGCGCTTCGACGACGCCGTCGCGGCGCTGGTCCGTCTCGGCTACAGTGCAGCGCAGGCGCAGGACGTGGTGCGGCGCGTGGCCGAGGACGGCGACGGCGCCTCGCTCGAGGATCTGGTGCGACGCGCGCTGGCGCGGCTCGGCAAGGCCGCGGCCACGGTGCGCTAGGGAGGGCTGCGTGGGCGAACGTCGCAAGGGCGCCGCGCCGGATGCGCGCGCCGACCATCCCGCGCGTATGACCGACCCGGGCGCGTTCGCCGAGGACCTCACGGAAGAGAACCGGCTCCGGCCGCAGGCGCTGGGTGAGTTCGTCGGCCAGCCGGCGCTGCGCGAGCAGCTCGCGATCTTCATCGCCGCCGCGAAGCGCCGCGGCGAGGCGATGGATCACGTGCTCTTCCACGGACCGCCCGGTCTCGGCAAGACCACGCTCGCCACGATCCTCGCGCACGAGCTCGGCGTCGAGATCTCGCAGACCTCGGGCCCGGTGATCGAGCGGCCCGGCGATCTCGCCGGCCTGCTCACCAACCTCGGCCCGCGCGGCATCCTCTTCGTGGACGAGATCCACCGCTTGAGCCCGGTGGTCGAGGAGTACCTCTATCCGGCGCTCGAGGACTTCACGCTCGACATCCTGATCGACCGCGGCCCGAGCGCTCGCTCGCTCAAGCTTAACCTCGAGCGCTTCACGCTGGTCGGGGCGACCACGCGCTCGGGCCTGCTCTCGTCGCCGCTGCGTTCCCGCTTCGGCGTCACGCTGCGGCTCGACTACTACGCCGCCGGCGATCTCGCCGACATCGTGCGGCGCTCGGCCGGGATCCTCGGCGTCGAGGTCGCGGACGAGGCGGCGGTCGAGATCGCGCGCCGCGCGCGCGGCACCCCGCGCATCGCCAACCGGCTGCTGCGCCGCATCAGCGACTTCGCGCTCGTCAAGGCCGACGGCCGCATTTCGCTGCCGGTGACACGCGAGGCGCTGCGGCTGCTCGAGGTGGACGAGAAGGGGCTCGACGAGATGGATCGCCGGCTGCTCGAAGCGCTGATCGTCAAGTACCGCGGCGGGCCCGTCGGGCTCGGCACGCTGGCGGTGGTGGTGGGCGAGGAGCCGGGCACGCTCGAGGACGTGTACGAGCCGTTCCTGATCCAGGAGGGGTTCATCCACCGCACCGCGCGCGGCCGCGAGGCGACCGAGCTCGCGTACCGCCACCTCGGGCTCGAGCCTCCGGGCGCGGGCGCCGCCGCCCTCGCGCGCGGCGCGCAGCCCGAGCTGCCGCTCCCCTGAAGCTCGAAGACCTCGACTACGACCTTCCGCCCGAGCGGATCGCGCAGCATCCCGCGGCGCGGCGCGAGGACGCGCGCCTGCTCGTGGTCGAGCGCGCGACCGGCGTGCTGCACGACCAGCGCATCCCCGATCTCGACCGCTGGCTGAAGCCCGGCGACGCGCTGGCGCTCAACGAGACCCGCGTGATCCCGGCGCGGCTTGCGGTGCGCCGTGCGAGCGGCGGGAGGGTCGAGCTGCTGTTCGTGCGACCGGCGGCCGCCGCCGCGGCATCGCCCGGCGCGGACGCGATTGCAGGGGCGGCACGCGGCGAGCGCTGGCGCGTCCTCGCGCGCCCCGCGAAGCGCGTGCGCCCGGGCGAGACGCTCGCGAGCGATGACGGCGCGCTCGCGCTCGAGGTGGTCGAGGCGGGCGAGGGCGCCGCGGCCGGCGAGCGCGTCGTGCGCGTCGCGCGCGGCGATCTCGCGGCGACGCTCGCCCGCGCCGGCGAGCTGCCGCTGCCGCCCTACATCCATCGCGCCGCGGACGCCGAAGATCGCGAGCGCTATCAGACCGTGTTCGCGCGCGTGGACGGGGCGATCGCGGCGCCGACCGCGGGTCTCCACTTCACCGCGGCGCACCTCGCGGCGCTCGAGGCTGCGGGCGTCGGCGTCACGCGCGTGCTGCTCCACGTCGGCCCGGGAACGTTCCGCCCGGTGACGGTGAGCGATCCGCGCGCGCATCGCATGGACGAGGAGTACTTCGAGGTCGGCGCCGACGCCGCGGCGCGCCTCGCCGCCGCGCGCGCCCGGGGCGGGCGGATCGTCGCGGTGGGCACGACGGTCGTGCGCGCGCTGGAGTCTGCGTGCGATCGCGGCGCCGGGGCGCTCGCCCCCGCGTCCGGATGGACGCGCGCGTTCATCGTGCCGCCCTACACGTTCCGCGCCGTGGACGCGCTGCTCACCAACTTCCACCTGCCGCGCACGACGCTGCTGCTGCTGGTCGCGGCGTTCATGGGCGAGGATCTGCTGCGCCGCGCGTACGCGCACGCGGTCGCGACGGGCTACCGTTTCTACTCGTACGGCGACGCGATGCTCATCGTGTGAGGGGGCGCGGCGTCCGCGCGGGCCGCCTTCGTGGACGCGCGGCGCACGCGCCGACTGGCGGCGGCGCGACGCGAAGGGGTATAATTCAGGCGCTCGCGGAAGGGGGACGGCCCACGGCCATTAGGCTGCCCTCTTGCGACGACGGATCAATGACTTACAGCGGCGGATTACCGTGCTTCTTGAAGGGCAGGGTCTGCCGCTTGTTGCGCAGCATCTCGAGCGCGGCGATGAGCTTCGGGCGCGTGTCTTCGGGCTCGATGACGTCATCGAGGTAGCCCAGCTCGGCCGCGATCCAGGGGCTGGCGAACTTCTCGTTGTACTCCGCGACACGCCGGCGACGCTCCCCAGCCGGGTCGGCGGCGCGCGCGATCTCCTCGCGATAGAGGATGTTCACCGCGCCTTCGGCGCCCATGACCGCCATCTCGGCGGTGGGCCACGCGACGTTGTAGTCGCCGCGGATGTGCTTGCTCGACATCACGTCGTAGGCGCCGCCGTAGGCCTTGCGCACGACGACGGTGAGCTTCGGCACGGTGGCCTCGCAATAGGCGTAGAGGAGCTTCGCCCCATGGCGAATGATGCCGCCCCATTCCTGGCGCGTCCCGGGCAGGAAGCCGGGCACGTCCTCGAACGTGACGAGCGGGATGTTGAACGCGTCGCAGAAGCGGACGAAGCGCGCACCCTTCACCGACGAGTCGATGTCGAGCACGCCGGCCAGCACCTGCGGCTGGTTGCCGACGATGCCGACCGGACGGCCGTTGAGCCGCGCGAATCCGACGATGAGATTCGCCGCGAAGTGCTCGTGCACCTCGAAGAAATCGCCGTCGTCGACGACGCGGCGCACGAGGTCCTTCATGTCGTAGGGGCGATCGGCGGCGTCGGGCACCAGCGTCGCGAGTCCCGGATCGCGGCGCTCGATCGGATCGGTCGCGGCGCGCCGCGGCGGATCCTCTGCGTTGTTCGAGGGCACGAACGAGAGCAGGCGCCGGACGTGACGCACACAGTCGGCGTCGTCGCGGACCGCGAAGTGGGCGACGCCGCTCTTCGAATTGTGCGTCATCGCGCCGCCGAGGTCCTCGAAGCTCACGTCCTCGGACGTCACGGCGCGGATCACCTCGGGGCCGGTCACGAACATGTGGCTCGTGCCCTCGACCATGATCGTGAAGTCGGTGATCGCGGGCGAGTAGACGGCGCCGCCCGCGCACGGGCCCATGATCGCGGAGATCTGCGGCACGACGCCCGAGGCCATGGTGTTGCGCAGGAACACGTCGGCGTAGGCGCCGAGCGAGAGCACGCCCTCCTGGATGCGCGCCCCGCCCGAGTCGTTGAGGCCGACGACCGGGGCGCCGTTGTCCATCGCGAGGTCCATGATCGCGCAGATCTTCTTCGCGTTGGCCTCGCTCATCGTGCCGCCGAAGACCGTGAAGTCCTGGGCGAAGGCGTAGACGAGCCGGCCATCGACCGTGCCCCAGCCCGCGATCACGCCGTCGCCGACGATGCGGCGCGCGTCCATGCCGAAATCCCGCGCGCGATGCGTGACGTGCGTGCCGATCTCGACGAACGAGCCGGGATCGAGCAGCAGGTCCATCCGCTCGCGGGCGGTGAGGCAGCCCTTCTCGTGCATCTTCGCGACGCGCTCGGCGCCGCCTCCGGCGAGCGACTGCTCGCGACGCCGGCGCAGCTCGGCCAGCCGTTCGGTTCGGTCCAACGCTTCCTCCACGAGGTCGTGATTGCGGCGCGGGGGAGCGTAGGGACGGGCCCGGCGAGGGTCAAGGTCGCGTGCCGATAACGCCCTGGTCGCCGTGGCACCTGTGGCTCACGCAGCCGCAGGACGGACTCCCGTGGACGGGCTGGACGCACAGCCTCGTCTTCGTCGTCCTCTTCTGCGCGCTCGTGGACTTCGTCAAGCTGCTCATCGAGCTGCTCGGCCGCAGCGAGGCGCGCCGCTTCACCTCGGATCCCCAGATGGTCACGGCGGTGATCCCGTGCCGGAACGGCGCGCGCCGGCTCCCGGGCACGATCGCCGAGCTCACGCGGCTGCTGCCGGCCGAGCGCATCCTGGTCGTGGACGACGGCAGCACGGACGACACCGCGGCGGTCGCCGCCGAGCTCGGCTGCACCGTGCACCGCTTCGCGAAGAGCAAGGGCAAGGCGGGCGCGATTCACTACGCCATCCACCGGGTCACGACGCCCTACACGCTGCTGCTCGACGACGACACGCGGCTCGGCGGCGCGCGCCTGCCGACGTCGCTGCTCTCCGAGGACGGATTCGACGGCGTGGCGTTCCACGTGCTGCCCGACCGCCGCGACCGCGACGGCGCGCACGGCAATCACTTCCTCGGCGCGCTGCAGCGCTACGAGTACGGGAAGAGCATGGAGATCGGCAAGCGCTTCCACGACGTCACGCACTCGGTGAGCTGCATCTCCGGCGCCGCGGGGCTCTTCCGCACCGGCGATCTCGACGCGCTGCACCACCGGCACACCGGCGTGTTCCAGGCCGAAGATCTGCAGCGCACGATCGTCCATCTGCTCGAGCGCCATCGCATCGTGTTCGCCAACGAGCCGGTGTGGACGGTGGCGCCGAGCACGTTCGGCGGCTGGCTGCGCCAGCGGCTCACCGGCTGGTACCCGGGCCTCTACCATCAGGCCGCCAACTTCATCCGCCTGCTCTTCCGCCGCGGCGTGTCCTGGCGGCTGCGCTACGAGATGGCGTACAACCTCTACATGCTGATCAGCGATCCGCTGAAGACGTGGTCGATCGTGATGATCGCGGCGACGCCGGCGCTGCGCTGGTGGGGCGCGGCGATCTACCTCGCGTACCTCGCGTTCGAGATCTATCCATGGTGGGTGGTGCGCACCCCCGGCTCCGACCGTCGCGCGCCGCTCCCCGTGCTGCTCGTCTATCCGCTCTACGGCGCGGTGAACACCATGCTGCGCACCGCCTCGCTCGCCACCTGGTTCTGGTTCCGGTACGTCACCGGTTCCATGCGGCCCCGCCGGGGCCCGAAGGATCGCATCGCATGAGACGCCTCGCGTGCACCCTGCTGTTCCTGCTCGCCGCCGCGACGCCCGCCGCCGCCACGCCGCCCGCCTACGTCGGCGGGCAGGTGCGCTACTGGTGGTTCAGCGACCACAACGACCTGCGCGACGCGATCGTCTACTGGGTGCCGGGCCCGTTCCACGTGCAGCTCGAGTACTGGGACTTCGTGGACCACGCCACGCTGGATCAGTTCCGCCCCGAGGTCGGGTTGCACCTGCGCGACCGGCGCAAGTCGGTCTACACGCTCCAGTGGCGGCACGAGCGCAATCAGGAACGCTTCTGGGCCGGCACCGACCAGGTCGTGAGCGACCACGTGGTCGCGCGCGCCGAGGTGAGCCCGATCGTCGCCAGCGACTCGACGCTGTTCGTCGTCAGCGCGGGCGGCGACTACTACTGGACGTCGTGGAACTTCGCGTCGGCGACCGCCATCCGCGACCCGCGCGAGGGCGGGCTGTGGGTGTTCCCGCTGCGCGTGCGGCTCGCGAACGAGGCGAACGACTGGGTTCAGGCGACGCTGGCGCCCGCGAGCCGCGGCACCATCGGCTGGGCGTTCGACGTGAAGCAGCGCTGGCTCAAGCTCGGGATCGAGCGCAACAGCCGCTACGATTTCACGCGCCTCGACAACACCATCCTCACGGTCGGCGTCGAGTTCCCGCTCTCGCCGGAGCCCTGATCGCCCGCGGCCCTTCGCGTCGCGCGCACGGCGCTGCTATCCTCGCCGCCCTCGCAGACCGCCGGAAAGGGACACGACCGTGGCCGACGACACCATCCTCTCGCGGATCCAGACCGACATGACCGCCGCGATGAAGTCGCGCGAGGCGGCGACGTTGAGCACGCTGCGCATGCTCAAGACGGCTCTCATGGAGGCGCGAACGCGGAAGCCCCGCGACGCTTCGCTCACCGCGGACGAAGAGATCGAGGTCCTGCAGCGCTACGCCAAGAAGCGGCGCGAGGCGATCGAGGAGTTTCGCAAGCTCGGGCGCGACGATCTGGTCGCCAGCGAGGAGAAGGAGATCGCGGTCACTGCCGCGTACCTGCCGCAGGGCCTCGGCGACGACGAGCTGCGCGCGCTGATCCGCGAGGCGATCGCCGCGACCGGCGCCGCCGGCCCGAAGGACACGGGCAAGGTGATCGGCGCGGTCATGGCGAAGGCCAAAGGGCGCGTCGAGGGCGGCACGGTCTCGCGCCTCGTGAAGGAAGCGCTCGCCGGCGCGTAGCCGGCGCGTGCCTCACGCCCGCCGCGGCGCCGGGGCCGCACGCGTCACGGCAGCGAGTCGGGAAGCGCCGCGCTCGAATCGCCGGCCGTCGGCGCCGTGACGCCGGTGTCCGCCGGCGCGCTCGGCGATCCGCCGCCGCCGAACAGCCAGTCGAACAGGCCGTGATGAAGCCGCGCGCCGCCGGTCGCGGCGAGGAACTCGTCGTGCGTGATGAAGCCGCGCGCCGCCATGCGCCCGAGGATCATCCGCGCCCGGGACTCGATGCGCCGCGAAGGGTGCGCCGGATCCCAGCGTCGCGGGTTGATGATCACGGCGGCGAGCAGCGCCGCCTGCCGCGGATCGAGCGACGCGGCCGCGACGCCGAAGTGCCGGCGCGCCGCCGCCTCGATCCCGAAGATGCCGTCGCCCCATTCGATGAGGTTCAGGTAGAGCTCGAAGATGCGCCGCTTGTTGAGCGCGCCCTCGAGCCTCCGCGCGATCGCGATCTCCTCGAGCTTGCGCGTCAGCGTGCGCGCGTTGCCGAGGTAGAGGTTGCGCGCCAGCTGCTGCGTGATCGTGCTGCCGCCGCGCACGATACGCCCGGCGCGCACGTTGCGGCGGAGCGCCGCCCGCATCTCGTTCCAGTCGAGGCCGTCGTGGCTGAAGAACGCGTCGTCCTCGGCGATCAGCACCGCGCGGCGCAGCAGGGGCGAGATGCGTCCGTACGGCACCCAGCGCTGGTCGATCGCGTAGCGGTGGCCGTCGCGCCGCGCCTCGTCGGCGCGCTGGCGCATCATCGCCGTGCTCACGGGTACGGCCCGCGCGAGCCCCGTCACGTCGTAGCGGGACGCGGCCATGCCGTACAACGCGGCGATCACGATCGCGAGCCCCGCGAGCAGCACGAGCCCCGCGAGCAGCGGGACGAGGAGTCGATTCACCGCCGGCGGGGGCTAAGGGGCGATCACCGCGCGGCGCGCGGGCCCACGACGACGGCGGTCATGTCGTCGCTCTGTCCGGCGCTGCCGCGGAACTTCTCGACGTCCTTCAGCAGGCAGCCGATGACCTCCGACGACGGCAGCGCGCAGCACGACTGCCAGATCGTGCGCAGACGATCTTCGCCGAACTGCTGGCCGTAGCTGTCGGTCGCCTCGGAGATGCCGTCGCTGTAGAGCAGCAGCGCGTCACCGTCGCCGAAGGACGCCTCGCCATACGTGTACTCGGCGTCGTCGAAGAGTCCGAGCAGCAGCCCGCCTTCCTGCAGCTCCTCGATCGAGCCGTCGCCGCGCCGCAGCATCGGGTAGTTGTGGCCGGCGTTCGTGAACCGCAGCACGCCGTGCGCGTGGTCCACCTCGGCGTAGAAGAGCGTGATGAACTTGCCGCCCGACGCCGAGCGCGCGACGCTGCGGTTCACCTGGCGGATCGCTTCGGTGATCTCGCGCTCGCCGTTACAGAACGCGCGCAGCGACGCCTGCACGTTGGACATGAGCAGCGCCGCCGGCACGCCCTTGCCCGAGACGTCGGCGATCGTGATCGCGAAGCGGCTGCCGTCGAGCGGAAAGTAGTCGAAGTAGTCGCCGCCCACCTGCCGAGCCGGGACGACCTTGCCGTGCACCTCCCACGGCCCGCCATGGAGCGGTCCCGACGGCACGAGGCTCATCTGGATGTCGCGGGCCAGATCGAGCTCGCTCTCCATGCGCCGATTCTCCTCCTCGAGCCGCTTCTTCTCCTCGGCCTCGACGCGGAGCCGCGCCTGTTCGATCACGCCGGCGTAGTTGGTCGCGACGATCGTGAGCAGCTTCGCCTCGTCGTCGGTCCAGTGCCGGCCGGGCGTGCGGTTCGTGACGGCGAGCATGCCGGTGATGCGGTTGTCCACCTTGAGTGGCACGGCCATCACCGCGCGCACGCGGCTCACAATCCTACGGATGCCCGAGAAGCGCTCGTCGTCGAGCAGATCGGACGAGATCAGCGGCTCGCCCTTGTGCAGCAGATAGCCCATCACCGTCGTGACGATCGGCAGCTCCCACGATCCCGAGTCGAGCCCGGGCTGGTGCTTGCGCACGAGCGTCTTCGCGGTCGCACCGCCGTCCACGCCGAGCAGCTTGATCGAGCCCTCGTCGGCGGAGAGCAGCCCGGTGGTCTTCTGCACGATCCAGTCGAGGATCGGCCGCAGCTCGGTGTTCGACGCGACCACCGAGCACAGCTCGGAGAGGAAATTGATCTCGGCCTCGAGATTGCGCGCCGGGCTGGCGGCGTTCTCGGGCGACGCGGTCGGAGGCATGGCGTGCTCCACGGGGGGAGGGGGTCCGAGGCTGCGCTTCGAGTCTAGGCCTGCGCGCGGGGCGGCACAACCACGCTCATTCCCTTGTCCGCGCGCGGAGCGCTGCCTATACTGCCGCCCGCCGCAGCTGCGGCGCCGGCCGCCGCGCCGGCCGCGCGTCGCCGAGCGAAAGGCCCCGATGACCACGACCGCCAGCGCCCATCAGCACCTGCTCGTCGAGCGTCGCGACGCGGTGACCGTGATGTCGGTCCACCGCCCCGACGTCATGAACGCCCTCAACCGCGCGACCCTCGCCGAGATCGAGGCATGCGTCGCCGGATTCGTCGCCGACGATGAGCAGGGCGCGCTCATCGTCACCGGGAGCGGCGAGAAGAGCTTTATCTCGGGCGCCGACATCCAGGAGCTCGCGGTGCTCGACCCGAAGGGCGCGCAGGCGATCTCGCGCTTCGGCCAGCGCGTGCTCGACGCGATCGAGCAGTCGCCGAAGCCCGTGATCGCCGCGATCAACGGCTACGCGTTCGGTGGCGGCTGCGAGCTGGCGCTCGCCTGCCACGTGCGCCTCGCCTCGGACAACGCCGTGATGGGGTTGCCCGAGGTCGGGCTCGGCATCATCCCCGGCTACGGCGGCACGCAGCGGCTGCCGCGGCTCGTCGGCCGCGGCCGCGCGCTCGAGCTCATCATGAGCGGCCGGCGCGTCAAGGCCGACGAGGCCGAGCGGATCGGGCTGGTCAATCGCGTCGTGCCGCGCGCCGAGCTGCTCGCCGAGGCCGAGGCGCTGGCGCGGTCGTTCCTCAAGAACGGGCCGCTTGCCGTCGCGGCGGCGCTCGAAGCCGTGCACCGCGGACTCTCGATGGGCCTCGACGAGGGCCAGCGGCTCGAGAGCGGCCAATTCGGCATCCTCGCCGCGAGCGAGGACATGCACGAAGGCCTGAACGCCTTCCTCGAGAAGCGCCCCGCGCGCTTCCATCGCCGCTAGCGGAGGTCCGCATGCAGGGCAGCACGATGCAGGACGTGATCGCGATGTTCGTCAGCCTCGTCCTCGGGACGCTCGTGGGCTGGGAGCGTCAGGTGGGACGGAAGCCGGCGGGCCTGCGCACGCACACGCTGGTGTGCGTCGGCTCGACGCTCTTCTGCCTGCTCACGAACCACGCGAGCCGCGACTTCGGCGGCGGCAACGTCGATCCGACGCGCATCATCCACGGCGTCGTCACCGGCGTCGGGTTCCTCGGCGCCGGCAGCATCCTGCGGCAGGAGGGGTTCGTGCACGGCCTCACCACCGCCGCGAGCGTGTGGATGGTGGCGGCGATCGGCGTCGCGGTCGGCGTCCACGCGTACGGCCTCGCGATCACCGGGACGATCCTCGCGCTGGTCGTGCTCGAGGGCTACCGCTGGATCGAGCGCTGGCTGTCGCCGAGCGGCGAGGGCGCCGAGGAGTAGGGGCCGCCGGCCGAATTCTTGTAGGCCGGCGCCGGCCGGCGTTCCGAGGCGGCGCCCGCCTGATCTAGCTCCGCACCGCAACGCCCTCGAGCGCGCCGAGGACGAGATCGCCGACCTGGCTCGTCGAGAGCCCCGAGTCGCTGCCGAGCGACGGGATCCGCTTCGAGCGCAGGAGCCCCGCGACCGTGTCCTCGATCCGGGCCGCCGCGCGCGTCTCGCCGAGATAATCGAGCATCATGCTCACGGCCATGATCGTCGCGATCGGGTTGGCGACGTTCTTCCCGGCGTACTTGGGGGCCGAGCCGTGGATCGGCTCGAACAGGCTGACCTTGCCGGGATGGATGTTCCCCGAGGCCGCGACGCCGAGCCCGCCCTGGATCATCGCCGCGAGGTCGGTGAGGATGTCGCCGAACATGTTGCTCGTCACCACCGTGTCGAACCACTCGGGGTTCTTCACGCACCACATCGTGGCGGCGTCGATATACGCGTGCTCGCGCGCGATGTCGGGATACTCGCGGCCCACCTCCTCGAACGTGCGCGTCCAGAGATCCATCGCGCGCACCGCGTTCGCCTTGTCGACCAGCGTCAGCTTCTTCCGCTTGCCGCGGCGCCGCGCCAGATCGAAGGCGTAGCGGACGACGCGCTCGGTGCCCTTGCGCGTGAACAGGATCTCCTGCGTCGCGATCTCGTCGGGCGTGCCCTTCTTGAAGTGCCCGTACATGCCGGTGTAGGCGTCCTCGGTGTTCTCGCGCACGACGATGAAGTCGACGTCCTCGGGCGTCTTGTCCTTGAGCGGGCAGAGGTGCTCGGCGTAGAGCTTCACCGGCCGCAGGTTGACGTAGAGGTCGAGCCCGGCGCGCATGCGCATGATGATCCCGAACTCGAGCATGCCGACCTGGAGGCGCGGGTCGCCGATCGCGCCGAGCAGGATCGCGTCGTGGCCGCGCACCTCCGCGAAGGCGGAGTCCGGGAAGATCTCCTTCGTCGCGAGGTAGTGCTCGGCGCCGAACGGATAGCGCGTGAGCCGCACGCCGAAGCCGTCCACCGCGGCGACGCGCTCCAGCACGCGCACGCCCTCGCGCACGACTTCGGGTCCGATACCGTCTCCGGGGATCACCGCGATGGCGTAGGTCTTGGGCACTCGAGACTCCGGATCAGAGGGGGAACTGGTAGAGGAGGTCCACCCAGACGCGGCGGGGCATCCCGGCGACCTGGGCGGGCACGAACGTCCAGAACGGCAGATCGCCGACGAGATCGGCGACCACCGACACGGGCACGACCGCGGGGTCGAACCAGCCGATCTCGCTCGTGACGACGCGGCCGTTCTCGTCGACGAGCACCCAGACCGGCAGGTTGAAACGCGCGAAGTACTTCTTGAGCGAGTCGGGGACCACCGGGTCCACCTTGTGGCCGATGATCGCCGGGTGGTCGAGCTGGACGAACTGCTCGATCTTGGGTCCGACGGGCGAGGTGATCATCGCCGCCTGCCGGCCGCCGGTGAGGAACGCCGCCGGCAGCGAGTCCGGCGCGACGCCCGCGAGCCGCGAGCGCACGAGCGCGATCCCGGCGGGCTGATAGCCCGGGTCCGTCGCCACCGCCGCGCGGAACCGCGACTGCGCCTCGGCGCGCCGGCCGGCGCGCCACGCCCACAGGCCGTCGAGGTAGAGCGCCTCGGGGAGCCCCGTGTCGAGCGTCGCCGCACGATGCGCCGCCTCGGCGGCGTCGGCGTCGTGGCCGAGCCGGCCCTCGGCGACCGCGAGCAGCAGGTATTCCTTGCCGGAGGCGGGGCGCGCCGCGATGCAGCGCCGCGCGTCGGCGACGACCGCGTCCCAGCGTCCGCGCCGCAGCGCCAGCTCGGCGCGCGCACGCCACACGTACCAGTGCCATCCGTCGAAGCGCCCGTCGACGAGGACCGGATCGCGCTGCGCGCCGTACGTGCGAAAGCGATCGGTCGGCAGCGTGTCGCGCGTCGCCGCGTCCATGAGCGGCGTCGCGAGGCGCGCCGTGGCCGAGTCCACGAGCCCGACGCGCGCCTCGTCGAGCGCGGTCGCGAGCTCGAGATCGCCGTCCGGCGGCACCAGCGGGCGGAGCGCGCGGAGCTGCTCGAGCGCGCGCGCGTACAGGCCCTGGTCCTCGAAGTCGAGCGCGTCGTGCGCGATCTGCGCCGGCCGGCGCGTGTTCCTGGCGGGGGCGGGCGCCTTGCGCGTCGCCGGCCTGCCGGCCGCGGCGCGCTTCTTCGTCCCGGCCGCGCCGGGAGGACTCCCGGTCGCCGCGTGCGCGACCAGCGCGCAGACGAGCGAGCCGAGCACGGCGTAGCGGACGAGTGTGGCGGGGCGGGGGACCATCACGAGGCGCGCGCCTTCGTGACCGTTCCCAGGACGGCGCGGATCTCGTCCTCGGTGAGGACGCGATCCACCGTCTTCGCGCGCTGGAAGATCGCCTTCACCCGCTCGGGCGTCGGCTCCACGCCGCGCGTCTCGAGCCACGAGATCACGTTGCTCTCGCCGCTCATCGGTCCGACCTCGATCTCCTGCCGGCGTCCGATGAGGCTCGCCGGGACGCCCGAGTACACGCGGTCGGCGAGCCAGGAGTCGCCCTTGCGGAACGCCTTGATCACCGCCGCGGCGTGCACGCCGGTCCCGGTGCGGAACGCGTCTCGGCCGACCGCGGGATAGTTGGGCGGGATGTCGACGCCGGTGGCACGGCTCACGCGCTCGCAGTACTCCGTGAGCGCGGTGAGATCGTTCTCGATCCAGCCGAGCAGCCGCAGGTTGACGAGCAGCTGGTCCATCGGCGTGTTGCCGACGCGCTCGCCGATCCCGATCGCGCAGCCGTGCACGCGGTCGGCGCCGGCGCGGATCGCGGTGAGCGTGTTGACGACCGCGAGCCCGCGGTCGCTGTGCCCGTGCCAGTCGAGGCCGATCTCGGCGCCGCTCTCGCGCACGACCTCGAGCGCGAAGCGCACCAGGTTCGCGACCCCGGCCGGCGTGGCGTGGCCGACCGTATCGCACAGGCAGAGGCGCCGCGCGCCGGCGCGGATCGCGGTCAGGAACAGGCGCCGCAACGTGTCCGGGTGGGCGCGCACCGTGTCCTCGGTCACGTACATCACCGGCAGGCCGTGCGCGACGGCGTAGGTCACCGCGTCTTCGGTGTGACGCAGCATGGTCTCGATCGTCCAGTCCTCGGCGTAGCGGCGGATGGGCGAGGAGCCGATGAACGCGCACACCTCGATCGGGATCCAGGCCTGCTGCGAGATCTCGATCACCGGCGTGATGTCCTGGCGCAGCGTCCGCGCCGCGCAGTTGGCCCGGATGCGCAGGCGCCGGGTGGCGATCTCGGTCGCCAACCGGCGTACGTCGGCGACCACGTGCGGCCCGGCGCCCGGCAGGCCGATGTCGGCCGTGTCGATTCCCAGCCGCTCCATCAGATGGAGGATGGCGAGCTTGTCGTCGATCCCCGGGGAGCGCACCGACGGCGATTGGAGGCCGTCGCGCAGCGTCTCGTCGTCCAGCTGGACGCGAAACGGAGGCGCGGCCCAGCGTTCGCCCGCCTCGTTCCAGTCGTGGATCAGGTCGCGTTCGTCCATGGAGGGCATTGGTCAGGATGTGAGCAGGGTCGTCAAACCCGACTAGTAAATCGCCGCAGACGCCCGCGAGGCAAGGAGAAACGCCCCGCTCCGCACTGCGATGGCCCGCGTCGGCCCAAGGGCACGGAACTTGATTCACGGTCCGCGGGTTTCACCCGTTCAGGCGGTTGCCGCGCCGCCGCGTTGCAGGACGCAACCGGCTGCAGCTTTCACGCGGGGAGTTCGCATGCGTTTTCTCACGCCGCTCGCGGCGCTCGTGCTGCTCGCCGCGCCCGCCGCGGCCCAGAACGCCTCGACCGCGGGCGCGATCGAGCTCTACCCGACGATGCAGGCGGTCGGCGTCCGCCTCGCCTACACCGGGGACGCGAACCTGAACGCGACCGCCCACATCGAGTGGCGCGTCCAGGGCGCCGCGACGTGGCAGATCGGCGTGGACATGACGCGCATTACCAACAGCCGCTGGGCGGGCAGCGTCCTCTGGCTCGATCCCGGCACCGCGTACGACGTCCGCGCCGTGATCACCGATCCCGACGGCGGCGGGGCGACCGCGGGCACGGTGCGGACGCGCCCCGAGCCGGTCGCGACCGCCGCGACGCGTACGTGGTGGGTCGCGACCGACGGCAGCGACGCCGCTGCGGGCGACGCGACGCATCCGCTCGCGACGCTGCAGGCGGCGGCGAACCTCGCCCAGCCCGGCGAGGAGATCCGCGTGCGCCCCGGGATCTACTACCAGACGCTCGACACGCCGCGCGCCGGCACCGCGGCGAGCCCGATCACGCTCGTCGCCGACGCGCCCGGCGTGCGCGTCGACGGCTCCGACCCCGCGATGCTCCAGCGCAGCGACTGGCAGAGCGAGGGCGGCGGCATCTACAGCGTCCCGTACGCGGGCTCGACGCTGCTGGTGTGCGCCGACAGCCTCCAGCGTCTCTACCATCAGGCGGATCTCACCGCGCTGCAATCGAACGGCAACGGCGTGGCGCAGGGATTCACGATCGCCGGCGGCCGGCTCTACGCGAAGCTCGAGGACGGCTCATCGCCCAACGGGCACGTCATGCACGTCGCGCGCTACCAGGACGGCTTCTACATCCAGAACGACGACTGGACCGTCGGTGGATTCGAGATGCGCTACTTCGGGAGCGCCTCGGGCGGGGCGGCGATCCACGTCAACAACGCCAGCGGCACGTGGATCTGGGGCAACACCACGCTGGCGATCGGTGGCAAGGGCATCTGGCTGCGCGGAAACTCCAACGACAACCTGGTCGAGCGCAATCTGTGCGTCGACCCGCGGATCAGCACCTGGCCGTGGGCGGCGGGCAAGAACCACGACGAGGAAATCCAGGGGATCTCCGCCTACAGCCGGCGCGGGAACGTGATCCGCTTCAACACCTGTCGCGGCACGTTCGATGGCATCGACGGAGGCGACACCGCCACCGAGAACGACGGCGCCGACATGGACATCCACGACAACTACGTCACGCAGGTGGCCGACGACGCGCTCGAGATCGAGCTCTTCGACGGCATCAACTGCCGCGTGTGGCACAACCGCGTCGACAACGTCTACAGCGGCTTCTCGATCTCGCCCAACTACGTCGGGCCGATGTACGTGCTCTACAACGTCATCACCAACTACCGGCGCGGTGGCTTCAAGTTCTCGATCTCGAGCACGGGCGAGACTTGGATCTGCCACAACACGCTCGCGAGCAACGTCTCGGGCGCCGGCTGCGTACACCCGAGCGGCCCGTACTCGAACAAGCACTTCCGGAACAACGTCATGTGGGCGACCGGCGTCACCACCGTCGACGACGCGGCCGGCCAGAGCGGCACCGGCTGCGACTTCGACGGCGATCTCCACTACGCCAACTTCTTCGTCCTGTTCCGCTGGAAGGGCATCGACTACGCGACCCTCGCGGCGCTGCACTCGGCGACCGGGTTCGAGACGAACGGCCGCACGGGCGACGCGCTGTTCGCCTCGGCCGTGACCGGCGACTACTCGCTGCTCGCCGGGAGCCCGGCGATCGACGCCGCGCTGCGCATGCCCGGAATCAACGACCGGTTCAACGGCGCCGCGCCCGACATCGGCGCGATCGAGAGCGGCGGCGGACCGGACGTGATCGCGCCGGCGGCGATCCGCGACGTGCGCTGACGACCGCGCCGCGACGCGGCGCGCGAGGCGCGGGTGAGCGCCGAAACGACGAACGGCCCGGGATCGCTCCCGGGCCGTTCGCTGCAATGCGACGCGATCAGTGCGCCTGGTGCGCCTTTTCGAGCATCGCGGCGGTCATCTTGGTGAGCTTGTAGGCCTTGGCCTTCGCGCGGACGTTCTCGGGGACCATCGCCAGCGCGGCGTTCTCGTCCGCCGCCTGAACCATGCGATAGGCGGTGTGGTTGCCGGCCATGCAGCCCCACTCCCACTTGTCGAGCTCCTTGGCCGCGCTGGTCGCGTCCATGACGCCGAGGCACTCGGCCTCGGTGTGCGGCGACTCGATCATGTACATGGACATCGCGTGCTTCGCGGCGCCCATTTTATCGCCCTTCATGGGGGTCTTCATGTCGCCCTTCATGTCGGCCTTCTTCTCGCCCGCCGTCTCGGCGCCGGCGAGCGCGAGGCCGGCAACCATCATCAGGGCGGCACAACCGAGAACCACACGAGTGATGCGCATCGGGGACCTCCTCCTTGGGTGGACGTGGCACGGGCGCCACGGATGCAATACGCGCGACCGGATCCGCCGTGACCGGGCCGCGGCACGCGCGGCGGCATCATCGCGCGGCGCGCGGCGCATGTCAGCCTCTTTTCACGCCCGCTCGAGCAGGACGGCGATGCCCTGCCCGCCGCCGATGCACGCCGAGGCGATGCCCCAGCGCTTGCCGCGCTTGCCGAGCTCGATCAGCAGCGTGTAGATGAGCCGCGCGCCGGTGGCGCCGAGCGGGTGCCCGAGGCCGATCGCGCCGCCGTTGACGTTGACCTTGTCGCGATCGAGGCCGAGGTCCTTCTCGACCGCGAGGTACTGGCCGGCGAACGCCTCGTTGATTTCGAAGAGGTCCACCTGGTCGAGGGCGAGACCCGCGCGCTCGAGCGCCTTGCGGATCGCCGGCGCGGGGCCGAAGCCCATGATCTCGGGCTCGACGCCCACACTCGCCCATGCGCGCACGTGGCCGAGCGCCTTCGCGCCGGCCGCTTTCGCGCGGTCGGCGGTCGTGACCACGACCGCGCCCGCGCCGTCGACGATGCCCGAGGCGTTGCCCGCGGTGACGAAGGATTCGGGGCCGAACGCCGGCGCGAGCTTGGACAGTCCCTCGAGCGTCGTGCTGGGGAAGAGGTGGTCGTCCTTGTCCACGACCGTCGTCTTCCTGCCCTGCTGCACGGTCACCGGAATGCGCTCCTCGGCGAACCGGCCGTTGGTGTTCGCCGCGTTGGCGAGCGTGTGCGAGCGGAGCGCGAACTCGTCCTGCTGCTCGCGCGTGATGCCGAACTTGCGCGCGAGGTTGTCCGAGGTCTGCGCCATGAAGAGGCCGCACGTCGTGTCCTTGAGCGCCACCCACAGCGAGTCCTCGAGCGCGCTGCCGGGACCGAGACGGATGCCGCCGCGCGCGCCGCGCAGGACGTGCGGCGCCTGGCTCATGTTCTCCATGCCGCCCGCCACGACCCAGGTCGCCTCGCCGGTCGCGATCATCTGTGCCGCCGACACCACCGCCTGATGGCCCGAGCCGCACAGGCGGTTGACGGTGAGCGCCGGGACCTCCTTCGGCACGCCGGCCTTGAGCGCGACGTGGCGCGCGCCGTAGAGCGCGTCACCCGAGGTCTGGAGCGCGTTGCCCATCACGACGTGGTCGATGGTCGCCGCCGGCACGCCGGCGCGCTCGATCGCCGCGCGTGCCGCGACGGCGCCGAGGTCGATCGCCGAGAGCGAGGCGAGCGCGCCGCCGGGCAACCCGTCGCCGCGCTTGCCGCCGATCCATTCCGCCATCGGGGTGCGGGCGCCGGAGACGATGACGATATCGGGCAGGGACGTGGCCACGGGACGCTCCTCAGGTAGTGGGGGTGGACGTGGGGACGGTTCGGCCCACGGGCGCCGGAACCTAGCAGGCGACTTGGATGCGCTCAAGCCGGCCGCGGTGCGGCCGCGTGCTAGGCTCGCGCGCATGACCTCGCGCACCGAGTACCTGACGATGCACGTGCCCGCGCGCCGCGGCTTCGTCAACATCACCTCCGAGGTCGAGCGCGTCGTGCGCGCGAGCGGCGTCCGCGAGGGGCTGGTCCTGGTCAACGCCATGCACATCACCGCGAGCGTGTTCATCAACGACGACGAAGACGGGCTGCACCACGACTACGAGGCGTGGCTCGAGCAGCTCGCGCCCCACGCGCCGACCACGCGCTACCGTCACAACGAGACCGGCGAGGACAACGCCGACGCGCACCTCAAGCGCCAGGTGATGGGGCGCGAGGTCGTGGTCGCGATCACGGCCGGCGCGCTCGACTTCGGCCCGTGGGAGCGGATCTTCTACGGCGAGTTCGACGGTCGGCGGAAGAAGCGCGTGCTCGTGAAGGTGATCGGCGAATGACCGCGCCCGATGCGGCGGCGCGCGCGACCGTGCGGCCGGCGCGGCGCGGCGATCTCGCGCGCGTCTGGGAGCTCCTCAACGGCCTGGCCGAGTACGAGCGCTGGACGGAATACGTCACCGGCACGCGCGAGGAGCTGGGCGATGCGCTGTTCGGCGCGGCGCCGGCCGCCGAGTGCATCGTCGCCGAGTCGGCCGGCGCGATCGTCGGCTACGCGATCGTCTATCCCACGTTCTCGTCGTTCCGGGTGCGCCGGATGCTGTGGCTCGAGGACCTGTTCGTCGTGGCCGAGGCGCGCGGCACCGGCGCCGGCCGGTTGCTGCTCGCCGCCGTCGCGCGCCGCGCGCTTGAGCGCGGCTGTTTCCGCGTCGACTGGCTGGTGCTCGACTGGAACGAGCAGGCGATCGGGTTCTACCGCCGGATGGGGGCGACGCCGACCGCCGCGGGCGCGACCCAGCTCGGGCTCACGCGCGACGCGCTGGAGCGGATCGTCGCCGAGACGCCGGCGTGACGCGCGGCGGGCGCGCACGCCGGCGCCCGTGCGCCACTTCAAGCAGTACGTGAAGTGGAGAGGGCGCCGAGGCGTGCGGCCAGCGCGGGCGACAGCGGCTCGGCCAGGAGCCGCGCGACGACGCCCGAGTCCGCACCATGGGCGGCGAGCCACGTGAACAGCCGTTCCGACTTCTCGCCACGATCCATCAGCGCATAGGCAACGGCCCACGCCTCGGCGCTGCCGACCGGGATTCCACGCCAATGCCGCGTGACCACGGTCGGGATACGCACGACGCCGCCCTTCACGTGGAACGCGAAGCGGCAGATCAGCTCGATCTCGCGGGAGGGCAGCATCACCTTGTGGTCCGCATGGACGCCGCTCGGCCCGGCGAGCGTCGGTTCGAGATCGGCGACCACGGCGCGCGTCTCGTCCTGCGCGGCGTCGGTCGTGAGGTCCCAGTCGCGGACGGTGTCGGAGAGTCCCAGCGCCGCGAGCAGGCCGCTGCCGCCGAGGGCCAGCGCGAACCCGGCGCGCTCGAGTCGCGCGACGACCTCGGCGAGCGGCGCGATCGGAGGGCACTTCGCGTGATGCGTGAAGTCGGCGCCGGATGTCTCGGACGGCCGAGGCGTCGTCACGCCGGGTCCGTCGCGCGGCGCACCGCCTCGGCCGAGCCTTCCACCAGCGATTCGTGGAGCGCCGAGAGGATCGCGGCGAGGTTGGGCGCCGCACCGCCGACGTGCCGCGCCGCCGCCGCGCCGAGGGCGCAGGCGATCGCCTCGGCGTCGTCGCGGCCGCCGGCCTGCCCGATCGCGCCGTACTCGGCGTAGCGCTCCGAGATCATCGCGCGCGCCGCCCCGGTCGCGGACGCGGCATCTGGCCCTCGCGGCTCGAGCGCGCGATCGTGGAGCGCCTCGATCGCCGCCGGCGCCGCGGCCGATTCCGCGAGCACGGCGCCATGAAAGGCCTCGATCGCCGCGGCGGTCTCGCGATTGAACCCGCCCGCCGCGACCAGCCCGCGCACGCAGGCGTAGAGGGCGAAGCAGTCCCACTCGAGCCACGCGCACTGCCGCGCCTCCGCGTCGAGGTCCGCGAGCGCTCCGCTCTCCTCGATCTCGGCGAAGAGCCGCGGCGCGAGCTCGCGGTAGAGATCGGCGAGCGCGCGTCCGCGTCGTTCGGGGTCGGCGATCATTCCGCGCCCGGCCGTCAGCTCGGCGGGTTCGTGCTCCAGTCGTAGAAGCCGCGGCCGGTCTTCCGGCCGTGACGGCCGGCGAGCACCATGCGCTTGAGCAGCGGCGGCGGCGCGAAGCGCGGCTCGCGGAACTCGTCGAACATGATCAGCGCGATCGAGTACGTGGTGTCGAGCCCGACGTAGTCGCCGAGGAACAGCGGGCCCATCGGGTAGCCGCAGCCGAGCTTCATTGCGTTGTCGATGTCGTCGCGGCTCGCGAGCCCCTGCTCGAACACGCGGATCGCGTCGAGCATGTAGGGGACGAGCAGACGGTTGACGACGAAGCCGGTGGAGTCGCCGGTCGCGACGACCGTCTTGCCGATCGCGCGGCACCACGCGCTCGCCGCCTCGACCGCCGCGGGCGCGCTGCGCAGCGTGCGCACCACCTCGACCAGCTTCATCAGTGGGACGGGGTTGAAGAAGTGCAGCCCGATCACGCGCTCCGGACGCTTCGAGAACGTGGAGAGCTCGGTGATCGAGAGGCTCGAGGTGTTCGAGGCGATCACGGCGTCGTCGCGGACGAGGCGATCGAGCCCGCCGAACAGCTCGCGCTTGACGCCGAGATCCTCGCTCACCGCCTCGACGATCAGGTCGCAGCCGGCGAGATCGTCGAGCGCCGTCGTGCCCTTCAGGTTGGCGACCGTCTTCTCCATGTCGGCCTGGGCGAGCTTGCCCTTGTCGACGCCGCCCTGCAGGAACTTGCGGATCGAGGCGAGGCCCTTGTCGAGCAGCGGCTGCGACACCTCGCGCACCACGGTCGGGAATCCCGCCTGCGCGCTCACCTGGGCGATGCCGCTGCCCATCAGACCACAGCCCACGACACCCACCTTCTGGATCGCCATCGCTGCCTGCCTCCGGTCGTGCGGGAACGAGAGTCGCGTGCGAAAGTCGGCCGGTCAGGATAGGGAAGGCGTTGGAAGGCGGCAAGGAACGCGCGCGCTTCCCCTGGCCGTCGCGGCCGGGACCGCGGCCAGGCCCCTTCCGCCGGCGGCCGCTTTGCTCTACATTCCCCGACGCAGCCGAAGCGACCGGGCCGCGCCCCTATGGGCGCGGCTCTCCTTATATGCGGGGAATCCATCGATGAGCGGTCTCTCACTCGCGTCGCTCGCGCTCGAAGGGACGAGCCGCATCGTGCTGCTCGTGCTCGACGGGCTCGGCGACATCCCCGACGCGGATCAGGGCGGGCGCACGCCACTCGAGGCCGCGGCCACGCCGAATCTCGACCGGCTCGCGCCGCGCGCGGCGCTGGGCCGCCTGCTTCCGGTCGCGCCCGGCATCACGCCCGGCAGCGGGCCCGGGCACCTCGCGCTCTTCGGCTTCGACCCGGTTGCGACCCAGGTCGGACGCGGCGTGCTCGAAGCGCTTGGCGCCGGGGTGGAGCTACGGAACGGCGACGTCGCCGCGCGCGCCAACTTCTGCACCGTGGACGCGGGCGGCACCGTCGTGGACCGCCGCGCCGGGCGCATCGCCTCCGAGGTTTCCACGCGCCTCTGCGACTTGCTCGCCAGGTCGATCGGCCGCATCGACGACGTCGAGGTGATTATGCAAGCGGGGAAGGGGCACCGCTTCGTCGCCGTGTTCCGTGGCGCCGGACTCGCGGGCGAGGTGAGCGACGCCGATCCGCATCGCGAGGGCTCGCCGATCCCCGCGGCGCGTCCGCTCGCGCCCGGCCCCGAGGCCAAGAAGACCGGCGCGGTCGTGGACGCGTTCGTGCGCCGCGCGCGCGAGGTGCTCGTGAAGGAGCACCCGGCGAACGCCGTGCTGGTGCGCGGCCTCTCGGCGCGGCCGCGGCTCGCCGGCTACCGCGAGCGCTTCAAGCTGCGTGCGGCGGCGGTTGCCGCCTATCCCATGTATCGCGGCGTCGCACAACTCGCCGGGATGGACGTGCTGCCGACCGGCGAGAAGGTGAACGACGCGTTCACGACCGTGGCGTCGCGCTGGAAGGACTTCGATTTCTTCTTCGTCCACGTGAAGGCGACCGACATGGCGGGCGAGGACGGCGACTTCGCCGCCAAGCGCGCCGCGATCGAAGACGTGGATCGCGCGCTGCCGGCGCTCACGGCGCTGGCGCCCGACGTCCTGTGCGTGACCGGCGACCACGCGACGCCGGTCGCGGTGCGCGGCCACGCCTGGCACCCGGTGCCGGTGATGGTGCACGGCCGCTGGTGCGGCGCCGACGGCGCCGCCCGCTTCCACGAGCGCGCCTGCGTCTCGGGCAGCCTCGGCGTGCTGCCGAGCCGCGATCTCATGGCCGTGCTGCTCGCGAACGCCGGCCGCCTCGACAAGTTCGGAGCATGAGCGTGCGGCGCGCGGGGCTCGGACTCGGCGCGGCGCTCGCCCTCGTCGTCGTGGGCGTCGGCACCGGCACGGCGCAGACGCCGCAGCCGCTCTCGTTCGGACTCTTCCCGTTCCCGGGCGCCGCGGGTGCTCCGGTCTCGGGCACGTCGGCGGGCGTGGCGCTCGCCGACCGCTGGCTCGCCGACGAGCCGAGCGGGAACCCGGCCGTCGCCGCGGGCTTCCACGTCACCGCCTCGCCGACCGTGCTGCGCGTCAACCGGCAGGACCTCGCCTCGCACAACCGCAGCTACTCGGAGACCGGCGCGTTCTTCGACGGCGCGGGCCTCACGATCGGGCTCCCGGGCTTCGGCCCGTTCGCCGGCGCGCTCTACGTCTCGCAACCGGTCCTGCGCTTCGAGGACACCGCGTACATCCAGGGACTCTCGACCCCGGGTCCGGCGCCGCCGCCCGCATCCATCGCGACCCACGCCTCGATGCGCGAGACGCGCGCCGGCGCGGCGCTCGCGACGTCGCTCGGCGCGCTGCGCGTGGGGCTCGGCGTCGAGTGGACGCGGCGCGAGGACCAGTACCGGCGCGACTACCACGGCGGCAGCATGGACGACGGCACGACGCAGGTCGGATTCACGGGCGGCGTGCTCGGCGGTCAGGCGGGCGTGCGCTACGACCGCGGCGACTCGGCGGTCGGCGCGTGCGCGATCGGCGCCGCGATCCGCGTGCTCCCGGCGATGACGGTCACGGGCACCGAGTCGATCGAGACGCTCTCCCAGTCGAGCGAGCAGCCGACGTCGGCGCGCCGCTCGGGCGGGATCGAAGCCGGTGTCTCCGCTCGCGTCCTCGCCACGCCGACGTTCCGCGCGCTCGCGTCGTTCGGCGGCCGCTCCTCGCAGCGTTGGGACGGCTACGGCCTTGCGGCCGGCTCGGGATGGGAGTGGAAGCTCGGCGGCGAGTTCCACGATCCGCGCGAGCCGTGGTCGCTGCGCTTCGGCGCCGGCATGGAGCGCGAGGACGGCGTGCCCGAGCCGCGCGCCGGCGTGTTCGCGCTCGGCTTCGGCTGGCGCTTCGACGACGCGACGGTGGATTTCGGCCTCACGCATCGCACGATCGCGCGTGCGGGCCTGCCGAACTCGTTCGACGATCGCGTCGTCGCCTCGGTGCGCGTCCCGCGCTGACGCGCGGCGCGAGCGCCGCGCGCGGCGCCGCAATTCGCTGTGCTATACTCCGGCGCGAAATCGAGCACCCGTCACACACACGACTGCACTCCGGGGGCGCTGCGCCGTTGCACCGCGCAGGAGTTCTCCAAGGGGCCCGCGGCTCCGGAACGGAAGCGGTGCGAGAGTGGCGGAACTGGCAGACGCGCTGGATTTAGGATCCAGTGGGGAAACTCGTGGGGGTTCGAATCCCCCCTCTCGCAGTTCGTTCCCCGATCCCCTGCGAACCCATCATCGAGGGAGCACGACGCCCCCCATGAAGCTATCGGTGCGCGACTCGGGCGCATGGCAGCACACCCTCGAGGTCGAGATCCCCGAGGACGAGGTCGAGCGCCGGATCGACGAGACCGCGCGCGGCATCCAGAGGCGCGCGAGCCTGCCGGGATTCCGCAAGGGGCACGTCCCGATCCACCTCGTCCGCCAGCACTTCGCGGACGCCGTCGAGCAGGAGTTCCTCGAGTCGTTCGTGCCGCGCGCGACCTCGGAAGCGATCGCCGAGGCGAAGCTCGAGCCGGTCGTGCCGGCGCTGGTGCGCAATCTCCAGATGACGCCCGGCCGGCCGTTCACGTTCGAGGCGGTCGTGGACGTGCGCCCCGAGGTCGAGCCGCGCGACTACAGAGGCATCGCCGCGGTGCGCCACCCGCGAACCGTGGACGACGCGGCGGTGGAAGGCATGATGCAACGCCTGCGCGAGGAGTCGGCGGTGTTCGTGGACCTCGATCGCCCGGCCGAGCGCGGCGACTTCGTGCTCGTGGACTCGGTGCGCGTCGATGCCAACGGCAAGCGGCTCGCCAGCACCCGGGCGCGCAATCTGCGCATCCAACTCGGGGCCCCGGACGTGCTGCCCGATCTCGAGAACGGCCTGCTCGCTTCGGTCGAGGGGCAGGAGCGGACCGTGGACATCGCCTATCCGGCCGATTATCCGAACACCGCGCTGGCGGGGCAAAACGCCCGCTATCAGGTGCGGGTGCGCAAAATACAGGCGCAGAAGCTGCGCGATTTGGACGATACCTTTGCACGGGACGTCTTCCAGATGGAGTCGATCGACGCGCTGCGGTCGCGCATCCGTGAGAACCTCGAACGCGAGGAGCGGGCGCGGACCGATCGCGAGGTCGAGGCGGGCGTCACCGATGAGCTGGTGAAGCGCAATCCGGTCGAGCTCCCGGACCGCCTCGTGCGGTACATGCTCGACCGGGTGATCCGGGAGGCGACGGGGGACCGGCCGGTGGACGACGCGCTTCGGGCCGAGCTGGAACAGCGGTATCGTCCCGGCGTCGAGCGGTCGCTCAAGCGGGAGTTCATCCTCCTCGGCATCGCGCGCAAGGAGCAGGTCGCGGTGGGCGACGAGGACGTGGCGAAGGAGATCGAGAGGATCGTGCAGTCCGAGCCGCGGCAGGCGGCGCGCGTCCGCGCGCACTACCAGTCGGCGGAGCGGCGGCAGGGTCTCAAGGAGTCGTTGCTGGAGCGCAAGGCCCTGGAGTGGGTCATCGGGGCCGCGGTGATTCGAGACGAGGTCGCGAAGGACGCGCCGCTGGTGGTTCCGGCGACGCGCTAGGCGTCGCCCAGGGAGGACGGGAGACACATGGGTCTGGTACCGATCGTGGTGGAGCAGACGGGACGCGGCGAGCGTGCGTACGACATCTACTCGCGGCTGCTCAAGGACCGCATCATCTTCATCGGCACGCCCATCGACGACATGGTGGCCAACCTCGTGATCGCGCAGATGATCTTCCTCGAGGGCGAGGACCCCGATCGCGACATCAACCTCTACATCCACAGTCCGGGCGGCGTGGTCACGGCCGGGTTGGCGATCTACGACACGATGCAGTTCGTCAAACCCGACGTCGCGACGCTGTGCATGGGGCAGGCGGCCAGCATGGGCGCGGTGCTGCTCGCGGCGGGCGCCAAGGGCAAGCGCTCGGTGCTCCCGAACACGCGTATCATGATCCACCAGCCGTGGGGCGGGACGCAGGGGCAGACCACCGACCTCGAGATCTACACGAGAGAGATGGTCAAGATGAAGGATCAGCTCAACCACATCCTCGCCAAGCACACGGGCAAGAACATCGAGCAGATCGACAGGGACACCGACCGCAACAACTTCATGTCCGCCGAGGAGGCCAAGACGTATGGTCTCATCGATGACATCATCGAGAAACGCCGCTAGGATAAGGCCCCGATGAAGAAGCGCATCGCTACGCCCCATCCGATCCGTTGCTCGTTCTGCGGCCGCGGCCAGGACGAAGTCGCACGCCTGGTCTCGGGCCCGTCGGTCTACATCTGCAGCGAGTGCGTGAAGCTGTGCAACGACATCCTCGAAGGCGAGCTCGAGCGCGAGCAGCCCTCGGCGTCGGGCCAGCTGCCGAAGCCGGCCGAGATCAAGCGCATCCTCGACGACTACGTGGTGTCGCAGAACCGCGCCAAGAAGACGCTCGCGGTCGCCGTCTACAACCACTACAAGCGCATCTACGCGACGCCGCCCTCGGGCGACGTCGAGCTCGAGAAATCGAACATCCTGCTCATCGGCCCGACCGGCACCGGCAAGACGCTGCTCGCGCGGACGCTCGCGCGGTTCCTCAAGGTGCCGTTCGCGATCGTGGACGCGACCAGCCTCACCGAGGCCGGCTACGTCGGCGAGGACGTCGAAAACATCCTGGTGCGGTTGCTGCAGTCGGCGGACTTCAACCTGGTCAACGCCGAGCACGGCATCGTCTACATCGATGAGATCGACAAGATCTCGCGCAAGAGCGAGAACCCGAGCATCACGCGCGACGTGTCGGGCGAGGGCGTGCAGCAGGCGCTGCTCAAGATCCTCGAGGGCACGGTCGCCAACGTGCCGCCGCAGGGCGGACGCAAGCACCCGCAGCAGAAGTACATCGAGGTCAACACCAAGGACATCCTGTTCATCTGCGGCGGCGCGTTCGAGGGGCTCGACAAGATCGTCGAGCGCCGCGTCGGACAAAAAGTCTTGGGCTTCGGCGCCAACATCAAGAGCAAGAAGGAGAAGAACGTGGGCGAGCTGATCGCGATGATCGAGCCCGAGGACCTGCTGCGCTACGGGCTGATCCCCGAGCTGGTCGGCCGCCTGCCGGTGGTCGGCGTGCTCGATTCGCTCGACGAGGACGCACTGGTGCGCATCCTGACCGAGCCCAAGAACGCGATCACCAAGCAGTACCAGAAGTTCTTCGAGATGGAAGGCGTGAAGCTCGACTTCACCGAGGACGCGCTCCGCGCCATCGCCCAGGCGGCGCTCAAGCGCGGCACCGGCGCGCGCGGGCTGCGCGCCGTCATCGAAGAGGCCATGCTCGACGTGATGTACGATATCCCCTCGCGGGCCGACGTCATCGGCTGCACCATCTCGCGCGAGTGCATCACCGGCGGAGCCCCGCCGCTGCTGACCTACCGCGGAGAGCGGGAGAAGCGCCGCAAGGAAGCCTAGGTCTCACCGGTCGCGCTCCGCGCGGCCTCGCGTCCACGGACGGACCCGGGAGTTCCACGTGCCATCCTCCAAGCCCAGAAAGTCGGGCGCGAAGCCCGCGCCCGCCGCAACGACGGCGCCGGTCGCCGAGCGCGCCGCGAAGCTGACGGTCGCGCGCGGCGACGAATCGTTCTCGTTCCGCGACCGCCTGCCGCTGCTGCCGCTACGCGACGTGGTCATGTTCCCGTACCAAACCATGCCGCTGCTCGTCGGCCGCCTGCCGTCGATCAACGCGATCGAGAAGGCGGTGGCGCGCGACCGCATCCTGTTCGTCACCGCGCAGAAGCGCAGCGAGGTCGCCGACCCGTCGCACGAGGAGCTCTACAAGGTCGGCACGGTCGTGCGCGTGCTGCAGCTCTTCCGCCTGCCCGACAGCACCATGCGGGTGCTGGTCGAGGGGCTCGCCCGCGTGCGCGTCGAACGGTTCGCGTGGTCGGCGGACCACTACCTCGTCAAGGTGGCGCCGCTCGTCGAGGCGCCGGTGCGCGGGCCCGAGGTCGAGGCGCTGACGCGCAACGTGCTCGCCCTGTTCGACGACTACGTGCACCTCAACCGGCGCATCCCAGACGAGGTGCTGATGACGGCCCACAACCTGACCGATCCCGCCGCGCTCGCGCACACGGTGGCGTCGCACCTGCTGGTCAAGGTGCCGCAGAAGCAGACGCTGCTCGAGGTCGAGGGCACGGTCGAGCGGCTCCAGCTGCTGAGCCAGACGCTCACCGCCGAGCTCGAGATCGTCAAGCTCGAGCGCAAGATCGAAGGCCAGGTGCGCTCGCAGGTGCACAAGAACCAGAAGGAGTTCTATCTCAACGAGCAGCTCAAGGCGATCCGCAAGGAGCTCGGCCACCAGAACGAGTTCGCGAG
>JACOSV010000037.1 GCA_016178725.1 Candidatus Eiseniibacteriota bacterium
TGATCGCGATCGCGATCGCCGTCGCCGCGTACGGATCGCGCGTCCTCGAGCGCCACGCGCCGGCCCTCGGCGCGGGCGAGCGCGGACTCGCCGTGCTGACGCTCGGCCTCGGCGTCCTGCTCGATCCCGAGGCGCAGCACTTCGCGACCGGCGGCTTCACCGAGCTTCCGTTCACGCTCGGACTCGTGATCGCGCTCGGCATGCTGCTCGACGAAACCGCACCGCGGCGGCCGTTCGCGTTCGGCCTGCTGCTCGGCGCGACCGGCGCGTTCCGCGCCACGATGCTGTGGCTCGCGCCGGTGCTGGCGATCGCCGCCGCGGCGATCGCGGGCAGGCGGCGTACGCGGATCGTCACGCTCACGCTCGCCGGCTACGCGCTCGTGCTCGCGCCGTGGTGGTTCTACAAGTGGACCTCGTTCGGCTCGCCGGGCTGGGATCTCTCGCGCTTCGTGATCTGGGAAGGCGTCGAGGGTCGCAGCTGGTTCTCGCTCTTCCATCTTCCCGAAGCGCCGGCGGTGCCGCACGGCCTCGACGCCGCGCGGCTGATCGCCGCCAAGATCGCGCACCGCCTGCCCGCGCTCGCGGCGACGCTCGGCGCCGGGCCGCGCGCGCTATGGATCGGCGCGCTCGCGATCTGGGCCGCGGTCGGCCGCCCGCCGCGCGCGCTCGCCGTCACCGCGGCGGCGATCCTCGCCGCGCTCGCGATCGCGCTCGTCACCGCGGCGGCGAGCATTCCCTGGATCCGGTTCCTGTTCCCCGCGCGCATCCCGCTCGAAGCGGCAGGCGTGCTCGCGCTGTGGGGGCTGCTCGCGCGGGCACCGGCGACGCTCTTCGGCCCGCGTGCCGCGCGCGTGATCGCGGCGCTGGTCGCGGTGCTCGCGCTCGGCTGGGGCGTGTCGCAGACCGCGCGCGGGACCGCCGAGGCGCGCGTCGCCGCGGCGGAGCGCGGCGTGCCGGGCGACGCGACGATGCGGGCACTCGGCGCGCGCGTCGCCGCCGAGGTCCCGGCGGGCGAAGCGGTGATGAGCAACCTCGGGCCGACGCTCGCGTGGACCTCGGGGCATCCGGTGGTCCACTTGGCGCTCACGCCCGGCGACGTCGGGGCGTGCCGGCGGCGCGTCGAGTTCCGCCACGTCGTGCTGGTGTTCCGCGACGCCGATCAGGCGTGGCCGGGGTGGCGCGACGCGATCGCGCGGCCCGCCGAATCAACGGCGCGGCCGGAGTGGAACGTGATCCGCGAGCGGCACTGGCAGGAGCCGGACGGATTCCACGTGGTCTGGCTGGAGCTCGGCCCGCCGGAAGCGCGCGTGGCGCGCGCGCCGGCCGCAACCAGACCCGCGATCAGCGCAGGTGCATGACCCGTCGCACCCAGCTCCGTCCGTTCACGGTGATGCGCGCGAGGTAGATGCCGTTCGGTGCCTCGGCGCCGGAATCGTTGCGCCCGTCCCAGCCGAGCGTCCAGCGCCCGGCGCCGAACACGCGCTCCGACTGGCTCGCGACGCGGCGCCCGAGGAGATCGTGCACCGTGACCGTGACGCGCGCCTCGGCGGGAAGATCGAGCGCGAACGCGACCGCGCCCGGTCCGGGGTTGGGCTCGACCGGCCCGAGCCGGAACACGGTCGGCAGCGACGGCACGTCCACGGTCCCGGCGCCCGAAATCACGGTGAGACGCCCCATCGACGCGTTGTTCGTCTCGTCCGTCTCATGGCAGATGTTCAGCGTGTCCACGACCACGCGCAGCGGATAGGTCCCGGGCCCGAGCACCGGCTGCGCCACGGCGTCCACCTGCACGCTATCGCCCGCCGCCACCTGCGCGTCGCCTTCGGTCAGCATCGTCGTGCCGCCGACCACGATCCAGTGCGTGAACGGCGAGCCGACGGTGCCGTGGTTGTAGATCTTGAAGTGGAACGTCGTCGGCGTCGTCGTGCCCGCCATCCCCGGCGTGTTGTACGAGGGACTCGGCTGCAGATCCACGTTGGGGAAGACGTTGATCGAGGTCGTGTCCGCGAGGCTGCCGGTGTCGGTCGAGACGAGCGTGATCTGGTAATAGCACCCGGTGCCGTCGTCGTGCTGCTGCGTCACGAACGAGGCCGTCGCTCCGTCGGCCGCGAACACCTGCGGATGGATGTGGTTGTTGTGGTGCAGGTCCACCCACCAGTGGTAGGCGATCGCGCTCGGCGGATCCTGCGCGTCGGTCGCGGTCCCGCTGAACTGCAGCGTGTCGCCGATCGAATAGAACGCGCCCGCCGCCGGCGACAGGATGATCCCGTGCGGCTTGGTGTTGGGATTGAGCACGAAGCTGCCGCCGCCGAAGTCGTCCCATGCTGCGGCGCTCGCGAGGTCGAGCGTCATGCCGATGCTCCCGGACGAAGCCGAGAAGGCCCAGCCCTGGATCGACGTCGTGCCGATCAACGTCGTGTTGCGGAAGACCTGCACCGTCCCGTTCGCGAACGCGCGTGCGCCGAAACGGTCGCCGGCCGAGAACGTCACCGACGGGATCGTGAGCCAGGTGTTCCAGCCGCCGTTGCCGGGTGAATACGTCGAGACCCAGATGTGCTGCTGCGTGGCGTCGAAGCGCACTTCGAGCTGGGCGTTGGTCGTGGGATCGGTGCCCTGGATCTTGAGCAGCAGGTCCTGGCCGGGCGCGGTGGTCGAGGTCGCCGCCATCGTCACGTAGGCCTCCTGATCCGGGCCGAACGCCCCGCCCGCCCAGACCGGGAACGCGGTGCCGCTCGACTGGACCAGCCTGTTGCTCGAGATCGAGAGCCCGGTCGTGGTCCCGGTCCAGTTGGGCCCGAGCGCGCCGTTGGCGCGATTGAAGTTGTCGAGCACCGGCGTCCCCGGGAACGCGGCGTTGCTCATCACCTCGACGACCGTGGCCTGTGTCGTCTGCCCGCCGTGGTTGTCGAACACGGTGAGGGTCGCGGGATAGCTGCCGCCGATGGTGTACGTGTGCGTCGGATTCGGCGAGGTCGATCCCTGGCCGTCGCCGAACAGCCACTGGTACGTCATCGGATCGCCGTCCGGATCCAGGGTGCCGACGCTCGAGAAGTTGACGGTCAGCGGCGCGCCGCCCGCGTTCGGCGTCGCGCTGACTACCACCACCGGCGGCTGGTTCCCGGTCGCGCCCGTGTAGCGGATGCGGCGGATCTCGCCGGTGAGGATCGCGGTGTAGATGATGTTGCCGGTGCCGGGCTCGGTGATGAGACACACCGGCCCGTCGCAGCTCGAGCCGAAGTCGAGGACGTTCGTCAGGTTGTTGCTGCCGTCCACGATCGCGACCTTGATCCAGTTCTGGCCGTAATCGGCGAAGAAGTACTGGTTCTGGTAGCCGGCCGGATAGTTCGTGCCGGTGTAGAAGACGCCGCCGATCGAGGTGTTGCCCGTGAACTGGAACGGCGAGCTCACCGACGCATCGGTGTGATTCCACGACTCGACCGGCGGCGTCGGCGTCGAGGGATTGCTCGAGGTGCCGACCGAGGCGCAGTCGTTGTGCGCCGGCGTGGCGGACTGGTAATCGGGCCGCGACGCGAACCCTTCGTAGCACGGCCAGCCGAAATTGAGACCGGGCGTCTTGCCGATGTCCATCTCCTCCCACGTCGACCAGCCGACGTCGCCGACGTAGAGCACGCCGGGATTGCCGGCCGTCGTGTCGGCGCTCCCGGTGCCGGGGCGCACGGTGAAGCGGAACGGATTGCGCAGGCCGTAGTCGAAGATGCGCGAGCGCACCGACGTGAGGTCGCCGTTCACGAACGGGTTGCTCGCGTAGCCGTGCCCGTTGGCGGGATTGATGCGCAGGATCTTGCCCGGCAGGCAGTCGATCCACTGCGCTCGGAACGCGCCGATGTCCTCGGCGGTCGACGTCTTGCCGGGGCCGTAGGCGCTCGGGTCGAGCCCGCCCGCGTCCATCTGGTCGTACTGCGCGCCGTCGCCGACCGACACCAGCAGGCTCCCGTCGTTCCCCCAGCGCAGCGACCCGATCGTGTGCGAGGGCGAGTCCGACAGCGGACCGTGCGGCCAGTCGATGCCCATGAGGATCGTGCGCGAGCCGGGCACGAGCGCCGTCGAATCCGTGAAGCTCACCTGGTAACGCGTCAGACGCCCGAAGCCGTTGTTGTTCGTGTCGACGCCGTTCGTGTCGGGATCGACCGTGTAGAGGAAGTAGACGTAATGGTTCGTGACGTAGTTGGGATCCACGGCGACGTCGAGCAGCCCGCGGTCGGTCTCGTTGAGGATCTCGGTCTCGGCCGACCACAGCGGGTTCGCGCTCTTGACGCCGTTGGTGATGAAGTACACGCGGCCGCGCTTCTCGGCGACCAGCAGGCGACCGCCCGGCATGTACGCGAGGCCGGTGGGCACGGTGAAGACCGCGCCGGGCGCGACGTTCTCGACCACGAAGTTCGGCGGGACGGAAACCGCGAAAGCGGGAGCGGAGGCGATCAGGCCGACGACGACGGCCAGACTCGTCCGGATGCGGGTGCGCAGGAAAACTCCTCGCGTGATGGTTGCGCCGCGCGGGCGTGCGATGCCGAGAATGCTAGCGACTCGTTTGGCGTCGTCCAAGTCAACTCGCGCCATCGCGCCCATGCGCGCGCGGCGACCGTTGATTGTGCGTGAGAAGTGTTGCGGAATCCGACGCCGGCGCCCCGGCGCATGGCGGATCGCACGCACCAGGGCGCGTCGTCGTCGGGATCGGGGTGGCGGACGTGGTCAGCGCGCGGGCGGAGGTGAAGTGACAACGCCGCCGACGGGCCCCAAGGACGCCTCGCCCTCGAGCACGACCGGGTACTCGGCCGGCAGCTCGCGCAGGCCCTCGACGAAGAGCGGCACGTCGGCCGCGAGCGTGTCGAGCGCCTCGGGGCCGGGCGCCACGCGCAGGATCTCGTAGAGCGTCGTGCGCTGGGCGGGCGTGAAGCCCGACTCGCGCACCAGCGTCTCGAGTTCGGCGACCGTGGTCTTGTTCACGTGGCCGGTGGCGAGGTGCACGTTCTCCTCGTAGAGCGTGCCGCCGAAGTCGTCGGCGCCGAAGTGCAGCGCGATCTGGCCGGTCTTCTTGCCCTCGCTGAACCACGACGCCTGCACGTGATCGAAGTTGTCGAGGTAGAGCCGCGACGCCGCGAGCACGCGCAGGTAGCGCGACGCGCCGGCGACCTGCTTCACCCTGGCCTCCATCGGCGTGTTGCCGCGCTTGTACGACCACGGCACGAACGCGGTGAAGCCGCGCGTCTCGTCCTGGAGCGCGCGGATGTGATCGAAGTGCTCGACCACCTCGGCGTCGCTCTCGACGTGGCCGTACATCATGGTCGCGGTGGAGCGCATGCCGGCGTGGTGCGCCTCGCGGTGCACGTCGAGCCACGCCTCGGGTCCGCCCTTCTTGATCGAGATCCGCCTGCGCACGCGCGCGGCGAGGATCTCGGCGCCGCCGCCCGGCAGCGTCGTCTGGCCGGCCGCGTGGAGCGCCTCGATCACGCCGCGGATCGAGAGCCCGCTCACCTCGACCATCTGATGGATCTCGGGCGCCGAGAAGAAGTGCGGTGTGATGTGGGGATAGCGCCGCCGCGCCTCGCGCACGATCGTCGGATAGAATTCCCACGGGATCGCCGGATTGAGGCCGCCTTGCAGCAGCACCGTCGTCGCGCCGAGGCGGTCGGCGGCCGCCATCATCTTCATCACGCCCTCGACGTCGTACGTGTAGACGTCCGGCCCCGCGTACGAGGGCTTGCGGTAGAACGCGCAGAAGTGGCAATCCACCGTGCAGACGTTCGTGTAGTTGGGATTGGTGTCGATGACGTAGGTGACGATCCGGGGATCGGTCTTGCGCGCGCGCACCTCGTGCGCCAGCGATCCCAGCTCGAGGAGCGGTGCGTCGGTGAGCAGGTAGACGCCCTCGGTGCTGGTCAGGCGCTCGCCGCGCTCGACTTTGGCTGCGATGGTGGACCACATGGCGCGCTATCGCTTCGCCGGCGGGGCGGGCGGCGTCATCCCGGCGTAGACCACGCGCACGAAGCGTGCGGCGGTCGCCGTGTCGGCGCTCGCCTTCGCATCCCAGTCGGCGGTCGGGCGCGCCAGCACCACCTCGTCGGCGGTCTTCTTCGCCTTGACCATCGGCCGGATCCTGTCGCGGATCCCGGCCAGCATGTCGCGCGCCGCCTTGAGCGCCGCCTTGTCGCCGAGCGGTCCGTGCCCGGGGATCACCCGCGTCGAATCGTTCATGAAGCGCAGCGCCACGTCCTCGGCGGCGATCATGCCGTCGATCGAGCCGCCCGCGTTCACGTCGATCACCGGATAGCGGCCGTTGAAGAAGCAGTCGCCCATGTGGACGACGTTCGCGCGCGTGAAGTGCACGATCGCGTCGCCGTCGGTGTGCGCGGGCGCGACGTGGAACACGATCACCGAGTCGCCGTTCATGTGGAACGTAATCGTATCGCGGAACGTGATGACCGGCCGGCCCGCGGGCGCGAGTGCCGCCGTCGTGCGGCCGGTCGTCGGATTGTACTGGTCGAAGGCGAGACGCTTGCGCACGTTGTCCTGCGCGACGATCGGCACCCACTGCCGCCCGAGGTTTTCGTTCCCGCCGACGTGATCGCCGTGGTAGTGCGTGTTCAGCAGGAATCGAATCGGCTTGTCGGTGAGCGCCGTGACCGCGGCCTTGATCTTGTCGGTGAGCGGCGCGAACTGGTCGTCGATCAGGAACGCGCCGTCGTCGCCGACCGAGACGCCGATGTTGCCGCCGCGGCCGAAGAGCACGTAGATGCCGCCGGCCACCGGCTGCGTGCGGATCTGCACGGTGTCGAAGACGGCCGACTGCGCGGCGGGCGCCGTCGCGGGCGTTCCGGGCTGCGCCTGCGCGAGCGCGCCGCGCGCCGGCACGGCGGGATCGTCGTGCGCGAATGCGATCGCGGCGGACCCGGCGATCATGCACCCGACGATAAGGAGGCTGCGCGACGGCGTGCGGCGATGGGACATGCGGGCGACCTCCAGGTGAGCGATGCGATGGGGCGCGCGCCCGAGCGGCGCACGCGGCCGGTCACATTCGCACGAACGCGGCCGCCGGTCCATGCGGATCAGCGCGCCGCGCGCTACGGGACGCGCGGGGCGCGCTGGTCGCGGCCGTTCTGGTGCAGGATCAGCGCCGCGGCGCGTCCCGTGCTGTCGGGCTCGAACGAGATCTGCGCCTCGACCGCCTTGAGGAAGAAGCGCGTGTCGGACTCGGGGAAGACCGGCAGGCGCGGCTGGCCGGTCGCCTGCAGGAAGAGCGCGTCGCCCTCGCGCGTCACGTCGATCGCGAACGCCGGAGTGAAGACGTAGCGGCCGACGTAGCGGTCGAACAGGCGCGGATCGATCTTCACCTCGGCGTGCTGCGCCACCGGTTCGAGCGGCGCGTCCGCGGCGAGCAGGTGGAAGCCGATGTCGTCCACGGTCGCCGCGGAGTTGCCGAGCACGACCACGCCCACGTCGCGCCGCGGGTCGAACGCGATCAGCGTGTGGTAGCCGCCGGTGCCGCCGTTGTGCATCCAGATGTTTCCTTCGGGGCGCTCGATGATGTGCCACGCGAGGCCGATCGCGACGTGCGGCGACGTCGTATCGTTGCGGCGGGCGTGCGTCGCGAACAGATCGGCGGCGAGCGCCGTGCCGTTCGAGTCGAGGTTCGCGGCGACGAAGCGGAGCAGGTCCGCGGCCGTGGAGCGGAGCGCGCCGGCACCGGCGAGCGTCGGTAGATCCCAGTTCGGAACCGGCTTGCCCGCCAGATCGTGTCCGGGTGCGAGCCGCGTCTCGAGATCGTGCGTGAGCGTGATGCGCGTTTCCTTCATCCCGAGCGGATCGAGCACGCGCTCGATGAGCAGCGCCTCGTAGCTCTGCTTCGCCTCGAGCGCGAGCGCGTGGCCGAGCAACCCCATGCCGAGGTTCGAATACTCGTAGCGCTCGCCGACGCCGCGCGTCAGCGTGTAGTGCGAGAGGAAATCGTAGAGCAGCGGCACCGTGTACTCGGCGTAGGGATTGGGCCCCTCGGGCGCCAGGTTGCTCGGGACCCGCGGCAGGCCCGAGCGCTGGGTGGCGAGATCGAGCAGCGTGATCCTGCGCCCGTCCTTCTCCGGCACGTGCACCGTCTTCGGCAGCAGCTCGGCGACCGGCTGGTCGAGCCGCACCTCGCCGCGCCGCGCCATGTCGGCGAGCAGCGTCGCGGTGAACACCTTCGTCACCGATCCGATCTCGAACACCGTGCGGCCGTCGAGCGGCCTCGTGCTCGCCGAGTCGGCGACGCCGGCGACGATCACGCGCGTCGCACCGTGATCGAGCAGGCCGACGACCAGCCCCGGCACGCGTCCGGTCGCGACGCGCGCGGCGAGGATGGCGCGCACGGCCGAGTCGGGCGGGAACGCCGCGGCGTGCGCGGGCGCCCCGGCGAGCGCTGCGAGGAGCGCCATCACGAGCGCGCGGCGCATCAAACGCCCGCGCGCAGGCGCGCGGCCCACGCGATCAGCGCCGCGACGTGGGCGCGCACCTTCTCGCGAGTCGCCGCATCGGTCAGATTGCCGTCCGAGTCCGAGAGATCCTGCGCCCGCGACACGAACAGCTCCGGCTTCGGCATCGCGTAGCTCTCGACCGCCTGCAGGACGACGCGCAGCGCGGCCTGCCCGCGCACGGTGCCGAAGCCGCCGTTCGACGCGCCCATGATCGCGACCGGTTTCGCGCGCAGCGGCTGATCCGGCGGCCGCGACGCCCAGTCGATCGCGTTCTTGAGCACGCCCGGCACCGAGTAGTTGTTCTCGGGCGAGGCGATGAGCAGCGCGCCGGCCGCGGCGATCGCGGCGCGGAACGCGGCGACCGGCGGCGGATAGCCCTGCGCTCGCACGTCCTCGTTGTAGAGCGGGATCGGCGCGAGGTCGAACACCTCGACGATCGCCCCCTCGGGCGGCGGTTCGATCGCGGCGCGCAGCAGCCCGCGGTTGAACGAGGCGCGCCGCAGACTGCCGGCGAACGCGAGGATGCGGAGCGGCTCCGCCATGTCAGCCGGCGTCGGCGTCGGGATGCTCGCGGAGCAGCTGCTCGAAGCGCTCCATGCCGCGCAGGTCCTCGGGACCGAGGCGGTAGTGGAAGCGGCGCAGATACGCCTCGGTCTCCTCGGGCGTCCAGCCCGGCTCGGTCTGCTGCCGCGCCACCGCGGGCAGGTCGGCGAGGCCCGCGGCGAGCGAGCCCTCGAGGAACTGGCCGAGGTCCGCCTTCACTTGCGCCTCCAGCGCGCGGCGCACGGTCCACACCGCGTAGACGAACGGCAGGCCGGTCCACTCGAGCCAGTCGGCGCCGAGGTCGAGCGTGTGCGTGAAGCCCTCGGGCCGCTTCTGGCGCATGCGCATCGCGCGGTCGCCGATCATGAGCAGCGCGTCGGCCTGCGACGGCTCGAGGCCGCGCACGTAGCGCACACCGGCGAAACCGCGGCGCGTGTCGAGCAGCAGCCGCAGCAGGCGGATCGAGGTCGACGTCTCGGGCGTCACCGAGATCAGCGCGCCTTCGAGCGCGCTCGCCGGGCGGCGCGAGAAGAGGAGCACCGATTGCACCGCACCGCGCGTCGCGACGCCCATCGGCGGCGTCAGCAGCTCGAAGCGGTCGCCGAGCCGCAGGAAATCGCCGGTCGCCATGAGACCCAGGTCGACGCCGCCCGACTCCGCCTCGCGACCGAGCTCGCGCGGGACCAGGTTGCGCACCGCGAACGGCGCGTCGGACCACAGCGCGTAGAACGGCGCGGCGTTCGCATACGGAATGCGCGCGGCGACGGTGGCGGTGGTGAGGCGCGATGCGGGCGTCATGGGCTCCGGAAGATACAACGCCGCCGCGGGGCGTGTTAAGGTGCGCGGCCCTCGCCCACGATCGCTCGGGAGGCCCCCTGCGACGCCCGCTCCTCGCCGCCCTGCTGCTCACGCTCGCCTGCGATCGCGCGCCGCGCACCGTCGTCGCGCCGGGTGAGCCGCTCGTCCTCCCCGAGCACTACGCCCGTTCGATTGCGGCCCTCGGCATGCCGGGCGCCCATCGCGCGTTCCAGGTCGGACACGGCAGTGTGATCGGCGGCGGCGACGCGGCGATCGCATGGCGACTGATCGACGATGCCGGCGCCGCGCGCGTCTCACCGGTCTGGTTCGAGCGCGACGGCGTTCCGGTCGCGCACTGGTCCATGGCGACCGCGCGCGAGTCGGTCGCGTTCGAAGCCGCCGCGGTGCCGTGCGCCGCGCTCGGCGACACGAGCCTGCTGGTCTCGATCGAAGCGATCGTCACGTGGCGCGACGCCGTGCCCGGCGCCTCGACGCTCGAAGCGCGGCTCGCGACGCGCGCCGATCCGCCGGCGGTGATCCCGTGGGACGCCGAAGACACCGACCGCCACGAGGAGCGCTGGAACGGACGCTTCGCGTATCGCAACGGACTGCTCGTCGCGGGCGTGGATCCGACGCTCACGCTCACGCCCGCCGGCGGCGCCGCGACGCTGACGCGCGGCGCGGGACCGGGCGCGCTCGCGGCGATCGGGCGCGCGACGCTCGCGCGCGGCGAGACGCGGCGCTGGCACTACTGGATGCCGGTCTACCCGACGCGCGTCGCCGGCGTCGGGATCGAGCGCCTCGCCGGGCACGCGCGGGTCGCCCACGACGCGCGCGCCGCGTGGCGCGACTGGCTTGCGCACGCCGCGCCGCTCGCGACGCCGGATTCGCTTGTCAACGCCGCGTGGCGCGCGGCGCTCGTCACGCTGATCGTGAGCCACGAAAAAGACGCGGGCGACTGGGTGCCGCTCGGAAATCCGTTCCAGTACCGCGACGTGTGGCTGCGCGACGCGGCGCGCAGCGTGCGCGCGCTCGCGGTCGCCGGCCTCACCGACCTCGCTCGCGGCGACGCGTGGACGCTGCGCCGCTTCCAGCTCCCGAACGGCGCGCTCCTGTCGCAGAAGTCGCAGCTCGACGGCACCGGCGAGGCGCTGTGGGCGTTCGCGCAGGCGGCGATGCTCCCGCCATCGCGCGAGTGGGCGATCCGCACGCTGCCCACGGTGCGGCGCGCGCTCGACTGGCTCGAAGTGCAGCGCGAGCTGACGGCGCGGATCGACATGCGCTTCCCCGGCGTGCTGCCCTACGCCGACCCGCACGACAACGAGCTCGTGCGGGCCGAGCTGGTCGGCGACGACGCATGGGCGATCTGCGGCGCGGCCGCGGCGGCGCGACTCGCGCGGCTCGCGGGTGACGACGCGCTGGCGAGCCGCGCGCTCGACGCGGTCGTCGCCCACCGCCGCGCGTTCGCCGCGGCGCTCGATCACTGCGGGAGCCCCGACGTGCCGCCGTCGTGGCAGGGCGTCGGCCGCGACTGGGGCAACCTCACGGTCGGGTATCCGACGCGGGTGCTCGCGCCCGACGATCCGCGGCTCGAGCGTCTTGCGCGGCGCGTGCGCGCGCGGACGCCGCGCGGCGCGGCGACGGGGACCGGCGCGGGGCTCGTGAGCTACGGACCGGCCGACACGCTGCACTCCTACCTCGGCACCGACCTCGCGCAGTGGTCGCTGTTCGCCGGCCGGCCGGCCGAGGCGCGCGCCTACCTCGCCGATCTCATCGCGCACGGCAGCTCGACGCTCGGGCAGGCGGAACTGTTCGCGTGGAGGGACGGCGCCTTCGGCGCCAACCTGCCGCCGCACGCGACCGCGGCCGCGGGCCTCGTGGACCTCGTGCGCAACATGGTGGTCGCCGACGATCGCGACACGCTCGAGCTGGCGCTCGGCGCCGATCGCGCGTGGTGGCGCGGCACGCGGCTCGAGCGCGCGCCGACCCGCTTCGGCACGATCGACGTGACGCTCGAGGCGCCGGCGTCCGACATGCGGCGCGCGCGCTGGACGCCGGTCGAGGCGCCGGTGCGCGTGCGCGTCGCCGACGGCGAGCGCGCGATCCAGACGCCGACGCCGGGCGCGCGGATCGTGGACGGACGCTGGATCGAATGTCCGCCGCGTGTGGGCGCGGTGGAGTTTCGCGTCGCGGCCGATCCGCCGGGCGCACGCGGAGCCGGCTCGTGAGCGCGCGCTCCGCGAAGCGCGGCGCTCCAGGCGGGTCACGCGGCGGCCTCCATCCGATCGCGGTCGCCGCGATCGTGCTGGTCGCGACCGCGATCGGCGTATGGCTCGTGCGCGCCAACCGCGACGTCGCGCGTCTGCGCGGCGTGGATCCCAAGGCACTGACCGACAGCCTGCGCATCGCCGACGCGACGCACGACTGGGTGAGCACGCTGCGCTTCGCCGAGGCGCTCGGCCGGATCGAGCCGCTCCAGCACGCCGTGCTGCTCGCGCGCGGCACGGCGTGGAGCAACTTCGCGATCGCCGCGCGACCGTGGCAGACGATCGAGCGCCCGGCGCTGCGCACGAGCCTCGAGCGCGTGACATGCCTCGCGCGCGCGATGACCCTCACGGATTCGGCCGGCATCGTCGCGCGCACGACCGGCCAGTGGATCGCGGCGACGCAGCACCTCGCCGACCTCGAGGAATCGATGGGCCTCCCGGGCGACGCGCTGATGGCCCTCGAGTCCATCAAGGCGAAGCAGCCCGATCAGCTCCAGGCGCTCCTGCGCGCCTACTGGTTGCGCGCGGTGCTCTTCGATCCCGTCCACCCCGACACCAGCGAGTGGGACCGGCGCATGCGGAGCCTCGGCCGGCGATGAGCGCGAACGAGCCCGCCACGGCGCCGGCGGCGCCGGCGGAGCACGGGCGCTGGCGGATGCTCGCCCTGCTCTCGATCTGCGAGCTCCTCGGCATGTCGCTGTGGTTCGCCGCGAACGCGGTCGCGCCCCAGCTCGCCGCGCGCTGGCATCTGACCCCCGCGGGCGCCGCGTGGCTGACGGCGATCGTCCAGCTTGGGTTCGTCGCCGGCGCGGCGGCCTCGGCGCTGCTCAACCTCGCCGATCTGATCCCGGCGCGGCGGCTGTTCGCGGCGAGCGCCGTGCTCGCGGCGCTCGCGAATGCCGCGCTCGTGCGCGTCCCAGGCGCCGGGGCCGCGTTCGCGTGCCGGTTCGCGATCGGCTTCTGCCTCGCCGGCGTCTATCCGCCGGGGATGAAGATGGTCGCGACCTGGTTCCGCGATCTGCGCGGCCTCGCGATCGGCACGGTCGTCGGCGCGATCACGATCGGCAAGGCGATGCCGTACCTCGTGCACGCGCTTCCCGGCGCGAGCGTCGCGGTGGTGCTGCTCGTCGCCTCGGGCGGCGCGGTCGTCGCTGCGCTGCTCGCCACGTTCGGCTATCACGACGGCCCGTTCCCGTTCGCGCGCCGGCCGTTCGCGTGGAACCTCGTCGCGACCGTGGTGCGCGACCGGCCGACGCGGCTCGCGATCCTGGGCTACCTCGGCCACATGTGGGAGCTCTACGCGATGTGGACGTGGCTGCCCACGTTCCTCGCCGCGGCACTCGCGGCGCGCGCGGCGGCGACGGCGGGTCCACCCGGCGCCGGCGCGCACCTCGTGGACCTGCTCGCCTTCGGCGGCATCGCCGTGGGCGGGGCGGGATGCGTGTGGGGCGGCTGGGCCGCGGCGCGCATGGGCTACGCGCGCGTCGTCACGTGGGCGATGGCGATCTCGGGCGCGTGCTGCGTCGCCATCGGCCTCGTCTACGCCGCGCCGCTCCCGGTGCTGGTCGCGGTCACGTGGACGTGGGGATTCTTCGTCGTCGCCGACTCGGCGCAGTTCAGCGCGATGGTGACCGAGGAGGCACCGTCGCACGCGGTCGGTACCGCGCTCACGCTGCAGACCTCGGCGGGATTCCTGCTGACGATGGCGACGATCCAGCTCGTGCCCGCGATCGCGGGCGCGATCGGCTGGCGCTGGGCGTTCCCGGTGCTCGCGATCGGCCCGGCGTTCGGCATCGCCGCGATCGCGCGGCTCGCGCACCGCGGGCGCGCACGCTGACGCGGGCCGGGCGCGGCGGCCCGCGCCCGACGCCGGCGCTTCAGAACGAAACCGTGGACTCGAGCCGGATCTCGGAGAATCGGGTATCGGCGAAGAGATCGTTGCTGAGCCCGGCGTTCGTGTGGGTGTCGAAGAAGCGCCAGCCGGTGGCGCCGACGGCGGTCAGCTCGAAGTGCTCCGCGGGCACGAGCGTCAGCGCGAGTCCCGCGTACGCCGAGACGTCGTCGATCCCGTCGCCGTCCACGTGGTGCAGCTCGCCGTCGCGCATCACCTCGAGGCCGTTGCGGTAGCGCCAGAAGAGCGTGCCGCCGCGCAGGCCGACGACCGGCGCGATGCCGATGACGCCGCGGGGCATGAGCGCGATGCGCCCCGAGAGGTCGGCCGCGAGCTCGAACGGGTCGCGCAGCAGGCGCGCGATGTCGCTCCCGCCGGTGAACCGCGACGGCCCGCCCATCAGGGCGAGATCGACGCTGGTGCGCGGCGTCGGGCGCAACCCGGCGCGGAGACCATAGAGCGCGAACGGGGCGAACTCGGCGTTGACGATCGAGCCGGCGCCCGCGACCGCCCCGACGTGCCAGGCGGTGGACCACCACGGTCGCGGCGCGGCGGGCACGAGGTCCGACCCCGGGGCGTCCGGCGCGGCGGCGGGCGGGCACGCAGGATCGCGGCGATGGGCGACGAGACTGGCGACGAGATCGACTCCCAGGTCGATCGCGCCCCCGCCGTCGCCCACGCGTTCTCCGGCGGCGACCGGCTGTTGGTCCGCCGGCTTCCTCGCCGTCTCCTTCGCGGCGTCGCTCAACCGATCGCCGCCCTCGCGCGGCGCGGGAGGCGAGAGGATGGCGCAGCTCGAGAGCAGCAGCGGGGCGGCGAGCAGCGACAACGCGAGACGGCGGGCGGCGGGACGCATGGGCGGCTCCACGATCGAGGTCGGCGCGTGGGGGGACGCCGGCGCGAAGAGCATACGCCCTGCCACTCGGCTCTAAGGAGGCGACCGGGATGACGGAGCGGCGCCGGAACGGAGCTTAGCGGGCGGCGCGCGGGTCGCGGCAGGCGCCGCGGACGCCGTGCTGTGGTGGAGGCGCCTCGGCGTGTGGTGAACCCGCGCCGGCGGATTACTCGATCGACGCCATCGACCGGCTAACCGCCTTGAGCGTCGGCGTCCCGGCCAGCGCCATCGCCAGCTCGAGCTCCCCGCGCAGCAGATCGAGCACGTGCCGGACGCCCGGCTCGCCGGCGGCCGCGAGCCCCCACAGGCACGCGCGCCCGACCAGCACCGCGTCCGCGCCGAGCGACAGCGCCTTGAGCACGTCCACGCCGCGGCGCACGCCGCCGTCCATCAGCACCGGCACCGCGCGGCCCACCGCGTCGGCGACGTCCGGCAGGGCGCGCAGCGTCGGCACCGCGCCGTCGAGCTGCCGGCCGCCGTGGTTCGAGACGATGATCCCCGCGACGCCGGCGTGCACGGCGTGCCGGGCATCCTCGGCGGTGAGCACCCCCTTGACCAGCAGCGGCAGCCGCGTGATCGAGCGCAGCCACGCGATCGACTCCCACGTCAGCGTGCCGTCGAAGAAGTACTGGATGTAGCTCTGGAAGTCGGCATGCCCGCCGTCGGGCGCGGGACGCGCGACCAGCGGATGATCGGCCGCGAAGTTGCCGAGCGTGATGCCCTCGGGGAGCTGGAAGGCGTTGCGCGCGTCACGCTCGCGCCGGCCGAGCATCGGCGTGTCCACGGTGAGCACCAGCGCGCGATAGCCGGCCGCCTCGGCACGGCGCACGAGCTGTTCGGTGAGCGCGCGCTCCTTGTAGACGTAGAGCTGGAACCACAGCGGACCGGTCGCCGCCGCGGCGATCGCCTCGAGCGGATGCGACGCGACCGTGCTCACGCACATGATCGTGCCGGCGGCGCCCGCGGCGCGCGCGGTGGCGAGCTCGCCGTCGGGATGCGCGAGGCGATGGAACGCCGTCGGCGCCACGAGAATCGGCATCGCGATCCGCGCGCCGAACAGCTCGGTCGAGCAGTCGAGCCCGCTCGTGTCCACGAGCACGCGCGGGCGCAGGAACACGCGGCGGAACTCGGTGAGGTTCGCCGCGAGCGTCTGCTCGTCGCCAGCGCCGCCGGCGTAGTAGTCGAACGCGCCGGGGCTCATCCGCTCGCGCGCGAGCGCCTCGTAGTCGGCGACGTTGATGGGCGCGGAGGACATGCGTGACGCGCGGCGGCCGGAGCGGGTGGGCCGGTCAGCCCTGCTCGGTCGGCAGGTCCTTCGCGGTCCACCCGCGATACCCGCCCTCGAGCGAGACGACGTTCGTGTAGCCCATCTTCTGCAGGTTGTCGCAGACGAGCGCGCTGCGGAATCCGCCGCCGCAGTAGCACACGAGCGGCGCGTCCTTGGCGCCGAACGTGCGCTCGATGTCGCGCTCGATCGTGCCCTTGCTCATGTGGATCGCGCCGGGCAGATGTCCGCGCGCCCACTCGTGGTCCTCGCGCGTGTCCACGAGGATGAACGATTCGCCGCGGTGCACACGGGCGAGGTACTCGTCGATCGAGAACTGGCGCACGCGCGACTGGGCGTCGTGCACCAGCGCGAGGAAGCCGGGCGAATGGTCGTGGGCCATCGGTCTACCTCGCCACGGTGGCGGCGGGCGCGAGGACGGCGAGCTTCACGACTGCGCCGCTCCCGCCGCCTCCAGCGGCCCCCCTGCGCCGTCGAGCGGCGCGCCGTCCCTTCCGTACTCCCGCACCACCCGGTAGAGCGCGTCGCGCTGCACGGCGCGCTTCCCGGCCTCGCGGATCATGTGCAACATGCCCGCCTCGGCCATGCCGACCGGGCTGCGTGCGAGTGCGGCGTGCGCGATCTTCTCCTGCCCGATCGTGCCGTCGAGGTCGCTCGCGCCGAAGCTGATCGCGGCGCTCGCCGTGTCCTGGCCGAGCATGATCCAGTAGCTCTTCACGTGCGCGAAGTTGTCGAGCACGAGGCGCGAGATCGCGATGGTCTTGAGATCTTCGATCGCCGAGGCCTGCCGGCGCACGAGGCCGGTGACGCCGGGCTGGAACGCGAGCGGGATGAAGGCGAAGAATCCCGGGGCTCGATCCTCGAGCTCGCGCAGCAGGATCATGTGCTGCACGCGCTCGGCGCGCGTCTCGATGTGGCCGTAGAGCAGCGTCGCGTTCGACGGGATGCCCATGCGGTGCGCGATCTCGTGGATCTCGAGCCAGCGCTGCGCGCCGATCTTCTGGCGGAAGATCTCGCGCCGCACGCGCTCGCTGAAGACCTCGGCGCCGCCGCCCGGCAGCGCGTCCAGCCCGGCCTCGCGCAGACGTGCGAGCACCCACTCGGCCGGCTGCCGCGTGAGACGGCAGAAGAAGTCGATCTCGACCGCCGTGTACGCCTTGACGGAGAGCGACGGCTTCTTCGCCTTCGCCCAGCGGATGACGTCGAGGTAGTCGTCGAATCGCCATCGGTTGTGGAGGCCGCCGACGATGTGGATCTCGGTGATCCCGGGCTCCACGTGTGCCTCGATCTGCTCGCGCGTCATCGTGTAGGCGCCCTCGGCGCCCGGCTTCTTCGCGTAGTCGCAAAAGCGACAGGCGAGCACGCACACGTTGGTGGGGTTGAGCTGGCGGTTGACCGTGAAGTAGACGCGGTCGCCGTGGCGGTCGCGCGCGACGGCGTCGGCGAGCCGCCCGAGCTCGAGCACCGGCGCGTCGAACAGCCGCACGCCGTCCTCCTGCGACAGACGCCCGTCGGCGAGGAGCCGGTCGCGCGCCGCCGCGACGGCGGGGTCGCGCATGCGCAGCGCGGCGACGTGATCGTGCGTGGGCGTGCTCACGGGGCGGGAAGTATAGCCGTCCGCGCGTCCCGCGTCCTACATGTTGAAGTAGTAAGTCAGCTTCGCAAGGAAGATGTTGTTCGGCTTCTTATCCACCATGCGCGAGAGCGACGGGCCGAAGTCGAACTGACCCAGCGTCTCCCTCTGGCTGCGCTCCTGCGTCCAGACCAGAAAAAGCGTCGAGCCCGGCATGTACTCCCAGCGCATGATCGCGTTGCCGCGCAGCGAGGTGAAGTTGAAGTCGGGATTGTACGGGCCGTAGCTCGTGCCCGCGCCGTCCAGGTCGATCTGGTCCGTCGTCGGGTCGTACTGCGGCAGGCCGCTCCCCACCGGCTCCCATGCGTACGAGCGGCCGCGCACCAGCTGCTTGTAGGCGAAGTAGTTTCCGCTCGAGATCAGCGGCTGGACGTAGACCTGGATGCCGGCGTTCGGCGTGAACGACCAGTTGCAGCGGATGTTCGCCGACAGCGTCGTCTGATCGAACTGCGCGAACACGTAGCGGCGCCCGAACGTCTGCGTTGCGCCCGGATCGTCGACCGAGCCCACCCACTGGGCGTCCGAATGCGAACGCTCGAACCCGGGCCCGATCCCGCACAAGATGCTGGCCGACGGCTTCCACTGCACCGTGGGATAGACGCCCGAGTACCAGCTGCCGGTTTCGGAGCGCGAGAAGTCGTATTCGAACTGGTAATACAGCTTCTTGCGGCTGTCGGTGTCGGACCAGAAGCCGCCGTTGAACGACGAGGGCGAACGCACGATCGGACCGCCGCGCGTGGAGCGGTTGTCGAACGAGGGCGGGTTGTAGGCGAATCTCGGGAAGAACGTCCAGTAGTTGAGGAACACCACGCCGCCGTTCATCCACAGGCCGGGATGGGTCAGGTTGCCGTCGAAGTCCGTGCTGCCGAACAGCGCCGTGGAAACGTTCGCCGAGCGCTTCCAGTGGTCGGGATTGCTCCAGCGGTACCCGGTGCTGACGTGCGCGTTGATCACGTCGGAGCGCGACAGGATGCCGAGATCGTTGCTGTCGAAGTGCGGGTTGATGAACCCGACCGCCGAGTTGAACTGGAGATTGCCCTTCTGCTTGTTGACCGTGAACCGGCCGGCGTATCCCGTGAGCACGGTCGCGGTCGAGTCGATGCGCCAGCGCTCGGCGTCGGGCCGCTGCAGGTAGTGGCCCGATCCCGACTGGAGCGTCGTCATGCGCGCCGCGGTGCCGGCCACGTCGCTGCGCGTCATCCATCCGGTCACGACCCAGACGCGGTCCTTGTCGAGGAACGTCCAGCCGTCGAATCCCGTGACGGAGCCACTGCGGTTGAGCTGGTCGTCGATCCCGGGATCGTCGAGGCGGCGCTGGGTCATCGTCGAGATGACGCCGAAGCCCTGGCGGCCGCCGGCGAACTCGCGCTGGGCGCGCAGCACGCTGTACGAGGTGAGCGGCTCGACCTCGGCGCGCCCGCGCGCGCCGCCGAGCGCGAACGGCGCGGTCTCGCGCTCGGTCAGCGCCTGCATCACGCCGAGATTCCATTCGCCCAGAATCTTGCCGGTGAGCTTCGCGGCGCCAAGGATGCGCGTGCCGGTTGGGATGTCGGCGAAGTCGTAGCTCGCGGGCGAGAGCTCCGGCGTGCGGCCGATGCGCCGGCTGTAGAAGAGGCTCGGCCCCGGCCAGTTGAAGCCCATGTAGTTGCTCGCGCCGCCGAAGCCGAAGTCGTAGCTGTTCGAGCCCTCGACGAAGAACGGCCGCTTCTCGTCGAACGTGGTCTCGACGTCGGAGAGGTTGACCACCGCCGGATCCACCTCGACCTGGCCGAAGTCGGGATTGACCGTGGCGTTGAGCGTCAGCTTGCTGCCGACCGCGGTCTTGAGGTCGGCGCCCATCTGTGGCTCGTAGCGCCCGCCGGTGTGGAACGGATCGCCGATCGCGTGCTGCACGAACTCGCCGCGCGACGTGGCGTAGGGCGTGATCAGGATCGCACGCGCCGGACGGATGCGCTCGATCCCGACGAGGTCGGGGAAGCGCGAGACGAAGCCGCTCTCGTTGCGCGGCGTGTAGACCATGAGGTCCGATTCGTTCCGGCGCGCGATGTTGCGGCGGAAGTTGACGCCCCAGCGGTACTGGTCGCTCTTGCGGAAGCGGAGCTGCGAGTACGGAATCCGCATCTCGACGGTCCAGCCGAGCGAGTCGATGCGCGCGCGGCCCTGCCACACGCCGTCCCACGAGCTGTCGTCCCAGTCGTCGTTGTACTCGACGCCGTCGCGCAGCACGCCGGCGGCGCTGACCACGAAGTAATAGCCGCTGCGCCGGTCGTGGTACGGGTCGAGGAAGATCGTGAACTCGTCGGAGTGCGAGCCGTCGTCGCGCCGGCAGACGTTGGCGACGATCGAATCCGGATGCGGATCGAACATGCGCGCGCCGACGTAGATCGCGTCGTCGTCGTAGAGCACGCGCACCTCGGTGCGGAACGAGGGCTTCGCGGCCTGATCGGGATCCGACTGGATGAAACGATCCTCGGCGGGCTGCGACGACCAGATCGGCTCGTTCAGCAGTCCGTCGATCGCGATCACCGAGGAGAGCCGCGCCGCGTGGACCTCGGGGCGCGCCACCGCCGCGCTGTCGGCGGTTCCGGCCGCGCCCGCCGTGCCTGCCGCGAACAACATCCCAGCCACCACCAGCCACCAGCGATTCATGATCGGAACCCCGGGAGAGAGGCGGGCGTCGCGGCGCGGACGCCCGGTTGGACGGGGGGAAGGACGCAAAGGTTGTCGAGGGTGTTGCACGTGGCCGCGAAGTTGCGCCGGAACGCGACCAGCGCCCGGAATCGAAGGACGAACGGGCGCGCTCCGGCACGCCCCGGGCTCAATCCAAGTCAATTGAGCCCGGCTCAATCCGAGTCGGAGGATCCCTCCTTCGCCTTCTCCTTCGCCTTGCGCTTCTCCGACTCCGTCGCCTTGTCCTTCTCTTTGTCGGTCTCCTTGCGCTTGATCCCGACCTTGTCGCGGAAGTTGTTGTAGGCCTTGTGCCACTCGTCGCGTTCGGCGCGATCCATCAGCTCGCGGAAGCGCGGGTCGTAGCGCACCGATTCGAGATCGCGGTCGTGCGGCGCCATATACGCGAGGCTCATTCCGGCCGCCTCGGCCTTCTCGAGCCACTCGATCGCCCGGTCGGTCTCCGAGAGCCGCGCCGCGGCGCAACCGAGGTCGTACATCGTCGTGCCCTCGCGGTAGTGGAGGTCGAGCGCGCGGTGGAACGCGTCGTAGCCATGACGCGCGTCGCCGGCGCGCAGCGCGGCGTAGCCGAGGTTGAACCAGGCGCGGCCCATGTCCGCATGCTCGCGCGTGACGCGCTGGAACCGCGGCAGGTCCGCGCGCCAGCCGTTCACGTCCTCGTCGTCACGGCCCTGGTCGTAGAGCGCGAGGTCCTCGGTCAGACGCACGGCGCGGTCGAACCGTGCGTCACCGTGGAGCGGACGCAGGTCCTCGTCCTTCGCGATGTGGTCGGCATCGCCGTATCCGGCCGCGATCGCGCGCTCGAGCGCCTCGAGCGCGCGCGCCTTGTCGCCGCCGAGCGCGTACGCGCAGGCGGTGTTGTAGATCGGGTTCACGCTCGCCGGCTCGAGCTCGTGCTGGTGCTGGAACGCGTCCGCGGCTTCGGCGCAGGCGCCCGAGCGCATGAGCTGGATGCCGACCGTCCCCCAGTCCGATGCCTGGGCGTCTTCCGTGCGCCGCATACGCTCGAACTCTTCGAGGAGCCGCGACCGCTTGCGCGAAGCGGTCGCCTCCGGCGACGTCCGGCGGACGACCTCTGCGAAGCGCGGGTCCTCGCGCAGCGGGTCGAGATCCGAGTCGTTGGCGATCTGGGTCGGGTCGTCGAACCCCGCCTCGATCGCGCGCTGGAGCGTCTCGATCGCGCGCGCCTTGCTGCCGGCGAGCGAGAATGAGCACGCGGCGTCGTAGAAGGACGTGCCCTCGCGGTATCCCGACTCGCCGGCGCGCACGTACGCGTCGCCGGCCTCGCCGTAGCGCTCGTCGTCGTAGAGGCGCTTGCCCTCCTCGAACCAGCTCGCGCCCGACCGGTCGCGCGCCCACTCGTCCTCGCGCGACCGTTCCTCACGCGCCCGCTGTTCGCGCTCGATCCGCGAGCGGTCGGTCTTGTCGCCCGCGGCGATCGCGCCGCCGTCGGGTTCGGCCGCCTCGCCCGCGTCGGGCGGCGGCGGCGGCTCGGAGGCGACGGTCGCCTCGCTGGTCACCGTGCGCTCGGACATGGCGTACGCGGTGCGCGTCCGCGTCTCGACGCGGGCCGCCTTCGCCGGCGCCGCGACCACGCGCACCGACGCGAAAGCCGACAGCGCGGCGGCCGCGGCGATCACCGCGATCCACGTCGCGCGCCGCGACACCGGGGCGCGCGCGAGATCGTCGCGCAGAATGGCGACCAGCCGCCCCTCGAGGCTCGAGCGGCGCGCCGCCGCGAGCGTCAGCCCCGCGAGCGGATCGCGGGCGCCGGCGGCACTTGCGATCGCGAGCAGGTGTCCGGCGTACGCCGACGCGCGCTCACCGCAGCCGAGCACCACGTCGTCGCAAGCGCGCTCGGATTCGCGGCGCGTCTCGCGCGCCAGCGTCCACGCCAGCGGATGGAACCAGTAGAGCGCGGTCGCGACGCGCCCGAGCAGCAGGCCGACGGCGTCGCCGCGCAGCACGTGCGCGAGCTCGTGCAGGAACACGATACGCAGCTTGTCCGCGTCCCACGACGCGGCGTCCGGCGGCAGAACCAGCGTCGGGCGCAGGAGCCCGGCGACCGCCGGGACGCCGACGCGATCGCTCATCACCAGCCGCATGCGCGGCGCGACGCCGAGCCGCGCGCACGCCGCGGCGAACGCGGCGAGGATCGCGGGGTCCTCGACGTCGTGCGCGCGCGCCGCGACACGCGCCACGACCATGGCGCCGGCGAGCGAACGCGCGACGAGGCCGGCCGCGACGACGATCGCGAGCAGCGCGAGCGCCGCGGGCCAGCGAACCGCGCCCACGGGGCTCGTCCCGCGCAGCGACGACGTGACGAACGTCGCGGCGCGCGCGTCGGCGTCGGCCATCCGGTCCGCACGCAGGGCGCGTGCGGCGGACGGATCGCCGGCCGACGCCGGCGCGAGATCCAGCGCCGGATTCCAGAGCGACGCGGGCTCGCCGGTCGAAAGCGGCGCGGACGAGGCGGGAAGGATCGGCAGCCGCCACGCGGGGAGCGCGGCGCCCGCGAGCGGAAGCGCGATCAGCGCCGCCATCGTCACGATCAGCGCGAGATGGCGGAACGCGGCCGAGCCGCCGCGCGCAAGCCGCGCGATCGCGAGCCCGGCGGTGGCGACCAGGGTGAGCTGCAGCACGCATCCGGCGAGGCCGGCCCACGTGGCGTCGCGAACCCAGGCCATCACGGTGGCGAGAAGCGCGTCCATCACCGTCCCTCCTTCCGCGCGCGGTCGATCAGCCGCGCCATGCGATCCAGCTCGTCGCGCGACAGGTCGCCGCGCGAGCGTTCGAGCAGCGTCATCACCGCGCCGGCGGCCGAACCGTCGAAGAACGTGTCGAGCAGGTGCTCGATCGCGCCCTGCCGCGCGCGCTCACGGCCGACCGTCGGCACGTAGACGTAGCGCACGCCGTCGAGCTCGTGCCGCAGCACGCCCTTCCGCTCGAGCACGCGCAGCGTCGCACGCACCGCCGAGTAGCTCGGCGCCGCGGGCATGCGCGTGCGCACCTCGCCCGCGGTCACGCGCCCCGAGCCATACACCACGTCCATGATTTCCCGCTCGCGCCGGCTCAACGTGTTCAGCTTCCGCATGACGCCTCCGGTGTTGGATTTCCTGCATGTGCTGGTTTTCTAGCACTAGCCCCGGAGGGCGTCAACCGTCTTTTTCTCGCCGCGGGCCCAAGGGATGGCGGGCGCGGCGGGATGGGGTTACGAGCGTGGGTGCGGCCGGGTTGCGGCGCGGGTGCCCTGGGGCGTCCGCATCACGCCGTCCGTGCACGGGCGCGCACCAATGCTCCGGCCAGCGCGCCGGCCACGCGGGCGTTGTGCCGCAGCAGCGCGACGTTCGAGAACACGCTGCCGCCTTCGGTGAGCGCGCGCAGGCGCTCGAGCAGGAACGGCGTCACGTCGCGGCCGCGCACCGCCGCCGCGGCGGCATCGGCGAGCGCCTGCGCCATCGCGCGCTCGTAGAGCTCGCGCGGCATCTCGTGCTCGGCCGGGATCGGATTCGCGACCAGCACCGCGGTCGCGAGCCCGAGCGCCCAGTGTGTTTCGGCCGCGCGGGCCAGCGCGTCGAGGTCGTCGAAGCGCCGGTCGACCGCGAGGCCGCTCTCGCGCCGGTAGAACGCCGGGAACTGATCGGCCGCGAAGCCGTAGACCGGCACGCCGAGCGACTCGAGCATCTAGACCGTGCGCGGCAGATCGAGCACCGCCTTGGCGCCCGCGCACACCACCGCGACGCCGTGGTGCGCGAGCGCGTGGAGATCGGCCGAGACGTCGCCGGTCTCGGCCGCGCCGCGATGGACGCCGCCGATCCCGCCCGTCGCGAAGACGCGGATGCCCGCCCACGCCGCGATCGCGATCGTCGCCGCGACGGTGGTGGAGCCCGGCTCGCCGCTCGCGACCTGTGCCGCGAGGTTGCTCAAGTTGAGCTTCACCGTCGCGCGCGCGCCGCGCGGGGTCGCCGCGAGCCGCGCCAGCTCGTCGGCCGAGAACCCGACGCGCACGCGGCCGTCGAGGACGCCGATCGTCGCCGGCACGGCGCCGGCCGCGACCACATCGGCCTCGATCTCGGCCGCCGCGCGCACGCCGTCGGGATGCGGGAGGCCGTGCGTCACGAGCGTGGTCTCGAGCGCTACGACCGGACGGCCCTCCTGCAGCGCCCGGGCGACGAACGGCGAGATCGAGACGAAGGGATTCATGCGCGCCGCGGAATCGAATTGGAGCGCGGCGCCGGCGGAATCGAATTGGAGCGCGGCGCCGGCGGAATTGAATTGGAGCGCGGCGCCGGCGGAATTGAATTGGAGCGCGGCGCCGGCGGAATCGAAGGGGAGCGCGGCGCCGCGCGGGCGCGCGCCCGCGCCTCCCACCAGCCGTCCACCTTCGTCACGATCTCGGGCGGGCTCGCGACCGGGTCGGGATAGCCCGGCTTCCACGTCGCGTCGATGCCGATCGGTCCGCCCGCGGTGAGCCACGCGCCGCGCACCTCGGCGCGCGCCGGCACGACATCGCGCGCGCAGTCGAAGCGGGTGAAGACGCCCCACAGGAGCATCGCGTCGTCGTCGAGCAGTACGTCCTCGCTCACAGCGACGATCAGCCGCACGGCCGCGTACTCGGGACGGCGCACCAGCCGCTCGATCACCGCGCGCCACGGCGATCAGCATCGCGCCCCACGCGACGCGGTGCGCGAGGATCGCGTCGTCGAACGCCCGTGGATCGGCGAGGTCGGCCGGCGCGGGTGCGGACGGCGCGCGGCCGGGCTTGGGCTGCGCGTCGATCACCATCTTGCTGCCGAGGTTCATCGTGTACGAGGTGAAGTCGAGCGTGTCGAGCGGCACGCGCGGCAGCAGCAGCAGGTCCTCGGCGGGATCGAAATGGCGCGCGACGCTCGCGAACACCGCGGCGCGGTCGCGCGGGTTCACGTCCTCGCCGACCAGCACGATGCACTTGGTGAGCGAGAGCTGGCCCGTGCCCATCAGGCCGAGTGCGGTCTTCATGCCTTCCTTCGCGAAGCGGTTCTCGACCGCGACCGCGAGCAGGTTGTGGAATCCGGCCTCGAAGTAGGCCCACAGGTCGCGCACCTCGGGATGGATCACCTTGAGGACGCCGGTGAAGAACTCCTGCACCGCCTCGCCCATCGCCTTGTCCTCCTGCGGCGGCTTGCCGACCACGCTCGCCTGATAGATGGGGCGGCGGCGGTGCGTCACCGCGCGCACGTGGAAGACCGGGAACGGCGCCGCGTGCGAGTAGTGGCCGAAGTGGTCGCCGAACGGGCCCTCTTCGCGGCGCTCGCCGGCCGGCACCACGCCCTCGATCACGCACTCGGCGTCGGCGGGCACATCCATCGCCAGCGTGCGCGCGCGCGCGAGGCGCGTCGGCGCGCCGCGCAGGAATCCCGCGAACGCGATCTCGTCGATCCCCTCGGGGAGCGGCGCGACGCTCGCGAGCAGCAGCGCCGGATCGGCGCCGACCGCGACCGCGACCTCGAGATCGCGGCCGAGCTTCTCGGCGCGATGGTGGTGGAAGCCGCCGCCCTTGCCGATCTGCCAGTGCATGCCGGTCGTCGCCGGGTCGTAGATGTGCATGCGGTAGATGCCGAGGTTGCGGACGCGCGTCTCGGGATGCTCGGTGAGCACGAGGCCGAACGTCACGAACCGCCCGCCGTCCTTCGGCCACAACTGGAGGTTGGGGAGCGGCGTGAGATCGGCGGCGCGCTACGCCTGCGCCGGCCCCGCGGCGACGCGGCGCGGGCGCATCGCCAGCACGCGCGGCCCGGCGCCGATCAGGCGGCCGAGATCGCGCCCGTCGCGGGGCGGCAGGGCGTGCAGCAGCTCCTCGATCTCGGCGCCGACGGCGGCCGGCGTGCGCCCGAGCGCCCAGGCGATGCGCCGCGGCGAGGCGAGCACGTTGACGGCGAGCGGGAACCGGGCGCCGCGCACGCGCTCGAACAGCAGCGCCGGACCGTCGCGGCGCGCCTCGCGGCACGCGATCTCGGTGACCTCGCACGCCCAGTCGACCTCGCGCTCGACACGCTCGAGGTCGCCGCGGCGCTCGAGCTCGGCAAGGAATTCGGAGAGCGAGCGGAAGCCGGCCATGGGTGCCGGGAAGCTAATGGATGCGCGGCCGGGAACCAACGCGCCCGCCGGCCAAGGCCGGCGGGCGCGGGGTTGAGCGCTACTCCAGCTCGTCGCCGCGCCAGCCCGCGCCCGCGTCCTCGCCGAGCAGAGCCAGCACCTTGCGGCTGAACGCCGCGACCAGATCGTCGAGTGAGCGCGGCTCGGCGTACCACGGCGGCGAGATCGGCATGATCACCGCGCCCTCGCGCGAGAGCGTGAGCGCGTTCGCGAGCGCGATCGAGGAGAGCGGCGTCTCGCGCACGCACAGCACCATGCGCATGCGCTCCTTGAGCGCGACGTGCGCGGCGCGGGTGATGAGCGTGTCCGCGATCCCGGCGGCGATCTTCGCCAGCGTGCTCACGCTGCACGGCACGACGATCAGCGCGTCGAAGCGGTTGCTGCCCGAAGCGAACGGCGCGGCGAGGTCGGCGTCGGGAAAGATGCGCCGCACGTGCGGTTCGAGGTCCGAGGGCTTGAGCCCGGTCTCGGTCTGCAGCACCTGCCGCGCCCAGTCGGAGAGCACGAGGAACTTCTCGCCCGGGCAGCGCTTCACGAAGTCGACGCCGTGGATCGCGCCCGAGGCGCCGGTCATGCCGATGAGGTAGCGCCGCGGCGCGGCGGCGCCGCCGGCCGTCGATCCGTGCGCACTCACCGGAATCTTCCCGCGGCGCGCGCGATCAGCACCGTCGCGAGCACGGCGAATCCCACCACGACGTTGACCTTGAAGAACGCGAGATGCACGTCGTCGGCCCAGCGTTGCTCGAGATAGAGGAGCACGCCGGTCACCGTGAGCCCGGCGATCACCGCCGGGAACGCCCAGTCGGGGAGCAACGGCGAGAGCAGCAGCAGCGCGCCCGTCGCGCACGCGAGGCACAGGAACGCGACGAAGTGCAGCGCCGCCGCGACGCGCAGCGCGCCGTCGCGCCCGAGCCACACGACCATCGAGCGCAGACGGTGGAGCCGGTCGAAGTCCTCGTCGAGCGTCGCGTAGATGATGTCGAAGCCGCTCACCCAGCAGAGCGCGAACGCCGCGAGCCACCACGCCGCGGCGGAATGCGCGAGGTCGGGGTGCGCGGCCGCGAAGCCGGCGAGCGGCGCGAGCGCGAGCGCCGTCCCGACGCCGATGTGGCAGAGCGGCGTCCAGCGCTTGAGGTAGGGATAGAGCGTGAACACCGCGAGCGGGATCGCCGCGACGCGCAGGAACCAGGGCCCGAGCGCGGCGCAGGCGACCACATAGAGGAGGGCGTTGCCGCCGAGCAGCGCCCAGCCCTCGATCACGCGCATGCGCCCGGCCGGCAGCTCGCGCGTGCGCGTGCGCGGGTTGAGCGCGTCGAGCCGGCGATCGATCAGGCGGTTGAGCACCATCGCCGCCGTGCGCGCGCCGACCGCCGCGAGCGCGATCCACATCCAGCGGAGCGGCGCGAGCGCCGGTCCGCGCGCCGAGAAGACGCCGGCGAGGATGAGCGGCAGCGAGAACAGCGTGTGTTCGAAGCGCACGAACGACGCGTAGGTGCGCAGGCGTCCGATCGGCGCGGCGGACGAGGCGGGCGGGGCGGACACGGTAGCCATGGGCGAGGGCGCGCGGGCCGAGGCGTCGGTCCCGGTCGCGGCGCGCGAGCCTAGCGGAGGCGTCGTGGGCCGACAAACTCCGGGGATCGGGCGCGGGCGTTACGCCGGCGGCGCGAGCGCAGGCCGCCGGCGGCGCGGACGCGCGAACGTCAGGCGGCGGCGCGGGCGCGCGCGATCGCGCCCGCGATCATCCGCCGATCGGGTTCGGTGAGCAGCACGAACTCGATCCCCACGCGCGCCTCGTCGCGCGCGGCGTCCACTTCGATCCACCGCACCTGGCCCGCGACGCGCAGCCCCGCGTCCGCGTCCGGCAGCGCCAGCTCGATCGCGACGATCGCATCGAGGAGCGCGCGGCCGCGCGCGCCGAGATCGCGGCGCGTGAAGCGCACGCCGAGGCCGGTGGTGGTGAGGTCGAACACATGGCCGTCGAGCGGCGTCGCGCGCGTGCCGGCGAGGCGCAGCATGGCGATACGGCTCGCGAACGACGCGGCAAGCCGCGGATGACGCCGGCGTTCGATCGGCTCGCCGACGCCGGCGAGCGGCGCCGCGAACGGATCCGGGCTCGGCGGGATGATGAGGCCGCCGCCCATCTCGACCGGTCCGGGGCGTTCGACCACCGGCTGGCCGCGCTTCTTCCGTGGCGCCGGGCGATCGGTGAGGTCGATCGTGCGCTCGCAATCGCGCGGCGCGTCCGGGCGCGAAGGCCGCGCGTCCGCACGCGCCGCGTCACGCGCCGCGTCACGGGCCGCGTCGCGCGCCGCGATCGGAAGCGCCCCGTGCTCGAGCCAATCGCCCTCGACCGGCGCGCGCGTTTCGGGCGCCGCGACGTCGAGCCGCGGCGGCTCGCCGGCGGGCGCGGCCGGCGCGGGCGGCGCGGGCGGCGCCTCGTCCATGTCCTCGCGGCGCGGCGGGTGCGAAGGGAGCAGCGCGCGCGCTTCGACGGTGATGCCGCCGTGCTCCGCGCCGGGCGTGCGCAGCGCGGCGAGCGCGCCGCGGATCCCCGCGACCAGCGCCGGATCGAGGCGCAGGCACTCGACCGGAAGCTCGGGCGTCATCGTGACGACGGCGCGGCGCGCGAGATCGGGATCCACGCGCACCGCGTCGCCCTCGGCGGCGAGCGCTTCGGCGCTCGCCCGGCCGTCGGGCAGTGCGAAGCTCCAGCGCAGCAGGCCGGCGATTATTTCCCACACCGTGTCGGCGTCGGCTTCGACCGTGCGCGTCTCGAGGCCGGGCGCTTCGAGCGCGGCCTCGCCGGCGAGGCGCTCGAACCAGGCGCGCGGCAGTTGGGCGAGCTGCGCATCGGTCCACGGCCGCGCGCGCGCGCCCGGCGCCGCGCCGAGCGCCGGAAGCCCGGACGCGCGCAGGTCGCGCTGCAACGCCGCCCAGCGGGCGGCCGCGGGCGCCGCGTTCGCGAGCTCGTCGATCCGGCGCTGGATGAAGATCGCGCGCAGCGTCGATCCGGCCGCGGTCGCGTGCGGCAGCAGCCGGCGATAATGAGCGAGCGCGGCGCGGCGGTTGCCGGTGCGCACGTAGAGCGAGGCGAGCATGCGCCGCGGGCCATCGGCGTGCGGCGTGACCTCGACCAGCGTGCGCACGCGACGCGCGCATTCGTCCCAGTCGCCGTCGCGATAGGCGGTGAGGACGCGCTCCAGCATGCGGCGGGTGGCGTGCACCTTCGGGAGACCTCCACGAACGTCCGCGACAACGAGATCGACCGGCGCCGCCTCGGAGAGGCGGCGGGCTCTCGGAGTATCGGCGGTTCGCGGATGCGCCTTGATCGCGCCGCGGCCGTTCCCCGACCGACAAGGCAGCGGAGGTAGGTCCCCCTCGGCCAATCGGCCCCCGATTGCGATCAACCTCCGGGAACCCGGCCTGCCGCTCCTTGCCTGTCGTGGTCGAGACCTTTCGATCTCGGTGACCGGCCATCGCAATCGGCGGACCAGCACGCGCTGGATCGGCGACGCGGCGCCAAGTCGCGGTCGGCATTCACCCATCACGGTGCGACACCATCGCGCTCGGGCGGCACGCGACGAGCCCATGTGTCGACGTCGTTCGCACCGCGACGTGCCCGCGACGGACGATGACGCTGCGCGGCGCGCGCATCGGTCGCTGCGCACGCGGTGCGCGCGGCGACGACGACGTGGCCGGGCGGGGCCGGAAGGGCTTAGGCGACTCCGCGCACCCGGCCGTTCTGGAGGTGGCCGAAATCGCCTCTTGACGACCTGCACGCGTGTGCACTATTTTCTGGACGTGCCAGGTCCGTCACGGACCATCCGATGGAGGCGTGATCCATGTTGAACGATCGAGCGCGGAAGATCCTCACGTTCATCCAGCGCTTCACGCGCGACAACGGCTACCCGCCGACCATCCGCGAGATCGGCGAGGCGTTCGCGATCAGCTCGACCAACGGCGTGCGCTACTACCTGACGCTGCTGGAGAAGGGCGGGCACCTGACGCGCAAGGGCGGGATCTCGCGCGGCATCGCGCCGTCGGCGCCGCTCGCGGGACCCGGCATTCCGATTCTGGGCCGCGTCGCGGCCGGGCAGCCGATCTTCGCCGAGGAGAATCACGAGGGATCGCTCGAGCCGGGACAGATGTTCGGCGACGCCAAGAGCCTGTTCGCCCTGCGCGTGCGCGGCGACAGCATGATCGGCGCGGGGATCCTCGCCGGCGATTACGTGGTCGTCCGCCATCAGGAGCGGGCGAACCCGAATGACATCATCGTCGCGCTGGTGGGCGACGAGGCCACCGTGAAGTACTACCGGCCGCGGGCGGATTCGATCGAGCTGGTCGCGGCCAATCCGAAGTACGACCCGATCGTGGTCGCCGAGGAGTCCGACTTCCGGATCATGGGGATCGTTCGGGGCGTCATCCGTACCGTCGGCAAGTAGCCGCCGCCGACCATTGCGAAGCGCTCACCACGGGGGATCCGTTCTCCCGTTTTTTCAGCACCGCGTAGTGCACATTTGTACAGTCCGCCCCGCAGGAGGTTCGCCGTGAATCCCGCAATGGCCCCCGAGGTCAAAGCCGCGCTGTTCAGCCGCTGGGAACCGGTCCATCGCAGCCAGCTCCACTACGTCGTCACCTGGCACACGCGGGGCCGGCGGCCGGTGCTCAAGGACCGCCACATCGCCGAGCTCGGGGCGATGATCGAGGCCCTGTGCGAGGAGCGCGGAATCGCGCTGCTCGAGATCTCCGCGGCGCAGGATCACGTCCACGCGCTGTTCGGTTTGCGGCCGGCGCAGAACGTGGCCAGCGCCGTGCGCGAGCTGAAAGGCCATTCGGGCGTCGCGCTGATGGCGCGCTACCCGGAGCTGCGCGTCTGGCTCGGCGGGAATCTGGTGTGGGACGAGCATTACACCGTCGGGACCGTGAGCCCGACACGGCTCAACAAGGTGCGCGCGCGGCTCCGCGCGCTCCACGGAGGTGACGACCTGCTCGCGGAAGCGAGCTAAGACGTTCAGGGAAGACTCGCCGGGGCGCGCAGCGTGGCGAGGAGCGCGGCGCACAGGACGAGCGCCGCGCCCAGCCACTGCTGCGCGCGCAGACCTTCCCCGAGGAGGATCGCGGCCGAGAGCACGGCGACGACCGGCTCGGTCGTCGCCAGCACGCCCGCTTCGCCGGGCGACAGACGGCGCAGCCCGGCCGAGAAGAGCGCGAACGGGACCAGCGTCGAGAAGATGCCGAGCGCGACGAACATGCTCCACAGCGTGCGGTCGTAACCGGCGGCGATGATCCGCGTCGGCGGCGTCACGCAGGCCCAGAAGATCCCGGCGACGAGAAACGTGTAGAAGAGCACCGTCTCGGGCGCGTAGCGCGCGAGCCCGCGCTTCGAATAGACGACGTAGAAGGCGAACGAGAGCGCCGAGCCGAATCCCGCGGCCCACCCGAGCGGCGAGGCGCCGAACGACGCGCGATCCACGCCGACGACGAGGCACGCGGTGCCGACCAGCGCCGCGACCACGGCCAGCACCGCGCGGGCGCGCAGCGGCGCGCCGCGCAGCGTCTCGTATCCGACGATCAACGCCGGCGCGATGTACTGGATGAGGATGGCGAGGCCGACGCCGAGCGATCCGATCGCGTAGTAGTACGTGCCCTGGACCGCGGCGACGCCGAACAGGCCGAGCACGACGAAGTAACCGAGATCCTCGCGGCGGATCCGCAGCGCCGCCGGTCGCCGCCACGCGAGCCACGGCGCGAGGATCGCGACCGAGATCGCAAGGCGCAGCTCGACCGCGACGAGCGGCGGCACGTGCCGGTCGTGGAACACGAACCGCGCGAGCGTCGCGGACGTGCCCCAGAAGAATGCCGCCGCCAGCACCAGCAGGCGCCCGCGTGCGGGGCCGCGGCTAGAGGAGGCGTCGTCGGACGAGGCGATGGGTGCGCTCCACGGCGCCGCGGCGCATGACGATCGTGACCGTGCTGCCCGGCGGACCCTCCATGCGTCTCGCGAGGTCCATGAGATCCAGCGTGCGGCTCGGCGCGCCGTCGAGCGCCACGAGCTCGTCCTCGCGGCGGATGCCGGCGCGCGCGGCGGGCGATCCGGCCGCGACGCCGGTCACGATTGCCGCGCCGTCGCGGCGCTCGAGCTCGAGGCCGACGTGGCAGTATTCGTACGGACGCTCGTCGCGGTAGTGAGGAATCGGATCGAGCCACAGCACGCGGTGCGGGTAGTCGATCGCGACGCGAAAGTGCTTGAGGAACGAGTAGCCGAGCAGGCCGTGGATGGTGGTCCGCGTCACGCGCGAAAGCACACCTGAAAGATCGCTACGGATGAGCCCGACGTCGATGCCCGCGACGCGCGCGGCCGGGCGCGGCCGGCCGCGGCGCGCGATCCCCGCGATCTCGAGCGCGGGCACCATGCTCAAGCGCGCCTCGGCGGCGCCGATCAGCGTCGGCGCCGAGAGCCCGCGCAGCGTCGGCCACGCGCCGGCGTGGGCGATCACGCCCGAGACCGCCTCGTCGAAGAGCACCGTCTTCGTGGCGCCGGTGTCGACGAGGAGATTCAGCGCTCGGCTCCAGCGCGGCGGTCGCGGGTCGGCGACGCGGCCGCGGACCAGAATCTTCCCGTCGCCTGCGAGCGCGAAGCGCACCGCCACCGCACCCGGCGAGAGCGCGAAGCCGATCGCAGCGCGGGATCGGGCGGCGGCGTCGGCGTCGGACGAATCGTCCGCCGCCTCGTCGGCGACCTGCGTGTCCTCGCTCTCGCGCACCATCGGGACCAGCGTCGCGGTCTTCTCCCCGTAGTCGAGGACGACACAGCGGTCTTCGAGCGGCCGCTGTCCGAGCAGGCCGAGTACCGGACGGTCGGTGACACGCCGGATCACCGACCCGTCGATCGTCAGCACCGGCTGCACCTGATCGAGGCTCCAGTTACCGAGCGACATGCGCGGCAGCGGCGACGTGGCGAGATCCACGGCGTCCGCGCGCCCCGCCACCGCGGTGTCCACGATCCCGAGGCCGGTGGCGAGCTCGCGATCGAGCGCGAGGAATCCGGCGCCGGTGTCGAGCACGAAGAGCCCGCTCGTGTCGCGGCCGCCCGCGCCCCGCACCGTCATTCGGAGCATGACCATGCCGTCGAGATTCTCGAGGCGCGCGATCTCGGTCCCGGCGGGCCAGGCGATGGCGGGTGCGGATTCCGAGCGGGCGGCGGGGGGCGTGACGGCGGCGAGCGAAATGATTGCAAATGCGAGCGATGCTCCGACGATCGTGAGCAGTGCGAGTCCGACCCGCCGCCGCATTTAATCCCGCGCGTATTCCCGGGGCCGAGTGCGATCCGTGTCCAACTCCACCGCGTCCACGCCGTGCTCGAGCATCGTGCAGCGGCCCGTGTAGAAGACACCCTGCTCGATCACGACGCTCATCGCGGCGACATCACCTTCGACGCGTGCGCCGGACTTCATCTCGAGATTGCCGAGGGCGCGGATGTTGCCGTAGACGCGGCCCTCGATCATCGCCTCCTTCACCTCGACATCGGACCGCATTACCCCGTGCTCGCCGATCTCGAGGCGCTCGCAGCGAAGGATGTCGCCCTCGAACTCGCCGTCGATGCGCAGCGTCCCGCTCACCATCAGCGTGCCGCGGAAGTTGGCGCCGACACCAATCACGGTGTGCGCGGGCGGCGGCGCCTCGGGTGCCTGCGGGCGTGACCGAAACTTCATCATCGGACTCCCTTCCCTGGCCCACGGCGCCCCGCGGGGCGGACCGGAGTCAGCGTGCGGGTCGCAGCCCGCGAGGTGCTCGGGTCAGACGAACGATCGTTTTCCGCAATGAAATCTCGTATTCGACTGCAAAACAACGCTAAAGGACGCCGAACGCCTCGAGGAGCCGTTCGAGATCCGGCTGACCGTAGTACTCGAACTCCACCTTGCCTCCCTTGCGGGAAGGCGAAATCGTGACGCGTGTCGCGAACCTCTGCTGAAGCTTGGTCTCCCACTCCTCAATCCCTTCGAGCCGTTTCGGCGCGATCCTGGTGTGCGCGCGGCGAATCTTGCGAGTCACGAACGCCTCGGTGCGCCGCACCGAGAATCCCTTCCCGATCACGTACCGCGCGGCGACGAGTTGCTCGCCCAGAGTCGGCAGACCGAGGAGCGCTCGCGCATGGCCCGCGGAAATGGTTCCACGTGAAACCATGTCCTGGACCTCGACCGGGAGCGTCAGCAGGCGAAGCGAGTTGCTGATCGAACTCCGCTGCTTCCCGACCCGCTCCGAAAGCTGATCGTGCGTGAGGCCGACGCCGCCAACCAGCGCCTTGTAGGCCCTCGCCTCGTCGATCGGATTGAGATCCTCACGCTGAATGTTCTCGATCAGCGCGAGCTCCATCATCTCGCGGTCGTCGACATCGCGCACGATCGCCGGGATTCGCTCGAGCCCGGCGAGCTGTGCCGCGCGCAGCCGGCGCTCACCGGCCACGAGCTGGAAGCTGTCGGCCTGATGGCGGACGAGAATCGGCTGGAGCACGCCGGTCGCCTTGATCGAAGCCGAGAGCTCCTGGAGCGCGTCGTCGTCGAATCGGGTCCGCGGCTGGAACGGATTCGGGCCGATCTCACCGACCTCGATGTGGCGAACACCGGACTGCGGAGCGTCCGCGACGCCGGCCCCGGGCGCAGCGCCCGGAATCAGCGCCTCGAGACCTCTACCGAGTGCCTTCCTATGCATGATCGAGAACCTCCCGCGCCAGGTCGCGATAGCTGTCAGCGCCGGTGCTGTGTGGGTCGTATAGAACGATTGGCTTTCCGAACGAGGGCGCTTCACTTAGCCGTACATTTCTGGGGATCACCGTCTTATAAACGCGTTCTGCAAAGAACTTCCTGGCCTCGTCGGCTACTTGTTGCGACAGATTGAGCCGTGCGTCGAACATCGTCAGCAGCACGCCCTCGATCCGAAGGCCCGGATTGAGGTGGTCCTGAACGAGGCGGATCGCGTTCACGAGCTGCGTCAGCCCCTCGAGCGCGAGGTATTCGCACTGGAGCGGAATCAGGACCGAGTCCGACGCGGTGAGCGCGTTGACGGTCAGCAGGCCGAGCGAGGGCGGCCCATCGATGAGGATGAAGTCGTACTCGCCCCGGAGCGGCGCGATCGCCTGCTTGAGACGCGTCTCCCGGGCCATCATTCCGACGAGCTCGACCTCGGCGCCCGAGAGACGCTGGCCGGCGGCGATCAGATCGAGGTTCGCGAGCGCCGTCGGCGTGACCGACTCACGGAGCTCGTTCTGGCCGATCAGCGCCTCATAGATCGTGAGGCGCGCATCGTTCCCGTTCGCGCCGAGGCCGCTGGTCGCGTTGCCCTGGGGATCGATATCGATGAGCAGCGATCGATGACCTTCCTGGGCGAGACACGCGCCCAGATTGATCGCCGTCGTGGTCTTGCCTACGCCGCCCTTTTGGCTGGCGATTGCGATTACGCGTCCCATTCCCTTGCGCGCGGGGCGGACTCCCTGCCCACCTGATGAGGTCAGAAGTGAACTGCGGAGACACAAAGTAGCAAGTGCGGGCCGCGCGGGACAAGAGCGAAGTTCCACGTGGAACGCTCGGCGAATCGGAATCGACTAAGAGTCCTCGCGTCTAACGAATCTGCCGATCGCGACCGGACCGGATCCAATGATCCGCCATGTGTCGAGGTCCCATTTCTCCTTCCAGGCGCCTTGGGCGACGATCTCGTCGTCGCGACCGCTGCCCTTCCACAGGAACGCGCAGCCGCCGGGCTCGACGATGCGAGCGGCGAGGTCGAGTGTCGGGCCGAGCCGCATCGTCGCCCGCGACGTGAACCCGTCGAACGCGCGGGGGTGTTCGCCGGCGATGTCCTCGAGTCTCGCCAGCTCGACTCGGACCTGATCGAGGCCGAGCGTCTCGATCGCCTTTCGAAGGAAGAGCGTCTTGGTCCGTCGTGACTCGACCAGGGTCCAGGCTCCGGGGACGCCGGCGATCACGAGTGGGATCGCCGGGAATCCGGCGCCGGATCCGAGATCGATCCAGCGCGTGCGTCCCGAACCCTTCAACCACTCGGCGTGCGCCACCGATTCAAGCAGGTGGCGCGAGACGATCCTCGCCTGATCGTTTTCCGCTATCAGATTGGAAATGCTAGAGTTCCACTCGATAACCATGCGCGCGAACTGTCGCATTCGTTCGAGCGCCGCAGGTGGATCCGCCGAAGCCCGCTCGAGCGGGGCCAGCAGATCCGACCACGGTTGTCGCCCGAGGATCCGCTCGATCTGCTCGGGACCGCGCGCCGTACGCTGGCCGAATGGCGTGGCAGGAGGTCCCTCACGCCGGGCCCGGGCGCCCTGCCGCCGTCGCGGCGCCGCGAGCGCGCGTCCGGAACGAGTTGGTCTCGCGCGGCGAGGTTTCATCGCCGCAACGTATCACGCCCGGCCGGTGACCCCCGACCGCGCGGCGGCGCGTGCCGCCGATGGCCCGACCACCGCCGCTTCCGCACCGGCGCGCGCGCGTGCCGCCCCATCCGGCGCCGCGCGTCGCGCATGCACGAGGAGCACGGCAATGTCCGCCGGCGACACCCCCGCGATCCGCGACGCTTGACCGACGGATGCGGGCCGCCAGCGCACGAGCTTCTCGCGCGCCTCGCGCGAGACGCCCTTGAGATCCGAATCCCAGAGCGCTGGCGCGAGCGTCGCCGCTTCGAGCGCCGCAGCGCGCGCGGCCGTCTCGCGTTCGCGCTCGATGTAGCCGCGATATCGGACGCGGATTTCCAGGCAATCGGCCCACTCGCGCGGGAGATCGCAGTCGACGCCGGCCTCGCGCAGCCCGTCCCACGATCCGCCCGCGCGCGCGAGGAGATCGAGCGCGCGCACGCGCCGCGCGGGCGCGGTGGCCGTGCCATCCGCGGCGGGCGTGCCCGGCGCGGGGGCGGCGCTGTCCGCCGCAACCGCCACCGTGATGCGCGTGAGCCGCCGTTCCTCGGCATCGAGGGCCGCGCACTTCGCGCGCACGCGCTCGATCTGCTCCTGCGTCACGAGCCCGAGCGCGTGGCCGATCTCGGCGAGGCGCTCGTCGGCGTTGTCGGCGCGCAACAGCAGCCGGTGCTCGGCCGCCGACGTGAACATGCGGTAGGGCTCGCGATGCTCGCGCGTCACGAGATCGTCGACGAGCACGCCGAGATACGCCTGATCGCGGCGCAGGACGAACGGCGCGCGACCGAGGACGCGGTGCGCGGCGTTGATGCCGGCGATCAGTCCCTGCGCCGCCGCCTCTTCGTAGCCGGACGTGCCGCAGATCTGCCCGGCGAGGAAGAGTCCCGGCACGCCCCGCACCTCGAGCGTCGCCGCGAGCTGATGCGGAAGCACGAAATCGTACTCGACCGCGTAACCGGGGCGCAGCATCTCGGCCTGTTCGAGCGCCGGGATCGTGCGCACGAACTCGAGCTGCACCTCGGCGGGCATGCTCGACGAGACGCCGTTGACGTAGATCTCGGGAACGTCGCGACCCTCGGGCTCGAGAAAGACGTGATGCGCGGCGCGCTCGGGGAACTTGACCACCTTGTCCTCGAGCGACGGGCAGTAGCGCGGCCCGGCGCCGCGGATCGCGCCGGAATAGAGCGGCGAGCGATCGAGATTGCGGCGAATCACCGCGTGCGTGCGCTCGTTCGTGTGCGTGAGATGGCACGGCACCTGATCGACATCGAGCCGCTCGGTCCAGTGCGAGAACGGGCGCGGCGGATCGTCGCCCGGCTGCGGCGTCGCACGATCCCAGGCGATCGAGTCGCGATGGAGCCGCGGCGGCGTGCCGGTCTTGAGCCGGCCGCGCTCGAGCCCGAGCTCGGCGAGACATTCGCTCAACGCGCGCGCGGCGTGCTCGCCGATCCGGCCGCCCGCGATCTGCGCCGCGCCGATGTGGATCAAGCCGTTGAGGAACGTGCCGGGCGTGATCACCGCCGCACGGCAGGCGACGCGGCGCCCGTCGTCGAGTTCGATCGCCGCCACCGCGCCCCGCTCGAGCCGGACGTGGTTCACGACGCCGGCGAGGCGCGTGAGCCCGGCGACGCCGTCGAGCAGCGCGCTCATCGCCGCGGCGTAGCCGGCCTTGTCGCACTGCGCGCGCGGCGACCACACCGCCTGGCCGCGGCCGCGGTTCAGCATCTTGAACTGGATGCCGGCGCGGTCCGTGATCAGGCCCATCACGCCGCCGAGCGCGTCGATCTCGCGCACCATGTGGCCCTTCGCGATGCCGCCGATCGCGGGATTGCACGACATCTTCGCGCTGTCGGCGAGCGTCACGGTCACGAGCGCGGTGTCGAGGCCGAGCCGCGCGCACGCGACCGCGGCCTCGCATCCGGCGTGGCCCGCGCCGACCACGACGACGTCGAACGCGTCCGTCACTTGCCGACGCAGAAGCGGCTGAAGATGCGGTCGAGCAGATCGGCGTCCACCGACCGGCCGGTGACCTCGCCGAGTGCCGCGAGCGATGCGCGCAGCTCGAGCGCCACGATCTCGCCCGGCGCGCCCCCGTCCGCCGCGGACGCCGCGCCGAGCAGCGCCGCCCGCGCACGATCGAGCGCCGCGACGTGGCGCGGGTTGCTCACCGCCATGGCGATCGCGCCGGTCGCGGGCCCAGAGGAGGCGCCATCCTCCGATGCGTGCGGGCCCGCGCCGAGCAGCGCCGCGAGTGCCGCGGCGAGCGCGTCGATGCCATCGCCCGCGAGCGCGGACACGGCGACGATCGCGCGCGGGCCGCCGTCGAGCAGCCGTTCGACGTCGCCGGGCGCGACGCGACGCGGACGGTCGCTCTTGTTGAGCGCGACCAGCAACGGCCGGGCGCCGAGCACGGCCGCGATCGCATGATCCTCGGGCGCGAGCGGCTGCGAGGCATCCACGACCCACAGCGTCGCCGCCGCGGACGCGATCGCGGCGTGCGTCCGCGCGACGCCGATCGCCTCGATCGCGTCGTCGGTCTCGCGCAGGCCGGCGGTGTCGGAGAGCGTGACGCGCATGCCGGCGAGCTCGATCGCTTCGCTGACGCGGTCGCGCGTCGTGCCCGGCGCCGGCGTCACGATCGCGCGCGGCTCGCCGAGGAGCGCGTTGAAGAGCGACGATTTGCCGGCGTTCGGCCGGCCGACGAGCGGCACGCGCGCGCCGTCGCGGATCGCGCGCGCGTACGGCGAGGCGGCGAGCCATGCGGCGAGCGCCGCCGCGACGTCGGCGATCGCGGCGCGCACGTGCGCAGGCACCTCGACGCCGCCCACGTCCTCGGCGAAGTCCACGCGCGCCTCGACCTCGGCGAGCGCGTCGGCGACGCGCTCGCCGAGCGCCCCGATCTCGCGCGACAGCGCGCCCGCGAGCTGGGAGACGGCGAGCGCGTGCGCGGCGTTCGTCTCGGCGGCGATCACGTCGGCGACGGCCTCCGCCTGGGCGAGATCGATCCGGCCGTTGAGGAACGCGCGCAGCGTGAACTCGCCGGGGGCGGCGAGGCGCGCGCCGCTCGCGATCATCGCGGCGAGCAGACGTTCGGCCGAGAGCGCGCCGCCGTGACAGGAGAACTCGACCACGTCCTCCTTCGTGTACGAGCGCGGCGCGCGGAACACGGCGACCACGACCTCGTCGATGCGTTGGGCATCGATGGGTGCATCCATCGGGGCGTCGATGGGGGCATCGATGGGAGCATCGAGCGCGTCATCGGCGGCCCAGCCATGATGCAGCGTGTGGGTCGGCGCATCGCCGATCCGCGCGGTGCCGCGGAACACGCGGTCGGCGATCGCGAGCGCTTCGGGCCCGCTCATCCGCACCACCGCGAGCCCCGCGGCGCCGCGCGCGGTGGCGATCGCCGTGATCGTGTCTCCGAGCTGCGTCATGGATCCCCCGACAGACGAAAAGCGCCGGACCCGATTCCGGGCCCGGCGCTCGATGCGAAGGCGGCGGGCTAGTCGTCGGCTCTCGCCACCTCGGGCTGGCCGGCGGGCGCGACCGCGAGTTTCTTGATGAGGCCGTCGCCGATCGCGTACGTCTTCACCCGGCCGTCCTCGCGCAGCGCGACGTGGATGACCCGCCGCTCCTGCGCGTTGAGATACTCGGTCACCACCTCGCGGCCGCTCGTCGCCGCTTCGTCGGCCATCGCGCGCGCCTGCGTCTGCAGCTCGGACTCGCGGTGGCGCCAGAACTCGTTGATCTCGAGCTGCAGGTGGTAGCGCATCCCGCCGCCGCGGTTGAGCGTCAGGTTGAGCAGGTGCTGGAGCGCCTGCCGCACCTCGCCCTTGCGTCCGATGAGGAGATCCTCGTCCTCGCTCAGCTCGGCGGTGACGTCGACGTTCGTCCCCTCGGAGCGGCTCGACACCTTGGCCGGGAATCCCATCGCCGCGAGCAGCGCCTCGGTGATGCGCCGCGCCTCGGCGTCGAGATCGGCCGCGGACAGCGCCGGGCCCTCATCGCGCGATCCGCCCTCGTCGCGCGATCCGCCCTCGTCGCGCGCCTCGCCTCCGCGAGCATCCTCGCCGCGCGACTCGTGCATGACGGGCGACATCGGCAGATCGTGCGCCGGCGCCATGTCGTCGGCCGCGCGGATCGACTCGTCGCCGCCCGGCGCCACGCCGGTCGTGTCGCGACGCGGACGCATGCCGTCATCACCCCGTCCGCGCCCACCGCGACGGCCGCGACGACGACGCCCCTCGCGCTCGCCGCCCGCCTCGCGGGACGTCTCCCGAGACTCGCGCGGCGTCTCGGGTGATTCGCCGCGTGCCTCGAGACGCTCGTCGCCGCGTGGCGCGGCGGGCATCCGCTCGCCGCCGCGTGGAGCGCCTTCGTGCCGACCGCCCTCGCGACCGCCTTCGTGCCGGCCGCCCTCGCGACCGCCGCCGGCGCGCGCGGGCTCGCTGCGATCGCGCCGCCCGCGACCCTCGCCG
>JACOSV010000013.1 GCA_016178725.1 Candidatus Eiseniibacteriota bacterium
CGCGGCCGTCGCCGCCGCGCCGATCGGCAGGGCGGCCGCGGGCGGCGCGGGCGCGCGCGGCACGGCGCCGGCCGGTGCGCGGTCGCCGCGCCGCGCCGTCGTCGTCGGCCTCGCGCTCGCGCTGGCCGCGATGCTGCCGGTGGGATTCATCGTCGAGCGCTGGCGCGGCTACTTCTTCTCGGTCAGCGCGCTCGGCGTGAGCCTCGCCGCCGGCGCGCTGCTCGCCGCCGCGCCGGCGTGGGTCGCGCGCGCCGCGATCGCGATCGTCGCGGTCGTCGGCTTCGGCGCGGGCGGCGTCTATCGGCCGGTCGAAGGGCGCAGCGGTCCGGCGCGGCATCCGTTCGTCAACTACGCCTTCTTCCGCGACACCGGCGCGCTCACCGACCGGCTGCTCGCGGCGCTCGAGCCGTGGTGCGCGTCGCTGCGCGCCGTGCCGGTCACGTTCGCCGCCGGCGTTCCGCCCGATCTCACGTTCCAGTCGGTGCTCGGGCCCGGGCTGCGCGTCACCTGCCGTGACACGACGGACCGCGTGCGCCTTCTCGCCGACTTCACGCCCGCCGACGCGCCGCGCGACTTTGCCGTGCTGCACTTCGACGCGCGCGACGTGCGCTTCGCGGCCGAGCGCGCCGACGCGCGCGTGCGCGCCCGGATCGGCGAGGGATTCCTGGTGCACGCGCACTTCGATGTCGCGGCGGCGTGCTTCGCGGCCGCGGCGGCGGGCCGACCGCCCGACCGCGAGATGGCCTACCCGCTGACCGCCGCGCTCGCGGCCGACAGCAGCGCGCGCGCCGCCGAGTCGACGTGGAGCGCCGCGTCGCGCGCGGGCGCGATCCCCGATGCCGCGACGATGGCGAGGCGGATGCTCGGCGGCGGGGGCCCGGCGGGCGCCGCATCCGGCGTCGCATCCGGCGCCGCGGCCGGCGTGAGCGCGACTGCGGCGCCGCCGGACTCCGCCGTGCGCGCGCTCACGCCGTTCGTCGCCGCGGCGCTGCGCACGCCGTGGACGCCCGAGCCGCACCGCGCGCTGGGCCAGGCGCTGCTCGCGCGGCAGCGCGCGCGCGAGGCGGCGCTCGAGCTCGCGGTGGCGGCGGGCATCTCGCGCGGCGCAGTCGATCTCGCGTGGCTGGGACAGGCGTACGAGGCGATGGGCGCCGTGGACGAGGCGCTCGCCGCGTACCGGCGCGCGCTCACCGTCGGCCTCCCGCGCGACATCTATGCGGTGACGCGCAATCGGTTCTTCGCGCTCGAGCGCCAGGCAGGCGGTGACCTTGACCCGCTCCGGACCCACCCCTAGACTCCCGCGCGCATCGTTGGCTTCGATCTCCACGGCTCGATCACGAAGGTCGCGCACAGCGCGCGGCGGGCCCCAAAGGCCCGGGGGCAGCGTCTGGCGGTCATTCGGCTCGAGGGCCTGTCGGTGTTCGGCCATCACGGCGCGCGCCCATATGAGAAGGAAGCGGGCCAGCGTCTCGAGGTCGATCTCGAGCTCGAGCCGGGCGACGACCGGGCCGAATCGAGCGACCGGCTCGCCGACGCGGTGGATTACGACCACCTCTACCGGACCGTGCGCGAGGTGGTCGAGGAGCAGAGCTTCCATCTGCTCGAGCGGCTGGCGGCGGCGACCGCGGAGACCATCCTGGCGCGGTTCGCGGTGCGCCGCGTGCGGGTGCGGATCGCCAAACAGAACCTGGGGTGGACCACCGGCGGCCGGGCGGTGATCGAAGTCGTGCGGGAGCGAGGCGCGTGAAGGCATTCATCGGGTTGGGATCGAATCTCGGCGAGCGCGAGGTCCAGATCCGGCTCGCCCTCGACGATCTCGCGCGCCTGCCCGCGACCCACCTCCTGCGCGCTTCGTCGCTCTACGACTCCGAGCCGGTCGGCGAGGTGGATCAGCCCAACTTCCTCAACGCCGTCGCCGAGATCGACACCGAGCTGACCGCGCGCCAGCTGCTCTGGAACCTGCTCCTGATCGAGCGCCGCCTCGGGCGCGTGCGCCACCAGAAATGGGGGCCGCGCACGATCGACCTCGACCTCCTGCTCTACGGCAGCATGGTCGTGGACGAACCCGATCTCCAGGTGCCCCATCCCGAGCTCGTCCGGCGATCGTTCGTCCTCGTGCCGCTGGTCGAGCTGGATCCGCTGCTCGTCCACCCGGTCACCGGCGAGACGTTGCTCAACCACCTCTCCAGGCTCAAGGCCCGGCCGCCGGTGAAACGGGGGACGCGCCTCTGGAATTAGGCTGACGTCGTGACGGCGGACAACCGCTACATCGTCGTCGAGGGCGTGATCGGGGCGGGCAAGACCAGCCTCGCGCGCCTGCTCTCGGAGCAGCTCAAGGCCCAGCTGGTGCTGGAAGAGGTCGAGGAGAATCCGTTCCTCAAGGACTTCTATCGCGACCGCGAGCATTACGCCTTCCAGACCCAGATGCACTTTCTGTTCGGCCGCTACCAGCAGCAGCGGTCGCTCCGGCAGCTCGATCTGTTCAGCGAACGCACGGTCGCCGACTATCTGTTCCAGAAGGACCGCATCTTCGCCGGCCTCACGCTCTCGGAGCGCGAGCTGGCGCTCTACGAGAAGCTGGTCGGGTGGCTCGAGCTGGAGGTGGTGAAGCCGGACGTGGTCGTCTATCTGCAGGCGTCGAACGACACGCTCATGGAGCGCATCGCGCGCCGCGGCCGCCCGTTCGAGAAGGACATGGACCGCGGCTACATCAGCGCGCTCAACGAGGCCTACAATCACTTCTTCTTCCACTACGTCGAGGCGCCGCTGCTGGTCGTGAACACCAACAGCATCGACTTCGTGAACGATCCCGAGGACTTCCAGGATCTGCTGAAGCGCATCCGCGTCCATCGCGGGGGCACCGTGTACTACGCGCCGATCGAGAAGGGGCAGACCACGTGAGCGAAGAACGGGGCGGAGCGCCGCCTCCGGGCGGACCGCCGAGCCGGGCGCCGGGCCGGGCCGCGGCGCCGCGGCCGCGTATGACCGCACCGCGCATCGTCGAGATGAAGCGCAAGGGCGAGGCGATCGCCGTGCTCACCGCCTACGACTACCCGACCGCGCGCATCGCCGACGAAGCGGGCGCCGAGATCCTGCTGGTCGGCGACAGCCTCGGCACGGTGGTGCTCGGCTACGAGAACACGCTGCCGGTCACGATGGAGGACATGCTGCACCACACGCGCGCCGTGATGCGCGCCAAGCCCGCGGCGCTGGTCGTGGCCGACATGCCGTTCCTCTCGTACCAGGTGAGCGACGAGCAGGCGATCCTCAACGCCGGCCGGTTCATTCAGGAAGGCGGCGCGGACGCGGTCAAGCTCGAGGGCGGCGAGCGCGTGACCGGGGCGATCCGGCGCATGGTCGCGGCGGGGATCCCGGTGATGGGACACCTCGGGCTCACGCCGCAGTCGGTGCTCGCCTTCGGTGGCTACAAGGTGCAGGCGCGCGGCGAGGCGGATCAGGAGCGTCTCGTGCGCGAGGCCGGGCTCCTTCAGAATTCGGGCTGCTTCGCGCTCGTGCTCGAAGGGATCCCGGCGCGGCTCGGCGCGCAGGTGACACGCGCGCTCGCGATCCCCACGATCGGCATCGGCGCCGGCGTCGGCTGCGACGGCCAGGTGCTGGTGAGTCACGATCTGCTCGGGCTCTTTCTCGGCCACCAGCCGAAGTTCGTGCGCCGCTACGCCGCGGTCGGCGACGTGATGCGCGAGGCGTTCGCCCACTACGTGGCGGACGTGAAGGCCCGCCGCTTCCCGAGCGACGCGGAGTCCTATTGATGCGTCCGGCGCGCCGGACCGTCCGGCGGCGCGGAGCGTCCATCGCCCGGCGTGCGCCGCGCCGGATGCAGCGCGTGCGGCACGCGGCCGACGTGCGGCGCGCGGTCGCGGATCTCAAACGCCGCGGCGCGCGCGTCGCGTTCGTTCCGACGATGGGCGCGATCCACGAGGGGCACGTGAGCCTGGTCGCCCGCGCGCGCGCGGGCGGGGCGCGCGTCGTCGCGAGCATCTTCGTCAACCCGCTCCAGTTCGGTCCGCGCGAGGACTACCGCCACTACCCGCGCCCGGTGCGCCGCGACCGCGCGCGGCTCGCCGCCGCCGGCGTGGATCTGCTCTGGGAGCCGCCCGCCGGCGATCTCTACCCGGCGGGACATCGCACGCGCGTGCGCGTCACGGAGCTCGGCGACGCGCTCGAGGGCGCCTCGCGCCCCGGGCACTTCGAAGGCGTGGCGACCGTCGTGCTCCAGCTGCTGCTGGTCGTGATGCCGGACGAGCTGTGGCTCGGGCAGAAGGACGCGCAGCAGGCGCGGATCATCGAGCGCATGGTGCGCGACCTCGGCCTCACGGTGCGCGTGCGGCGCGGCGCCACGGTGCGCGCGGCCGACGGCCTCGCGCTCTCGTCGCGCAACGCCTACCTCGACGCCGCGGAGCGCCGCGACGCGACGGCGCTCGCCCGCGGGCTCGCCGCGGCGCGGGCGGCGATGGCGGGCGGCGAGCGCTCGGCGGCGCGCGTGCGCGCGGCGGTGCGCCGTGTGTGGCGGCGGTTCCCGCGCGTACGCGAGGACTATGTCGCGGTCGTGGACGCGGACACGCTGGCGCCGCTCGCGCGCATCCGCGGCCGCGTGCTGGTGGCGGTGGCGGCGCGCGTCGGGCGCGCGCGGCTCATCGACAACCTCGAGTGGCGCGCGCGATGAAGCGCTTCCATCACGCCGACACCACCGCGCTCGTCCTCGCCGCCGGCCAGGGCAAGCGCATGCACAGCGACCTCGCCAAGGTGCTGCATCCGATGGCCGGCCGGCCGCTGCTCGCCCACGTGCTCGCGGCACTCGACGGTCTCGGCGTCGGGCGCGTGCTGGTCGTGATCGGGCACCAGCGCGACCGCGTACGCGCCGCGTTCGCCGGCGCCGAGGTCGAGTGGGTGGTGCAGGCCGAGCAGCGCGGCACCGGCCACGCCGTGCTCGTCGCCGGCCCGGCGCTCGAGGATTTCGACGGCACGCTGCTGGTCGTGTGCGGCGACACGCCGTTGCTGCGCGCGACGACGCTCCACGCGCTGCTCGAGCACCATCGCGCCTCGGGCGCGGCGGTCACCGTGCTCTCGACCCGCGTGCCCGACGCCTCGGGCTACGGGCGCATCGTGCGCACGCCGGACGGCGAGGGGATCGCCGCGATCGTCGAGGAGCGCGACGCGACGCCCGAGCAGAAGCGGACGAACGAGATCAACTCCGGCATCTACGCCTTCGAGTATCCGGTGCTCGAGGCGGTGCTCGGCGGGTTGAGCGCACACAACGCACAGGGCGAGTACTATCTCACCGACACCGTGTCGCTGATCCAGCGCGCCGGCCGCACCGCGGCGGTGCTGTGCGCCGAGGATCACCGCGAGCTGCTCGGGATCAACACCCCGGAGCAGCTCGCCGAGGCCGAGCGGATCCATGCGGCGCTCGGCGGAGGGGAGTGACGTGGCGCGCGAGGGCGGAATGGAGCGGCTGTGGGCGCCGTGGCGCATGCGCTGGATCGCCGCCGCCAAGGCGCCGCGCGGCTGCCTCTTCTGCCGCGTCGCGGGCGGCCGCGACGACCGCGCCGACCTCGTGCTCGCGCGGCGGCCGCACGCGCTGCTCATGCTCAACCGCTTTCCCTACAACCCCGGTCACCTCATGGTTGCGGTCGCGCGCCACGTGCCGCGCTTCGAGCGGCTCGTGGGCGACGAGCGCGCCGACCTGCTCGATCTGGTCGCGATCGCCGAGCGGGCGCTCGCGAGCGCCTATCGCCCCGACGGCGTCAACTACGGCGTGAACGTCGGCCGCGTCGCCGGCGCCGGGTTCTTAGGCCACCTGCACCTCCACCTCGTGCCGCGCTGGAACGGCGACACCAACTTCATGGCGGCCGTCGGCGGCACGCGCGTGCTGCCCGAGTCGCTTGGCCGGACGTGGACGCGGCTGCGCGAGGCGATCCGCGGCGGACGGAAGGCTCGTGGCGCGCGGCGCTAGACGCGGACGGGGCGGCGGTCTCTTCGGCCGCATCGCGCTCATCGTGTTCGGCCTCGTGGTCGTGGCGCTCGCGATCTCGTGGGCCTACGCCAGCTTCTGGCCGAAGGGCGATCGGGCCGGCACGGTCACGATGGGCACGCCCGAGCGGCGCGTGATCCGCGTCGAGGTGCTCAACGGGTCGGGCGAGGGGGGCATCGGCTCCCGCGTCGCCTCGTTCCTCCGCCAGGGAGGGTTCCAGGTGACCGAGGTGCGCAACGCCGACCGCCCCGACTATTTCGCTACTATGGTGGTCGCCCGGCGCACGGACCTCTCGTCGGCGCGGGCCGTGGCGCGTTATCTTGGTGGACCGCCGGTGATCCAGCAGACATCGGCTTCGAATGTCGCGGATGTCACGGTGGTGCTCGGCAGCGACCGCAGTCGGCTCCACCTCGACGATTGACCCAGGGGAGGCACGACCCTCGTGTTCGGACTCGGTGGTGGCGAAATGGGGCTGGTGTTCCTGATCATTCTGCTCGTCTTCGGCCCGAGCCAGATTCCCAAGATGGCGCGCGGCCTCGGCGAGGCGATGCGCGAGTTCCGCAAGGCGCAGCGCGAGATCACCGATGAGGTGAATCGCGACGACACGTCGCCGGGGCAGAAACCGGGAGAGAAGCCCAATTGAATGAGTGCCCGCGGAGAGGCGTCTCTCCGCGGGCGATGGAGTGCGGCGCGCGCCGGGCGCGCGGAATCACATGCCGAGATCGGCGCGGAAGTCCTGCACCTTCGTCCTGGCGCGCATCTCGGCGAGCCAGCCGACGAAGAACCGCTGCTGGCGCCGCGACATGAGATCCTGCGTGATCTGCGCCCGCGTCGAGTCGAATGCCGCCTGGGTCGGCGCCGAGTGCGAGTCCACGCGGACGATCGACCAGCCGCCGAGCGTGCGGATCGGCCCCAGGATCCGGCCGGGCGGCGCGGCGAACGCCGCGCCGATCACCTCGGGGAAGTTGGCGACCCGCGGGTCCGGCTGGGCGCGCGTCATCGCCGCGATCGCGAACGGCGGGACGCCGAGCGATTTCGCAGCGTTTTCGAGCGACTGACCGCCGGCGATCATCTGCACCGCGCGGTCGGCGAGCGGCTTCGCGATCTGGACCCGTGACTCGACCTGGGCGATCTGCCGCAGCTGGTCGCCGATCTCGGTCGCGGACGGCGTGCCGGCCGCCTTCTGCTCGGCCACCTGCACGATCGTGAACTCCGACATGTCTTCGTAGACCGGGCTGACCGTGCCGGCCCTGGCGCCGAGTCCCCATTCGGCCGCCGCGGGTGCGGCCGCGAGCTGCGGCGGTGGATTGTTGTAGTCGTAGAACGCCGAGCGTCCGGTGGCGAGCCCGTTCTCGGCCGCCGCCTTGCCAAGCCCGACCTGGGCCGCGCGGTCGCGGATCTTCTTCGCCGCCTGATACTGCTGCTGGCGCGAGGTGTCGCTCGGCCGGACGCGGATCGCGATCTGCGCGACGCGCAGACTCGGCGTCGTGGCCACCGGGCTCGGCAACCGGTCGAGCACCTTGAGCACGACGAAGTACGGCCCGTCCTGCACCGGGTTGCTGATCCCGCCCTTCGGCAGGGCCGCCATCTGCGTCTCGAGCGCCTGGCCGAACTCGTGCGGCTGGAACACGCGCGGGATCTCGCCGCCCTTCGCGGCCCCCGGGCCCTCGGAGTAGTCCTTGGCGAGCTGCGCGAAGTCCTCGCCGCGGCGCGCGCGATCGGCGAGGCTCTGCGCCTGCTCGCGCGCCGCGCGGATCTCTTCGGCCGAGAAGTGCATCGGCACCTGCAGCACCTCGAGCTGCGTGCGCGGCCCGGCGGCGAAGCGCGACTTGTACGTCGCGTAGGCCCGCGCCACGTCGGCGTCGGTCGGGGCGGCCACGTTCGGCTGCTGCGACGGCGGGATCTGCAGCACGGTGATCGCGACCTTCTCGTAGCGGTCGCGGAACGCCTCGCGCAGCTCGGGCTCGGACAGTTTGAGCGAGGCGACGATCCGCTCCTGGAACTTCTTGAGCGGGAGCTGCTCGCGCGCCTGCGTCTCGAAGGCCGCCCAGTTGTTGTTGGGATCGCGCAGCGCCGCCACGTACTTGCTGGGATCGAACTTCCCGTTGGTCTGGAACGCGGGCGCGGCGGCCAGCGCCGGCGGCGGCGCGCTCTCGAGCGAGAGCACGACCTCCTGGTCCGACGCCTTGAGGCCGAGGCCGCGGGCGACTTGGCCGACGAGGCGCTGGGTCACCACGTTGCGCCACGCCTGCATCTCGAGCGCGCGCTCCTCCTCGGCGTCCGGATCGGCCCCGGTCTGGCGGACGAACGCGTCGCGCTGCTCGGCGATCGCGTTCTGGTAGTCGACGCGCGTGATCACGCGGCCATTGACCGAGCCCACGTCGGCGCTGGACTTGGGCCCCTCGTGCATGAAGGCCGCGATGGCCACGAAGCCGAGCATGAAGCTCGCGACCGTGGCGACGATGACCACCAGCCAGATGGCCTTGGTGCGCTTGTTGCCCATGCGCAGGTATTTCAGCATGCAGGCTCCGGGATCTAGCGGGATGACGGTGGAACGGGAAGACCGGGGAGTCTATCAGCCGCCGTAGACGCGGACAACGACCGTGTGCTACCAGTAGCGGGACCGGGCTCGTCGCCCGGCCCGGAAGAGGAGCCCACCACGCGCAGCGAAGCCGTCAGCCGGCCGAACGAGCCCGCCCCGGGAGCCGCGGCCCCGGCGCCGCGATCCGCGCCGCTCGCGATGCAGGTGCTCGACGCCCTCGAGCAGGGCGTGGTCGCGCTCGATCGCGAGCGCAAGGTGACCTACACCAACCGCTGGATCGAGGATCTGCTCGGCCTCGAGCCGGGCGCGCTCATCGGCACCAGCGGATCGCGCTTGTTCCCGGGCGCCGACGCGCGCTGGCTCAAGGGCGCGGCGCGCGAGCCGCGCGAGTTCAAGCTCGAGGCCGAGGGGCGCGAGACGACGCTCAAGGCCGAGGCGATGTCGCTGCGCGACGAGGACGGCGAGGTCATGGGCTCGGTGATCCTCGCCGAGGCGATCTCCGAGACGGAAGACGGCGAATTCCAGAAGAAGATCGACCGACTGGTGTCGCTCGGCGAGCTCTCGGCCTACGTCGCGCACGAGATCCGCAACCCGCTCACGGGCATCCGCACCACGGTCCAGTTCGTGGGCTCCAAGTTCAAGCCGCGCGATCCGCGCCGCGAGGACCTGGATGACGTGATCAAGGAGCTGGATCGGATCGAGCAGATCATCACCGGCCTCCTGATGTTCGCGCGGCCGCCGGCGGCGCGGCCGCAACCCTGCGATCTCCATCAGGTGCTCGAGAAGACGCTCGCCATGCTCGAGCTTCAGCTGATCGACGCGCAGGTGAGCATCGACCGCGAGTGGGCGGACGACCTGCCGCTGGTCTACGCCGATCCCGATCTCACGCAGCAGGTGTTCCTCAACCTGTGCCTCAACGCGCTGCAGGCCATGCCCGAGGGCGGGGCGCTGCGCGTCGCGACCGTGGTGCGGCGCTACCGCACCCGCCGCTCGATGGTGGACATCTCGTTCACCGACACCGGGGTCGGCATCCCGCGCGACCTGATCGAGAAGATCTTCGATCCGTTCTTCACCACGCGTTCCACCGGCACCGGGCTCGGCCTGCCGATCTCGGTGCAGATCGTGCGCGAGGTCGGCGGCGTCATCACCGCCAAGAACAACGCCGGCGGCGGCGCCACGTTCCGCGTCTCGTTCCCGGTGCCGGCCGAGCCGCCCGGCAGACCGGAAGAGTGAGGCGCCCGTGAAGATCTCCGTGCTGGTGGTGGACGACGAGCTGCTGATCCGCAAGTCGCTGTCCAAGGTGCTGCGCGCGCGCGGCTACGCGGTCGAGACCGCGAGCACCGGCGCCGAGGGGCTCGAGCGCGTCACCGCCGAGCGGCCGCAGGTCATGATCCTCGACATGCGGCTCCCGGACACCGATGGGCTCTCGGTGCTGCGCCGCGTGCGCCAGGTCGATCCGCTGATCCAGGTGATCGTCATCACCGCCTTCGGCGACGTGCAGTCGGCGGTCGAGGCGATGAAGCTCGGCGCCTGCGACTTCCTCCGCAAGCCCTACGAGATGGAGGACATCGTCCTCGCCGTCGAGGCGGCGGGGAAGCAGTTCCGGCAGGCGACCGAGCTCGACCTCTACCGTCGCAAGGCGTGGAAGAACTTCTCGGGCGAGGAGATCATCGGTCGCTCGCCGGGGATCACCGAGGTGCGCCAGCTGATCGACAAGGTGGTGCGCAGCCAGGCGACCTCCGTCCTGATCACCGGCGAGAGCGGCACGGGCAAGGAGCTGGTCGCGCGCGCGATCCACTACCGCGGCGACCGCGCGCAGGCGCCGCTCATGGAGGTCAACTGCTCGTCGTTCCACGAGAACCTGCTCGAGAACGAGCTCTTCGGGCACGAGAAGGGCGCCTTCACCGACGCCTCCGAGGCCAAGAAGGGGCTGGTCGAGCTGTGCGACGGCGGCACGTTGTTCCTCGACGAGGTCGCCGACATGGTTCTGCCGACGCAGGCCAAGCTGCTGCGCTTCATCGATCAGCGCCAGTTCAAGCGGGTCGGCGGCGCGCAGGACATCTCGGTGGACATCCGGATCGTCGCCGCGACCAACCGCGATCTCGAAGCCGACGTGCGCACCGGCCGCTTTCGCGGCGACCTCTACTTCCGGCTCAAGGTGGTGAGCATCCACCTGCCGCCGCTGCACGAGCGGGGCGACGACATCCTGCTGCTCGCGCGCCACTTCACGCGCGAGTTCTCACGCAAGTTCCAGAAGCGCTTCGACGACCTCTCGGCGCCAGCGCAGCAGCTGTTCGCGAGCTATCGCTGGCCGGGCAACGTGCGCGAGCTGCGCAACGTGATCGAGCGCGCCGTGCTGCTCGAGGACGGCGAACGCCTCGAGGTCGAGCACCTGCCGCCCGAGCTGGCGGGACGGCGTGTCTCCAGCGACGATTCGATCCCGCTCCCGACGCTCGCGCAGATGGAGGCGGATCACATCAGCGAGGTGCTGCGGCTGACGGCCGGCAACAAGAGCCGCGCTGCGCGCGTGCTCGGCATCTCGCGCCAGGGATTGATCGAGAAGTTGCGTCGGTTCCGCATCGAAGAGGTCGGCGGTCGTCAAGTCTCTTGACACCCGCAAGGAATTGGACACCGCGCCGAGATCACGCATCGACAGCGAGTTGTCGTGATCGTCCCGCGTAATCACCAAGATTCTTGACGGCTGCGGCCGTTCTCCACATGCGCGTCGACCCCCGCTTACATCCCCGCGCGCGCGCGAAATAATTTCTTCGCGCAATTCGACAGTCACTTACATCGTATGTCGCGCGGCGATCGCGATCGCTGGCACGACGGCTGCTGGTACCGCAGCGAGGCCACGCGCGACGCTCGGGCGCCGCGTGTTTGTGCCGCCCGGGCCGCGCAGACGTGCGGCTGCCGAGATCTTCGCGACGAGCGATCGTTCGCGAAACCACCTGACGAGGAGGTGATTCGGAATGGCGAAGAAGAAGGCCGCCAAGAAGAAGGGCACGAAGAAGAAGGCTGCGAAGAAGAAGAAGTAACGAGTTCTCTGGACCTGGCACGTCCTCGGGGGATTGGTCGGCGAATCTCGTTGGCCAATCCCCGACTGCTGTCAGGCGCCGCGTGTGACTCCGGCGCTTCCGCACATTCAGGGCTGGGGGCATCGCGCTAGGGCTGGCCGTCTTCCTCCAGTCGCTCAGCGACGGCTCATCCACGGAAGGATGAGCCGTTCGCGTCTCCCGCGCGCCGGCCGATCCCGGTGCTAGTCTCTCTTCCCGCCGCCGGATTCACGGTCCGCTCCCCGGACCCAAGGACCACGCCGCTGGAGGTTCCTCGTCATGCGCATCCCGACCGGCCATCTCGCCGCGCTCACGCTCCTGCTCGGCGCCGGAGTCGTCGCCCTCTCGATCCACGCGCCGCGCGCGCGCGCCGGCAACACGGCGCCGGCGGCGGTCACCGACGCCGCGAAGGGCGTGCCGCAACGGCTCCCGGTGCCGCTCGAGCACCCCGCCGACTTGGGCAAGGGTGAGCTCAAGAGCCTCGACGAGCAGATCAAGGCGGTGCGCGACCAGTACCACGCCGAGCTCGATCCGCTCGAGGCGCAGATCAAGGCGGTGCGCGAGAAGTTCGATCCGCAGATCAAGGCGCTCGAAGACCAGCGCCACACGCTCGTCCTCGAACGCGAGTCGCCGCAGCTGCGCCAGATCGACGAGCTCGAAACCGGCGAGCTCACCGCGCTCGCCGACCGCGAGAAGGGGGAGCTCGACAAGGTGCGGCAGACGTACAACGACGAGCGCAAGGCGATCCGGCAGAAGTACGACCAGCAGAAGAAGGATCTCCAGGCGGCCCGGCACTAGCGGCCCAAGGGTCGGGCGACGGCGCCGTGCTACGCTGCGACAAACGGCCGCAGCGCGCACGCACGAGGCTCCGTTGTCCGACCCCGACCCGCCGCTCGACGGGACGATCCGCATCCGCGGCGCCCGCCAGCACAACCTCAAGAACCTCGATCTCGACCTGCCCCGCGGCCGGCTGACCGTCATCACCGGGGTCTCCGGCTCGGGCAAGTCGTCGCTCGCCTTCGACACGCTCTACGCCGAGGGCCAGCGGCGCTACGTCGAGTCGGTGTCGAGCTACGCGAAGCAATTCCTCGAGCGCCTCGCGCGGCCCGACGTCGATTCCGTGCACGGCCTGATGCCGGCGGTCGCGATCCGCCAGGTGGCGCCGGCGCGCAGCGCGCGCTCGACGGTCGGCACGGCGACCGAGATCCACGACTACCTACGCCTCCTGTTCGCGCGCCTCGGCACCGTCCACTGCGCGAGCTGCGGGCGCCCGGTCGCGGCCGACAGCCCGCAGAGCATCGCGCGCGAGGCCGAAGGCTGGCGCGAGGGCGAGACGCTCATGGTGCTCGCGCCGGTGGCGCTCGCGGCGCGTCTGCCATGGGCCGAGCAGGCCGGCCACCTCATGACCGCGGGCTACACGCGCATCCTGATCGGCGGCGAGGCGACGGCGCTCGAGCCGCTGCCGAAGCTCGCGAAGGGCACGCGCGACGTGCGGATCGTGATCGACCGCTTTACCTGGCGCGCGTCCGACGCGTCGCGGCTGATCGACTCGGCCGAGCAGGCGTTCCGTCGCGGCGAGGGCCGGCTCGAGCTGGTGCGCGGGAGCGCGGCGCCCGAGAAGCGGAGCGAGCGCTGGGAGTGCTCGCACTGCGGCGCGGCCGCGATGCGTCCCGAGCCGGCGTTGTTCTCGTTCAACAGCCCGCTCGGCGTCTGCCCGACCTGCCGCGGCTTCGGCGACGTGCTCACGTTCACCGCGGACCGCATCGTGCCCGACCCGGCGAAGACGCTGCGGGAGGGCGCGATCGATCCCTGGGCCCGCTCGTTCCGCAAGGTCTTCTGGCCGAAGCTCGAGAAGCTCGCGGCGGCGGAGAAGATCCCGCTCGACACGCCGTGGCGGAAGCTCTCCGCCGCGCACCGCCGGCTGCTGCTCGAGGGCGGCGAGGGATTCCGCGGCGCGATCCCGTTCCTGCAGCGGCTGCAGCAGAAGTCGTACAAGGCCGGCAATCGCTTCCTCGTCAAACGGTATCAGGTCGCGCTGCCGTGCGGCGCGTGCGGCGGCAGGCGGCTGCGTCCCGAGGCGCTGCAGGTGACACTCGGCGCCGCGCCCCAAGGTGGTCACGCCGGCGCCGCGCCCCAAGGTGGTCGCGCGGCGGGCCGCACGATCGCCGACGTGACGGCGATGAGCGTGGACGAGGCGACCGCGTATCTCGCCGGCCTCGCGTTCGCGCCCGCCGAGCGCGAGATCGCCGGCCCCGTGCTGGCCGAGATCGAGGCGCGGCTCGGCTTCATGCGCCGCGTGGATCTCGGCTACCTCACGCTCGACCGGCTCGCGCGCACGTTGTCGGGCGGCGAGGCGCAGCGGATCGAGCTCGCGAACGCGCTCGGCGCCAACCTCGCCGACACGCTCTACGTGCTCGACGAGCCGACCGTCGGGCTCCACCCGCGCGACACCGACCGGCTCGCCACGATGCTCGGCGAGCTCGCGGGCCGCGGCAACACGCTGGTCGTGGTCGAGCACGAGCCGCTACTCATGCGCGCGGCGCAGCACCTCGTCGACCTCGGCCCCGGCGCCGGCGAGCACGGCGGCCGGCTGCTCTACTCCGGACCGGGGGGCGAGGCGATCGCGCGCGTCGAGACCGACACCGCGCGCTACCTGCGCGGCGAGAAGCGCGTCGAGCGCCGGCGCGCGACGATGCCGCCCGAGCGCTACATCACCGTCGAGGGCGCGACGCACCACAACCTGCGCGACGTGACCGCGCGCTTCCCGGTCGCGCGTCTCACGTCGGTCACCGGCGTTTCGGGATCGGGGAAGAGCAGCCTGATCGAGGACATTCTCTATCGCGCGGCGACGCAGATCCTCGGCGAACCGGCCGAGCCGCCGGGCGCGCATCGCGCGATCATCGGCCTCGCCGGCGTGAAGCGCGCGGCGCTCGTGGACCAGTCGCCGATCGGCAAGTCGCCGCGCTCGTGCCCGCTCTCGTACCTCGGCGAGTATGCGCCGCTGCGCGAGGTGTACGCGCGCCAGCCGGCCGCGATCGCGCGCGGGCTCAAGGACGGTGCGTTCTCGTTCAACACGCCGGGCGGCCGCTGCGAGCACTGCGAGGGCGCCGGCTGGGTGACGATCGAGATGGTGTTCCTCGCCGACATGCTGGTGCCGTGCGAGATGTGCGGCGGCGACCGCTTTCGCCGTGACGTGCTCGACGTGCGCTACCACGGCGTCAGCATCCGCGGCGCGCTCGACCTCACGGTGGATCAGGCGTTCGAGCACTTCGCGCGCGAGCCGCGCTTCACGCGGCGGCTGATGACGCTGCGCCGTGTCGGGCTCGGCTACCTGCGCCTGGGCCAGCCGGCGCCGCAGCTCTCGGGCGGCGAGGCGCAGCGGCTGAAGATCGCGCGCGAGCTGTCGGAGAAGGGCGCGAGCCCGGCGCTCTACGTGCTCGACGAGCCGACCGTGGGGCTCCACTTCTCCGACGTGCAGCGCCTGCTCGACGTGCTCGACGATCTCGTCGCGCGCGGCGACACGGTGGTCGTCGTCGAGCACAACCTGGACGTGATCCGGAACAGCGACTGGGTCGTGGATCTCGGACCCGACGGCGGCGAGGGCGGCGGGCGATTGATCGCCGAAGGTCCGCCCGAGGCGATCGCGGCGGCGGCGGAATCGTGGACGGGACGATTCTTGGCCGCGAGTTCTGTCTCGACAGCAGGGAAGCCGTAGGGGATCTTGCGATCCCACCGCGATACTCCGACGAACGTCCGTGAGGCTCCGGGAGCAACCGCTAGGCTGGAGAAGACCGTGGTCCTGAATCCCGCGCGACTCGATAGTTGGGCAAGAGAGATCATCGTCGATCCTCTTGCCAAGGGACCGCTGATTGAAGACCGATCCAACAACCGATACCTCAGTCCGTATGGTCGGCAGTACCCGATTACCAACGGAGTGCTCGACCTGCGACTTCTCAACAACCACACGACTCCGGACCAAACACGATGGTCCCGCGGTCAGTCGGAATACGAGGAGTGGTCACGATCTCTGATTGCCGGCGATCACCTGAAGAACTATCAATCAGAGATTGAGCAGGTCCGTGAGGTCTACGCAGACATGCCAGTCGTCGGCAAATGTCTCGACGTCGGAGGTCATCAGGGAAGACTCAGACAGTTTCTCTCGGCCGGGCAGCCGTACATCAGCTGCGATCCGTTCATCGATGTATTTGCTGACCTTGAGAAACAACCCAACCTGCTCGAGGCGTTCCCATTCCTCGCCGAACCTGTAAACTTCGTTTGTTGTGATGCCGAATTTCTGCCCTTTCAATCAGTCGCTTTCGACACCGTACACATGCGCTCAGTCATCGATCATCTGCTTTCGCCCGAGCTGGCCCTGAACGAAGCGTACCGAGTGCTTGGGGGGGGGGGGGGTGCTAATCGTGGGTCTATGGGTCAAAGGGAAGCCGGGAACGCGCGCTCGCCACGATGCGAAGTCTCTCGCCAGGGAGATGCTGGCGCGGGCAGGGGTCAGGCGATTCGTGGATCATCATGTGTGGCATCCTACGTATGCGGAACTCATTCGCCTCATTCGAGAATGCGGGTTTGAGATCGACAGGGTTCATTGGCAGAAGGGTCATGAAGACAACGTCTGCTATATCCGCGCCATCAAGTCGGACGGATTGATTAGGGGGCTCGTCCGATGATGGTTCTCGTAAACCGGTCGACGCTGGTAGCCAGGCTCGGCGGCGACCCGCGGGCCGTCGTTGAGTTCTGACGCGGCGGCGTTCAGCGCCCGGCCAGCTCGCCCGGCAGCGCGCGCTCGCGTGCGGTCGCGGCGGCTTCGCCCGGCGGCAGCACCGTGTCCTCGACCGCGACGCCGCGCAGCAGCGGCATCGGCACCAGCTCGAAGTAGAGATTGCGGGGCTCGACGCCCGCGGCCGGCGCGTCCCACACCTCCGCCGCCGGCATCTCGGCGATCGTGAGCGCCGGGGTCGCGGCCGGGATCAGCTTGCGCCGCTCGGCCAGCGCGTAGACTGGCACCGAGTGCTCGCGCGCCGCGAGCGCCGCGGCGTACGAGCCGACCTTGTTGATCACGCCGCGGTCCGTCACCGCGTCGGCGCCGATCCACACCATGCGCGCCTGCGAGATGAGGAGCGGAAGCGCCGCGTCCACGACCAGCCACACGGGCACGCCGGCGGCGGCGAGCGCCGCGGCGAGCGCGCGGCCCTCGCATCCCGGCCGGCCCTCGCCGACCAGCACGCGCGGCGCGCGGCCGCGCCGCGCCGCCTCGAGCACTGCGTCGCGCACCGCCGTGCTCATCGAGAGCGTCGCGAGCCATGCGCCGTTCTCCTCGATCAGCCCCGCCGCCTGGCGCGCGAGCCCGGCGCGGGCGGCGACGAGATCCGTGCGCTCGGCTGCGGCGGTGCGCGCGAGCTCCTCGCGCAGCACGGCGATCGACGCGCCGCGCGCGAGCGCGGCGTCGGCGACCGCGAGGGCGCGGGCCGCGAGCTGGTGGACGAGCGCCATGCTCGGCTGCGCCGCGATCGCCGCGCGCAGGAACGCGAGGAGCGCGGCGCGCAGCGCGGCCGGCGCCGGCGACGTGTCGATCGCGCTCCAGCGCTCGAGCGCGGCGAGGAAGCCGAGCGCGACGTCCGCCGAGCCCGACGCGCGATCCGCGGCGAAATCGGTCATCGCGGCGCGAGCCAGCGGAGCGACGGCACGACGAAGGCGGAGAGCGCGAAGAGACCGGCGAGCGAGAGCACCGCGAACGACGCGACGCCGAGACGCTCGGCGAGCGCGCGGCCGCGCGGTCCGGCATCGAGACCCCAGGGGCCCGCGAGCGCCGTGATCCCGTTGCCGAAGTGGAACGCCGCCGCCGTCACGCCCGCGGCGTGGAACGCGAACACGCCGGGATGGCGGAGCGCGCGCGACATGAGCACGAACAAGTCGGCGCCTCCCGGCGCGCGCGCGGGCGAGAGCCGCGTCGCGAAGACGTGGAAGATCACGTAGACGACCAGCCAGAATCCGGTGACGCGCTGCGCGGTCAGCAACCACGGGCGCGCATAGCCGCGGCGGTCCTCGGCGGCCTGCGCCGTCGTGCCGAGCGCGATGCCGAGGCCGACGTGCACGAGCATCGGCGCGGCGATCGCGATCCACTCGATCGCCTCGACGTGCGGGATGCGCTGGATCGCGACGGCCATGCGATCGAACGCGTCGGGTCCGGCGACGGCGCGCAGGTTGGTTGCGAGGTGGGAGAGCAGGAAGAGGCCGACGGGCAGGACGCCGGTCAGGATCTGAACCCGCTTGAGCGCCGCGTAGGCGCGATCCGGTACCCGCATGCGGCCCGCAGGATATCAATGCGGGGCCGGCGAGGGCAGCGGCCACCGCCCTCGCCGGCCCTCAAGGACTCGCGATCAGGCCTGGACCTTCGTCCGTTCGCTCGCCTCGGAGCTCACCGCGGGCTGGGTCCACTCGCGTTCGAGCCACTCGAGGAACCACACGACCTCGGCCGGCGACGGCAGCACGTACTCCGCCGCCGAGACCGTGCGGCCGACCGCGACCGCGATGCCGCCGCGCTCGCGCACCGTGCTGTAGACCGGCTCGTCGTTCGTGTCGTCGCCGAAGTAGAAGAGCAGGCCGTCGCCCTTGCGCGCGTCGAGCCACATGCGCACGGCCGCGGATTTCTCCCACGCCACCGCCGGCATGATCTCGAACACGCGCTTGCCGTGCACCAACTGCACCTGCTCGCGGAACGGGCGCACGCGGCGGCGCACGCCGGCGCCGAACGCCGGCTGGAGCGCCGGCGCGACCGCGCGATAGTGGAGCGAATACGCGGCGCGCTTGTCCTCGACCCACGAGCCCGGGAAGCGCTGGCACCATACCTCGAGGCTGGCGCGCAGCGCCTCGGGCATGTGGTAGTCGGGAGGCACGTGCGTCTGGCGGCGACCCTCCTCGTCGCGCGTCTCGAGTCCGGCCGCGCCGCCGAGGAACATGCGTCCACCGCCGGTCGCCTCCTCGAGGTCGTCGAGACTGCGTCCGGAGATCACCGCGAGATGGACGCCGTCGGTGGCGGCGAGACGACCGATCAGCTCGCGCGTGCGCGCGGACAGGCGCGCCTCGCCCGGGTGCTCGGCGATCGCGACCACCGTGCCGTCGAAGTCGCAGGTGATGAAGAGTTGATCCGATCGTCGGCTCCGACTCGCAACGTCGTCGAGATGGAGCCATAGCGGCTTGAGCCTGGGCATGGGTTCCGTCCTTTCCGGGGAGCAGCGGGGGAGAGTTCCCCGATTCGACGCGAGCACGCCCTTCCCGCGGCCAAGATGAGCCGACGCGCCCGCGACGCGAATCGACCGTGTTGAGGGCAGCGTGAGACGCCGACGCCCCGCGGTCAATGGCCTGCGTCGAGACCCTACGATTTCCGGACGCGGAGCCTCATTCCTTCACCAGAGGCTGACAGTCGGCGGGTCGTGAGGCGCGCGACGCGGCCCGCGCCGGACGCGGCTCGCGTTGGCATGCCCTTCTCCCTGTGTTAGTTTGGCCGCTCCTACCGCCTTCGGGCCCCCGGAGTTCCAGACAGTCGATGAGCGTCGCGGTCAGCGAACGGATCCAGCACCAGCTGCTGCCCCGGGTGTCGAAGCCCAACCGCTACCTGGGCAACGCCCTGCATGCGCCGAAGAAGCCGCTCGCGGCCGCCGCGGTGCGGGCGCTGATGGCGTTCCCCGATGCCTACGAGATCGGGCTCTCGAACATCGGCATCCGCATCATCCATCACATCCTCAACCGTCGTGAGGACACGGCCGCCGAGCTGGTGTTCGCGCCGTGGCCGGACGCCGAGGCCGAGATGCGCCGGCTCGGGCTGCCGCTGTTCTCGCTCGAATCGCACGCGCCGGCCTCGGAGTTCGATCTCATCGGCTTCTCGCTCCAGTACGAGCTCCAGTACACGAACGTGCTGATGATGCTCGAGCTCGCCGGGCTGCCGCTGCGCACGGTCGAGCGCGACGCCCGCCATCCGCTGGTGATCGCCGGCGGCGCGCAGGCGTTCAGCCCCGAGCCGATGGCCGAGTTCATCGACGCGTTCGTGATCGGCGACGGCGAAGAGGTCATCCATCGCGTCGTGGATCTCGTCGGCCGTGCCAAGCGCGAGCGCTGGTCGCGTCAGCACCTGCTCGCGGCGCTCGCGCACGTGCGCGGCGTCTACGTGCCCTCGGGCTACGCGACGCGCGCGACGAGCGAGGGCTGGCTCGCGCCGGTCGCGCGCCCCGGCTTCCCGTCGCGCGTCGAGTCGGCGTGGGTGCAGGAGCTCAAGCCCGAGTACTACCCGGCCGCACCCCTGCTGCCGATCGGCGAGATCACGCACGACCGGTTGTCGGTCGAGATCATGCGCGGCTGCACGCGCGGCTGCCGCTTCTGCCAGGCGGGCATGATCAACCGCCCGGTGCGCGAGAAGCCGGCGCAGCAGGTGCTCGAAGAGGTGCTGCGCGGGCTGCAGGCGACGGGGCTCGAAGAGGTGTCGCTGGTGTCGCTCTCGAGCACCGACCACACGCAGATCATCGACCAGGTGAACGCGCTCGCCGACGCGCTGTGCGCGAGCCGCGTCCAGTTCTCGCTGCCCTCGACCCGGCCCGACAACGTGCCGCTCGAGGTGGCGCGTCGCGTCGCGCAGCAGCGCAAGGGCTCGATCACGCTCGCGCCCGAGGCCGGCAGCCAGCGCATGCGCGACGTGATCAACAAGAACCACACCGAGGACGAGCTGCTGCAGTCGGTGGCGACCGCGGCGCGCGAGGGCTACACCGGCGCCAAGCTCTACTTCATGTGCGGGCTGCCGGGCGAGAACGACGACGACCTGCGCGCGATCCTCGATCTCGCGCAGAAGGCGTGGCAGCGCGCGCGTCGCGAGGGTGCCCGGAACTTCCGCATCACGGTCAGCGTATCGCCGCACGTGCCGAAGCCCCACACGCCGTTCGCGTGGGCCGAGCAGGTCTCGACCGCCGAGCTCAACCGGCGGCTCGGCCTGTTGCGCGAGGCGGCGCGCGGGACGTCGGTCCAGCTCAAGTATCGCGACGCCGAGACCTCGCTGCTCGAGGGCGTGTTCACGCGCGGCGACCGGCGTCTCGGCGCCGCGGTCGAGGCGGCGTACCGGCGGGGCTGCCGGTTCGACGCCTGGAGCGAGCACCTGCGCTTCGCCACGTGGATGGAGGTGTTGCGCGGCCTCGGCATCGATCCCGAGCGCTACCTCGAGGAGCGCTCGACCGAGGCCGAGCAGCCGTGGGACGTCGTGCAGTCGCCGGTCACGAAGAAGTTCCTGGTGCGCGAGAAGGTGCGCGCCGACCGCGCCGCGATCACCGAGGATTGCCGGCTCGAGGACGTGTGCTTCTCGTGCGGCGTCTCGGAGTGCCCGCAGCGGCCGTGGGTCAAGACGCCGTTGCCGCCGGTGGATCTCGCTCGCGCGCGCGCCGCGGTCGGCCCCTCGGCGTTCGGCCGCCGCACGCGGGCGCGCCAGACGCTGCCGGTGATGCCGCCGCGCAACGGCGTGCATCATGGCGCGAACGGCGCGGCGCACGCGCCGGCCGGGCCGGCGGCGCCGAGCGGTGTCGCGACCAGCACGCGTTTCCGGATCGTGTTCGAGAAGGCGGCCGGGATGCGATTCACGTCGCACCTCGACCTCATGCGGACCTGGGAGCGGTCGTTGCGCCGCTCCGAGCTGCCGTTGGCGTTCACCCAGGGGCATCACCCGCACCTCAAGATGTCGTTCGGGCCCCCGTTGCCGCTGGGCTATCGTTCCCGGGCCGAAGTCTTCGACCTGGAGTTCTCGCGGCCGCCCGCGACCGACCTCGTCGAGAGGTTGAACGCGGTGCTGCCCGACGGACTCCGGGTGTTGGCGTCGCGGCCCATCCTGTTCAAGACCCTCTCGCTCATGAGCGAGCTCGAAGGCGCGTCGTACCGGGTGCGGTTCCCGGAAGGCTATCTCGCGGAGGCCGGCCTCACGCCGGACGCTCTGATCGAAGGCCTCGCGTCGCGCGTTCCCGAGCTGCTCCGCCGCGAGCACGTCATCGTGCGCCGGAAGAGCGAGGACAAGGCCCGCGAATTCGACGCCCGTCCGTCGATCGTGGCCCTCGAGTCCCTTGCCGAGGCATCGCCGATCGCCCTCGACGCGCACATCCGCTTCACGCCGCGCGCCGTCGTGCGTCCGGAAGAGCTGGTGGCCATCCTGATCCCGCCCGGAGACGTCCGTACGCTGGACGTCGAGCGCATCGCGCTCTGGGCGGAGGTCGGCGGCCGCCGCCTCGATCCTCTGGGACTCCTCGGACCGCGATCGTGAGGGGACGACGTCGCGCGGTGCCGACAGACGAGGCGGTCGCGCTCGCGACGGATCCCGACGAGGAACCGGCGCGCGTGCGGTCGCCGAAAGGTGACCGTGTGAAGCAGACCATCATCATCAACGCCGACGCCTACGAGACGCGCATCGCGATCCTCGAGGACGGCGAGCTGGCCGAGCTGTTGGTCGAACGCGCCGAGCAGCGCCGGCACGTGGGCGACATCTACAAGGGCCGCGTCAACGCGGTGCTCCCCGGCATGCAGGCGGCGTTCGTGGACCTCGGCCTGCCGAAGACCGGATTCCTCCACGCCTCCGACCTCTCCGAGTCGCTCAACGACCTCGAGGACATCTCCGACCTCGACGAGAACGGCGACCGCGGGCACCGTCGCCGCGGCCCGGCGCTCAAGATCGAGGACCACCTCAAGAAGGGTCAGGAGGTGCTGGTCCAGATCACCAAGGAGTCGATCGGCACCAAGGGCCCGCGCGTGACCCAGCAGGTGAGCCTGCCAGGGCGCTACTGCGTGCTGATGCCGGGCGTGGACCACGTCGGCGTCTCGCGCCGCATCGAGGACCGCGCCGAGCGGCAGCGCATCAAGGCGATCATCGCCGACCTCAAGCCGAAGGGCGTCGGCCTGATCGCCCGCACCGCCGGCGAGGGCAAGGGCGACCACGAGTTCGCCGCCGACGTGAAGCACCTGGTCAAGCTGTGGCAGAAGGTGGACCGCAAGGCGGCGGGCGTGCGCGCGCCGGCGCCGGTCCACCGCGAGCTCGAGATGACCGCCGGGCTGATTCGCGACCTCTTCACCGACGAGGTGGACGAGGTCGTGATCGACGACAAGGACTCCTTCGCCGAGATCCAGAGCTATCTCAAGAGCGTCTCGCCCGAGCTGCGCGACCGCGTCAAGCTCTACCCCGGCCACGACCCGATCTTCGACGCCTATGCGATCGAGCCGCAGATCGAGAAGACGTTCGAGCGCAAGGTGTGGCTCAAGAAGGGCGGCTACATCTGCATCGACCACGCCGAGGCGCTGGTCGCGATCGACGTCAACACCGGCCGCTTCACCGGCAAGAAGAACCAGGAAGAGACGATCTTCCGCACCAACATGGAGGCGGCGAAGGAGATCCCGCGCCAGCTACGGCTGCGCGACATCGGCGGCATCATCGTCATCGACTTCATCGACATGGAGAGCGAGGCGAACAAGCGGGCCGTGCTCGACGAGGTGCGCCGCGAGCTGCGTCACGACCGCGCGCGCACCAAGGCGTTCGCGGTCTCCGATCTCGGGCTGATCGAGATGACGCGGCAGCGCGAGCGCTCGAGCCTGCTCCACTACTACACCGAGGACTGCCCGTACTGCGCCGGGCTCGGCAAGGTGCCGAGCCCCGAGACGATGCTGGTCAAGCTCGAGCGCGCCCTGCGGCGCGTCGCGGCGATGGGCGGCGAGAAGCGGCTCACGCTGCGCGTCGCGCCCGAGGTGGCGCTCTACTTCGTCGAGCAGGAGGCGCGGCGGTTCGCCGAGCTCGAGAAGCGCTTCAAGCTCCACGTCGACATCAAGGACGATCCGCAGCTGCGCCGCGGCGAGATGCGGATCTTCAACGACAAGCGCCAGGAGCTGACCAAGCAGGTGGTCGGCGCGGTGCCGGGGACGTGAGCATCGCGACGCGCTCGCGGGTGAATCGCGTCGCGGTCGCGGCCGCGCTGGTCGCGCTCGCATGCGCGGGCGCGGCCCGTGCCCAGCAGGCCGACTCCACGCACATGCACGTGGACGGCGCGATGCGCGGCGCCGGCGCCGTGCCCGCCGCCGCGCCGGCCGACACGCACGCGTTCGTCATGCCGGCGCGCGATCCGCACCTGCCGCCCGCCGAGGATCAGGCGAAGGCGCAGCTCGACGCGTCGCCGCGCCACGGCGAGTTCGTGGACATCCCGCACGGGCCGGGGAAGAAGATCCGCGCCTGGGTCGTCTATCCCGAGCAGCACGATCAGGTCGGGATCGTCCTCCTGATCCACGAGATCTACGGGCTCTCGGACTGGATCCGCGGCGTCGCCGACCAGCTGGCGGATGAGGGCTTCATCGCGATCGCGCCCGACTTCATCTCCGGCATGGGCCCCGGCGGCGGCGGCACCGATTCGGTCGCGAGCCGCGACGGCGTCGTGAAGCTGGTGATGGCGCTCGACAAGGACGAGATGCGCCGCCGCCTCGACGACGTGATGCGCTACGCCGCCCACGTTCCCGCCGGCAACCGCAAGGTGGTGACGATGGGATTCTGCTGGGGCGGCGGCAGGAGCTTCGACTATGCGATCAGCCCGCGGTTGAGCGGCGCGATCGTGTTCTACGGCGTCCCGCCCGACACGGCGTCCATCACCCGGGTCAAGGCGCCGGTGATCGGCTTCTACGGCGGCGACGACGCGCGCGTCACGTCCACCGTCGAGTTCGCGCGCGGCATGCTCGGGATGATCCGCCAGCCCTACGACCCGCACATCTTCGCCGGCGCGGGCCATGGATTCCTGCGCCAGCAGTCGGGGCGGAACGGCGCCAACTACCGCGCGACGCAGCAGGCCTGGCCGCTCGCGCTCGCGTTCCTGCGCACGCAGCTGAAGTAGCGGCCCGTCAGGCCGCGCGGCTCTCCGCCGCCGACACCAGCCGCGCGAAGATCGCGAGGTAGTCGCGCGCCTCGCGCGGGTGCAGGAAGTTGTGGCGCACGTGCTCGCGGCCCTCGATCCCGAGCCGCCGGCGCAGATCGGGACTCCGCAGCAGGCGCGTCATCGCGGCGGCGCAGCCGGGGACCGAGCGCACGAGCAGCCCGGTGCGGTCGTGGAGCACCTGCAGCGGGATGCCGCCCACGGCGCTCGCCGCCACCGCGCGGCGCTTCCACAATGCCTCCGAGATCGTGAGCGCGAACCCCTCGCGCAGCGACTTCTGCACCACGACGCTCGAGCGCCGCTGCAGCGCGTTGATCGTGAGATGGGCGTCGGGAGGGAGCAGCGCGATCGTGATGTCGGAGCGCGAGCCCGCCTTCGCGCGCACCTCGGCCAGCACCTCGGCGCCCTCGGGATCGTCGTCGGCGCTGCCGCCTGCGAGCACGAGATGCGCGTCCTCGCGCCGGCGCATGACGAGGAACGCCTCGATCACGCCGACCGGGTCCTTGATGCGGTCGAAGCGCGAGACCTGCGTCACCCACGGCCGGCGCGCCGGCAGGCCGAGCGGCGCGAGCAGGCCCTCCATCTCGTCGTCCGAGAGCTCGCGATTCTTCTCGGAGAGCGGGTCGATCGAGGGCGGCACGAGGTACGCGGGCACGTCGAGGCTCGGGACGAAGCTGATGTGCGAGAACACCGCCGCGTCGTAGCGGCCGACGATCGGGGCGAGGAAGCTCCACACGTCGGGCTCCGCGCTCGAGAGGTCGATGTGGCAGCGCCACACCCAGTGCTGCCCCGGCTCGCGACGGTGGAGCACGAGCCCGGCGGGCTGCGGATCGTGGATCAGCACCAGGTCACCGTCGAGCGCGAGTGCTGCGGCGGCGCGGCGGTTGACCTCGTGGAAGTACTCGTGGTCGGACGCGGAGAGCGTGCCGGGCCAGCCGTGCAGCGTGTTGTGGATGGTCTTGGTGATCGCGTAGAAGCGGGCATCGCCCGGCATCACCTCCCAGGTCGTCGGCACGCCAAGCTCGTTCATCAGACGCACGAGGCGGTGGAGGATCTCGGCGACGCCGCCGCCGGTCGCGGTCGAGTTGACCATCACGACGCGGTGGCCGCGCAGCCGGCGGGCGAGCCCCTCGAGCGAGCGCAGCGCCATGTCGCCGACCGCGGCGCGGTAGCCGTCGATCAGCGGCGGGCCGTCGGCACGCACCTCGACCCGCGTCACGGCTCGTCGGTCCGCGTGATGCGCCGCACCAGCCCGGCGACCGCCGCGCGCTCGGTGTCGCGGCGGTCGCCCTCGGTCGCGCCCGCCGCGGCGGCGATGCGCGAGCCGAGACGCCGCTGGCGCCACCGCCGCAGCACGCGGCGGCGCAGCGTGAGCAGCCCGCGGCCGCTCTTCGCCTCGTCCTCGATCGCGCGCGCGAGGCGTGCGGCGCCGCGGGCGGCCAGCCACTGCGTGAGCGCCGGCGGCCCGCCCGCGAACCACGGCTGCTCGAAGAGGTGGTAGAACCAGGCGTTGAGATCCGCGTCTTCGAGCCCCGTCATCAGCTCGGCGGCGTCGTGCGCGACGCAGCCGGTCGGGACCGGGACCGACTCGACGGTGAGGAACGTGAACTCGGCGCCGGCGGGGGCGGCGCGCACGGCGCGGGCCTTTTCGGGCACGGCGCCCAGCGCTTCGAGCAGCGCCTCGCGCAGCTCGTCCGCCGAACCGGCGCGGTGCTGGACCGCGTAGGCGAGGTGCTCCGCGGTCTCGCCATCCTGCACGACGCCGCGCACCCACGTGCTCCAGTCGTCGTCCCGGGCCTCGTCGCTGTCCGGCCGGCGCAGCGGGTGCTGCAGCGCGTGATAGAAGAGCGTCGCCGGCTCGGCGCGGGCGATGCCGGCGCGCAGCGCCTCGAGATCGCCGGCGCGATCGCCCGCCGGACGCACGAGGTGGATGACGCTCATCAGCTCGAACGGGCCGTCCATGCCGGTTCCCGGCGCCGCGCCGCTCACATCCGGCGCTCGCGCGAGTCCTCGTCGAGCGAGCGCAGGTACTCGACCACGAAGTCGCGTGCGAGGTCGCGGCAGCCGAGGCCGAAGGCGAGGCCGACCGCGAGACCGATCGCCGCGACCACGGTCACGCCGAGCGCCATGACGAACTGGGCGGCGAAGCCGAGCTGCTCGAGCGCGAGCAGCACGGCGAACGCGGTGAGGATCGCCGTGACCACCTGGCCGCGCAGCCGGCTGCCGCGCAGCCCCGCGCCCTCGAACAGGCGCCGCGTCACCGCGCCCAGCACCCAGGCGATCACGAGCCCGATCGCGAGCAGCAGCGTGGCGGTGACGACGCGCGGCAGCGCGTCCACCAGCCGATCGGCGACGCCCGACGTCAGGTTGAGCCCGAGCACGTCGAGCGCGAGCAGCACGGCGACGATCGTGACGGTCCAGCGCACGGCCCACGACGCGATCGCCGCCGGCTCGTGCGTCGGCGCGCCCACGAAGCCGAGCAGGCTGCGCATGCCCTGATTGAAGCGCAGCGCGCGCAGCAGCGAGCGCGTGATCACCTCGAGCAGGCGCGCGACCAGCCAGCCGATCAGCACCACGACGATCGCCAGCAGCCAGTCGGTGAGCGCCGCGCCCGCGGAGCCGAGCAGCGCGCGCACGCGCTCGACCAGCAGATTCCACGTCTGGGACTCGAGGATGACGGACCCGATCATGCGATTGCCCTCCCTGTCTCTGGCCGATTCACTGGCCGGGTACGCCGCCCGTCTCCACGGCCGGCGTCTGCAGCGTGAGACTCTGGGTCGTGTCGAGCACCTCGATCGCCCAGTCGAAGATGTTCCGCCGCAGCACGGTCTCGCGCAGCGCCCGCATGCGCTCGCGCCGCGCCTCGGCCGGCTCGGTGAGCGCCGCGTGCCACGCGTCGGCCATGCCCTCGCGGTCGTAGGGCGAGGCGATCCACGCGCGCTCGAGCTCGCGCGCGGCGCCGGTGAACGGCGAGAGCAGGAGCGCGCCCTCGTTGTCCGGCGACGCCGCGAGGTATTCCTTGGCGACCAGGTTCATGCCGTCGTGGAGCGAGGTGACGGCGCAGAGATCGGCCATGCGGTAGTAGGGCATCAGGTGCTTCACGTCGAGGTTGCCGACGATGAGGTGCACCGTGGGCCCGCCCGGACGCGGGAAGCGGCGCTCGATGCGGCGCGCGAGCGTGCGGGTCCGCGTGAGCACGGCGCGGTACTCGCGCAGCTCGATGCGCGAGGGGACGCCGATCTGGACGAAGCACAGCTTGCCGACCCACTCCGGATACTTCTCGAACAGCCGCTCGAGCGCTTCGAGCCGCTCCGGGATGCCCTTCGTGTAATCGAGGCGGTCCACGCCGAGCGCGACCCGGCAGCCGTCGAGGCCGAGCTCTTCGCGCAGCGCGGCTTCGCCGCGCGCGGCGTCGCGGCTCTCGGCCATGAGCGCGAACTCGTCGGCCGGGACGCTGATCGGGAAGTGGCGCACCCAGGTGCGGCGCGCGGCCCGGTCCACGGCGAGGCGCTCGCGGTCCACGCGCGCCTCGATCTCGGCGGCGACCGACTCGAGGAAGTTGAGCGCATGCGCGCGCGTGTGGAAGCCGACGAGATCGTTCGCGAGGATGCCTTCGAGCAGCTCCGTCCGCCACGGCATGATGCGGAAGACCTCGGGATTGGGCCACGGGATGTGCCAGAACGTCGCCACCTCGAGGTCGGGGCGGCGCTCCTTGATGTAGCGCGGCACGAGCGCCAGGTGATAGTCCTGCACGAACACCAGTGCCGGCCGATCGCCGACCTCCTCGATCACCGCGTCGGCGAACCGTTTGTTCACGTCGCGATAGCGCTCCCACTCGTCGAGCCGGAATTGCGGGCGCACGTAGACGATGTGGCACAGCGGCCAGAGCGCGCTATTCGAGAGGCCCGAGTAGTAGAGGGCGTGGTCCTCGTCCGAAAGCCACAGCCGCCGCAGCGTGTAGCGCGGGCGGTCGGGCGGGCAGGCGACGTGGTCGCTCGCGTCCACGGACTCGCGGTCGGCGGCGCCGCTGCCGCTCGCGATCCATGTGCCGCCGATCGCCTGCGCGACCGCGTCGAGCGCCACCGTGAGCCCGCCGGCATTGCGCACCCAGCGCATGCCGCCGCCGGCGCGGACGTGGGTGTAGGGCTCGCGGTTGGAGACGACGACGAGGCGGCGGTCGCGCAGGTGCTCGCGCGCCCACACCTCGAGGTCCTCACGCTGGGTGCGCGGCGGCCCCGCGTCGCGCTGCTGCGCGCGCGTGGCGGCCCGGCTCAATGCGCCGCGGATACGTTCCGGAATCTCGACCATCGTGCCTCCGCGTGGGGAGCGTTCAGCCGGAGGTTCCGGTGCGACGGCGGGAGTATAGACCCGGGACGCGGGTCGGGCGCCAGTCCCACACGCGAGAGTTTGCCTTTACCGGACGAGCTTGCGAAAGCCAAGCGGGCGTTGCAGGTACTCGAATCCCGCGCGCGAGGGATCGTCGTTCTGCACGATCACGCGCTCGAGACCGCGGAGCGTATTGAGCCCGGCGATCAGCGCCGGCGACGGCGGCGGACCGGGTACGACGACGACGATGCGCACCCGCGTGTTGAGGTAGTTCCAGATCTGCGCGACCGCCGTGCTCGGCGGATAGCCCGGGATCACGACGATCATGTCGGCGCCCTCCGGAAGCTGGTCGAGCCCCTGGAGCGGCGCGAAGTCGGTCGGCCAGCCGTCGAGCGACAGCACGACGTGCGCGAGCCCCGGCACCTCGGTCGCGTCGTGGAGCTCGCTCGCGTTCGGGATGCGGTCGAACTGCACCGTCGTGCCGATGCGCGTATCCATGCGATCGATGACGAGCGGCGTGCCGATGTCGAGCGCTCCAGCGCGGCGCTCCGGCGCGGCGCTCGATGACGACGGCGGCGGCGCGGGCGACTGCGCGCCGCTCGGCGCGCCGCCCGCCATGCAGCCGGCGATCGCGCCGGCCGAGAAGGCGAGGGTGATGCTGCGAATCTTCATGGCACCTCCGGTGGCGATGGCCCGCGCGAAGCGCTCACGATCGGGCAGCGCGGCCGGGCCCGCAAACGCGCCTGTCCCGGCGCTTGACGCCCCCGCGTCGGCATGGTAGAAACCCTCGTTCCGCGTCCGCACCGAGGTGCCGGGCGCGTCCTCGCCGGGCTTGCCGGGCCGCATGAGGTTCATGTCGCAAGCGCCTGCGCTTCAAGGAGAAATCCCGATGTACGCCATCGTGAGCATCAACGGCATCCAGACTCGAGTCACGCCCGACGAAGTCCTCTCGGTGCCCCGGCTCGCGGGTGAGCCGGGCGACACGCTGACCTTCGATCAGGTGCTGCTCGTCTCCGACGGCGACACGATCACGGTCGGCCGGCCGTATCTCAAGGGCGCGAGCCTCACGGCCGAGCTGGTCGAGCACCTGCGCGGGCCCAAGCTCAAGATCTTCAAGTTCAAGCGCCGGCGCGAGTATCGCCGCCGCAAGGGCCACCGCGACGAGCTGACGCGCATTCGCGTGTCGGCGATCAAGGCGTAGGAGAGCGCCATGGCGCACAAGAAGGGTCAGTCGTCGTCCAAGAACAATCGCGAGTCGAACGCGCAGCGCCTCGGCGTCAAGCGCTTCGGCGGCGAGCGCGTGAGCAGCGGCAGCATCCTCGTGCGCCAGCGCGGCACGAAGTTCCATCCCGGGCAGAACGTCGGCCGCGGCAAGGACGACACCCTGTTCGCGATGATCGACGGGCTGGTGAAGTTCACGCGCTGGGGTCGCGACCGCAAGCGCGTGCACGTGCTCCCGGCGGCGACGCCAGCCTCCAGCTAGTCATTCGTTCGATCGAGCGCCACGCCGCCCTGGGCAACGGGGAGACGTGGCGTTGTCTTTGGCGGCCCGATCGGGCCCGCACGCAACGGGCTCCCTAAGCGGAGCGCGAATCAGGGGAGGAGTCGTGAAGCACAAGGTGGCGGTGATCGGCGCCGGCAACGTCGGCGCGAGCGCGGCGCTGTTCCTCGCGGAGCGCGCCCTCGCGGACGTGACGCTCATCGACCGGCCCGAGATGGAAGGGATGCCGCAGGGCAAGGCGCTCGACATGCAGCAGGCGGCGCCGATCTGGAACAAGGGCGGCCGGATCGAGGGCGCGAGCGACCTCGCGGCGGTGAAGGGTTCGGACGTGGTAGTGATGACCGCCGGCTTCCCGCGCAAGCCCGGCATGTCGCGCACCGACCTGCTCAAGGCCAACGCCGACATCGTGCGGCCCGCGGCCGAAGCGGTGAAGCGGCACGCGCCGAATGCCTACGTCGTGGTCGTGACCAACCCGCTCGACGTGATGGCGCACCTGTTCTGGAAGGTGAGCGGCTTCCCGAAGTCGCGCGTCATGGGCATGGCCGGCATCCTCGACTCGGCGCGCATGCGCGCGTTCATCGCCATGGAGCTCGGCGTCTCGGGCGCCGACGTGGACGCGATGGTGCTCGGCGGCCACGGCGACTCGATGGTGCCGCTGCCGCGCTTCACGACCGTGAACGGCATTCCGATCACCGAGCTGTTGCCCGCCGACCGCGTCGCGGCGATCTCCGAGCGCACGCGCGGCGGCGGCGCCGAGATCGTCAAGCTGCTCAAGACCGGCTCCGCGTACTACGCGCCGGCGATGTCGGCGGTCGAGATGGTCGAGGCGATCCTCACCGACCAGAAGCGCCTCGTGCCGTGCTCGGTCCTGCTCGAGGGCGAGTATGGGATGAAGGATCTCTTCATCGGCGTGCCGATCGTGCTCGGCGGCAAGGGCGTCGAGAAGATCATCCGGCTCGAGCTCTCGGCCGACGAGCTCGCGGCGCTGCAGAAGTCGGGCAAGGACGTCGCCGACTCGATCGCCGAGCTGAACGTGGCGGTCTAGGGATGCCGATCACCTGGGAGGTCGATCACGCGCGGCGTCTCGTGCTGGCGAAGGCGAGCGGCGTGATGCAGGGCCACGAAGTGCGCGAGTACCAGACGACGGTCTGGTCGCGTCCCGACATCGCCGGCTACGACGAGCTCGTGGACATGACCGACGTGCAGGAGATCGCGCTCACCTCGGCGAGCCGCGCGCGCGAGCTGGCCTCGATCTCGGCCGAGATGGATCGTCCGGCGCCCGCCGACGGTCCCGATCGGCCGCCGCGCTTCGCGATCGTCGCGCCGAACGAGATCGCGTTCGCGATGGGGAAGATGTACGAGACCTTCCGCCAGATGGAGCCGAAGAGCATGAAGGAGGTCCGCGTCTTCCGCACCCGCGCCGAGGCCCTCCGGTTCCTCGGCGTCGCCGCACCGGTCGGGGAGTAGCGGCTCCCTCAAGGAGACGCAGCGGCGCGATGCACGTCCTCGCCGTCATCCCCGCGCGCTTCGCCGCGCAACGATTCCCCGGCAAGCCGCTCGCGATGCTGTGGGGGAAGCCGATGCTCCGGCACGTCTGGGAGCGCGCGCGCGCGGCGTCCTGCATCGACACGCTGGTGATCGCGACCGACGACGAGCGGATCGCGAGCGCCGCGCGCGGCTGGGGCGCGACGGTCGAGATGACGTCGCCCGCGTGCGCGAGCGGGACCGACCGCGTCGCCGAGGTCGCGCGCCGGCACCCGGACGCCGCGATCGTGCTCAACCTCCAGGGCGACGAGCCGGAGCTCGACGGCGAGGCTGTCGGCCGGCTGATCGCCGTGATGCGCGCCGAGCCCGGCGCCGCGATGGGGACGCTCGCGCACGACGAAGCGCCCGAGCGGATGACGTCGGGGGACGTCGTGAAGGTGGGGGTCGACAGCACCGGCTTCGCCACGTATTTCACCCGCGCGATGCCGGCGGCGGACGCGCCGCCGACGGACTTGGAGGGGCGGCGCCAGGGCGCGATGCTGCGCCACGTCGGCGTTTACGCGTTCACGCGCGAGTTCCTGCTCACGTTCGCCTCGTGGCCGCCGGGAACGATGGAGCAGGCCGAGCGGCTCGAGCAGTTGCGTGCGGTCGAGCGCGGCGTGCCCATTCGCGTCGTGACGGGCGTAAGGCCGTTCGCCGGGATCGACACGCCGGAACAGCTCGCCGTGCTCGAAGCACGCGGCCCGCGACGCTGATCCGAACCGAACCGAACCGACGCGTGGGCGAGCACCGCGCCCACTGACTGTCCTCAAGGACAGTTCAAGTAATACATGAACTGGCCGCGCGGCCAGTTGCCGAAATCGCGTCAGGTCTGCGGCGGCCGTGCTGTGCTATCCTCCGGCTCCGTGCTCGCGATGCACGGTTCGACTCGCGCTGCCGATTCGGGCCCGCTGGGCGCCCGGGGCGGCGCGTCTCGTTTTGGGGGGATCTGACCATGGCCAAGATGGTGGTCGTCACCGGCGGCGTGGTGTCGTCGCTCGGCAAGGGCATCGCCGCCGCCTCGCTTGGCCTGCTGCTCAAGTCGCGCGGGCTGCGCGTCACGCTGCAGAAGCTCGATCCCTACCTCAACATCGATCCCGGGACGATGAGCCCGTTCCAGCACGGCGAGGTCTACGTCACCGACGACGGCGCCGAGACCGATCTCGACCTCGGGCACTACGAGCGCTTCACCGGCACCGCCGTCACGCGCAGCCACAACGTCACCGCCGGCCAGATCTACGACGCGATCCTCTCCAAGGAGCGCCGCGGCGACTACCTCGGACGCACCGTGCAGGTGATCCCGCACGTCACCGACGAGATCAAGCAGCGCATCTTCTCGCTCGGCCTCGCGACCGAGGCCGACGTGCACATCGTCGAGATCGGCGGCACGGTGGGCGACATCGAGTCGCTGCCGTTCCTCGAGGCGGTGCGCCAGCTCTAGCTCGAGCATCGCCGCGACACGCTGTTCATCCACGTCACGCTGGTGCCGTTCATCCGCGCCGCGGGCGAGATGAAGACCAAGCCGACGCAGCATTCGGTCAAGGAGCTGCGCGAGATCGGCATCCAGCCCGACATCCTGCTGTGCCGCTGCGAGCAGCCGCTCACGAGCGAGCTGCGCGAGAAGATCGCGCTCTTCTGCAACCTGCCGACCGAGGCGGTGATCGACGCCAACGACGTGGGCTCGATCTACGAGGTGCCGCAGATCTTCCACCGCGGCGGCCTCGACTCGCTGGTCGTACGCGAGCTCGGCCTCGAGGCCGGCGATCCGGACCTCAAGGCCTGGGACGCGTTCGTGTCGCGCGTGCTCAATCCGACGCGCCACGCCGTCGTCGGCGTCGTCGGCAAGTACACGCATGTCCGCGACGCCTACAAGAGCATCATCGAGGCGTTCGTCCACGCCGGCGCCGCCAACAACGCGCGCGTCGAGCTGCGCTGGATCGAGGGCGAGGAGCTGGAGCAGAAGCCGGTCGCCGGCCTGCTCAACGACCTCGACGGCATCGTCGTGCCGGGCGGGTTCGGCGAGCGCGGCATCGAGGGCAAGATCACGGCGGCGCGGTTCGCGCGCGAGCGCAACATCCCGTACCTCGGGCTTTGCCTCGGCATGCAGGTCGCGACGATCGAGTTCGCGCGCCACGTCGCCGGGTGGGCCCACGCCAACTCGAGCGAGTTCAATCCCGCCACGCCGCACAAGGTGATCGACCTGATGAGCGAGCAGGCGGACATGATCGAGAAGGGCGGCACGATGCGACTCGGCTCGTACCGCTGCGCGCTCAAGGAAGGCAGCCTGGCCGCGCGCGCCTACGGCAAGCTCGAGGTCGAGGAGCGCCACCGCCACCGCTACGAGTTCAACAACCGCTTCGCCGCGCAGCTCCAGTCGCGCGGGCTCGTGCTCTCGGGCAAGTGCGTCGGGCGCGAGCTGGTCGAGATCATCGAGCTGCCGGACCATCCCTGGTTCCTCGCCGTCCAGTTCCATCCCGAGCTCAAGTCGCGGCCGCACGCGCCGCATCCGCTGTTCAAGGACTTCGTGCGCGCGACGCTCGAGCGCCGCCGCGCGCGTCTCGGGCACGACGACTACGCGCCGGCCGCCGCGAGCGGCGAGGGCGCGGTCGCCGCCGACACCGCGCTGCGCGTTCCGCGCGAGGCATGAAGCGCTTCGCGATCGGCGCCGCGCTCCAAGCGGTCAACGTGGCGGCCGCCGAAGTCGGCGGGCCGCGGCTGCTGGTGATCGCCGGGCCGTGCGTGATCGAAAGCGCCGCGATGGCGCTCGAGATCGCGTCACACTTGAAGGGCGCGTGCGCCGCGCGCGACCTGCCGTTCGTCTTCAAGGCGTCGTACCGCAAGGCGAACCGCTCGAGCGGCCGCGCGTTCGCCGGCCTGCCGGTCGGCGAGGCGCTCGCGGCGCTCGCGCGCGTCCGGCGCGAGGTCCAGGTCCCGGTGCTCACCGACGTCCACGAGGTGGATGAGGTCGCCGCCGCCGCCGAGGTTGCCGACGTGCTCCAGATCCCGGCGTTCCTCTCGCGCCAGACGGCGCTGCTCGAGGCCGCGGCGCGCACCGGCCGCGCGGTCAACGTGAAGAAGGGGCAGTTCCTCGCCCCCGAGGACATGGCGTACGCGGCCGAGAAGCTCACCGCCGCCGGCTGCGAGCGCGTGCTGCTCACCGAGCGGGGCACGACGTTCGGCTACCACGATCTGGTCGTGGACATGCGCGCGCTGGTCGCGATGCGCGAGCTCGGCTGGCCGGTCGTCTACGACGCGACGCACGTGCTGCAGAAGCCGGGCGGGCCCGAGACCGGCGGCGATCGGCGCTTCGCGTTCCCGCTCATGCGCGCCGCGGTCGCGTGCGGCGTGGACGGCCTGTTCTTCGAGACGCATCCCGACCCCGCGCACGCGAAATCCGACGCCGGCACGCAGCTGCCGCTCGCGCAGACGGAGGCGTTCCTCGACGAGGCGCGCCGCGTGCGCGACGCCGTGAGCGAGCGGGCACATGCCTAGCCGCCCGCCCGCGCGGCGGCGGCGGGCGGTCGTGAAGCCGCGCGCCTCCCGCTCCGCGAACGCGGGCGCCGCGCGCCGCGCGCCGATCGCGGGCCCGGTCCGCATCCTGTTCCTCGACGTGGACGGGACGCTCACCGACGGCGCGATCGGCTTCGATCGCGACGGCGACTCGCGCCGCTTCTCGATCCGCGACGGGCTTTCGCTCGAATGGGCGCGCGGCCTCGACGTGCTGCCGGTGGTGCTCTCGGGCCGCGACTCCGAGGCGGTGCGCCTGCGCATGGCGGACTTGAGCCTCGAGTACTACGGGGGCCTCAAGGACAAGGTCGCGGTCGCCGAGCGCGTGCTGGCGCGCGAGCGTGTCGGCTGGCGCGAGTGCGCGATGGTGGGCGACGATCTGCCCGACGTGCCGATGCTCAAGCGCGTCGGCTGGCCGATCGCGGTCGGCGACGCGGTGCGCGAGGTGAAGCAGGTCGCGACGACGGTGACCGCCGCCGCCGGCGGCCGCGGCGCGGTGCGCGAGGTGGTCGAGATGGTGCTGCGGCACAACGGAACCTGGGTGCGCGTGCTCGAGCGCTATCAGGCGGTGTGATGGCGAAAGCGCGCGCGCCGTCCCGATCACGCGCCTCGGCCCGGCCCGCCGATCTCCTCGCGCTCGCGAAGCAGGTCGTGCGCACCGAGGCCGCGGCGGTCGCGGCACTCGAGAAGCGCCTCGGCGCCGAGTTCGTGGAGGCGGTGGACGTCCTTGCCTCCGCGCGCGGCAAGGTCATCGTCTCGGGCGTCGGCAAGTCGGGGCTGATCGCGCACAAGCTCGCGGCGACGCTGACCAGCACAGGCACGCCCGCCGTGTTCCTGCACCCGACCGACGCGCTCCACGGCGACGCCGGTCTGTTCACGCCCGGCGACGCGGCGCTCTTCATCTCGAAGAGCGGCGGGAGCGAGGAGCTGATCGCGCTCATCCAGTACCTCGAGCGCCACGCGATCCCGCTGGTGAGCATCATCGCGACGCCCCGCTCGGCGCTCGCCGAGCGCAGCCGGGTGACGCTCATGACCGGCCCGGTGCGCGAGGCGTGCCCGATGGAGCTGACGCCGACGACGAGCACGACCGTGGCGCAGGTGATGGGTGACTGCCTCGCGATCGCGCTGCTCGAGCGCCGCGGGTTCCGCGCCGAGGACTTCCGCTTCCTGCACCCGGGCGGCGTGATCGGCGGCGTCGCCTCGCGCCGCGTCGGCGAGCTGATGCACGCCGGCGAGAGCGTGCCGCGCGTCCGCCAAACCGCTCCGCTGCGCGAGATCATGCTCGAGATCATGGCGCGGCGGCTGGGCATCACGGCGGTCGTGGACGGCAAGGGCCGGCTCGCCGGCGTCGTGACCGACGGCGACTTCAAGCGCATCCTGATGAAGCACCACGATCCGTGGCGGCTCACCGCGGCCTCGGTCATGTCGCGCACGCCGACCACCGTGGACCGCGACGCGCTGGTCGCGACCGCCGTGCGCATGATGGAATCGCACGCGCCCGGGCCGATCACGGCGCTGATCGTGATCGACGAGCAACGCCGGCCGATCGGCGTGCTCCACCTCCACGACTGCCTCCGCGCCGGGGGCTGATCCCGCCGCCGCTCGCGCGCCGTTCGCCGTCGCCGAATCGCCGACGCGCCGCCACAACTCTCGTCAAGTCAACGCCCCGTCGTTCCGATAACAGCCGCAGGACTTGCTGGCACATGTCCTGCTTGCGGCACCCCGGGTCGTTTGCTAGCGTGGCCATCGAGCATCACACACGGGCCCATTCGCCCAGGCGGAATCGTTCCCATGCGCCGACTCGCGTCTCTCCCCACGCTGATCGCCATGCTGGCCGCGCTGGGGCACATCGGATGTGGCGGCACGCCGCAGGTCAGCCAGAGCCCCGACACCGGCGTTCTTCCCGATCAGGAGGTCAGCGACTTCGTCGCCACCGAGACCGATCAGGGTCTGGTGCAGTGGAAGATGTACGCGCGCTCGGCCGCGACCTATCGCGCGCGCAACACGGTCATCGCGCGCGGCGTGCGCATCGACTTCTACGACGAGAAGGGCAAGCGGAGCTCGACGCTCTCGGCCGACACGGGCGAGATGAACGACCTGACGCACGACATGACGGCGCACGGGCACGTCGCGATCCAGGCCACCGAAGGGACGCGGATGACCACCGAGCTGCTCCACTTCCTCAACAAGCAGCAGCGCATCGTCACCGACGCGTTCGTGCGCGTGGACCGCGCCGGCGACGTGCTGACCGGCTACGGCTTCGAGAGCGATCCCGACCTCAAGAACTTCCAGTTCAAGCACCAGGTGCGCGCGACGGTGCACACGCGCTCGGGCGGGACGCTCACGCCCGGCAAGGGCGGCAAGTGAGCCCCTCCGAAGCGCCGGCGATCGTCGCCGACGCCCCCGCGCCGATCGCGCGCGGCGACGGGCTCGTCGCCGAGGGGCTCGAGCGCTACTACGGCAAGTGGCGCGTGGTGAACGACGTCACGATCCAGGTGCGGCGCGGCGAGGTGGTCGGACTGCTCGGCCCGAACGGCGCCGGCAAGACGACGTCGTTCTACATGATCGTCGGCCTGCTCTCGCCCAACCGCGGCCGCATCTTCCTCGGCGACGACGAGATCACGCACGAACCCGTGTACCGGCGCGCGCGCATGGGCATCGGCTATCTGGCGCAGGAGCCGAGCATCTTCCGCCGGCTCACGGTGCGCGAGAACCTGATGGCCGTGCTCGAGACCATGGCCCTCTCGCGCGACGAGCGCGAGGCGCGCCTGAAGACGCTGCTCGAGGATCTCAACCTCACGCACCTCGCCGACCGTCAGGCACACACGCTCTCGGGCGGCGAGCGCCGCCGCGTCGAGATCACGCGCGCGCTCGTGCGCCAGCCGTCGTTCATGCTGCTCGACGAGCCGTTCGTCGGCATCGATCCGATCGCCGTCGCCGAGATCCAGGACATCGTGCGCCGCCTGCGCGAGCGCGGGCTGGGCGTGCTCATCACCGACCACAACGTGCGGGAGACCTTGAGCATCACCGACCGCGCGTACATCATGTACGAGGGACGCATCCTGCTGCAGGGCTCGGCCGAAGATCTGGCCAACGACGCCCGTGCGCGCGAGATCTACCTCGGCGAACGGTTCCGTCTGTGACCGGGAGTCCATCGCGATGGAGATGAAGCACTCGCTGAACTTGAGCCAGAGGCCGGCGCTGATCATGACGCAGCGCCTGCAGCAGGCATTGAAGCTGCTTCAGGTCCCGACCCTCGAGCTGCAACAGATCCTCAAGCAGGAGATCATGCAGAACCCGCTGCTCGAGGAGGTGGACGAGCTCACCGAGAGCGAGGACATCGCCAAGGAGGACTCGCCCGAGGAGACCGCGAACGAGGAGGCCGAGGAAAAACCCGAGGAGGATCCGATCGACTGGTCCGAGTACATGCAGGACGGCATGCTCGACCGCGCCTACGTGCCGCAGAGCGAGACCAGCATCGAGTTCCTCGAGAAGGTGCCGGTGACGCGCACGACGCTCGCCGAGAGCCTGCTCGAGCAGCTCCACTTCCTCGACATTCCGGCGCCGACGATGCGGCTGTGCGAGTTCCTGGTCGGCTCGCTCGACGATCGCGGCTACATGGTGACGCCGCTCGTCGAGGTGGCGCAGGCGACCGAGCGCCCGCTGGACGAGTGCGAGCGCGCGCTGCGGCTGATCCAGGCGCTCGAGCCGATCGGCGTCGGCGCGCGCGACCTGCGCGAGTGCCTGCTGATCCAGCTCGACGCGCGCGGCGAGAAGGATTCGCGCCCGTGGCGGGTGATCCACGACCAGTTCGACAATCTCGTCAACCGCCGCTTCCCCGAGATCGCGCGTCAGCTCAAGTGCTCGGTCGAGGAGGTGCAGGAGGCGGCCGACGTGGTCGCGACGCTCAACCCGCGCCCCGGCCTCCAGGTCTCGGCCGAGGATCCCAAGTACGTCGTGCCGGATCTGCTCGTCGAGCGCGTGGACGAGGAGTACGTGGTGCTGCTCAACGACCGCAACGTGCCGCGGCTCCGCATCTCCTCGGCCTACGAGAGCGTGCTCAAGGACAAGAAGAAGTCCGAGCTCAAGGGCAGCGAGGGCAAGACGCGGGAGTACATTCAGGGCAAGCTGAACTCGGCGCGCTGGCTGATCCAGACGATCGAGCAGCGCCGCCGCACGATGATCAAGGTGATGAACTGCATCATCCGCGAGCAGCGCGAGTTCTTCGACAGAGGCATCGCGTTCCTGCGGCCGCTGACGCTGCAGCAGGTGGCGCGGCAGATCGACATGCACGAGTCCACCGTGAGCCGCGTGTGCAGCGGCAAGTACGTGCAGACCCCGCGCGGCGTGTTCGAGCTCAAGTTCTTCTTCTCGTCCGGGCTCGAGACGCAGGACGGGGAGGATGTCTCGGCGCGCACGGCGAAGGACATCATCAAGACCCTGATCGAAGAGGAGGACAAGAAGGAGCCGCTGTCCGACCAGCGCATCGCGGACCTGCTGCACGAAAAGGGTCTGCTGATCGCGCGCCGGACGGTCGCGAAATACCGCGAACAGTTGAGCATCCTGCCGGCGCGGTTCCGCCGGCGGGTGGCCTGATCAGCCACCGGAGCGCCCCGGGGGGTCGCAGACCCGGCGGGCGCATCTCGACGAGGTAGGCATGAACGTCCACACCACCGCCCGTCACTGCGAACTCGATCCTGAAGTCCGGACCCACACGCAGCAGCGCCTCGAACGGCTCACCCACTACCTGCGGCATCCCGACGACCTGATGGAAGCGCACGTCGTGTTCGCGGCCGAGAAGTATCGCCATTCGGCCGAGGTCACGCTCAAGATCCGCCACCTCGGCGAGGTGTTCAGCCGCGAAGAGGCCGGCGATCCGCGCGCCGCAATCGATCTCGCCGCCGAGCGGCTCGAGCATCAGATCCTGCGCGCCAAGGAGCGGCGCGTCGAGCGCCGGCACGCCGGGGGGCTGCGGGCCCTGAATGGCGCCGAGGCGAACGGGGAGGCCGACGCCGACGCCGACGCCGACGCCGGCGGCAGCGCCGAGGCCCCCGACGAGCCGTCGGACGGGGCCGACCGCTTCACGGACGAGGAGTAGCGCGTGCAGACCCTGTCGGTCGCCCGCCTGTTCGAGGACCAGCGCCAGGAACTTCAGCTCGAATCGCTCACCGAGTCGCTCGCCTCGAGCCGCGAGATCACCGTGAGCGACATCCATCGTCCCGGCATGGCGCTCATGGGCTTCGTCGAGAACTTCCTGCCCGAGCGCATCCAGATCCTCGCGCAGACGGAGCTCACGTACCTCGCGACGCTCTCGCCCGAGCAGGTGCGCGACGCGGTCGACCGGCTGTTCCAGTTCTCGATGCCGCTGATCGTCGTGTGCAAGGGGCTCGAGGTGCCGAAGGTGCTGATCGAGCGCGCCAACGAGCGCCAGGTGCCGGTGCTGCGCACGACGCAGAGTACGACGCCGTTCATCCACTTGCTCACGTCGTACCTCGACCACATGTTCGCGCCGCAGACCACCGTGCACGGCTCGCTGGTCGACGTCTACGGCACCGGGCTGCTGTTCACCGGCAGCAGCGCGATCGGCAAGTCCGAGACCGCGCTCGACCTGGTCGAGCGCGGCCACCGGCTGGTCGCCGACGACGTGGTGACGATCACCCGGCGCCACGGCGACGTGCTCATCGGCACCGGAAATCAGCTCCTCCGCCACCACATGGAGATCCGCGGCCTCGGGATCATCGACGTGCAGTCGATCTTCGGCATCCGCTCGATCCGGCTGCAGAAGCGCGTCGAGGTCGAGGTCAACCTGGCCGAATGGTCGGCGTCCGAAGACTACGAGCGCGTCGGCCTCGACGAGCACAAATCGTCGATCCTCGGCGTCGAGATCCCGATGGTGCAGGTGCCGATCACGCCCGGGAAGAACATCACGGTGATCGGCGAGGTGATCGCGCTCAACTATCTCGTCAAGGTCTACGGCGGCTACTCGCCGGCCGAACGGCTCAACCAGCACCTGATCGAGCTGATGAAGCGCAAGAGCGCCGCGCGCGCCTGGGTGCGCGAGGACACGGAATGACGTCGGGCACGCCCGCGATGCTCGTGATGCACTCCGATCTGGCGAGCGCGCTGCTGCGCGCCGCCGAGAAGGTCTATGGCCCGGTCGAAGGGCTCGACGTGCTCTCGAACGAGGGTCTCTCGCGCGAGGACCTCGAGCAGGCGATCGGGCGGCGCGTCGCCGACTGGACCAACGGCGGGCTCGTGCTCACCGACTTCTGGGGCGGCTCGTGCCACATCTGCGGCGTCGCCGCGGCGCGCGGCCACGGCGACGTCGTGGTCGTCACCGGCATCAACCTGCCGGTGCTGCTCGACTACCTGCACAACCGCGACGCCTACGGACCGCTGGCGCTCGCCGAGCGACTCATCCGCAAGGGCCGCGACAGCATTCGACTGCACCACGGCCAGCCCGCGTGAGCTGGGTGCTCGCGCGGGTGGACGATCGCCTCATCCATGGCCAGGTCGTCGTGGCGTGGGGTCGGCATCTGCGGCCGAAGCGCATCTGGGTCGCGGACGACGCGGCCGCGGCCAACGCGTGGGAGCGCGATCTGCTGGCGACCGCCGCACCCGAGGTCGACGTGCGCGTGGTCACCGTCGCCGAGATGGCCGCGGTGCACGCCGGCGAAGCGGCCGCGCCGGGCGCCGCGTTCCTCATCGTGCGCAACCTCGAGAGTGCGCGGGCGCTGGTCGAGGCGGGTGCCGCGATCGCGGCGTTCAACCTCGGCGGCCTGCACTACGCGCCGGGCAAGGCCAAGGTCAACGAGTACGTCTATCTCGACGATGCCGACCGCGCCGCGGCGCGCGCGCTGATCGCGCGCGGCATCGCGCTCGACGTGCAGGACGTGCCACAGGCGCGTGCGACGCCGCTCGCCGCCCTCGACCCCGCGAGCGCGCGGGCGTGAACGAACGCCGATCGGGACGCAGCGCTCCATGACACGCCCCGTCACGCTGACGCTCGTCGTGCACGACCATCAGCCGGTCGGCAACTTCGACGGCGTCTTTCAGCAGGCGTTCGCCGACGCGTACGCGCCGTTCCTCGCGTTCCTCGAGCGCCGGCCGGCGCTGCGGCTCGCGATGCACCACTCGGGTCCGCTGCTGCAGTGGATCGCGCTCCATCACCCCGAGTACCTGCGCGCGTTGCGGGCGCTCGTCGATCGCGGACAGGTCGAGCTCTGGGGCGGCGGGTTCTTCGAGCCGATCCTGCCCGCGATCCCCGAAGTGGACCGCCGAGGACAGATCCGGGCGATGGCCGACTGGCTCGAGCTCGAGATGGGGCGCCGGCCGTCGGGCCTCTGGCTCGCGGAGCGCGTGTGGGAGCCGGGGCTCGCCTCGAGCCTCGCCGCCGCCGGGGTCGCGTGCACGGCGGTGGACGACGCCCATTTCATCGCCGCCGGTCTCGAGCGCGACGCGCTGTGGGGGCACTTCATCACCGAGGATCAGTGCCGCAGCATCACGGTGCTGCCGATCCATCGCGAGCTGCGCTACCTGATCCCGTTCGGCGAGCCCGACGACGTGATCGCGGTGTTGCGCCGCGTCGCGGACGGCGGCGAGGGCCGCATCGCCGTGCTCGGCGACGACGGCGAGAAGTTCGGCGTCTGGCCGGGCACCCATGCGCTCTGCTACGAGAAGCGCTGGCTCGACCGCTTCGCCGACGCGCTCGAGGCGAACCCGTGGATCGAGCTGCGCACGCCGGCCGAGGCGATCGCGCATCACCCCTCGCGCGGGCTCGTCTACCTGCCGACCGCGTCGTACCACGAGATGGAGGAGTGGGCGCTGCCGCCGGCGGCGCAGGAACGCCACGCGCGCGCGGCGGCGCGGCTCGAACCCGAGTTCGGCGAAGGCGCGCGCGATCTGCTGCGCGGCGGGCTGTGGCGCAACTTCCAGGCGCGGTACCCCGAGGCCAATCGGCTCCACAAGCGCATGCTGATCGCCTCGCGCAAGCTGTGGGAGCGCCCCGATACCGATTTGGAGCGCGGCGCCGCCGCCGAGGACGACCGCGCGTGGCGCGAGGCGCGTACGCGGCTGTGGCGCGCGCAGTGCAACTGTCCCTACTGGCACGGCGTGTTCGGCGGGCTCTACCTGCCGCACCTGCGCGCGGCGCTCTATCGCGAGCTGATCGCGGCGGAGACGTACCTCGCGGCGAAGAAGCCGGCGGTCGAGCGCGGCGACTTCGACATGGACGGCGCCGGCGACGCGCTGCTCGAGACGCCGCGCTGGGCGGCGTGGATCTCGGAGCGCGGCGCACGGCTCTGGGCCTTCGACGATCGCGCGACGCTCTGGAACTACGGCGACACGCTGGCGCGACGGCCCGAGGCGTATCACGGGCGGCTGCGCGACGCGGGCACGTCGGGCGCCGAGGGGAAAAGCATCCACGAGGCGGTGCGGGTCAAGGAGCCGGGGCTCGCCGAGCTCGCCGAGCGCCACGACCCGCACGGGCGCGACGCGTTCGTGGACGCGTGGCGCGAAGGCGATGCGCATCACGCGTGGGCCGAGACGCGATTCGCCGCAACCGTGGACGGCGCGGCCGTGGTACTCGCGGCGCCCGAGGGCGACGCGCCCGCGCTCGCCAAGCGCTACGCGCCGGGCGGGGCAGGCGACGCGGCGCTCGACATCGAGTACGCGCTCACGTCGTCGCGGGCGCGGCGGGGCGAGCTCACGGTCGAGATCAATCTCGGCCTCCACGTGCCGCAGGCCGACGATCGCTTCGTCGAGGTCGAGGGCGCGCCGGCCGAGCCGCCGCACTGGGCCGCGACGGCGACGCACGCGCAGGTGACGCGCTCGGCGTACGTGGACCGCTGGGCCGGGCGCAGGCTCGACATCACGATCGATCGCCCCGCGACCCTGACGCGCGCGCCGATCGAGACCGTGTCGCTCTCCGAAGCGGGAGCGGAGCGCGTGTTCCAGGGGATCGAGGCGCGCTATGCGTTCGCCGTCGCGCTCGAGCCGGCGAAGCCGTGGCGCGTGCGCTTCCGGCTCGCGCCCGCCGCGCTGGAGCGCCGCGTGACCGACTTGGATCGCGGCGCCGCGTCGTGATCGAGCGCTTCCTGCTCACGCTGATCCTCGGCGGCATCGCGGCACTCGACGCGACGCCGATCGCGCAGACGATGCTCTCGCAGCCGCTCGTCACCGGCACGCTGCTCGCCGTGGTGTGGGGCGACTGGCGCACGGCGCTCGAAACCGCCGTCGTGCTGCAGGTGCTCGCCGCGACCACGGCGCCGATCGGCTCGCGCACGGCGGAGGACTACGCGGTCGGCGGCGTCGTCGGCGTCGGCACGGCGGTGGCGCTCGCGGCCGGGCGGCCGTTCGCGTTCACGCAGGACGCGTGCGCGCTGACCGGCGTCATGGTCGGACTCCTGTGCGCCACGATCGGCGTCGTGCCGCTCAAGTGGCAGCGGCGCCGCAACGAGAGCCTCGCCCGCTGGTGCGAGGAGCGGCTCCGCAGCGGCGACGGCGCGGCGCTGGTATCGGCGCACCGTGCCGCCATTGTTCTGGCGTTCGCGGTCGGTGTAGCTTATTGCGCCGCGTGTCTCGGGGCCGCCGTCTGGGGCCTCAACGCATTCGTCGGCGCCGAATCGCTCAAGCTCGGGCACGCGTGGCGGCTGGCGCAGCCGCTGTGGCTCGGGATCGGTCTCGCGCAGGCGCTGCACGCGTTCGTCCAGCGGCGGCTGTCGCGGGTCGCGGTATTCGGCGCGGCGCTGATCGCCGCCTGGCTGGTGCTCATCGTAGGGACTCCCTGACATGGCGCGGCTCACCGGCGGCGATCTGTGGCGTGTGGCGTGGCGGACGCCGTTCCTCCAGGCGACGTGGAACTACGAGCGCCAGCAGGGGCTCGGCTGGGCGTTCTGCATCGCGCCGGTGATCGAACGGCTCTATCCCGATCGCGAGGAGCGCTGCCGCCGGCTCGCCGAGCACACCGCGTACTTCAACACCCAGCCGACGCTGGCCTCCGTCGCGCTCGGCGCCGTCGCGCGGCTCGAAGAGGAGCGGGTCGCGACCGCGGCCGCGCCGCCCGCGCCCGACGACGCGATCGCGCGCGTGCAGGCCGTGCTCGGCTCGGCGCTCGCCGCGGTCGGCGATCAGCTCTTCTGGTTCACGCTGCGTCCGTTCGTCGCCTGTCTCGGCGTGCTGCTGGCGCTCGGCGGTTCGTGGATCGGCGCGGTCGCGCTCTGGCTCACGTACAACCTCGTGCACATGACGCTGCGTCTGCGCGGCGTCGGCTGGGGCTACGCCGAAGGGCCGGCGGTGCTCGGCTCGGGACTGCGCGGACGGCTCGAGGGCTTGAGCCGCCTGATCGCGCAGCTCGGCGCGGCGCTGGTCGGCGTCGTCGTCGCGGCACTGCTCGTGCCGGGCGGCGATCCGCAGACCGTGACGTTCCAGGCGACGCTCGCCGCGGGGCTCACGGTCGGCCTGGTCACGGCGCAGCGGCCGCGGCCGTCGCCGACGCAATGGGCGATCGGCGCGGGCGCGCTGTGCATCGCCGCCGTGTGGTTCCGATGAGCGCGATCACGGGTCGCGCGGGGCAGCGCTAGACAAGGGCCGGAGCGACGATTTGGTCGAGGCGCAGATGGTGATTCGCAATCAGCTCGGGCTCCATGCACGCGCCTGCGCGCTGTTCGTCAAGACCGCCGCACGCTACAAGTCACACGTCATGGTGAGCCGCGACGATCTCGAGGTGAACGGCAAGAGCATCATGGGCGTGATGATGCTCGCGGCCGAGGAGGGGGCGACGATCACGGTGAAGGCGGACGGCGAGGACGAGCGGGCGGCGCTCCAGGCGCTCGACGAGCTCGTGGCCGGCAAGTTCGGAGGCGAGCCGTGAGCGTCGCCCACCGCGCACCCCTGAAGTACACCGGCATTCCCGCGTCGCCCGGAATCGGTGTCGGCCCGGTGTTCGTCGTGGTCGCCGAGGAGTACAAGGTGCGCGAGTTCCCGATCGCGCCCGACCGCGTGGACGCCGAGATCGCGTTCTTCGCCGGCGCGATCGACGCGTCGCGGCGCGACCTCGCGCAGATCCGCAACGGCATCGCCGCCGAGCTCGGCGAGCACGAGGCCGCGATCTACGACGCCCAGATGATGATGCTCGACGATCCCGATCTGCACCGGGTGGTCGAGGGCGAGATTCGCAACCGGCGCAACGCCGGCATCGCGTTCCGCGACTACATGGCCGCGGTCGCCGCGCGGCTCGAGCGCGTCGAGGACGAGTACCTGCGCGAGCGGCGCGCCGATGTGATGGACGTCGAGCGCCGCGTGCTGCGGCATCTGATGGGCGACTCGCGCCGCGGCCTGACGACACTGACCCAGCCGTCGATCCTGATCGCCCACGAGCTGGGGCCGAGCGACGTGGCGCTGCTCGACCGCGAGCGCGTGCTCGGCATGGTGACCGAGGTCGGCGGGCGCACGTCGCACGGGGCGATCGTCGCGCGCGGCCGCGGCATCCCGGCGGTGGTCGCGGTGCGGGGCATCCTGCAGGCCGCGACGGCCGGCATGCTGGGCATCGTCGACGGCTTCCTCGGCCACGTCGAGCTCGAGCCCGAGGCCGAGACCGCCTCACGCTATCGCAAGCGCCGCTCGCGGATCGAGAAGGGCACCCTCGACCTGCGCGCGCTGATCGAGCAGCCGGCGGTGACGCCCGACGGCAAGAAGGTCGAGCTCGCCGCGAACATCGAGCTGCCGCAGGAGGTCGAGTCGGCGGTCGCGGCCGGCGCCGACGGCGTCGGGCTCTTCCGCACCGAGTTCTTCTACCTCGATCGCGCCGAGCTGCCGAGCGAGGAAGAGCAGGTGCGCGCTTACCGCATGGTGGCGGAGCGGCTCGCGCCGCGCCCGGTGATCTTCCGCACGATGGATCTCGGCGGCGACAAGGTGGCGTCGTACCTCGGCACGACGCACGAGACCAATCCGTTCCTCGGCTACCGCGGCATCCGCTTCGCGCTCTCGCACCCCGAGGTGTTCCGGACGCAGATCCGGGCCATCTACCGCGCCAGCGCCCACGGCAAGGCGCGCATGATGTTCCCCATGGTGTCGAGCGTCGAGGAGCTGCGCGCCGCACTCGCGATGTGCCGGCAGGTCGCCGACGATCTCGCGCGCGAGAACCAGCCGTTCGACCGTGACCTCGAGATCGGCATCATGATCGAGACGCCGAGCGCCGTGTGGGTGGCCGACCTGCTCGCGCGCGAATCGAAGTTCCTCTCGATCGGCAGCAACGATCTGATCCAGTACACGCTGGCGATGGACCGCGACAACGAGCGCCTCGCGTATCTCTACGAGCCGCTCGGGCCCGCGGTGCTGCGCAGCCTGCGCCACACGGTGGAGGCCGGGCACGCGGCCGGCCGCTGGGTCGGCGTGTGCGGTGAGATGGCGGGCGACGCGCGGCACGCCGTGCTGCTCGTCGGCCTCGGCGTGGACGAGCTCTCCGTCTCGTGCTTCGACCTGCCGCGCGTCAAGGCCGCGATCCGCAGCGTCCCGGCGAGCACGGCGATCGCGATCGCGAACGAGGCGCTCGCGTGCGAATGCGCCGAAGCCGTGCGCGCGCTGCTCCACCGCGAGCTCGATCCGCTGCTGCCCGAGTTCCTGGTCGGCGACGGGAGCGGATCGTGAACGCGCTCGAGCCGCCGTACGGCACGCGCGACTCGGGAGGGATGGCGGCGCGGATCGCCGGCCAGCCCGAGCAGATCGAAGCGGCGCTCGAACGTCTGGCGGCGGCGCCGTGGCGGCTGCCGGCGCGCGAGCCGTCGCTGCTCGCGGTCGGCGGGCTCGGCGGCTCGGCGATCGCCGCCGACCTGACGGCCGGGCTCTATCACGACCGGCTGGCGCATCCGCTGATCACGGTGCGCGATTACCACTGGCCGGCGTTCGTGAACGAAGGGGCACTCGCGCTCCTCTGCTCATACTCGGGCGAGACCGAAGAGACGCTCTCGCTCTATCGGGCGGCAGGCGGAGCGGGCGCGGCGCGCGCCGCGATCACGTCGGGCGGAACGCTGGCGAGCTGGTGCGAGCGCGACGCCGTGCCGTGCATGCGGATTCCCGGCGGCTCGCCGCCGCGCGCGGCGCTGTTCTCGGCGTGGGCGCCGCTCACGGCGCTGCTCCATGCCCTGGGCTGGGTGGACGATCCCGCGCCCGCGTGGCGCGAGGCCGCGGCGCTGCTGCGCGCGCGCAACGCGACGCTCGCGCCCGAGCGGCCCGCCGGATCGAATCCCGCGAAGCAGCTCGCCGAGGCGCTGGTGGGGCGCTCCGTCACCATCTACGCCGGCTCGGAGCGGACCGGCCCGGTCGCGACGCGGCTGCGACAGCAGCTCAACGAGAATGCTAAGATGCCCGCTCATTCGGCGTTTGTGCCCGAGCTCAACCACAACGAGATCGTCGGTTGGGAGCGGTCGGGCGGCACGTCGGGGACGGCGGCGGTGGTGCTGCTGCGCGACGCGGAGGATTCCGCGGCGACGCGCACACGGCTCACCCTCACCGGAGAGTACGCGGCGCGCCAGGGTGCGGCCGTGCACTCGGTGGAGTCCAGCGGCGGCGGACGGCTCGCGCGGCTCGCCTCGCTGGTCCAGTTCGGCGACTACGTGAGCCTGTATCTCGCGCTCGCGCGCGGCGTGGACCCGACGCCGATCGCGAGCATCGACGAGTTCAAGCGGCGTCTGGCCGAGGCGGCAAAGGCGCCGGGCGCGGAGGCGGGGGCGAAGCGTGGCGGGTGAACCGATCGCGATCATTCCGGTGGCCGGCGTCGGCACGCGGCTCCGCCCGCACACGCACACGCTGCCCAAGGTGCTGCTGCACGTCGCCGGCAAGCCGATCATCGCCCACATCCTCGACGACCTGCCCGACCTCGGCATCCGCGAGGCGGTGCTGATCGTCGGCTACATGGGCGATCTCGTGCGCGAGTACGTGACCCGCAACTATCCCCGGCTCAAGACGCACTTCGTGGATCAGCCCGAGCGGCTCGGGCTCGGCCACGCCGTCTCGCTCGCCGCGCCCTACGTGGACGACCGGCCGGTGCTGATCATCCTCGGCGACACGATCTTCGAGGCCGACCTGCGCGGCGTCCTGGGCGGCAGCAAGAACGCGATCGGCGTCAAGGCCGTCGAGGACCCGCGCCGCTTCGGCATCGTCGAGACGCGCGACGGCCGCGTCACGCTGCTGGTCGAGAAGCCCGAGCGGCCCGCATCGAACCTTGCGATCACCGGCATCTACTACTTCACCACCGCGCGGCCGCTGTTCGCGGCGCTGGACGAGATCCAGCGCAAGGACATCCGCACCAAGGGCGAGTTCCAGCTCACCGACGCGATGGAGCTGATGGTGCAGCAGGGGATCGAGCTCACCACGTTCCCGGTCGAGGGCTGGTACGACTGCGGCAAGACCGAGACGCTGCTCGAGACCAATCGCGTGCTGCTCGGCAAGAAGGCCGGCGCGCGCACGATCGCGGGCTCGGTGATCCATGCGCCCGTGTCGATCGCCGCGAACGCCGAGGTCGAGAACTGCATCATCGGCCCGTACGTCTCGATCGCCGCGGGCGCCAAACTCAAGAACGCTGTCGTCAGGGATTCGATCGTCAACCTCAACGCCACCATCGAAGACATCCTCATCGAACGCTCGGTCGTGGGCGACAACGCCGTCGTGCGCGGCGCGTTCAAGCGCCTGAACGTCGGCGATTCGAGCGAACTGGAGATCACGTAAATGGCTGATCGTCATCTCTTCACCTCGGAGTCCGTCACCGAAGGTCATCCCGACAAGATCGCCGATCAGATCTCGGACGCGGTGCTCGATGCGCTGATCGCCCAGGACCCCAAGAGCCGCGTCGCCTGCGAGGTGCTGGTCACGACCGGGCTCGCCGTCGTCGCGGGCGAGATCTCGAGCCGCGGCTACGTCGAGATCCCGTCGCTCGTGCGCCGCGTGATCGGCGACATCGGCTACGACAGCGCCGAGTATGGATTCGACAGCCACACCTGCGCCGTCGTGACGACCATCGACGACCAGTCGCCCGACATCGCGATGGGCGTGGACAAGGGCGGAGCGGGCGATCAGGGCCTGATGTTCGGCTTCGCCTGCCGCGAGACGCGCGAGCTGATGCCGCTGCCGATCACGCTCGCGCATGCGCTGACGCGCCGGCTCGCGCACGCGCGGCGGAGCGGGCTCGTGCCGTATCTGCGTCCCGACGGCAAGTCGCAGGTGACGGTCGAGTACGAGCGCTGGCGCCCGGTGCGCGTGGACACCGTGGTCGTCTCGAGCCAGCACGCGGCGGACATTTCGCACAAGACCATCACGCGCGACATCATCGAGCACGTGGTGAAACCGGTGATCCCGCGGCGGTTGATCGACCGCACGCAACCGATCAAGGTGTACGTGAATCCGACCGGATCGTTCGTGAAGGGCGGGCCCATGGCCGACACCGGCCTGACCGGGCGCAAGATCATCGTGGACACGTATGGCGGCGTGGGCAGCCACGGCGGCGGTGCGCTCTCGGGCAAGGATCCGAGCAAGGTGGACCGCTCGGCCAGCTACGGCGCGCGTTACGTGGCGAAGAACCTGGTCGCGAGCGGGCTGTGCGACCGCGCCGAGGTGCAGATCGCCTACGCGATCGGCATCCCGAAACCGGTGAGCATCATGGTGGACAGCAAGGGCACCGGGAGGGTGAGCGACGCGAAACTCACAGACCTCGTGCGCAAGCACTTCGACCTGACGCCGCACGGGCTGATCAAGCACTTGAGGCTGCGGCGGCCGATCTTCCGCGCGACCGCGGCGTACGGTCACTTCGGCCGCACCGGCCCGGGATTCACGTGGGAGAAGACGGACAAGGCGCGGGCCCTCGCGCGGAGCGTGTAGCGGGGCGGTTTGATGTAGCTCTCCGGTTGGCTCCGGGCTGACCGGACATCGCGGCGGGGTTTGCGGCAACCCTGATAGTCATTGACCCGAAGCGCTGCCCGGGCCTAGGCTTTCGCCCGCTGGCAGGCGTTTGTCTTCCATGGCTCGGGGCGCCGCGATGCTCGCCTTCCCCTCACCGAACCAGGGACTCGTTCACGGCCCGACCACGGCGATCGCAGGATTGCCGCGGCCGGGCCATGTCGTTTCGATTCGGCCCTCGGATGACCGGTCCCGGAGCCCAGCGGTGCGGAGACGGATCTCCGCGGGAGCAGGCACATGAAGTTGATGAGACGTTTCGCGGGGCTGTTGGTCGCGATGATGTTGCTGGTCGGTGTCGTCGCGCTGCCGCGCCAGGCGGCTGCGATCGACGATGGCAACCCGTGGATTCCGCCGATTGAGTTTGGCGATCCTGATGGGGCGGGGCCCGGGAATGTCGTGCGATCACTGTTCGTGTTCACAGTCCTGTTTCAGATTCACCCTGAACTAGCGATCCTCTCATTGCGCCCGGTTTCCTCCACGAGCCTTTCCTCAGGAGCTCATGCGGCGCACATGGTCCGAGCCCACCGATGAACGACGTCCTCGCTAGGGCGGCGGCTCTCCAGAGCCTAGTGAAGCAGCAAGGTCCTGAGGCACCCCCGCGCCACCTTACGCAGGCGCTGATCTCTTGCTGCCGCGAACTACTCAACGCGAACGAATGCGACCTCGCGATTTCATTGCTTTGTTCGGCGTTGGACGCCATGCCCGAATCCGATGAGCTTGCCTTCCGTTGTGGCCTTCTAAATGTCAGGGCCCTAATGCTGCAGGGCAATCATCAGCCTGCTCTGGCGAGCGCGTCTGTGTTGCTCGGAAAGCACAGGGTTCCGCCGCATGATCTCGCTCTAGAGTGGTTTGAGTTGCGTACAAGTGAGGCTTGGTGTCTCTGGCAGATCAACCGAACGGTCGAGGCGGTTGACCGACTGCTAGGCATTCGAGAAGAGCTCCTCAGGTCTCCGGATTCCTATCCTCTCGCTCTGTGTTCTCTCCAGCTCTCCGCAGCAGAGTTAACAGGTGGGAATCTCAAGAGCGCGCGCAGTTTTGCCCTTGAGGCAATCGTCTCCGCCAGACGATGCGGTGACCGCTACATAGAGGGCGTGGCCCTCGCAAATCTTGGGAGAGTTGAGCGCGCGTTTTGTAGGTGGGCCGCAGCCGAGGAAGCTGCCGCAGAGTCGGCAAGAGTCTTCGAGGAGTATGGAAACCGCAAGGAAGTGAGTGTTGCGAAGCGTGTGATTGGGATTCTGCGATGGAAGAGAGGGAGACTCGATGAAGCGGGAGCGATGGCTGCAGCTTGCATTGATGAGGCAAGACAGCTTGGGAGCCCCCTTCACGAGTGGTTCAGCTCTCTCTTGAAGGGAATGATTGAACTCCACCGCGGGGGCTTCGAGTCTGCGTCGAAACTCTTCACGTCAGGTCCCGGCTGGGAGATCCCGCGCGCCGAGTCGCGACCCTCGCTCCTGACCACCGAATTCATCGGCGACATCCACCTCGAGCAAGGGCACGGTGAAGAGGCCCTCAAGCACTACGACGAGGTGTGGCCGAAGGCGCTCGCGCTCGTGCCGAAGGGCGATATCGTCGCGGAGCTCCGTCGTCGCCGCGCCGAGTGCTACTACCTGATGGGCCGGCACCAGGAGGCCTACGACGAAGCGAAGACCGGCCTCGAGCACTGCCGCGAGCTCGGCGATCGCTACGAAGAAGCGGCGACCTATCGCGTGCTCGCACTCACCGCGGCCGCGCTCGGTCGCACGGGTGAAGCGAAGCGGTGGTTCGACCAGGGGTTCGCCTACTACGACGACATTGAGACGCCCTACGAATGGGGCAAGCTCTGGCTCGCGTACGGTGACTGGATCAGCGGTCCCCATGCCGCCGAGTACGCCGACGCGTCCGGTGCGCGCGAAGCCTACCTTGCCGCGCGCGACCACTTCGAGCGCATGGGCGCCGAGGCGAAACTGGCCGAAGCGCGCTCACGACTGGCGCGGTTCGCCGAGAGCCCGACTCCAGTCCCACAGACCGCCGCGAGCGAGCTCGAGCGTCCGCGTCGCCGCCCGCGCGGCTCGGCGGAGTTGGATCGTCGTTCGGCGTGGGCGCGCGAGACCTTCGGCTTCGTCACGCGAAACAAGATGGTCCTCGATCTTCTTGAGGACGTCGCGAAACTCGCGAGCGCGAGCTCGCCGATGCTCATTCTGGGCGAATCGGGCACGGGCAAGGATCTGATCGCGCACGGTGTCCACAAGCTCTCGCGCCGCGCCGGGGCGTTCGTCCCGATCAACTGCGCCACGCTGCCGCGCGAGGTGATCGAAAGCGAGCTCTTCGGCCACGTGCAGGGCGCGTTTACCGGCGCGAATCGCGAGAAGACGGGGTTGCTCGAAGCCTGCGACGGCGGCACGGTGTTCCTCGACGAAATCGCCGAGATGTCGATCGAGCTCCAGTCGCGCTTGCTGCGTTTCCTCGAAACGGGGGAGATCCGCCGCGTGGGGGCGAACAAGACGCTGGATGTCGACACGCTGGTGGTCGCCGCGACGAATCGTGAGCGCGCATCACTCGAGAAGGGCGCTGGCTTCCGGCCCGACCTCTACTACCGGCTCGCGCATGCGGTCGTGGTCCTCCCGCCGCTGCGCCGGCGGGGCGAGGACATCGATCTTCTCGTCGGTCACTTCTTCGATGACGCGTGCCTCGAGCAAGGCAAGCGCGTCCGACTCTCTGCTGGTGCGCGCAATCGACTGGTGGCGCACCCGTGGCCGGGAAACGTCCGCCAGCTTCGCGCGGTTCTCCGTCGCATGGTCATTCTCACGGCCGCCGATCACGAGATCTCTCCGGATGCGGTTCACCTCGACGACACCGACGTCGCATCGTCGCTCAGCGAAGAGCTGGAGCAGGCGGAGCGCCGTCGCATGGTCGAGGCGCTGTCGCAGTCCGCGGGAAGCCGCAGCGATGCGGCGAAAGCGCTCGGCATGGCTCGCACGACCTTCGTGACGAAGATGAAGCGCTACGGCATCCGATAACCGGAGCCGAATGCATCGTGTAATTCGTGCCGCCGTCTGCGCGGCCGCGATCGGCGCGGGCGCACTCCTCGCCGCGCACACCGCACACGCCGGCGTCGATCTCTGGGTCGATCCCGCCGGCGTCGTCCCGATCCGCTACGAGACGCTCAACACCGACCAGTATCCCTGCGCCTACGCCGAGAGCTGCCTTGCCCAGCTCGGCGTGCGCCGCGTCATGCGCTTCGGCAACGCGATCGTCAATCGCGGCAACACCGATCTCGTCATCGGCGTCGCGCCTCCGGACGGTGACAGCGACTCGCTGTTCCACTGGGACACCTGCCACCAGCATCACCACCTCAAGCAGATCATGGAGTACGAGCTGCTCGACGCGACCGGCACGGTCGCGGTGGGGCGCAAGATCAACTTTTGCATGGCCGACACGCGTCCGTGGGCGCCGAACGCACCGCCGTCTACGCACTTCTGCAACGGTCTCCAGGGCCTCACCGCCGGATGGGCGGACGTCTACGGCTCGGGTCTCGACTGCCAGTGGCTCGACATCACCGGGCTGCCGAACGGCACCTACACGTTGCGGCTCACTGTGGATCCGCTCAACGCCTACGCCGAGGACGACGAGAACAACAACGTCACGACGCGTGTCGTGGTGCTCGGGGACCCGGTGAGCGTGGAGCAGGACACGGCGGCATCGAAGCCGTCGCTACACACGGTCGCGATGCGGCCCGACTGGGGCGCCGAAGCGGTGACGTTCACGGTCGGCGCCGACGCCGGGCGAGCGACGCTCTCGGTCTACGACGTGACGGGTCGCGAGCGCCGCACGCTGTTCGACTCCGAGGAGGCGGTCGGCGCCAGCGAGTACGTGCCGTGGCGCGGGCTGGATCAGTCGGGCCGGCATCTGCCGTCGGGCGTGTACTACGTGCGGCTCAAGCTCCCGAACACGATCCTCACGCGCGCGGTCCTGATCGTCCGCACGAGTCAATAGCGCGCCGTGAGCCGGCGGTAGCGGCGGAGCGGCGCCGCGGCGGGCGACCACGGCTCGCCGTGCAGCGGATCGCGCACCGAGAGGAACGCGAACCGACGCATCCCGCGATCGGCCGAGAGCAGCTCGCGGACGCCGTGCTCGCGCAGGATCGCCGCCGTCTCGAGGCCGGCGGCCGCGCCCGGCTCGGCGGGGAGCGACGCGACCAGTTCGTCCACGACCGCCGCGTGGCGCTCGGTCGGCGCCAACAACCGCATCGAGCCACTCTCGCGCAGGTTGGTGACGAACGCCCACGCGTCTGCCGGCCGGAGCGGCCGGGCCACGGCGTGCGGGTGCGTCACCAGAGTCAGGAAGCCGTGCACCGACGGCCACGCGATCGCCCACGGCGCCGGCCCGTTCGCCAGCTCCTCGAGCAGCCCCGCGGCGCGCGCGTGCTCGGGCGCGTAGCGGTTGACGGCGCAGGCGAGGATCGTGCGGTCGAGCGCGATCACGATGTCTCCTCCTCGCCGCGCTCGGTCGCGTCGCCCTCCTCGGCGAGCGGGACGAGGAAGGGCCCGAGGTCGTAGGAGGGGAGCGCCACGCGCGGCCGCCGCCCCGGCGCCTGCGCCGCGAGCCCGAGCCGGAGCGCGCGCTCGACGACCTCGGTCAGCGTGCGCCCTTCGTGCGCGGCGCGCTTCTTGAGGTCGGCGTACAAGCCGGGATCGAGAATCAGCGTCGTGCGTCGCATATGCTAAAGCATATCATCCGGTCGCGGCATTCGTCCATGCGGAAACTTCGCGCTTGAACCGCCACGGCGCCTGCCCGAGAATCACCGGCGTCTTCATCACCCGCCACCACTCGCAGACGCACCTTCCACGCACGAGGATCGCATGGCCAAGTCTTCACGCCGCACGAACGGCGCCGCGAACGGTTACGCCGTCGCCGGCGACGTCAAGGATCTCCGTCTCGCCCGCGAGGGCCGACTCCGCATCGAATGGGCCGATCGCCACATGCCGGTGCTGCGGCAGATCCGCGCCCGGTTCGCCAAGCAGCGCCCGCTCAAGGGCATCAGAATCGCCGCCTGCCTTCACGTCACCACCGAGACGGCGAACCTCGCGCGCACGCTACAGGCGGGCGGCGCCGAGGTGTTCCTGTGCGGCTCGAATCCGTTGAGCACGCAGGACGACGTCGCCGCGGCGCTCGTCACCCACTACGGGATCGCGACGTTCGCGATCAAGGGCGAAGACCACAAGACCTACTACTCGCACATCCTCTCGTGCATCGAGGCGCGGCCGCACCTGACGATGGACGACGGCTGCGATCTGGTCACGGTGCTCCACACGAAGAAGAAGAACTACCTGCGGGGCGTGTTCGCCGGCACCGAGGAGACCTCGACCGGCGTCACGCGGCTCAGGGCGATGGCAGCGACCAAGGTGCTGCGCTACCCGGTGGTCGCAATCAACGACGCCGACACCAAGCATCTCTTCGACAACCGCTACGGCACGGGCCAGAGCACGATCGACGGCATCCTGCGCGCGACCAACATGCTGATCGCGGGCTCGACGGTGGTGATCGCCGGCTACGGCTGGTGCGGCCGCGGCGTCGCGAACCGTGCGAAGGGGATGGGCGCCACGGTGCTCGTCACCGAAATCAACCCGCTGCGCGCGCTCGAGGCGGCGATGGACGGATTCCAGGTGGTCTCGATGGCCGATGCGGCGCCGCGCGGCGATCTGTTCGTGACGCTGACCGGAAACAAATCGGTGCTGCGCCGCGAGCACTTCCTGGCGATGAAGGACGGCGCGATCATCGCGAACAGCGGCCACTTCAACGTCGAGATCGACATTCCGGCGCTCGAGCGGCTCTCGGGCAGCCGGCGCACGGTGCGGACGTTCGTCGAGGAGTTCCGGCTCAAGGGCGGCAAGCGCGTCTTCCTGCTCGGCGAGGGCCGGCTCATCAACCTCGCCGCCGCCGAAGGCCACCCGGCGATGGTGATGGACATGTCGTTCGCCAATCAGGCGCTCTCGGTCGAGTTCCTGCGCAAGAAGGCCAAGAGCCTGAAGCGCGAGGTGTTCGTGGTGCCGGCGCCGATCGACAAGGAAGTGGCGCGGCTCAAGCTCGCGAGCATGAATGTCGCGATCGACACGCTGACGCCCGAGCAGGACAAGTACATGCGCACGTGGAGCGAGGGCACGTAGCTCCAGCGCGGCAGGCTCGGGCGCGACCGTCTGACGCCACAGGCCGCGCGTCCGTCGTGTCGCAACGGGCGCTGGTCGCGGATTCCCGCGTTTCCGCCCCGCCGGGCTTGTCTCACGCGGGGCCGGCGCCTAGCTTCTCGCGTCCGACCATGCGTGCTCTTCCCTTGAAAGGAGTTCTCGGATGTCCCGACACTATGCGCGCGCGTTCGCGGCGCCGGCGCTGGGGCTCGTCGCCCTCGCGGCCATCGCGTTGACGAACGGCTGCTCGAACCTTGCGACCGGCAATGGAGCCCCCACGGTGAAACTCGATTTCGAGAAGTACACGCTGAAGAACGGTCTCGAGGTGATCCTGCGCAAGGACAGCCGCCTGCCGGTGGTCGCGGTCAACGTCTGGTACCACGTCGGGCCGGCGAAGGAAGCCGCGGGCCGCACCGGGTTCGCGCACCTGTTCGAGCACATGATGTTCCAGGGCGCGGGCCACGTGCCCGCCGACGGCCACTTCCGTCTGCTCGAGGGCGCAGGCGCGTCGAACGTCAACGGCTCGACGAGCTACGACCGCACGAATTATCTCGAGGACCTGCCGGCCAATCAGCTCGAGCTCGCGCTGTGGCTCGAGAGCGACCGCATGGGCTTCCTGCTCGACCGGCTCGACGCGACGATGCTCGCGAACCAGCAGGACGTGGTGCGCAACGAGCGCCGGCAGAGCATCGAGAACGCGCCCTACGGCCTCGGCGAGGAGGAGGTCGCGCACCGGGTTTTCCCGCAGGGCCATCCCTACTTCGCCGCGGTGATGGGCTCGCACGCCGACATCCAGGCGGCCAGGCTCGAGGACGTGCGCGAGTTCTTCAAGAGCTTCTACACGCCGAACAACGCGACGCTGTGCATCGTCGGCGACATCGACGTGGATTCGACGAAGGCGATGGTCGAGAAGTATTTCGGCACGATCGCGCGCGGCCCGAACGTGACGCCGGTCAACGTGACCACGCCGCCGATCACCGCCGAGCGCCGCTCGGTCATCACCGATCAGGTGGAGCTGCCGCGCGTCTACATCAACTGGCTCACGCCGCCGTTCTACAAGCCCGGCGACGCCGAGGCCGACATGGCCGCGCACATCCTGGGCGGGGGCAAGGCGAGCCGCCTGTACAAGAGCCTCGTCTACGACAAGAAGATCGCGCAGGACGTGCACGCCGATCAGCAGTCGAGCGAGCTCACGTCGGTGTTCCAGATCGTGGCGACCGCGAAGCCCGGCCACACCACGGCGGAGCTCGAGGCGGCGATCCAGAGCGAGCTCGACTCGCTCGCGCACGCCGGGCCGAGCGAGGCCGAGATGGCGGCGACGCGCAACGTGATCCACACGCAGATCCTGACGTCGATCGAGGCGGTCGGCGCGCTCGCCGACCGGCTCAACCAGTACAACCACTACACCGGCGATCCCGGCTACCTGAACAACGACCTCGGGCGCTACTCGGCCGTGACCGCGGCGCAGATCAAGGATCTCGTCGCGTCGCAGCTGGTCCCGAACAAGCGGGTCGTCGTCGAGGTGCAGCCGGGGCAGAAGATCCTGCCGCCCGCGCCGCCGACGCCGCCCGCCCCCAAGGCGGCGCCGAACACGACCGTCTCGAAGGAGGCGTGGCGGAGCGATATTCCGAAGCCGCACGCGGTCTCGACCGCGCCGCTGCCAAGCGCGACGCGCTTCACGCTCGCGAACGGCCTGCCCGTGTACCTGGTGGCCTCGCACGATCTGCCGGTGGTCACGGCGCACCTCGTCGTGCGGGCGGGTAGCGCGTCCGATCCGCCCGGCGCGCCCGGGCTCGCGGGTTACACGCTCTCGATGCTCGACGAGGGCACCGAGAAGCGCGACGCGCTGACGATCGCGCGCGACCTCGACGCGATCGGCGTGAGTCTCGGCTCCGACATGGGCCGCGACGGCTGCTCGATCTCGGCGCGCGGGCTCAAGCGCAACGCGACGGCGATGCTCGAGGTGCTCGCGGACTGCGCGCTCGCGCCGGCGTTCCCGGCGAAGGAGGTCGAACGCGTGCGCACCGAGCGGCTGACGTCGCTGCTGCAGGATCGTGACGACCCGAGCCGCGCCGCGTTCAAGATCATGTGGCGCGATCTCTACGGCCCCGCGAATCCGTACGGTCACATGGTCATCGGCACCGAGCCCACGCTCAAGGCGGCGACGCGCGACGACATCGTCAAGCTCTACCAGTCGGCGTTCCGCCCCGACAACGCGGCGCTGATCCTGGCCGGTGATCTGTCCGAGTCCGAGGCGCGCTCGCTCGCGAACGACGCCTTCGGCAAGTGGAAGGCGGCCGCGGGCGCCGCGCCCGTGCCGGAACGGCCGGTGACGCCGGCGCCCGAGCGCGTGCTGATCGCCGACAAGCCGGGCGTGCCGCAGACGACCATGGTCGTCGCCGAGATCGGCATCCGCCGCTCGGATCCGGACTACGAGAAGATGAACGTGATGAATCAGGTGCTGGGCGGCCTGTTCTCGAGCCGCGTGAACATGAACCTGCGCGAGAAGCACGGCTACACGTACGGCGCGTTCTCGTCGCTGCCCGAGAACCGTGAGCCCGGCCCGTACTTCATCTCGGCCGGTATCCGCACCGACGTGACCGGCCCAGCGGTGGCCGAGGTGATGAAGGAAGTGCACGGCATGCTCGCGGCGCCGGTGTCGGACGACGAGCTCAAGCTGGCGAAGGAATCCATCGCCCGAACGCTGCCGGCCCAGTTCCAGACCAGCGCGAGCACCGCGAACACGATCGGCCAGCTGTTCCTGTTCAACCTGCCGCCCGACTACTACCAGGGCCTGCCGCTGCGGCTCGAATCGATCACCAGGGACGACGTGCTGCAGGCGACCAAGAAGCACCTGCGCCCGGACGACTTCAAGGTGATCGCGGTCGGCGACCGCGCGAAGATCGAGCCGCAGCTCGCCTCGCTCAAGCTGGGCACGATCGGCCACCGCACGCTCGACGGCGAGCCGGTGGGGGCGGGCGGGCGGGTGCGCCAGCCGACGCCGTGAGCGCGCGTCGGGCGGCGGCGGCCGGAGATGCGGCGATGCCGCGCGCCGGCCGCGCCGCACCGTGACGCTCTCGCGCCGGATCCCGGGCAACGAAGCGCCGAACGCCTGGGCGCGTCTACTCGCCGGGCGGCGCGCCGCGGGCGCGGCGCTGATCGATCTCACCGAAGCGAATCCGACGCGCGTCGGGCTGGCGGGCGGTGACGCGGCGACGCTCGCGGCGCCCGCCGATCCGGCCGCGGCGCGCTACGAGCCCGACCCGCGCGGCAGCCGCCGCGCGCGCGAGGCGGTCGCGGGCTATTACGCGGGGCGCGGGCTACCCGCCGATCCCGAAGCGATCCTGCTCACGACCGGCACGAGCGAATCGTACGCGCACCTGTTCCGCCTGCTCGGCGATCCCGGCGACACGTTCCTGATTCCGGCGCCGAGCTATCCGTTGTTCGAGCCGATCGCGGCGCTCGAAGGCGTGCGGCTCCGCCCGTACCGGATCGCATGGGACGGCGGCTGGCACCTCGACCGCGGCTCGCTCGAAACGGCGTTCGCGGACGGCGCGCGCGGGATGATCGTCGTCCAGCCGAACCACCCCACCGGCTCCTGCCTCGATTCCGCCGAGGTCGCGTTCGCGGAGGCGCTGTGCGAGCGCCACGGCACGGCGCTGATCTCGGACGAGGTGTTCGGCGACTTCGCGTGGCCGGCGACCGGCGCGTCGGTCTCGGCGCGCGGTCCGGGCGCGGCGTCCGGCGCGGTATCGGCGCGGGGCCTGCCGAGCCTCCTCGGCGCGCGCCGCGTCGTGACGTTCGTGTTGAGCGGCCTCTCGAAGGTCTGCGGTATGCCGCAGATGAAGCTGGGATGGATCGCGCTCGCCGGCCCCGAAGCCGCGCGGGCCGAGGCGCTGCGCGGGCTCGAGTGGATCGCCGATCTGTTCCTCTCGGTCGGCACGCCGGTGCAGCACGCGCTGCCCGCGCTGCTCGAATCCCGGCACGCGTGGCAGCCGCGCGTGCTCGAGCGCATCGCCGCGAACCGCGCGCGGCTCGGCGCGGCGACGGCGCGGTATCCGGCGTTCGAGGTGCGCGCAGGCGTCGGCGGCTGGGTCGCGCCGCTTCGCGTGCCGGCGACGCGCGGCGAAGAGGACTGGGTGCTCGAGCTGATCCGGCGCGGCGTGGTCGCGCACCCCGGCCACTTCTACGACGCCGCGGACGAGCCGCTGCTGGTCGTGAGCCTCATCGTCGAGCCCGACCGCTTCGCCGCGGGACTCGACGTGATCGA
>JACOSV010000029.1 GCA_016178725.1 Candidatus Eiseniibacteriota bacterium
CGCGAGCTCGAGCGGCTCGAGCGCGAGCTCAGGACCACCATTCCCGCCGCGATCCAGAGGGCGCGCGAGCTGGGCGACCTGCGCGAGAACGCCGAGTACCACTCGGCCAAGCTCAAGCAGGCGAACGTGAGCAAGCAGGTCGCGTCGCTGCAGCTCCGTCTCTCTCGCGCGCGCTTCGTCGAAGAGGCCGACCTCAAGGATGGGATCGTCGGCCTCGGCACCGAGGTCGTGCTCGAGAGCGACGCGGAGATCAGCACGTACTGGATTCTCGGCGAGGGCGAGCACCATCTCGGCGAGCACGTGATCTCGTTCCAGACGCCGGTCGCGCGCGCGTTGATCGGCCACGCGATCGGTGACGAGGTCGAGATCGAGAGCGACGGCGGCACGCGCCGCTATCGCGTCGTCTCCGTCGAGCGCAAGCTGCCGCCGCAACCCGAAGCGACGCCGCCCGCGAACGCCTGACGTCGCGCGAGTCGCTGCGCGTGCGGCGGATCGCGCGTGATCAAACACGCGCGGATGCCTCCGCGAGGGCGCGCCGAACAAAGTCAAGCCGGGCGCCGCGAGAAAAGAATCTTTTCACTTGGGCGCGGCGCGCGCGCGGGCTATGTTCCGCGCCGAAGATTTTCCGCTTGCCGCGGCGCGAAGCGATGCGCCGGCGAGGGCCACGTGTCGGGACGCGCAGCGCGCGACCGCACCGCGGCCGGTGGGCGGCGACGACTTGGAGTTTGGCCGCAACCGTGGACGACCTTTGCGTCGTCCGACACGTTGGGTCGGAAAGGGATTTCCCGCCGCCCACCTTCAGCACTCGCGCGTCGCAGGCGAGACGCCGCGCCGAATCCGGAGCGTCCGGCATGTCTCTCCAGGCCCGCACGCAGGGATTGAGCCTCACCGTCGACGACGCGCTGCGCGGGACGCTGGCGTTCGGCCTGCTCGAGGCCGAGGGCGCGACCCTGGCGCCGCTGCCGCGCGCGTTCGACGAGGACGCCGACCGGCTCACCGCGCGGCTCACGTCGCTCTACGCCGGCAAGCAGCCCGCCGACATCCCGGGCGTCGCCGAGACGCGCGCGCTGTTCCACCAGCTCGACATGGATCCGACCAAAACACGCCCGAGCAGCGAGGCGCTGCTGCGCCGCGTGCTCCAGGGCAAGGGCCTGCCGCGCGTCAACGCGGCGGTGGACGTGTGCAACCTGTGCTCGCTCGACCACCAGCTGCCGCTCGGCCTCTACGACCGCGACCTCGTGCGCGGCTCGGTGCGCGTGCGCGTCGGCCGCGACGGCGAGGGCTACCCGGGGATCCGCAAGCAGCGCGTCAACCTCGCGGGCCGGCTGCTGCTCGCAGACGACGACGGCCCGTTCGGCGCGCCGACGTCGGACTCGCTGCGCACCGCGGTTACGGCGCGTAGCCGGAACATCCTCGTCGTGCTGTTCTGTCCGCTCGAACGCGCCGGCGCCCACTTGAGTCCGGCGCTCGAGCACATCGCCGAGATGCTCACGCGCTTCTGCTCGGCCGCCGTAACCGCCGTGCGCGTGGTGCGCTGACGCCGGAATTGGCAGTTCCCGCGCTGCAGAGACTCGCGCCCGGCGCTTGACCGGCCCGCGGACCTGCACCTAGAGTCGCCCGGCTCATCGCGCCGCGTTCGCGCGGCGCCCCAGTCTTCCGGGCACTCGGCCCCGGTCGCACAAGGGAGGCTTTCCATGAAGCGAACGGTGCTCGTTCTCTGCGTTGCTCTTTCGCTGATCGCGACCGTGGCCGGTGCCGCCACCGTCGGCATCGGCGCGTTCGGAGGGGTCGGCATCCCGATCATTCAGGACGACACGGGCCGCGGCACGATGTTCGGCGTGCGCGCCCCCGTGAGCCTCATCCCGCTCGTCACGGTCGAGCCGTACTTCCTGAGCTCGAACGGCAGCAGCAAGGACCAGGACCTGGGCGGCGTCACGATCACACGCAGCGGCATCGACGTGACCGGCTTCGGCGCCACCGCGATGCTCACGATGGGCGGACCGGTGTCGTTCTATCCGTTCGCGGGCATCGGCTCGCACAAGCTGAAGCGCGACGGCATCGAGGAGACGCGCACCGCGTACAGCTTCGGCATCGGCATCGGCATCTCGCCCGTGCCCAAGTTCACCCTCCACATCCGCGGCGAGATCGACGCGGCCGTGAAGGACCAGACCTCGCGCAAGTGGGCGGCGGCGACCGTGGGTCTCTCGTACAGCCTGCTCAAGTTCCCTCCGACCCCGTAGAGGAGCGCCATGAAGAACATGCGATGGTTCGTTCCGAGCCTGACGCTGGCGGCGCTCATGGCCACCGGCTGCTTCCTGATCTCGGGCCAGTTCCTGATCCATTTCGATCTCGGCAACGTCAACGTGGTGGCCTCGGGCGTGGACGGCGTCGGCGTCGACCTCAACACGGTCAAGGACTACTCCAAGCACAAGGACAACCTGAAGGATCTCGCCGACATCGCGATCCTCGGCACGTTCGTGAACACGGGCGTCAACGACATCGACGTCGAGGTCTGGCTGGTGGACGAGGCCACGCCGTCGCTCACGACGCCGGGCGCCGTGATGGCGGGCGGCGTGCGCGCGTGGGGGCCGTTCAAGCTCAAGGCCGGCACCTCGCACACGATCACGTGGGACGAGTCGGCGGTGCTGTTCGGCGCCGGCAAGGCGCCGCTGCTGGCGCAGATCAAGGGTGACGGCATCTTCACGCTCTACGCGCTGACGCAGAGCGGCGCCTACGCCTTCCAGATCAACAACGGCAAGCTGATCGCGGTCATCGACGTCGCAGCCTCATAGTCTCTTGAAGCACGCGAGCCGCGGCGCCCGATCGCGCCGCGGCTCGTTCGTTTACTGCACGGTGCGTCCCGGCGGACGCGGGCCGCCTTCGCCCGTCAGCCGGCCCAGCGGTTCGTGATCGGCAGCCGCCGGTCCTTGCCGAACGCGCGCGGCGTGATCTTGACGCCGGGAGGATTCTGGCGCCGCTTGTACTCGGCGCGGTCCACCATGCGCACGACCTTCCGCACCAGCGCTTCGTCGAAGCCGAGGCCGGCGATCTCCTTCACCGAGCGGTCCTCCTCGACGTAGAACTTGAGAATCGGATCGAGCACGTCGTACGGCGGCAGCGTGTCCTGATCGGTCTGGTCCGGCTTGAGCTCGGCGCTCGGCGCGCGCTCGAGCGTGCGCTCCGGGATCGCGGGCTGGCCGCCGCGCCGGTTCCGGTGCTGCGCGAGCTGATAGACCATCGTCTTGTAGACGTCCTTCAGCACGGCGAAGCCGCCGGCGGTGTCGCCGTAGAGCGTGCTGTAGCCGACCGACACTTCGCTCTTGTTGCCCGTCGTGAGCACCAGCCAGCCGAACTTGTTCGAGAGCGCCATGAGCGTCGTGCCGCGGATGCGCGCCTGGAGATTCTCCTCGGTTTCGTCGGGCGCGCGCTCGGCGAACGCGGGCGCGAGCGCCGCGCGGGCGGCGTCGAACGTGCCGGCGATCGGGATCGTGAGCAGGCGGATGCCGAGCCCCCCGGCGAGCGCCGCCGCGTCCTCCTTCGAGGCGTCCGATGTGAACGGCGACGGCATCGAGACGCCGACGACGTGGCGCGGACCGATCGCGTCCGCGGCGAGGCACGCGCACAGCGCCGAGTCCACGCCGCCCGAGAGCCCGAGCACGACCGTGTCGAATCCGTTCTTGAGCACGTAGTCGCGCGTGCCGATCACGAGCGCGTCGTAGACTTCGGTGACGAGATCGCGCGGTGTGATCGCCGCGCGACGCTCGAGCGCCGGCTTCGCCGCCACGACGACCGCGACGCCGCCGTTGCCCGCGTCCGCGGCGGCGCCGGATCGGGCGGCGCCCGCGTCCGCGGCGGCGGGGCCGCGCATCGGCAGCTCGATCCGCGGCGTGCTCTCGCCGGAGTCGAGCGCCCGCTCCTTGCGCAGCCGCGGATCGTGGAGCCGCGCGTTGAACACGGCGTCGAGATCCACGTCGGCGACGATCAGGTCCTCGGCGAACATCTCGCCCTCGGCGAGGAGCTGGCCCTGCTCGTCGATGATCAGGCTGTTGCCGTCGTAGACGATCTCGTCCTGCGCGCCGACCAGGTTCACGTAGCAGACGACCGCGAGGTTGTCCGAGGCGCGCGTGCACAGCATGCGGCGGCGGCCCTGGGCCTTGCCCGCGTGGTACGGCGAGGCCGAGAGATTGATGACCACCTCGGCGCCGCCGCGGATCACCTGCTCCTGCAGCGGCCCGCCGGCGACCCAGATGTCCTCGCAGATGCTCAAGCCGATCACCGTGCCGTCGCGCACGAACACCGGGTTGCGCGTGCCGGGCATGAAGTAGCGGTTCTCGTCGAACACGCCGTAGTTCGGCAGGTAGCGCTTGCGGTAGCTGCCGATCCAGCGCCCGTCGTGGAGCACCGCGGCGGCGTTGTAGAGATCCACGTCGCGGTCCACCGTGCCGACGATCGCCGTCATGCCGGCGGTGTGCGGGAGCAGATCGCGCGTGCGGGCGATCGCGGTCTCGATGAACGACGGCTTGAGCAGCAGGTCCTCGGGCGGATAGCCGGTGATCGCCATCTCGGGGAACGCGAGCACGTCGACCGCGAGGTCGCGCGCGCGCGCGACGCACGCGGCGATCTTCTCGAAGTTGCCGTCGAGGTCGCCGACGGTGGGATTGATCTGCGCCAGCCCGAGCCTCAATTGTCGCATGGACCCGCGATTGTGGAGCCTGGCCTGGGGCCCGCGCAAGGCGGCGGCCGCGCCGCGGCCCGCGCCGCGCCGACCGTTGACAGCGACCCCGCGGAGCAGCAGTCTGCGTGGTCCGAACGCATCCCGATGGATGCCGCATCACCGCCGCCGGAAGGAGGGGCCATGCGCTGGACCCGCTGGATCGCGATCACGTCGTCCTTCGCCGCCGTCGCCGTCGCCGCCGTCATGGTGAGCTGCGCGACGCCGCCGGCGAAGCCCGCCGCGATGACGCCGCAGGAGAAGCTGGCGCGCGGCGAGCATCTCGTCGTCGTGCTCGGTTGCGGCGATTGCCACACGCCGGGATCGCTCTACGGCGCGCCGGACGCGCATCGCCTGCTCTCGGGCAGCGAGCTCGGCTGGACCGGACCGTGGGGCACGTCCTACGCGCGCAACATCACGCCCGACTCGACCACCGGGATCGGCACCTGGAGCGCCGACGACATCGTGAAGGCGATCCGCGTCGGCCAGCGCCCGGACGGTTCACCGATCCTGCCGCCCATGCCCTGGCAGGACTTCGCGAACCTCACGGACGACGAGGCGTACGCGGTCGCGGCGTACATCAAGAGCGTCGCCCCGGTCGCGCACAAGGTTTCGGATCGTCTCAGGCCCGGGGTCCGCGCGCCGGCGGCGCTGGTGTTCCCGCCGCCGCCCAAGTGGGACGCGCCGCTCACCCCGCCGGCGGGCGCGGGTTCGTCCGCGCCTCACTAGCGCGGATCCGGCGCCGCGCCTTCGCACGGGAAACGAAAACGCCCGGTCAATGACCGGGCGGTCCCGTTTCCTGGCGGACGAGCAAGGTCCGCCATCAGGAGGGAAGCGACCGATTGAGGCGCTTGGTGCCTTCTCCGCGCTTCCGACCTCGCAGGCAACCGGGGTCTCTCGGACCCGGGTCTTTACGTGTTGCCGCGAGGCTCCTGGACTATTGCGTACCGGATCGCTGTCCGGCCACCGGGGTCCGAGAATGGCAAGAGCCGTTCCCTGGGGCCCCGAGGCCCCGTTCAGGGGCTAAGTGATTGTCCCTGAATGCCGGACTGGTTGTATAGCGTTTTCTAACCGGCTGGGGCCGGCCGATTTCGGTCCAAAGTGTAGGCTTTTTGCCACGGTCCGGCGTCAGTCTGGCCCATTACGGCCCATTCCCGTCGGCGCCCGCCCGGCGGCCGCGACGGCGGTCGCTACCAGCGCCAGGCCGGCCAGCGCCAGGTAGGTATCGGCCGTGGCCGCGGCGAACGCGTTCCGCCCGGCGGCCGCCATGTGCCCCGTGAGCGTGCCGCCCCCGTGGGCTGCGAAGCGCGAGGCGAGCAGCGCCGCGCCCAGCGCCGCGCCGGCCGCGAAGCCGAGGTTGCGCATCGTCGCCTGCAGCCCGCTCGCGAGGCCGAGGTCGTGCTCGCCGACCGCGCCGAGGATCGCCCGCGCGTTGGGCGCCGCGAACAGTCCCTGCCCGACGCCGACCAGCGCCATGCCGAGGACGAGGCGCGGGAATCCGGGCGCCGCGCCGAGCCCGGCGAGGACGACCAGGCCGGCGGCCGTGATCGCGAGCCCCGCGATCGTGAGCGGCTTCGAGCCCCGGCGATCGGCCCGGCGGCCTGCGGCCGGCGCGATCACCAGTGCCGCGAGCGGAATGATCGCGATCCAGCGCCCGCTCCGCCCGGCGTCGAACCCGAGCACGCCTTCGAGGTAGAGCGGCAGGTGGAGGCCGACCGCGATCGAGATCATGTTGCCGAGCAGCGTGAGCGTCGCGGCGCGGCCGAGCGGACCGGCGAGTGCGGCGAGCGGGAGCAGCGGATCGGTCGAGCGCCGCTCGATCGCGACGAACGCCGCCAGCAGCGCGATCGCCGCGACGACCGGCGGCACGACGACCGCGGGCCGCCACGCCGCCTCGGGCCCGCGCGAGAGTGCGAACATCAGCAGCGCGAGCCCCGCGCACCACGCCGCGGTGGCGGCGACGCGCGGCGACGGCACGCCGCGCCGCGGCGGATCGGCGGGGACGCGTCCCAGCATCGCGAGCGCGAGCGTGCCGAGCGGCAGGTTGACGAGGAAGATCCAGCGCCACGAAAGGTGCGCGACGAGCAGTCCGCCGAGCGGCGGCCCGAGCCCGAGCCCGACGCCCACGACCGCGCCGAAGACGCCGAGCGCGCGGCCGCGCTCGGCGCCCGGGAAGCTCGCCGCGAGCAGCGCCGTGCTGTTCGCGGTCATCATCGCGGCGCCGATCCCCTGCAGCGCGCGCGCCGCGATCAGCGCGCCGGCGCCGGGAGACGCGGCGCACGCGAGCGAGGCGATCGTGAACACCGCGAGCCCGAGCCCGTAGACGCGGCGGCGGCCGACGCGATCGGCGAGCCGGCCGAACGCGAGCAGGAGCCCGGTGATCGTGAGCACGTACGCCAGCACCACCCACGCGATCGTGGTGAGCGGAACCGCGAAATCGCGCGCGAGCGTCGGCAGCGCGATGTTGACGATGCTCAAGTCGAGCGTCGCCATCAGCGTGCCGAGGGCGAGCACCGGCACGACGCGCCAGCGTGGCGCGGCGCCCGGGACGGCGTTCATCGGCGTTCCGGCCGGACCGCCCGAGTCCGGACCGACCGTGCGATCAGCCCTGCCGGGCCCAGCGCAGGATCTCGGGAAGGTTGGGCGTCTTCCCGTACATGAGCAGCCCGATGCGGAACACGCGGCTTGCGGTGCGCAGCGCGAGCCATGCGGCGGCCGCGAGCAGCGCGAGCGAGAGCCCGATCTGCCACGCCGGCACGCTCGCGTTCGGC
>JACOSV010000033.1 GCA_016178725.1 Candidatus Eiseniibacteriota bacterium
CGCGGCCGCTCGCGCGCACCGCGCCGAAGAGTGCCGCGAGCAGCGACGATCGGCCCGCACCCACCATGCCGCTCAACGCGAACACCTCGCCTGCGCGCGCGTCGAAGCTCACGTCGTGGAATCGCGGCGGCGCCGAGAGTCCCGTGACGCGCAGCACAACCTCGCCCGGCGCCGCGAGCGGCGGCGGATACGACTCGCCGACCGCGCGGCCCACCATCTCGGCGATCAGTCGCTCGCGCGTCACGTCCGCGATCGCGTGCGTCGCGACGTGCCGGCCGTCGCGCAGCACGGTGACGGCGTCGGCGAGATCGAAGATCTCGTCGAGCCGGTGCGAGACGTAGAGGATCGCGACGCCGCGGTCGCGCAGGCCGCGCAGGATGCGGAACAGCGCCGCGAGCTCGTGCGGGCTCGCCACCGCCGACGGCTCATCGAGCACGAGCAGCCGCGCCTCCTGCGACAGCGCCCGCGCGATCTCGACCTGCTGGCCGAGCGCGACGCTCAATCCGCGCACCATCGCGTCCGGCGCGATCGTCGCGCCGAGCTGTTCGAGCGCGCGGCGCGTGTCGCGCGCGAGCGCCGCGCGGTCCACGAGCCCGAGCGCCGTGCGCGGCCAGCGGCCGAGGAACACGTTCTCGGCGACCGTGAGGTCGGGCGCGAGCGCCAGCTCCTGATGGACGACGGCGATCCCGAGCGCGCGCGCGGCGTGCGCGTCGTGGATCGCGACCTCGCGGCCGTCGAGCGTGATCCGACCGGCGTCGGCCCGGACGGCGCCTGCGAGGATGCGGATCAACGTGCTCTTGCCGGCGCCGTTCTCGCCGACCAGCGCGTGGATCGAGCCGGGCGAGACGGTGAGATCGACGCCGGCGAGCGCCTGCACGCCGCCGAAGCGCTTGTCGAGCCCGACGGCGGCGAGGCGCGGCGCGACGCTCACGGCGTCTTCGCGGTGAACTCGCCCACGGGGACCGGCACCAGGGAGTCCACCGGCGCGCCGGCGAAGTGCTTCGCGATCGCCTCGATCGTGAGTTGGCCGATGCGCGCCGGATCCTGCGTCACGTCGCCGTAGATCGCGCCGGACCTGATCTTCGCCTGCGCTTCCGGGTTCGCGTCGTAGCCGACGATCTTGATCCTGCCCGACTTCCCCGCCGCCTCGATCGCTGCGAGCGCGCCGAGCGCCGAGTCGTCGTTGATGCCGAACACGCCGTCGAGGTCGGCGTGCGACTGGAGGATGTCCTCCATCACCTTGACCGCGCGGTCGCGCTTCCCCTCGGCCGAGAGCTCGACGACGATCCGGATCGCCGGGTGCTTCGCGATCGCCTCCTTGAATCCCGCGACGCGGTCCTGAACGCTGGTCACCTCGGGGTGCGTGATGATCGCGACCGTCCCCTTGCCGCCGAGCGCGCGCGCCATGAGATCGCCGGCGCGCCGGCCGCCCTCGCGATTGTCGGACGCGATGTGCGCGATCACCTTGCCCATGCCCGACGCGTTGGCGATGTCGGCGGTGAACACCGGGATGCCCGCCTGATTCGCCTGCGCGATGCTCGCGCCGACCGCGCGCGAATCGCACGGGCAGAGGACGATCGCATCCACCTTCTGCGCGATGAACTCGTCCACCTGATTCGCCTGCCTCGTGGCGTCGAACTCGCCCGAGGTGACGAAGAGCTGATAGCCCTTCTCGCGCGCCGACTGCTCGAGCCCGGCGCGCAGCGCCTGATAGAAGCCGTGCTGCTCGGTGAGCAGCGTGACGCCGATGCGCTTGCCGGCCGCCCCGCTCGCGGGCGTCGGGGTCGAGGCGGACTTCGGCGCGGATGAGCCGCCGCATCCGGCGGCGAAGAGGACGGCGAGCGTGACGAGCCTGTGGCGCGCGGCCTGCGGCATGGCGGTCTCCGGGCGGTCTTGTGGACGCGGCATCGTAGCCCAAAATCTAGGGACGGGCTCTTGGGGTCGCCCCGGCGGTGGCGTGCTGTTCTGCGGCGCGGAAGGCACGGCCGCCGACCGCGCCGCCGATCAGATCCATCGCAGCGTGGAGCACGATCGCCACCCACAGCGAACCCGTGCCGGTCACGAGCAGCCCGAACACGGCTCCGACGATCGCGGTCCGCACCACGTGCATGCGGCCGAGGTAGAGGTGCCCGAGGCCGAACAGCAGCGCCGCCAGAGCGAAGCCGGCCACGGGTCCAGCCAGCGAAGTGAAGTACCAGAGCGCGAAGCCGCGGTAGAGGAACTCCTCGCACAGTCCCGCGGTGACCGCGAGCACCGCGAACAGCCGCTGCTCGTCGGTCGTGCGCGGCGCCAGCGGATCCATTTTCGTCTGCCGCGCCGCGAACCGCACGAGCCGTTCGGGATCTGCGGCGAGCGCGCCGACCTTGGCCCGCACGAGCACGAGGTAGCCGGCGACGAACGCGGCGCCCAGGGCTGTCGGAACCAGCCGGCCCGCCCCGACGTGCAGCACGGCCCACACGCGATGCTGCGCGACCCATGACGCGACCACCGCGGCCGCGAGGGCCCACTCCAGGACGATCATGTTGCGGTACGCGCGTATGCGCGTTCCGGGGACGCGATCCGCGAGCGCGCGCACGATGCGCGGCCAGTACCACCATGCCTCGCCGAGCGGCAGCAGCGCCATGAGCGCGATCAGCGCATGATCGGCGACGCCCGGCGCATGGGCCGCCGGCACCTGCGGGACCATGATCACTCGCGGGTGATGCGCACCTGCGCCTTGCTTCCGCGCCCCGAGACGACGTCGATGTTCATCTCCCCGAACTCGCCCACCAGTTGGTCGATCGTGTCGACATCGATCCTGGAGAGATCCACGTCCACGCCGCGCTCGCGCAGACGTGCCTGCAGGTCCGCTCCGGTGAGGCCGGGAATCATGGCCCCGAGACGCATGCCGTTGCGGACCAGCGCGACCGGCACGCGAATCGAGACCTCACGGCCGCGGCCGCCCTTGTAGCCGGGCCACATCCAGGCCCGACGCGCATGCTCCCCGTCGTCGCCGGGCCAGCTCCGGGTCTTGGTGACGGTGATGCGCAGGTACTTGGGGGACGGAGCTTCGCCGGTCGCGGCCCCCTTCCCCGCGGCCGCGGCCCCGGTGGCCGCGGAGCCGGTGGACACCGGCCCGATCGCCGCCAGCAGCCGGTCAGCTTCGTTCACCGTGATCTTGCCCTGTGCCAGCAGATCCAGCACACGGCGGGTCTCTTCGCTCATGACGACTCCCTCTGGCGCAATTGGTTGAGAACTTCCTCCACGCTCAGCTCGCCGCGCTCGAGGCGGGTGAGCAGATCACTCGTGGACGGGGGCGCCGGCTCCGGCTCCGGCGCGACCTCGACGAACGGCAGCAGCGCGCCGATGCGATTCAGGCGGTTCTTGATCGTCGGATAGCTCACGCCGAAGAGCTGCTCCACCTGCTTGATGGATCCGTGGCAGCGCACGAAGGCGGCGACGAACGTCTGGTCCTCGCTCGACAGGCGGGCGAGCGGCGGAAGCTCGAATGGTCCCTCGACCACGACGTCCTGCTCGACCAGCCGCGCGCGCAGGATCTCGACCGCGCTCCCCGCGCCGAGCTTGCTAAGCACCTGCCACTCCTTGCTCATGTGAAGTACTATCGGCGCACGGATTAAGTAAATCAAGTCTGAAATTGATTTTGTTGATCTGACAGAACATCGCCTCCCGGCGGCGCACAACCGCTGCTCTGGCAATGGCTTGGGCCGAGCGCGATGTAGACTCGCCGCCTCATGCGCACGGCACTGGCGGGACTCGCCTTCACGATGCTGTTCGCGACGAATGCCGCTGCGGATGCAGGCCCGGCACCGTGGGCGAGCCCGAGCGCGAATCTCGTCACGCGTCCCACGCTCACATCGTGGGTGGATCCGTTCATCGGCACCGGCGGCCACGGCCACACGTTCCCCGGCGCGACGCGGCCGTTCAGCATGGTGCAGCTCTCGCCCGACACGCGGCTCGAGGGCTGGGACGGCTGCTCCGGCTATCACTACAGCGACAGCCTCGTCTACGGCTTCTCGCACACACATCTCTCGGGCACCGGCGTCGCCGACTACTGCGACATCCTGATGATGCCGACCACGGGCGATCTGCGGCTCGGCAACGGCGCCGACGGACGCCCCGGCTATCGCTCGCGCTTCACGCATGCGCGCGAGCACGCGCGGCCCGGCCTCTACGCGGTGGACCTGCTCGACTCGGGCGTCCACGTGGACCTCACCACGACCGAGCGCGCGGGACTCCATCGCTACGTCTTCCCCGCCGGCCGGCCGGCGCACGTGATCCTCGATCTCACGCACCGTGATCCCGTGATCGCGTCGTCGATCCGGTTCGTCGGCGATCGCGAGATCGAAGGCCTGCGCCGGTCGAAGAGCTGGGCACGCGATCAGATCCTCTACTTCGTCATCCACTTCGACCGTCCGTGGACGGCGCAGGGCATCGCGCGCGGCGATACGGCGACGCCGGCGCTGCGCGAGGCCGAAGGCAAGTCGCTCAAAGCATGGGTCGATTTCGGCACGAACGGCGGGACAGTTCTCGCCAAGGTCGGCCTCTCGGCCGTCGACGTTGCCGGCGCTCGGAAGAATCTCGACACCGAGATTCCGGAATGGGACTTCGACGCCGTCCGCTGGGCGGCCGACGAAGCCTGGGAGCGCGAGCTGGCGAAGATCACGGTGGACGGCGGCGCGCCGTCCGACCGGCGCACGTTCTACACCGCGCTCTATCACTGCCTCATCGCGCCGAACGTCTACAGCGACGTGGACGGGCGCTATCGCGGCCGCGACCTCCAAATCCATCACGCCGACTTCCGCGTCTCGACCGTGTTCTCGCTGTGGGACACGTTCCGCGCGCTCCATCCGCTGCTCGCGATCACGCATCGGACGCAGACCACCGACTTCATCCGCACGTTCCTCGCGCAGTACCAGGACGGCGGGCGGCTGCCGGTGTGGGAGCTGTCGGGCAACGAGACCGACTGCATGATCGGCTACCACGCCGTGTCGGTGATCGCCGACGCGATCGCCAAGGGGATCGGCGGCTTCGATACCAAGCTCGCGCTCGCCGCGATGGTGCACAGCGCCGACGAGGATCGCCACGGCCTCGCGTCGTACAAGCGGCTCGGGTTCGTCGCCGGCGAGGAAGAAGGCGAGAGCGTCTCGAAGACGCTCGAGTACGCCTACGACGACTGGTGCATCGCGGCGACCGCGCTCCGGCTCGGCGATCCGGCGATCGCGTCGCGCTTCGATGGGCGCGCCCGCGGCTGGCGCAACCTCTTCGACCCGTCGACCGACGGGATGCGCGCGCGGCTCTGGGGGCTGTGGTTCTCGCCGTTCGACCCGCGGCAGGTGAACGGCCACTACACCGAGGGCAACGCGTGGCAATGGTCGTGGTTCGTGCCGCACGACGTGGACGGCCTGATGCGGCTCCATGGCGGACCCACGGCGTTCGCGAGCCATCTCGACGCGTTCTTCGCCGCCGATTCGCGGCTCACCGGCAACACGCAGGACGACGTGACCGGGATGATCGGCCAGTACGCGCACGGCAACGAGCCGAGCCATCACATCGCCTACCTCTATGCGTTCGCCGGGCAGCCGTGGAAGACGCAGGCGCTGGTGCACCACATCCTCGACAGCCTCTACACCGACGCGCCCGATGGCCTGTGCGGCAACGAGGACTGTGGCCAGATGAGCGCGTGGTACGTGATGAGCGCGCTCGGCCTCTACGCGGTGACGCCGGGCACCGACACGTACGTCCTCGGCACGCCGCGGTTCGACCGCGCGACGATCCGGCTCGAGAAGGGACGCACGTTCGTGATCCGCGCCGCGCGCATGCAGCCGGGCGCGTTCTACGTGCGCCGCGCACGGCTCGGCGGCCGCGATTTGCCGCGCTCGTTCATCCGTTACGCCGACATCGCGAACGGCGGCGAGCTGGACTTCGATCTCGCCGCCACACCCGACACGACCTGGGCGACGGCGCCCGCCGACCGACCCCGCACCGGCATGCCGGCGAGCGCGATGTCCCCGACGCCGTTCGTCGCGAGCGGAGCCGGCGTGTTCCGCGACAGCACCGTGGTCGCCCTGGGCTGCGCCGAGCCGGGCGCCGTGATCGGCTACGCGCTCGATCCGTCGGCGGCCGATCTCGCTGCGGGTGCGCCCGAATACCGCGTCTACGATCGCCCGCTGGTGATGAAGCGCACGACGCGGCTGGTCGCGACGGTGCGCGGCGCGGTGGACGGCCTGCCGCTCGACGTCACGTTCCACCGCCTCACCCCCGGCCGCACGATCACGCTCTCCGCCCGCTACAACCCGCAGTACTCGGCGGGCGGCGACGACGCCTTGATCGACGGTCTCGAGGGCGGCGCCAACTTCCGCGACGGGCGCTGGCAGGGCTATCAGGGCACCGACCTCGACGCGACCGTGGACCTCGGCGCGAACCACGTCGTCCACGGCGCCTCGATGCGCTTCCTTCAAGATGCGTGGCCGTGGATCTTCATGCCGCGCGAGGTGCGCTATTTCGTCTCGACCGACGGCGTCCACTGGACCGACGAAGGCGCGGTGGACAACACGGTCGGCGACGACGTGACCGACGTCACGATCCGCGTCTTCGCGATCGCGTTCCCCGCGACGCCGGCGCGCTACGTCCGCGCGCACGTCGTGGGCCATGGTGCGCTCCCGGCGTGGCATCCGGGGCACGGCAGTCCGTCCTTCTTCTTCACCGACGAGCTGGAGGTGAAATGAGAATCGTCGCCGCGATCGTCCTCGTCGCGCTGCTCGCCGCGCCCGCGGCCGCCGAGCGCCCGCGCAACACGCCCGCGCCGCCATCGCGGCCCGGGATTCCGGCGCCGGCCATCACGCCCGCCGAGCGCGCCGCCCTCGCCGACAGCGTGCGCGCCGAGTTCGCGCACGCGTGGGGCGCGTACGCCAAGACCGCATGGGGCCACGACGATCTGCGTCCGGTGAGCGGCACGTGGCGCGACTGGTACGGCGAGCCGGTGCTCATGACGCCGGTGGACGCGCTGGATGCGCTGATCCTGCTCGGGTTCGATGCCGACGCCGACCGCGTGCGCCGGCTGATCGAGGACAAGCTCACGTTCGACCGCGACACGTCGGTCCAGGTGTTCGAGGTCACGATCCGGCTGCTCGGCGGCCTGCTCTCGTCGTACCAGATGACCGGCGACGTGAAGCTGCTCAAGCTGGCCGACGATCTCGGCACGCGCATGCTGCCCGCGTTCGATTCGCCGACCGGAATGCCGTACCGGTTCGTGAACCTGCACACCGGCCGCGTGAGCGGCGCGCGCTCGAACCCGGCCGAGGTCGGGACGCTGCTGCTGGAGTTCGGGACGCTGTCCAAGCTGACGCATCGCCCGGTGTTCTACGACAAGGCGAAGCGCGCGCTGGTCGAGCTCTACTCGCGACGCTCGCGCATCGGCCTCGTCGGCGACGAGATCGACGTCGAGAGCGGCGCATGGGTCGGGCGCGCGAGCCACGTCGGCGGCGGGATCGACTCCTACTACGAATACCTGCTCAAGTGCTGGCGGCTGTTCGGCGACGCCGACTGCGAGCGCATGTGGCGGTCGAGCGTCGCGGCAATGAACACGTACCTCGCCGACGATTCGGCCGGCGTGCTCTGGTACGGCGAGTCCGATATGGACACCGGCCGGCGCAGCGCGACCACGTTCGGCGCGCTGCACGCGTTCCTGCCCGCGGTGCTCGCGCTCGGCGGCGATCTCGACCGCGCGCGGCGGCTCGAGGACTCCGCCTATCGCATGTGGAATCTCTACGGCATCGAGCCCGAGGTGATCGACTACCGCACGATGACCGTCGTCGCGCCCGGCTATCCGCTGCGCCCCGAGATCATGGAATCCGCGTTCTACCTCTCACGCACGACCCACGATCCGCGCTACCTCGAGATGGCGCGCACGTTCTTCCACGGCCTCGTCGCGCGCTGCCGCGTCGCGGGCGGCTACACCGGCCTGCGCAACGTGGTCACCGGCGAGCAGGCCGACCTCATGCATAGCTTCTTCCTCGCCGAGACGCTCAAGTACCTCTACCTGACGTTCGCGCCCGACCAGACGCTCGATCTCGATCAGGTGGTGTTCAACACCGAGGCGCATCCGCTGCGCCGGACGTGGTGACCGCTATTCCCCGCCCATCTGCACCAGCGCCCGCGGTACCACCCCCGCCTGCTGCGACGCCTTCGCCACCTTGATCGGGATCAGCTTGGCGAACGCCTCGTCGTAGCGCCAGCGCTGCCACTGGCCGGCGAGCCGCACGGTGACGTGCTCGCCCTCGATCCGCACCGGCAGCCCGCGGCGGCGCGCCTCGCGCGCGATGAACGGGCCGAGATCGTCCGCCCACTCGGCGGGCGTGATCGCAGTGAGCACGTTGCCGTGGTACTGCGCGGGATCGAGCGCCACGTGCGGATCGAACACGAACACCCGCCCGGCCGCCGCGCCCGACATGAAGAACTTGCCGCCGTACGGCTTGGGCTTGAGCGAGAGCTCGCCGTGCGCGTCGGGCTTCTCGAATCCCATCACGACGTGGAGCGAGTTGTCGCCGCCCGACATCAGATACTCGAACGCGTACTCGTTGGGCGATCCGAAGTGGATGGTCTTCAAGCCCGGCGCCGCGGTCTTGCCGTCGGCCAACGTCACCTTGTTCTGCCCGGCGGCCGCGAACCGCGAGCCCGAGTTCCACAGGCTGATCGTGCCGCCGTGCGCGGTGTACGCGTTCGTGTTGAGTCCGTCCTGCAGCACGAACAGGTAGCCGGAGTCGGCCTTCATGCCCCAGTGGCTCTGGCCCTGGCCGTATGCCCAGATCGATGCGCCCTCGAGCAGCGCGCCGAGGAAGTCGCCGAGCTCGCGGCCGTAGAGCTCGATCGTGACGCCGGGCGCCGCGACGCCGTCCGCCTGCGCGAGGTTGGTGCCGACGTAGCGCGGGCCGCCGGTCATGTCGTAGCCGACGATGTGCCGCCAGCCGAGCCTCGCCGCCGCGCTCGTGATGCGCGATGCCGAGTCGAGATCGAACGACTCGCCCACGAATCCCGCGTAGTCGATCACGAGCACGTCGCGCTCTGGAACGCCGGGCGCGCAGAGATCGTCGCGCGTCTGGAGCGTCAGCCGCCCGTAGCGCACGCCGCCTTCGATCGGCGCGGCGAGCGCCGCGAACAGCGGCGGCACCGCGTCGAGCACGCGGTAGATGCCGCCCTCGACGCCGCCGTCGGCCGCTCGGCCGCCGTCGGTCAGGTACTCCATGCTCGAGAGCGACTTGCCGCCGAGGTCGGCGAGCGCCAGACGCTTGCGCAGCTCGGTCAGGATGCGGAGCGCCGCCGCCCGCGCGAGGTCGCCGCCGGCGGCGAACGCGGGCAGTGCGTCCTCGACCAGCATGCGGTAGTCGTCGAAGGAGAGCGAGCGAGCGCGATCGAGCGTGGTCTCGACCAGCTCGTTCGCGGGCGCGGGCAGATCGTCATCGGGCCCGAACGGGCGCACCGCCCCCGACGGCAGCGCCTCGAACACGCGCCCGAGCTGTTCGAGCCGCCGCGCCACGTCGGCGCGCCACGCGTCGCCCGCCGCCGCGACCGCGCGCCCGAGCGGCGTTCCGAGATCCACCTTGGCGCCGGCGCGGTCCACGGGCACGCGCTCGGCGAAGCGGTTGCGCAGGTCGAGCTGCTTCGAGCCGGGTGCGGTGAACGCCTCGAACACGCCGCCGAAGTCGCGGCGCTCGGGATTGCCGCCGGGACGCATGCTGAACCGCAGATCGGCGGCCGCGTCGCCGAGCACGCCCTGCTGATGCAGGACGCGCAGCATGCAGTCGGCGATCTTCGCCTCGCTCCCGTTCGCGACCGCCTGCACGCCGCCTTCCGCCGTGTCCACCGTGGCGACGATCTCGTGCGGGCGGAGGAACTTGATGTCCATGTTCTCGCGGAAGCCGACGATGCGGCCGTCGCCCTTGCGCCGCGACTCCACGATCGTGAACTTGTACGGGCCGGTGGGCGTCAGCTGGACGTAGTTGGTCATCAGCAGCGCGAGCTTCGCGCGCCGCTCGTCGTCCATCGCCGCGAGATCGAGCCCGGTGATCGGCGAGATGATCTGGGTCGCCTCTTCGGTCGTGAGTCCGAGCACGCGGCGCGTGAAGTCCACGAGGTACGCGGCGTACTCGGTGTCGGTGAGCGCCTTGCGCTCGTAGATCGAATCGCCGTGATACAGCTCGGCGCCCTCGCCCATCGAGGCGTCGGCGTGGACGAATCCGTACTCGGCGAGGAACGGCGCGGTCGAATCGACGCCCACCTGCTCGCCGTTGTGCATCAGCAGCACGTTGTACGCCTTGAACGGATGCGCGCCGGCAGGATTGCCGCGGCCCTCGGCGTCGATCGCGGGCGAATTGGTGGGATAGCGGTGGTGCATGCCCCACACGTGCGCGTGGAGCGCGGCGCTGCGGAAGCGCCGTCCCTTGACGGCGACCTCGACGCCCGCGCCGTCGGCGATGCCGTGGGCGCCGGCGCTCGCGCCGGGATAGCGCATCCAGAAGCGGTCGAAGTCGAAGTACTCGGGGATCGTGTGCGTCCAGCCCGAGATCTTGATCGCGCCGAGGTCTTCGCCGATCGAGACCACGTAGCCGCGGCGTTTGGCGGCGTATTTCCGCGGCGGCGGCGCGGGCGGCCCGCCCTCGCGCGGCGGCGGCGCGTGTGTCCGGTAGTAGCGCGAGTCGAGCAGGTGCGCGAGCGCCGAGAAGTACTCCTCGCGCACGTCGTGCACGAAGTCCACGAGCCGCTCGCTCAACGCCGCACCACCCGCGAGCGAGACCGCCGCCTCGATCCCGGCGGCGATCGCCGCGTCCAGGCTCTGCAGCGCGAGATCGAGCACCTTCGTGTCGATGTCGCCGTACTTGGTGCGCCGCTGCAGCCAGCGCTCGCTCGCGAGCAGCGCACGGCCGTAGCGCAGCAGCACCTCGGGCCGCAGCTCGACGAAGAACATGTGGAAGTCGCCCGGGCTCTCGCGCAGGTCGGCCTGCCGCCAGCCGTCCTCGCCCGCGTACTTCTCGCGCACCGGCAGGCTGAACTCGTCGAGCCGGCGCTCGACCGCTGCGCGATCCATCTCGCCGCCGCCCGCGTCATGGAAGCGGCAGCCGGCGAAGTGTCCGACCATGGCGCGGATCGACTCGGCGCGGTCCGGGCCGATCGTGTTCAGGATCACGAACGTCTTCTCGCGCACCGCCGTCGGCGCGAAGCCAGCGAAGTCGATCCCGCCGCCGCGGTTGTTGCCGCCGTTGTACGAGCGGCACGCCGCTTCCCAGATCGCGTGCACGGTGACCGGCTCGGAGACGGCGAGCGAGCCGACGCGGCAGGAGTCGTGCTCGGCGGCGACCAGGTCGCGCTCGGGCTCCGCGGCGCGCTGTGGATGCCGCGGCATCTCGAGCAGATCCACGCGGCCACGCAGCTGGCGCACGTCGCGCAGCAGGCGCTCCTCCTCGAGCACGCGCCCGTCGGCGGCGAGCACGCCCGCTTCGCGGTTGAGCGCGTCGATCATCACCGCGAGCTTGACGAGATTGAGCGCGCTCCAGTTGTGGAAGCGCTGACGCATCAGCCTGCGGTCGTTCTGGAGCGTCAGCTCGGGCTTGGTGGTGATGCCGCCGCGCGGGCAATCGGGGGGGCAGTTGCCGCACTGGTTGCAGCCGAACGCGACCGCCTTGCCGATGCTCGCCTCGACCAGCCCGTCGGCGCCGGCGATCAGCACCTTGAGCATGTCGAGCTCGCCGCGCAGCCCGCCCGAGGCGAAGAGTCGCGTGCCGCCGCCGGCGCCGAACGGCTGGCCGTTGAGATCGCGGATCGGGCGCAGTGTGCCGGAGCGGTCGAGATCCACCTTCTCGTGCACCAGCGCGTGATGCGTGTGGAGGATCGTTCGGAAGATGTCGGGCCAGCCGACGTGCGACGAGTCGGCGTGGTAGTTGCCCGAGCCGCCGAGCCCCGAGTCCACGAGCAGGTAGTCGACGACGAAGTTCGACCACATGCCGGCGGCGACGTACTTGGTGTAGTTCGAGCCGGTGATCTTGATGCCGCAGTGGTTCTGGTACAGCAGCCAGAGCCACACCTCCGACGGCATGTCCTCGATCGAATAGATGTCGTGCTTGGGATCGGGCGAGAGCGCGTCGGTGCCGACCGGGATGTTGCGCGCGCGGCTCACCGTCGGCGTGACCTTCGCGCCCGAGAGCCGGCCGCCCTTGCCGGGCTTCGCGCCCTGATTGATCTTGATCTCGACGTCGCGCACCTTGCGCAGGTCGGCGGCGTGGATGCCGAAGTGGCCGCTCGCGGCCTGCAGACTCTCCCAGCGCATGTCCTCGGCGGTGAGCCGCAGCGGTCCACCCTCGCCCGACGACGTCATCGCGAGGCCGGCGTTGCCCTCGATCCGCGCGCTCAAGAAATCTTCGGACGCCGCGCCGAGCGAAATGCTGGCGTGGCCGATCGGCCCGTGCCAGATCGGCTCGCGGAAGCCGAAGCCCGCGAGCGCGAGGCCGCCGGCCGGCAGCCGGCGCAGCGTCACGCGCCCATCCTTCGACGCGCGCAGCACCGAGAACCCGTGCGCGCCGTGCCCCCTGGCCTCGAGCGCGACGCAGCGCTCGTTCCCGTCGGCGCGCGCGCGCAGCCACAGCGTCTGATCGCCGGCGAGCAGCGGCTCGACCGCGCTCCCCGCCGGCATGTGGAACTCGAATCCGCCGCGCGCGTCGGAGCGGAAGCGCACGATCGGCTCGCCGTGAGGCGCCGCGCACAGCTCGAGATCGGCGTCGGGCGCGACCGCGCCGGGCCGGTTGAACCCGCGCGCGACCGCGAGCGAGATGTAGTCGAGCGTCCTGGGATCGCGACGCAGGCGGTCGAGCGACCATTCGAGCGAGGCGCGCGAAAGGCGCACGCCGATCCCGTCGAGCGAGAGCGGCCCCATGTCGCCGACGATCAGGAAGTCGTCGGCCGTCGGCGCGGCTCCGGCCGCCATGCGGTAGATCACCTCGAGGGAATCGGCATTGAGGTTGCGGTTGGTGTTCTCGAGGTGCCAGTTGGCGTTGTGGTGCGCCATGCTGCGCGCCGCGTGCACGAGCGGCAGATCGGGCGTCACCTCGCCGAGCAGCGTCGAGACCCTGTAGCGCTCGCGCACCGCGGGCGGCACCGGCTCCGCCTCGCGCCGGCGCTCGTTGAGCTCGAAGTTGAGCGCCGCGAAGTCGCGCGTCGCGAGCGCGTCCACCTCGCGCACCCAGTCCTCGGTCATCGTGATCGCCATCGTGTTGCCCGAGGTCTTCTGGATGTCGTCGATCCCCATGCACGAGAGGAAGTCGAGGATGCTGTGCTGCCAGCAGGTGAGCGTGTTGATCGCGAGCTTGCGGAGCTCGGCGGGATCGCGCGCGGCGAGCGAGGCGATCACCGGTTCGAGCGGCGCGCCCTGATGGACGTCGATCAGGCCGGGCAGCAGCGCGAGCCCGGCGATGTGCGTCATCGCGCCACCGTTGGCGCCGAGCAGCACGCTCTCGTACACGGCCGCGGCCGAGGACTGCGTGTCGGTATCGCCGCCCGCCGAGACCAGTTGGACGCGCGCGCGCACGAGCCGCGCCTTGAGGAACGCGTCGATCCGGGGCGTCAGCCGGTACGACTTCATCGCGCCGGCGTGGTAGTGGATCATCGCGACGCCGTCGAGCGCGACCGCGGCCTCGAGCGCCGGCCAGAATCCGTCGCCGTCGTAGCGCAGGTTCACGGAGAGCAGCAGCGCCGGGTTCACGTCGTGGAGCGCTTGGGCGCACGCCTCGAGCTCGGACGATCCGACGATCTCCGCCACCTTCGCCTCGGCGAGCAGCTCGCGCAGCGGCGCGAACGACGCGTCGCCGCGCGCGAGCGCCGCGCATTGATGGGCGTCGAGGCGCGGCACGACCGCCGCGGCGTGCGCGCGCAGCGCGGCGGCGTGCTCGATGCAGCGCCCGGCCTCGATCACGACCAGCGACTTCGTGTGCAGATCCGCGTCGGGATTCGCCGCGGCGATCGCCTCGAGATACGCGCGCTCCATCGTGATGCCGTCCGTGTGCGGCAGCGGTCCGATGATCATCGGCATGTCGACGCGCACCGAGGTGAGCGGCGTCTGCGTGATCCCCTCGCCGGTGCGGAACAGCACGGCCGGCTGCTTGCGCACGATGTCCCACGCGGTCGAGAACTCCTCGCGCAGGCCGTCGTTCGCGGGGTGCGTGATCGCGGCGTGCGAGAAGTACGAGCGCCAGAATCCGTAGTGCCACGCGGCGCCCAGCGTCAGCGGCTCCTGCCGAAACCTCTCCTTCAGGACTTTGTCCAGATCGAACGCGCTGATCTCGAGCTGCGGGATGTCGCGCGAGACGCGCGAGTAGTGTGAGAGGAAGAGCCGCCCGCGCTGCGCGCGCCCCATCACCCAGAAGCGTTGCTCGTCGATGCCGGCGCGCTCGAGCAGGCGCGAGAGCACGAGGCGGCGCGCGGCGCGGTCCTCGACCTTCGCGCTCTCGGGATCGACCAGCAGCGTGAGCAGGTCCTCCCACAGCTCGAGCCGGGCGCGGAACCGCCGCGGCTCGCCGTCCATGTGGCGGTCCGCCGGGACGAGATCGCTCGCGATCTTCTCGAGGCCGATGCTCACGTCGGCTGCTCCTGTTCGATCTCGTCGAGCGCCACGAACCAGTCGCGCGTCGGCGCTTCCATCACCCGCAGCGTCTGGCCGCCGTTCAGGTGGTTCGCCGGGCATACCTCGACGCACGTGCCGCAGCCGATGCAGCGCGCCTGATCGGTCGTGATCCAGCGCGCGTCCTCGCCCTGGAACTCGAGGTTCGCGCTCGTCGGACACACCCCGACACACGCGCCGCAGTGAATGCAGGTCGCGGCCGGGCCTTCGTCGTTCTCGGCGCGCAGCAGCACGAAGCGCGGCAGGCCGGGCAGCGACGCGGGCGTGCGCTTGAGGTAGCCGCCGGCGCGGACGTCGAGGAACTGGCGCGTGTAGCGCGTCGAGCCGCGCAGCGCGATCAGGATCGCCGTGTGGCGCTCGCGGCGATCCTTCATCGTGACCGGAGCGTCGTGCGCGCCGACCGCGCCGCGCCGTGCGCGGTCGCAGTGCGTCTCGGCCGCCGCCATCTCACGCTCGGAGGCGGCCTGCATCGCCTCGTAGAGCGGCAGGTGCGGGATCCCCGCCTGGCAGACCTCCTCGCAGTTGCCGCAGCGCATGCAGAGATCGAGCAGCGTGGCGCCGGCGCGCCCGATCGGCTCGCCGGCGTGCAGGCCCTCGCCGATGTGCGTGAGCATCTGCGGCAGGCGCACGCCCGACTCGTGGAAGATCGGACACACGCTGTTGCACTCGCCGCAGTTGACGCAGTGGAGCGCGCGCGCCGCCGCCTGCTGCGGCGGCATGACGCGCACCGCGGGCGTCGGTCCCGCCGGCGTGACGCGGAACGTGGCGCCGATCACCGCCGGCTCGCCGCGGCCGCGCGCCGGGCCGCCGAACCCCGCGAGCGCGCCGCGCGCCGCGCGCAGCAGGCCCGACATGCCGCCCGAGCCGACACCGCGGAAGAACGCGACGCCGGGCGAGAACGAGGCGGCGGTGATGGCACCGAGCGCGCCACGCAGACGGAAACCGAAGAGCACGCCGCGCGAGAGCAGCGCCGCCGGATCGAGACGCTGCTTGGTCGCGAGCAGGCGGTCGGCGTCCGCGGCGGTGAAGCGACGGCGGAACCACGCTGCCTGCCAGCGGCCGAGCACGTAGGGCCGGCCGCCGAAGCGGGTCATCGCCAGATCCACGAGCGCCGGCGCGACCAGCAGATCGATCGCGAACGCGCCGCTGCGATGGTCGGTGAGGTACGCGGCGATCACGAGCGCCGAGCCGTCGGCGAGGTAGTAGACCTCGGCGTCGAGCTCGGGGCCGGCGTTCGCGGCGAGCGTCTCGGCCGCCGGCAGGAACGCGGGCACGTTCGCGGCCGGCATCACGATCTCGGCGGCGAGCAGCCCGGGCCCGAGGCGCTTGGTCTGCATCGGGCGGAAGCGCTCGGCGCCGAAGCGCACGCTCTCGGCTTCGAGCACACGCGGCGAGCCCGGGCAGTAGTCGAGCGACCGGGCGAACGCACGCGCCGCGTCGAGGTCGAAGAAGTCGACGTAGAGGTAGCCGTGCGCGTGCGGGCGATCGGCGCCGACGCGCGCGCCGAGCTCCGCGGGGCCGGCGATGCGCGTCCACGGCAGCATCGCGCCGGACGAGAGTGCCCCCGGGTGCTCGCGCCACTCGCGCGCGTCCTCGTCCTGCCACACGCGCCGCGAATGCTCGAGGTGCGAGCCCGAGAGCAGCTTCACGTTCGCGGGCGCCGCGAACCGCCCGCCCGCGGCCTGCGTCACCCACGCGGCCGCCTCGAGCGTGGCTTCGCGCGTCTCGAACGAGAGCAGGAACGCGCCGATCTCCGGCCGCCGTTCGACCGCGACCGTGAGCCGTACGACCAGGCCGAACGTGCCCTCGCTGCCGGCCAGGTCCGCGAGCGTCATCGGCACGAGCCCGTGCGCCGTGAACCAGCCGGCGCTGTCGGCGCTCGCGAGCGTCCTGCGCCGCGGCCCCTCGTCCGGCACGTCGAGCCGGCCGTCGTCGTGGAGCCGGATGTGATCGCCCGAAGGCAGCAGCAGATCCGCGGCGCGCACGCTGTCGAGCGCGCGGCCGTGGCCGAACGCGTTCATGCCGATCCCGCCGGTCACGAACCAGCCGCACAGCGTGCCGCCGAGGTTCGACGGATAGACGCGCAGCGCGAGCCCGTGCTGCGCGAGACGCTGGTGGATGACGCGCATGCGCGCGCCGGCGCCGATCACCGCCACGCCCGCGGCCGCGTCGAGGTCGATCGGATCGAGGCGCGTGAGGTCGAGCGTCAGCCCGCCGTCGTTCGGCACCGCGCCGCCCATCGCCGCCGACGCGGCGCCGCGCAGCGTCACCGGCACGCGCGCGGCACGCGCCCAGCGCAGCGCCGCCGCCGCCTCGCCGAGTGTCGCCGGCATGAAGATGAGATCGGGCACCGCGCGCGTCAGCGTGCGCGTGAAGAGCTTGCCGAGGTAGACGTTCTGATCGCGGTCGGCCTCGCCGCGCAGGAATGCGTCGGTGACGATGCGCTCGCGCAGCGTCGCCGCGGCCGCGACGTCCTCGGCGCCCTTCTCGCCCGCCAGCGCGTCGTGGAGCGAACGCGCGAGCGCGAGCGTGCGCGGCGGCGCGTCACGTTCGTCGAGCGGACGTCCCTCGTCGAAGAAGAAGTGGAGGTCGGAGACGGCGGAGCGGACCGCGCTGGCCCGCTGCTCCGGGTTCAGCTGGAGGAGATCCGTCAGCGGCTGCCGGATGATGCGTTCGAAGAAGGACAGTGCGGAGATCCCGGAGGGGGGAACGGTAGTCCGAATGACCGAGCACTATATCAGGGCGGGCCGGGCGCGGTCACGATGCGGCGCGGCGCCGGGCGGGACGAGCGCGGCGGGCGCGCGCGTCGCCGCGCCCGCGCTCAACGCCGCAGCAGGATCGACGTCACGTTGAGGAACGAGAGCCCGATGCCCGCCGCGGTCGCCGCGAGCAGCGCGAGCGCGAGGAGCTGAACGCCGCGGCCCTCGCGCCGCTCGCTGAAACGCATGCCGAGCGCCGTCACCCAGCCGCCGGCGAAGCCGCCGAGGTGCGCCCAGTTGTTGACGCCGCGCATGAAGAATCCCATCGCGAACACGATGATCGCCCACTGCCAGAGCTGCGCGGTCATCGCCGCGTGGCCGCGCTGGCGGCCGTAGACGATCAGCGCCGACATCAAGCCGAAGATGCTGCCCGAAGCGCCGATCGATTCGTGGCCGGAGACGACGTTCGAGAGCAGGAATCCCGCGGCGCCCGCGACCGAGAAGATCACGAACGCGCGCGCCGGGCCGTAGGCCTCGGTCACCGCCGGGCCGAGGTTTCGGATCCACATCACGTTGAAGAAGATGTGGAGGATTCCGCCGTGGAGATAGATGGCGGTGAGCAGCGTCCACCACCAGCGCTGCTGCCACGCGAGCCCGCCGGTCATGCCGAGCTGATAGAGCGCGCGCGTCCCCGGCGAGAGGAACGAGAGGAACCCGCTCGACTGGAAGATCGCTTCGGGCTGGAGCAGCAGCGAGACGCCGTAGAGCGCGATGCAGCCGATGATGATGACCGCGATCAGGTCCACGCGCCCGCCGAACCAGCGGTTCATCGCCGGCGTGAAGCCGTAGAGGCCGGGCCGCCACGCGCCGCAGAACGGGCACTTCTCCTCGGTGACCGAGATGAGCTTCCCGCACTGCGGGCAGATCATCGAACCGCTGGTCTGGCGCATGGCGCGAGGATAGGCGAGGCGCGCGGACTATTTCTCTCTGGAGAGAATTCTCGAAGAGCGGAATCCGGCAACTTCCTTTCCCCGGGGAAAGTCGGACGCATTCCGGCAACTGGCCGCACGGCCAGTTGCCGGAACTACGCCGCGGCCCGCGCGATCCGTTGGCGGGCAGCGACTTACCTCGGTGGACCCATCGCCCTCAATTCCTCGACGACCGAGGCCGATACCCGTGACGGCCGGGCTCGTCCAGTCTCGGGCTCGACACCGAGCCGGCCCGGTGTCCGCGTCCCCCGCGTTGGCGGCAACGATGGCGACTCGATTGTTTCGCGGATTCGTCTTCACGCTCTCGGCCGCGATCGCCGGACTCTACCTGTTCGTCGCGATCCGCCGACTTCTCTCCGGCGCAGCGCCCGATCCCATCGAGCGTGCGCTCCTCGACCATGCGATCCGGCTCGCCCACCTCAAGCCGTTGTACGGCGAGCCCGGGCCCCATCCGGTCTCGATCATGCCGGGCTTCCCATTCACGGTCTCGGTGCTGGTCCAGAGTCTCGGGCCGGCGATGTGGGAGCCGCGTCTCGTGACGTTGCTCGCAAGCCTCGCGCTTGGAGCGCTGGTGCTGGTCGCGGTGCGGACGGAAACCGAGAGCTGGACGCTGGGGATCGCCGGCGCGGCGCTGGCGTTCGCCGGAAGCGGCGTGCTCGCCGGGTCGCCCGGTGTCGCCCGACCCGAGCCGCTGACGCTGGTGCTGGTGTTCGCCGCACTCCTGACGTTGCGAGACATCGACGGCGCGCTCGGCGCGATCGTGGCGGCGCTGCTCATGGCCGCCGCGTGTCTCACCCAGCAATTCGCGATGTGCTTCGCCGCAGGCGGGTTGATGTACCTCGCGATTCAACAGCGGCGCCGCGTCGCACCGTTCCTGCTCGCCTTCGCGGTGTTCGCGGGCGGAGGTTACATCGCACTCTCCCAGGCGCTGGGCTCGTGGTTCAACTTCTACGCCTCGGACCTGCCGCTCGCGGCGATGCGTCTCGATCCGGCCGGGTTCGTGCACCTCGCCGGCGACGTCGTTCTGGGCCGCATGGGCATCCTGGTCTCCGCCGCCCTCCTCTCTCTGGCCCTGCCGGCACCGCCCTGGCGCGGCACGTCGGGCGTGTGGTTCTGGGGCGGCGTGGCGGCGCTGGTCTCGGGCACGATCGCGAGCCAGAGCGGCGAGATCGGACCGCAGTCGCTCATGCCCTGCGTCACGGCCTTCGCGCTGCTCGGGCCGATCGCGGCAAGCAAGGTCGCCGAGCACCTGGCCGCGTGGCCGGGATCGAGCCGCCTGGGCGGCGAACGCGTCGTGCTCACCGTGCTGCTCCTGCAGCTCGCGCTGTACCTCTCGGCCGCCTCGCCGACGCTGCTGTAACGCGCCGAGCCGAAATCACCGCTTGCGCCGCGGCGTCGGCCGCCGCATTCTTCCGCTGCACGTCGTTAGGGGTGGCCGGCGACGTTGGACTCGTCCAGCAACCGCCGGCCTGAGAGCACACCCTTCGAACCTGAACTGGCTCATACCAGCGTAGGGAAACGGCGAGACAAGCGAGTGCTCCGGTTGCCCGTCGCCGTCCTCCCGAGGACGGCTTTTCCATTGGCGACCACGACCGGAACCCGCTTCTTCAGCTCGAGCCCGCTCGACTGGGCGCTCGTCGCGCTCTACGTCGCATTCCTCGCCGCGGTGTGGATGGCGCGCGGCCGCCGCGCCGCCGGCGCCGTCGAGTACCTGCTCGCGGGACGGCGCGTGACGCTGCCAGCGTTCGTCGCGACGCTGGTCGCCACCTGGTACGGCGGCATCCTCGGCGTCGGCGAATACTCGTATCGCTACGGCGTCTCGAACTGGCTGGTGTTCGGCGTGCCCTACTACATCGGCGCGCTGCTGTTCGCCTGGGTGTTCGCGCGGCGCGCGCGGCGAGCCGAGCTCTACACGCTTCCCGACCTGCTCGACCGCGCGTACGGGCGCGGGCCGGCGCTGATCGGCGCCGCGACCGTGTTCCTGATCGCCGCGCCGTCGGCCTACGTGCTGATGCTCGGCACGCTGTTCGCCGCGATGACCGGATTCGCGCTCGTGCCGTGCACGATCGCCGCGGCGCTGCTCTCGCTCTTCTACATCTATCGCGGCGGCCTGCGCACCGTGGTGTTCACCGATCAGGTCCAGTTCGTCCTGATGTTCGCCGGGTTCTTCCTGATCGTGGGATTCCTCGTCGCGCAGCACGGCGGGCTCGGGTTCCTGCGCGCATCGCTCCCCGCGTCGCACTGGACGTGGCACGGCGGCAATCCGCCGCAGGCCGTGCTGGTCTGGTACTTCATCGCGCTCTCCGCGCTCGTGGACCCGGCGTTCTGGCAGCGCGCTTACGCCGCGCGCGATCCCGAGGTCGCGCGCCGCGGCGTGCTGATCTCGATCGGGTGCTGGATCGTGTTCGACTTCCTCACCACGACGACCGGGCTCTACGCGCGGGCGATCCTGCCGCACATCGCCGATCCGGTGTTCGCGTACCCCGAGCTCGCGCGCGTGACGCTTCCGCCGTTCGCGCTCGGCATCTTCTACCTCGCGATGATCGCGACGGTGATGAGCACCATCGACTCCTACGGCTTCATCGCCGCGAGCACGATCGGCCGCGACGTGATCTGGCGGCTGCGCGGCGTCGCCGACGAATCGCGGCTCACGCGCGACACGCGGCTCGGCCTCGTGATCGCGACCGCGTTCGCCACGATGCTCGCGCTCGCCAATCCCACCGTCGTCGGCATCTGGCACGACGTGGGCTCGATCACGACGCCGGCGCTGCTCTTCCCGGTCGCGACCGCGCTGCTCGGCCGCGCGCGGATCGGCGCGCGGCTCACGTCGTCCGCGATGGTCGCGGCGTTCGCCGCCGCGCTGACGTGGGAGCTGGCGAAGATCCTGCAGCCCGCCGGCGCCGGCTATCCGCTCGGCATCGAGCCGATCTACGCCGGCCTCGCGACGTCGCTCGCGTGCTACGCCGCCGGCTGGATCGCGGGCGCACGCGCCGGCGCCGCGCGCACGATCGCGCCGCTCGCGGCGGGCGCGCTGCTGGTTACGATGCTCGCGGCGCCGTTCGCGGCCGCGGACGAAGCGCCCGCCGCGGGCGCCGCGCGGCGCGACTCGATCGCCGCCCACGCCGCTCCCGAGACGCTGGCGAGGATCGTCCCTCTGCCCGAGGTCGTGGTGAGCACGGCGCGGCCCGACGCCCGCGCGCCGGTCGTGCGCTCGATCCTCGACCGTGCCGCGATCGCCGAGCGCAACTGGGGCCAGGACACGCCCATGGCGCTCGCGACGCTGCCCGACGCGTACGCGTACTCGGACGCCGGGAACGGCATCGGCTACTCGTACCTCTCGATCCGCGGCTTCCCGCAGCGGCGCATCAGCGTGCTCATCAACGGCGTGCCGCTCAACGATCCCGAGTCGCACGAGGTCTACTGGATCGACCATCCCGATCTGCTCTCGTCGACGTCCGAGGTGCAGGTGCAGCGCGGCGTCGGCTCCGCGCTCTACGGCTCGGCGTCGCTCGGCGGCAGCGTCGACGTCGAGACCGGCCCGATCGCCGCCGCGCCGTTCGCGAACGCGACGGTCGGCTACGGCTCGTACGCGACGCGCCGCATCATGTTCGAGAGCGGGTCGGGGCTGCTCGCCGGCGGCTGGAGCGTCTACGGCCGCTACTCGCGCATCGAGACCGACGGCTATCGCGACCGGTCGTGGACCAGGCTGTGGTCGTACGCGATCTCGGCCGCGCGCGTGATCGGCGGGCACACGTTCAAGCTCAACCTCTACGGCGGGCCCGAGACGACGCACCTCGCCTACCTCGGCGTCTCGTCCGACTATCTCGACGGCCTCGTTACCGGCGACGCCGACCGCGACCGGCGCTTCAATCCGCTCACCTACCCGGGCGAGGCGGACCACTTCTTCGAGCCGCACTACGAGCTGATCCACGCGTGGCACGCGCGCGATCTCGCCTTCACGCAGACGCTGTTCTACTTCGACGGTCAGGGCTACTACGACGAGCAGCGCCTGCTCGAGCCGCTCGCCGCGTACGGCCTCGCTTCGTGGACCACGCTCGATCCGACGCTGTTCGGCGCCGATTCGCTCGCCCACTACCGCGACGCGGACCACGACGGCGTGCTCGACCGCGACGCGCAGGGGCGCGTGACCGTGGACAACGCCGACATCGTGCGCCGGCGCTGGATCGCCGACCGGCACTTCGGCTGGATCCCGCGGTTGCGTGTCGCGCACGCGGGGGGCGCGCTCACCGTCGGCGGCGAGCTGCGCTGGCACGACGGCCATCACATCGGCACGGTGATCACCGGCAATGGCCTGCCGCCGATGATCGACCCCGACCACGTCTACTACGACTTCCACCCGCGCACGTTCAGCGGCGGCGTGTTCGCGCGCGAGGAGTGGCGACTCTCGTCCGCGCTCGCGGCGACCGTGGACCTCGGCTACCGGCATCAGGACTACACGATGACCGGCGACAGGCTCGGCGGCATCCGCTTCGCGCAGCCGTACGACCTCGCGACGCCGCGCCTCGGCCTCGCATGGGATGCGGGCGGCGACTGGCGCGCGTTCGCGGCCGCGGCGCACGCGCGGCGCGAGCCGGCGCTCCGCGATCTCTACGACGGCGAGGGCGTCGGCAATCCGCCGCTGCTCGTCAACGGCCGGCCGCTGGTGCGTCCCGAGCGCGTCAACGATTGGGAGTTGGGCGGCGCGTGGCATCACGGCGTCCATGCGGTGACCGCGAACCTCTTCCGCATGGACTTCCACGACGAGCTGGTCTACGCGGGCCAGTTCAACACCGACCTCGGCTATCCGATCCTCGGCAACGCCGCGCAGTCGGTGCATCAGGGCTTCGAGCTGGAGGCGTCCACGGCGTTCGGCCCCGGCGCGATGGGCGCGGAGGGCGGCGCGTCCCGCGAGCACGTCGCGTCGTCGCGGCTCGCGGTCCGGCTCGCCGGCAATCTCACCGTGAGCGACAACCACTTCGTCCGCTATCGCGAGATCGACGGCCTCGCCGCGGGCGACACGATCGTCTACGACGGCAAGGCGATCGGTTTCTTCCCCGCCACGCTCGCGAATCTCTCGGCGAGCCTCGGCTGGCGCGGCGCCTCGCTCGGCGCCGATCTCCAGCACGTCGGCCGCCAGTACCTCGACAACACCGAGGACCGCTCGGGCAGCATCGCGCCGCACGTCGTGCTCAACCTGCGCGGCGGGTATCGGATCGCGCGCGCGGACGGGCCCGCGGTCGAGGTCTCGCTGCGCGTCTTCAACGCGCTCGACCGGCGCTACGCGACCAGCGGCTACAGCTACATCGACACCGGCGTGCGCTACACCGACTTCATCCCGGCGGCGACGCGCAACGTGCTCGGCGAGGTGCGGCTCGGGTTCTAGGGCCGCGTGCGGCGCGCGGGCCGCGGCGGCGAGCCCGGCGCCGATGGCGTGCGAAACGGATCGGGATCCGAGGTCACGGCTTCTTCGGCCCAGGCCGCGAGCTCGGTTCGATCCTCGAGCACGTCGACCGGGACCTCGTAGTAGCGCGCGAGCGTCTGGCGCGAGTTGGGACGGAAGGGACCCATTCCGCGCGCCTCGAACCGCTTCCGCGTCGTGTCGTCCGACCGGAAGTAGAGGCGCCCACCGTAGACGATGCCGAAGAAGATGCCGCGGCAGTAGAGCCCGAGCCCACCGAACATCGGCCGGCCCTGGACCTCGGCGATCGCGCTCATCTGATCGAGCACGAACGCGACGAAGCTCGCGTCATCAGGCGTCATCAGCGGTGGTCTCCGCAGCGTGAGTGAACGAGGCTCGAAGCCTACCGCCCGGCCGGGTCCGCCGTCACGCCCGGATCGTTGGACAGCCGTGCCCCGGGACGTGAGAATGTCGGGCGCCATGCGCCGCGCCACGCTCACGCTGGAGGACGCTTGACCGCACGCCGTACCGCCGCCGCCGTGCTCGCAATGTTGCTCGCCGCGCTCGGCTGCGGCGGCGACCCGCGCTCGGTGGAAGGCGGCGGGATCGTCGAGATGGACGAGATCGACGTCTCGTCGCTCGAGGGCGGCCGCGTCGTGCGCCTCGCGGTGGAGGAGGGCGATACGGTACGCGCGGGCGACACGGTCGCGGTGCTGCAGCGCGGCGATCTCGCCGCCGCAGTCGAGGCGCAACTCGCCACGGCGCGGCGCGCGATGGCGCAGTCGCGCGAGGTGAGCACCGGGCCGCGCAGCGAGGAGATCCGCGTCGCACGCGCCGACCTCTCCGGCGCCGAAGCCGCGCTTGCGATCGCCGAGAAAGATCTCATGCGCGCGAGCGAACTCGAGAAGAGTCAGGCGATCGCGCCGGCCGACGCGGACCACGCGCGCGCCGCCCGCGACGGCGCCCGCGCGCAGCGCGACGCGGCGCGCGAGCGCCTGCGCATCCTCGAGACCGGGAGCCGGAGTGAGGACGTGGTCGCGGCGAAGGGCGCGGCGGTCGCGGCAGAGGCCGATCTCGCCGCGGCGCGGAGCCGGCTCGGCGAGCTGGTGCTGACCGCCGTAGCGCCCGGCGTCGTGCTGCTGCGCAACTACGATCGCGGCGAGGTCGCGCAGCCCGGCGCGCCGATCGTCACGCTCGGCGATCCCTCGCGTCTCTGGGTGCGCGTCTACATCGCGGCGCCGAAGATCGACCGGGTGCGCCTCGGCGCGCTCAAGCCCGGGCTGCCGGTGCTGGTGCGGATCGCGGCGGCGAACGGCGCGCCCGCGGGCGCCGCGCCGGCGAACACCTCGCCCGCGCCGCGATGAACGCCGCGCACGCGGTCGAGGCGCGCGGGCTCGCCAAGCACTTCGGTGCGCTGAAGGCGGTGGACGGCGTCACGTTCGACATCGCCGCCGGCGAGATCTTCGGCATCCTCGGGCCCAACGGCTCGGGCAAGACCACGACGATCCGCATGCTGTGCGGGCTGCTCACCCCGACGGCGGGCACCGCGACGGTCGCGGGCTCGGACGTGACGACGCATCCCGACCGCGTGAAGAGCGCGATCGGCTACATGTCGCAGGCGTTCGGCCTCTACGGTGACCTCACCGCCGAGGAGAACTTGCGCTTCTACGGCGGCGTCTACGGGCTCGACCGCGACCTCGGCGCGCGCATTGCGTGGGCCGAAGATCGTATGAAGCTCGCCGAGCTCGGCGGCCGGCTCTCGGCGCAGCTGTCGGGCGGCCAGCGCCAGCGCCTGGCGCTCGGCTGCTCGCTGCTCCACCGGCCGCAGGTGCTGTTCCTCGACGAGCCGACCGCGGGCGTCGATCCCGCGGCGCGGCGCCTGTTCTGGACCATCATCCGCGGCCTCGCCGACGAGGGCACCACGATCATCGTCACCACGCACTACATGGACGAGGCCGAGCGCTTCGACCGGCTCGCGTTCCTCTCGCGCGGCACGCTGACCGCGTACGGCACGCCGACCGAGGTCAAGCGCACGTTCGGCGAGAACATGACGCTCGAAGACATCTTCGTGCAGCTCCAGGGGAGCGAGGCATGAACCGCGGCCGCCTGCGCGCGATCGTTTGGAAGGAGTTCGTCCAGATGCGCCGCGACCGCGCGACGCTCGGCATGATGCTCGGTGTGCCGGTCATGCAGCTCGTGCTGTTCGGGTTCGCGATCCGGCAGGAAGTGCGCCACCTGCCGACGACCGTGTTCGACGTGAGCCGCACCCAGGAGAGCCGGCTGTTCGTGGACCGGTTGATCGCGACCGGAAACTTCGACCTCGTCGCCCCGTCGCCGGACTACGCCGGCGCGATCCGCGCGATCGACACCGGGCGCGCGCGCGCGGCGATCGTGATCCCCGAGGACTACGCGCGGCGGCTCAAGCGCAACGAGCCGGCGCACGTGCAGGTGCTGGTGGACGCCACCGATCCGACCGCTTCGCAGAGCGCGATCGGCGCGGCGCAGCTCGTCGGCCAGGCGACGAGCGTCGAGATCCTCGCCCGCCGAGCCGGCGCGACCGTGGACCCGGGCGCCACGCCGCTCGACGTGCGCGTGCGGCCGCTCTACAACCCGGCGTTGAAGAGCGTGCTGTTCATCGTCCCCGGGATCATCGGCATGATCCTCTCGAACATCCTGATCGTCATCACCGCGATGGCGATCGTGCGCGAGCGCGAATCGGGCACCCTCGAGCAGCTCATCGTCACGCCGCTCACGCGCGGCGAGATCATGCTCGGCAAGATCATGCCGTACGTCGGCGTCGGGCTGGTGCAGCTCACGGCCGTGCTCGTGGTCGGCTACTTCATGTTCGGCGTCCACGTGCGCGGCAGCGTCGCGCTCATCTACCTCATGGCGCTGCTGTTCATCATCGCCAGTCTCGGCCTCGGGCTCTTCATTTCGACGCTGGTCACGCGGCAGGCGGCCGCGATCCAGGTGTCGTTCTTCTTCCTGCTCCCCAACGTGCTGCTCTCGGGGTTCATGTTCCCGCGCGAGGCGATGCCGAAGGCGGCGGCATGGATCGGTCTGCTGCTGCCGCTCACGCACTTCCTGCAGATCATGCGCGGCATCGTGCTCAAGGGCGTCGGGATCGCGTCGCTGTGGCCGCAGATGCTGGCGCTGGCCGGATTCTCGGCGGCGTTCATCACGTTCGCCGCGCTGCGCTTCCACAAGTCGCTCGAGTGACGCCGGCGGTCTGCGGCGGATGCGGCATCACGGTCGAGGGCGGGACCGACGGATGCCGGGCGATCTTCGAGGAGCTGCTCGCTCGCGACTTCAGCGACGTGCGCTACGGCCGCGTCCACCGGCTGATGGTCGACGCGTACGCGGTGCAGCATCCCGACGCGTACTGCAAGTCGGCCAAGTCGCTCGCCGCGCACCTCGGCGGGCTGTGCTGCGCGATCGAGTTCACGACGCGGGCGAACGCGCTCGAGGCGCTGCGGCTCTGGATCGAGCGCGGCCATGTGACGGCGAAGCCGCCGCTCCCCGCCGCGCGCGGCGCGGTCACGATCGCCGACGCGCGCGCCGCGGCGGATCCGGTCGCATACGCCGACGCGGTCCGGCGCTGGGCGCGGAGCGCATGGGACGCGCACCCCGCCGTGCAGGCGACCGCGCGCGGGTGGGTGACTGCCGCGCTCGAAGCGCCGGCGCGGCGCTGATCGAAGGAGCAGACGCCCGCGGTCAGTCGCCGCGCAGCAGCCGGCGAGCGAGCGCGGTGAGCGGCACGCCCGGCCGCGAGCGCACGACCCAGCGCGCGCGCGGAGGTTCGGCGTCACGCGTGGCGCCGCGGCGTGCCGAAGCGCGCCGATCGAGCGACGCATCCGCGGCCATCTCCCCCGCCCACACTTCGGCGACGATCGCACGGTGCGTGATCGTGTGCCGGACCGTGCGCCCGGTCGGCGCGAGCCGCGCGCGCACGCCGAGCGGGCGGAGCACGGCGCCGAGCCGCGTCCGCGCACGATCGCCGTTCGCGAGATCCACACCCGGCGGCTCCCACAGTCCGCCGAGCAGCGCACCCTCACGGCGCGCGAGCAGCACCCGATCGCCGCGGGTCACCAGCGCCACGGCTCGCCGCACGGCCTCGACGCGGCGCCGCGGGCGCACCGGCGGGAACTCGGCGACCCGCCCGAGCGCGTACGCACGGCACGCGCGCCGCGCCGGACACGCGGCGCAGTCGGGCGCGCGCGGGGTGCAGACGCGCGCGCCGAGCTCCATCAACGCCTGATTCCAGTCGCCCGGCCGGCGCGCCGGCACGAGCGATTCGGCCAGCGCCCACAGCCGTTTCGCGCCGCGCGGATCGCGGATCGCCGCGGGGAGCGCGTAGAGTCGCGACAGGACGCGGGCCACGTTGCCATCCAGCACGGCGAGCGGCCGGTCGATACATATGGAGAGCACGGCGGCGGTCGTGTAGCGACCGACGCCCGGCAACCCCGCGAACGTGGCCGCATCCAACGGCACGTGGCCGCCGTGGTCGCGCACCACGATCCGCGCCGCGGCGTGGAGCTGGCGGGCGCGCCGGTAGTAGCCGAGGCCGGACCAGACGGCGAGCACATGGGGCTCGGACGCGGCGGCGAGTGAGGCGAGCGACGGGAAGCGGTCGAGGAACGCTTCGTAGTAGGGCAGCGCGGTCGCGACCTGGGTCTGCTGCAGCATCACCTCCGAGAGCCAGACGCGGTACGGCTCGCGGGTGCGGCGCCAGGGAAGATCGCGGCGGTTCGCGTCGTACCATCGCATGAGCACGCGGCGGAGCGTGGCGGGACGAACGGGGAGATCATTCGGCATGTCGGATCCGGATCATATTCGCGACGACTTCGCGCGTCTCGTGCGCCGTCCCGATCAGGCGCTCGACCTCGCGCGCGCGGCGCTGCTGGTCGCCGCCGAGTCCGATCCGCGCCTCGACGTGGACGGCCAGCTCCACACGCTCGAAACCTGGGCCGCGACGCTGCGCGGGCGGCTCGATCCGGGCTGGAACAACCTCCAGAAGCTTGCGCGCCTGCGCAGCTTCGTGTTCGAGGAGCTCGGCTTCCGCGGCGACGCCAAGGACTACTTCAGCCCCGACAATTCGCTCCTGCATCAGGTCATGGAGCGGCGGCTCGGCGTGCCGCTCACGTTGAGCATCATCTTCATGGAGCTCGGCTGGCGCGTCGGCATGCCGTTCGAAGGCGTCGGATTCCCCGGGCACTTCCTGGTGCGGCTCACGGGCGAGCCGCGCGATCTGCTGCTCGATCCGTTCAACTACGGACGCACGGTCGGCGAAGACGACTGCCGCCGGCTGCTCGCCGAGGTGACCGGCGGGCGACTCGAGTTCGACGGCCGCCTGATCGCGTCGGTGACGAAGCGCGACATGATCGTGCGGCTGCTGCTGAATCTCAAAGGCGCGTATCTGCGCGCGAACGAGGACGAGAGCGCGCTTGCGGCGGTGGATCGCCTGCTGCTCATCACGCCGGACGATCCCGACCAGGTCCGCGACCGCGGGCTGCTGCTCTACCGGCTGCAGCGCCACGGGCCGGCGCTCGACGGGCTCACGGATTATCTCCGGCGGCTGCCGGACGCGCCCGATCGCGAGAGCATCGAAGCGCACGTCGCGACGCTGCGCCAGATCGTCGCGAGCCTGAACTAGCGGCCGCCCGCGCGCGGCGGCCGCGCGTGGTCGCCCGATCGCGCCGCTACTCCTGCGGCTCGAAGACCTCGGGAATGTCGCTCTTCAGATTCGGCGTCGGCGTCTGCGACCCGGTCCACGCGCAGGTCATGACTTCCCCGCAGCGCGGGCACTCGATGCGCGCGGCCTTGCCCTCTTCGGCGGTCGGCATCCAGCGCTCGACCTTCTGCTGGCAGCCGGGCGTGTAGCAGAGATAGACACAGAGAGGCATCGGTTCTCCACGGCGGCTCGCGCCGCCTCGTTCATCGTCGCGACCTGCCCGCATCGAGCGGCTCGAGCACCAGCGCGTGGATCGTGAGTCCGCGCGCGTCCGGCGAGAGCTTGACCACGTGCTGCCCCGGCGTCGCGCGCGCGATCGCATAGAGCCGCGGCTCCGTCACGTCCACGTACGCCGCGCCGCGCGAGTCCTGCCGCGCGTCGTCGCCGAGCGTTTCGCGCGCCGGCCACTGCTCGTCGCGCAGAATCCAGACGCGCGCCGGCTGATCGCGCGGCGGGCTCATCACCGCCCACAGCGCGCCGGCATCATACCGCAGCGCGACGAACGTCTCGGCGCCGCCGCGGCCGGC
>JACOSV010000019.1 GCA_016178725.1 Candidatus Eiseniibacteriota bacterium
AGCAGGCGCGCGGTCGCGGCGACGATCGTGTCGGAGCGGTTCTCGCGCACCGGCACGGCGCCGCGCACCGCCGCGACGCCGGAGCGGTCCGGCGATGAGTCGGTCATGATCCCCCCTCGGCGTAGAGCCGGGCGAAATACTCGCGCACCATGCGCTCGGCCGTGAAACGCTCCTCGGCGACCGCGATGCTCGCGCGCATCATCGCGCGCCACCGCGCCGCGTCGGCCCACGCCGGCAGCACCTGGCCGGCGAGCGTGTCGTGCAGCGCGGCGGCGTCCTTCTCGTCATCGCCCGCGCTGGCGTCGCCGATCGCCCAACCGTTCTCGCCCGGCCGGTAGCCCTCGGCCCACCAGCCGTCGAGCACGCTCACGTTCGGCAGCCCGTTGAGCGCCGCCTTCATTCCCGACGTGCCGCTCGCCTCGAGCGGACGCACGGGATTGTTGAGCCACGCGTCGCAGCCGCGCGTGAGGAGCCGCGCCAGGGCGATGTCGTAGTTCTCGAGGAACACCACGCGTCCGGGATGCCGCCGCGCCGCGTCCACGATCCGCGCGACGATCGCGCGCCCGACGGCGTCGTCGGGGTGCGCTTTGCCCGAGAACACGAGCACCGCGCCGGCGGCGAGCAGGCGCTCGAGTCGCGCCGCGTCGCGCAGCACGAGATCGTTGCGCTTGTAGCCCGCGGCGCGGCGCGCGATCCCGATCCACAGCGCCGCGGGATCCGGCGTGACGCCCGCGCGCGCCGCGATCGTCGCGCCGAGCTCGCGCTTCTGCGCCGTGTGCGCCGCCCACAGGTGCCCGGGATCGCCGGCGGCGGCGCGGATCGAGGCGTCCTGCCAGCTCGGGGCATGCACGCCGTTCACGATGCCGATGATCGGCGCCGCGCCCTCGACGTGCGCCCACATCGCGCGCGCGGTCTCGGCGTGGAGCGCCGAGACGCCGTTGGCGCGCCGCGCGAGCTTGAGCCCGGCGATCGTCATGTTGAACGGATCGCCGCCGATCGCGCGCATCTCGGCGCCCGAGAGCTCGAGGCAGGCGCCCATGCGCCGCAGGTCCTTGATCGTGTGTTCCTCGTTGCCCGCCTTCACCGGCGTGTGCGTGGTGAAGACGATCCGCCGCCGCGTGTCGGCCCACGCGTCGGGGAACGTCATGCCGTCGGCCATGCGCACGGCGATCAGCTCGACGCCCGCGAACACGGCGTGGCCCTCGTTGAAGTGATAGGTCGCGACCGGCAGGCCGAGCCAGTGGAGCGCGCGCACGCCGCCGATCCCGAGCAGCATCTCCTGGGCGATCCGCACGTCCGTGCCGGCTTCGTAGAGACGGCTCGTGATCCAGCGGTCCTCGGCGCGCAACGGATCGAGCAGGTAGAGCGGCACGTTGCCGAAGCGCGTCGTGACGCGCACCGCGCACGTCACCTCCGCGCCGCGGACGCGCACGTGCACGCGAACGCCGGTGTCCTCGAGGAACGACGCGTCGTAGGTGGCGAACGCGTCATCGGGCGCGCCGTCCGAGCCGATCCGCTGCACGGCGTAGCCGCGCTCCCAGCGCAGGCCGACCGCGACCACCGGCGCGCCGAGATCGCGCGCGGAGCGGATGAAGTCGCCGGCGAGGACGCCGAGCCCGCCCGAGTAGATCGGGAAGGACTCGGAGAGTCCGTACTCCATGCAGAAGTAGGCGACGTGCGGCTCGCGGGCCATGCGCGGCGCGCGGGCGGTTAGCGGCGTCCCCGGCTCACGCCTTCCACCACATCTGGGCGGCGACGAGCACGAGGAACACGGCGAAGGCGCGCTCCATCACGCGCGGCGGGAGCGAAAGGCCGATGCGGGCGCCGAGCCACGCGCCGGCCATCAGGCCGACGGCAACCAGCGCGGCGGCGCGCACGTCGACCGCGCCGCTCTTGTAGTACTGCCACGCGCCGAGCAGGCCGACCGGGAGCAGCAGGGCCGCGAGCGACGTGCCGGTCGCGGTCTGCGGCGGCATGCGCAGCATCAAGATTAGCGCCGGCACGATGACGACACCGCCGCCGATGCCGAACACGCCGGAGAGAATGCCGGCGATGCCGCCGATGGCGAGCTGTAGCATGAGTTCCTCCGCGGAGCTTCGGTGGGACGGCGGCGGCCGGGATCAGGCGGTCGCGGCGCGATCCGCGGCCGAGTCTTCCATCACCCAGCGCACGCCCTTGGAGCATGGACACGTGCCGCCGACGCGCTTGAGCTTCGGCATCTTCATGATCGCGTCGTGCACGGTGAGCGTGCCGGCGGCGACGCCCCGCAGCGCCTCGGCGTACTGCCGCATGTCGCGGCTCGCGACGTAGCCTTCGTTGAGATTCGCAGTGAGGTGGCGCAGGTAGGCCCCGGCGTCGGTGAACGTCTCGCCGTCCACGCCGATCATGGCGAACGCCGTCTCGCCCTTGCGGCGGAAGAAGCGGCGGTCGGGCATGCGCAGCAGGTCCTCGTGGCGCACGCCCTGGTGCGCGCCGCGCGAGCGCTCGAGATCGTCGAGCACCTGCTCGGCGCGCTCCGGCGCGTATTCGGGGAAGCGCGCGCGGATGAAGCGCACGTTGATGTCGCGGATCATGCGCCGCACCTCGTCGATGTAGCGATCCTGGGCCTCGCGGTTCTTCATGTCCTTGAAGCCGAAGCGCACGTTGGTGTCGCCGCCCCGCTCGTCGCCGAACATCTCGAGCGCGCGCGGGAACCACTTGTTGATCGCGTGCTGGATCGCGGTCATCGTGATGAACGGATCGCCCTGCGCCGCGCGCTGCGCCCAGCGCCGCATCGGGATCACGCCCGCCGCGAGATGGAACGCCTCTTCGCGCAGCATCGGCGGCATGCTGTCGGCCATCGGCTTGTACGCGCACACGCGCTGCATCGTCAGCTGGTACTTGCCGACGCGGTCCACCAGCGCCGCGAACGCGATGTTGTCGATGAAGGAGTCGTAGTCGAGGTTGAACGCGTCGAGGACGTGGTTGCCCGTCTGCATCGACAGGATCTCCTCGACCATCTGCTCGCCGGTGACGCCGCCCGAGACGTGGCTCCAGTCGGTCGAGAGCAGCAGGTGCAGCATCTGGTAGCCGTGGCGCAGCTCCTCGGCCATCACCCGCAGCACCCAGAAGCGGTCCTGATCGTCGTCGGCGCGCTCGAGCGTCCCGGCGTGCTGCTGGATCGAGCCGAACTCGGTCGAGGCCTGCGCCTTGATGATCGCGAGCAGGTGCTTCGCCTCCTCCTCCGAGAGCTCGTCGGGCCGCGTGCGCTTCTTCTCGCCCTGGTGCTCACCGATCGCGATCACGTCGGGCATGCCGATCTCCATCTTGGCGCACAGGCAGAAGCGCTCGTCGCTCGGGAAGTACTGCTCCCAGCGCCCGAGCAGGACGTCGTAGTCCTTGAAGTTGTGGCGGCGCCAGTGCTCGACCGCGGCGTGGTACTTCCGCTCGAGCCCGATCTCCTCGACCTTCATCGCGGCTCTCCCTCCAGCGGCATCTCGAGCGCCTCGAGCGGCGAGGCCCCGAGCCCGAGCGCGCGCAGGAACCCGGCGATCGTCGCGTCGCGGCGATCCACGAGCGTCCGCACGCTGCGTGCCCCGTTCGAGCGGAAGTGCTCGGCCATGGCGCCGAACATCAGGCGTCCGAGATCGCGCCCGCGATGGTCGGGGTCGATGCCGAAGCGCTCGAGCCAGCCGGCGGGCTCCTCGAGCCCGAACTCGCCGACGCGCAGGTCGCCGAGCATGAAGCCGACCACCGTGCCGTCCACCTCGGCGACCTGCGAAGCGCCGGGGTCGCGGCGCAGGTAGTAGCCGACGCGCTGCTCCCAGATCTCGGGCCGGTAGATACCGCCGATCCGCTCGTCGATACGGACGATGGCGCCGATGTCGAGCTCGTCCAGCGGGCGAATGCGGGTTCCGGTCTGGGTGCCCGGCATCGGTCCTCCATCACGTGGGCGGGATAGGTGGAGAAGCGGCCGCAGATTAGCAGGTTTTCGCCGGCCGTGGCAGGTGGCCCGGCGCGGGCGCGCGCGCGTCGCGCGCACCTAAACCCCGCTCCCCGAGCCGATTCCCGAGACACCCGCGCGGAAATCGCCATTGCGGCGGCGCTTCCGGGACGGCTACAATGCTCGCACGCTTTTCAAGGGGACCCCCAGCCCCGCGAGACGGCCGAGTCGCTGAAGCTTCCGTGAGAGCTCCGACCGAAGTGCCGCGGCGTTTTCGTTGGACATGCGCGCCGGGCACCGCCGCAACGTGACACGACACCATTGGAAGGAGCCGTCATGACCGCTCGCTACGCATCTGCGCTCGTCGCCGTCGCGACGCTGGGAGCCGCACTCGCGTTCGCCGTCCCGGCGCGCGCGCAGGGCGACATGGACACGCCGGACATCGGCAGCGCCGCGAACGGGATCGCGCGCACCAGCGTGACCCTCACCGCCGGTCCGAGCGGCGCGCCCGCCGGATTCACCGTGTGGTGGATGAAGGAGTCCGACTACATCGCCAACGGCAACTCGTGGTTTCTCTACGGCGATCCGCGTCAGGGTGAGGCGTACTTCTGGGGCACGCCGTCACTCAACACCAACGGCGGCCAGTACACGACGTTCACGCTGGCCCCGAACCAGTCGATCACGGTCCAGATCGGCGACCTCGCCGACGAGTCGGGCGTCACGGTGACGTCGCCATCCGCGGACGCGAGCACCGGCGCCGAGCTCGAGTACGGCACGTCGTACGTGTTCTGTGCCTTCGCGAACGGCACCGTGCAGACCTATCAGAGCGGCCTCACGCTCACCGTCCAGAGCGCGACGCAGTTGGTCAACTGCACCTTCACGCAGGGCTACTGGAAGACTCATCCGAGCGCGTGGCCGGCGTCGTGCCTGCCGATGACGCTCGGCAACAACAGCTACACCCAGAGCGAGCTGCTCGCGATCCTCGGCCAGCCGGTGCAGGGCAACGGTTCGATCTCGCTCGCGCACCAGTTGATCGCCGCCAAGCTCAATGTCTGTCAGGGCGCGGCGTCCAACGCGATCGCCTCGGCGATCGCCTCCGCGCAGGCGCAGCTCGCCGCGTGCGGCTCGAACAAGCTCAAGCCGGTCGGCGCCGGACCCTACTGCTCGCTGACGACCTCGAGCACCGACTCCAACACCAACGCCCTCGACAATTTCAACAACGGCGTCACCGGACCGGGGCACTGCGGCGACACGCCCGCGGCCACCTCGACCTGGGGCAGGCTCAAGGCCATCTATCGCTGATCGCGGTCCGCTGCGATCGGGACCACACGGGGACGCCGTCGGCGTCCCCGTTGCGTTATTGTCGCCGCACGTCGGCACCACGCCCCGCGCACGCCATCCCGGGCCGGCGACCGGTCAGCCCATGCGATCGCGCCCCGTTTCCTCCGCCTATTCGCGGCGACTGTTGCTCGTGCCGTCGCTGTTCGTGCTGGTTGTCGCGGCGACCCCGTGGTTCACCGAGCGCTACGCGCTCGGCCGCTGGCCGCGCGATCTGCGCGGGAGCATGACGCCGCTCGCGGTCTCGGGCCTGGTGCTGGTGCTCGGGTGGTGGATCGTCACGCTCATCCGGCGCGAGCAGCGCAACACCGACCGGCATCTCGGCGAGCTCGAACGGCTGACGCTCACCGATCCACTCACCGGCCTCGGCAACCGCCGCGCGCTCGAGCGTGACCTGCCGCGGATGATGAAGCTGTCCGAGCGCGTGCAGACGCCGCTCGCGCTGCTCTACCTCGACGTCGATCACTTCAAGCAGATCAATGACGGCTTCGGCCATGCCGCGGGCGACGAGACGCTGCGCGTGCTGGGCGCCGTGCTGCGCGCGTGCTCGCGCGCGGGCACCGACACCGCGTATCGGGTCGGCGGTGACGAGTTCGTGATGACGCTGATGGCCGACCGCGACGGCGCCGAGGCGCTGGCGCAGCGCGCGGCGCGCGACTTCGAGCGGCGCTCGCCGCGCCGCTCGGCGTTGAGCTTCGGCGTGGTCGCGTGGGACGGGCAGAGCTCGGCACCGGCGCTGCTGGATCGCGCCGACGGCCGCATGTACGAGCGCAAGCAGGGCGGCTGGGCGCGCGAGGGCGCGGGCGGCGAGGCGCCGGCGGCCAGGCCGGCGGGCGGGCGCCTTGGGGCGGGCGTCGGCGACTAGGCGCGGCCGCGCGCCGCGGGCGCGGCGCCGGCGTCGGCGAAGCGGTGCACGACCTCGGGCGATTGCATCCGGTCGGCGGTCCACGGCCAGCGCCACACCGGCGCGGGCGCGTCATCCGCGTCCGGGCCGCCGTCGCCGCCCGAGACACGGTTCCACGCCAGCGGGTGCGCGTCGCCGCGCAGCGCGTCGGCGAAGTCGGGATCTACCGCCTCGGCCGCGATCCACGCCTCACGCTCCCCGCCGTCGTCGCGCACCCCCGCCTGCCCGGCGCGATGCGCCTCGAGCCGGCGGCTGATCCAGGCGACGATCCGCGGGCGCAGGTCGGCGAGCACGTTGAAGCAGTCGTGCGCGCCGCTCGGGTAGTAGATCAGCTCGCGCTCGCAGCGTGCGCCCTCGAAGATGCGCCACGCCTCCTCGCCGGGAGTGATGAGGTCGTGGCCGCCGCCCGCGACCAGCAGCGGGCAGCGCAGGCGCGGCAGCACGTCGCGCAGCGTGATGCGATCCACGGCGGAGCCCATCTCGCGCTCGTCCATGTCGTAGAGCCCGGCGAGCTCGCGCCGCATCGCCGCCAGCGTGACCTTCCAGTAGACCTCGGCCGAGTACGGCGGGCTGACCGCGGCGACCGCGCGCACGCGCGTGTCGTGCGTCGCCATGCGGATCGCGAGGTAGCCGCCGAGGCTCATGCCGAAGAACGCCACCGCGTCGCCGTCGAGCCCCGGCGTCGCCTCGATCTGGTTGAGGATCGCGACACCGGCGGGCCGCGGCTCGGCGACCATGGTCATGCGCGGCCACGTGCTGCCGAGGCCCGGGCCGTCGAAGGTGATCACGGCGACGCCGCGCTCGAGCAGCGCCTCACCCCACCAGTGCATCTCCTCCTTGACCGCGTTCGTGCCGTTGAACAGCACCGCGACCGGCGCGGGCCCCGGGCCCGGCGGCCGGCGCAGGAAGCCGCGCAGCGCGTGGCGCCGGTAGGCGACTTCGAACGGCACGGCCGGCGGGTCGAGCAGCGGCGCGGCCTCGGCGTACGCGCGCACGCAGCGGTCGTGGAGCGCGCGCTTGCGCGCCTTGTCGAGGAAGATCACGTACTGCGAGAAGTTGTACGCCGACGACGCCGCGAGGAAGTGGCGCGCCGCGTCCGCCTTCCGGCCGAGCGCGAGCGCGTCGATCGCCGACTGCTCGTGCTCGCGGCCGAGGCTCTCCCACTCGTCCACCCAGGACGAGAGGCTGTGGACGCGCCGCAGCAGATGATCGAGGTCGCGCGGCGACACGCCGGCGTTGGTGAACTGGAGCCGCGCCCACGCGGGCATCTGCCGCGCGACGCCGATCCGCAGGCTCAGGCGCACGAATCCCGGGCGCAGCAGCTGGCTGCGCAGCACGTGCGGCGCCAGGAACTCGAGCCGTCCGCCTTTGATTGCCATCGCCGCTCCCCGCTCCGTCCCTTAGTTCCGGCCCCCGCGCTCGCGCGCGGACGTTCTCTCGTCATTTCATCCGCATCGGATGTGCCACGCGGCACGTGAGATCCGGTATCGGCCGGAACCCGCGCCGGCCTTGACGTTCTCGAGCGCCGCCCGCGCCGGCCGTGGCGGCGGCGCCACGGACCGCGGCCGAATGGTCGTGTCCGCCGACGGCGCCGCGCGCGATCGGGCATGGTGCGCTGCCGGTTCCGGCCCGTGCGCGGGGCGAATCAACCCAGCGACCGCGCCGCCTCCGCCCGGTAGGCCTCGAGCAGCCGCGGCGCGACCGGGCCCCGCGGGCGGGCGCGGCCGTCGAGCGTTCCGACCGCCACCACCTCCTGCACCGAGCCGGTGAGGAAGATCTCGTCCGCCTGATCGAGATCGGCGCGCGTCAGCCGGCGCTCGCGGGCGTGCAGACCTGCCGCCCTGCACGCGCCGAGCACCACCGCGCGCGTGATGCCCGGCAGGATGCCGAGCGAGAGCGGCGGCGTCACGACCTGGTCCGCGATCACTGCGAAGACGTTGCTCGCCGCCCCTTCGAGCACGAGCCGCGCGCCGCTGACGAGCAGCGCCTCGTCGGCGCGCGCGGCGCGCGCCTCTTCGCGCGCGAGGTGATACGCGAGCCGGCTCGTCGTCTTGTGCGCGCCCAGGGGCCCCGGTTCGAACGGCCGCTTCGAGACGATCACGCTCGCGGCGCCGCCGCGCGTGCCGCGCCACAGCCGTCCCGCGACCGGCTCGGCATCGATCCACACGCCCGTGCGCGTCGGGCGTCCGCCAGGGATGCCGCGCGTCACCGTGATCCGCACGACCGCGTCCGCCATGTCCCCCTCGTCGAGCAGCTCGGCGATGCCGTCGCGCAGGCGCGCCGGCGAGGGCGGCACGGGGAACCCGAGCACCGCGGCCGAGAGCACGAGCCGCTCGATGTGGCGCGTCCAGAAGCGCGGCCGGCCGCCGTCCACGCGCAGCGTCTCGAACAGGCCCTCGCCGTCGCGGGCCCCGCGGTCGAAGAGTGAGAGCGCGGCCTCATCGCCGCGCCGGAGCCGCCCATCGATCCACAGCGCGCGGGCCGGCGCGGCCGCCGCGCGCTTCACGCCGGTCGCGTTACGCACCGCCGGCGCCGAGGCGCGCGGCCGCGGCGTCGATCTCGACCGGGCCGACCACGCGCTCGAGCGCGATGCGCATGCCCTCGGCCTTGTCGAGCGTCTCGCGCAGCTCGGCGTCGGGATCGGAGTCGGACGTGATGCCGCCGCCGGCGGCGAAGTGGAGCGCCGTGGGCGTCACGATCGCGGTGCGGATCGCGATGTTCCAGTCGGCGTCGCCGCGCCAGTCGAGGTAGCCGATGCTGCCGGTGTAGAGATGGCGCCGCACCGGCTCGATCGCCTCGAGGAGTTCCATCGCGCGGATCTTGGGCGCGCCGGTGATCGAACCGCCCGGGAAGCACGCGTGCAGCAGGTCGAACGCGTCGCGGCCGGCGGCGAGCGTGCCCGTGACGGTCGAGGTGAGATGGAACACCTGCGGGAACACCTCGAGCTCGCACAGGCCTGAGACCTCGACCGATCCGGCTTCGCACACGCGGCCGAGATCGTTGCGCAGCACGTCGACGATCATCACGTTCTCGGCGCGGTCCTTCTCGCTGCCGAGCAGCGCCGCGCGCAGCGCCGCGTCCGTGTCCGCGTCCGCGCCGCGCGGCCGCGTGCCCTTGATCGGCCGCGTTTCGACGCGCCGCCCGCGCAGCTCGAGGAAGCGCTCGGGGCTCGCCGAGGCGACGGCGTGGTCGCCGCAGCCGAGGAACGCGCCGTAGGGCGCGGGCGAGAACAGCGCCAGCGCGTCGGCGATCGCGAGCGCGAACGGCGTCGGCTCGGTGTCGGTTTCGATCGTCCAGCGCTGCGAGAGGTTGGCCTGGAAGATTTGGCCGCGCGCGATCTCCGCGCGCACGCGGTCCACCGCGGCGCGGTAGCCGTCGGGCGTGAACGTCGAGCGCGGATGCGAGACCTCGTCGCGCCGCACCGGCAGCCGCACGGTCGTGCGCCGCCCGGCCGAGAGGATCTGCAGCACCTGACGCAGGCGGTCGCGGGCGCGCGCGGCGCGCGGTGCGCCCTCGAGCGGCAGGCCGCTCGAGAACAACCACGCCTGCCGCGTCTCGTGGTCGTACGCGCCGACCACGTCGTAGAAGCCGAGCACGACGTCGGGGAGGCCGAGGTCATCGGCCGCGATCGCGGGCAGCGTCTCGAGGCGCCGGCCGAAGTCGTAGGCCCAGTAGCCGACGACGCCGCCAGTGAACGGCACCAGCGTCGGCAGCTCGTCATTGGCGCGCGCTTCGCGCGCGAGCCGCCGCCACAGCGCGCACGCGCCGTCGTAATCCGGCCCGCGGAACACCGCGAACGGGTCGGCGCCGAAGAACGACCAGCGCGCACGCGCGTCGGTCGCGGCCGAGTGCAGCAGAAACGGGTGCGGCAGATTGACCAGCGCGCGGGCCGCGGCGAGCGGATCGGCGACGTCCACCGACTCGACGAGCGGGAGCTCGGAGTGGAATTGCATGACCCGAGAGGTTAGGAGCCCGCCGCGGGCCGGTCAACGCCGGCCGGCCGGTCTTGACAGCCCACGGAGGCGGCCCAATAGTCGCCGCGACGCCGTTCGCGCCGGCACGGAGGCCGGCCGCCGGATCGCCAGGGAGGCGAGCGCTGGCCACCACCCACATCCATTCGGGCACGCTGGTGTGCATGGATCCCGCTTCGCGGGTCCTGGTCGGCGACCTGCTGATCGAGAACGACCGAATCGCCGCGGTCGGCGATGTCACCGCGCCGCTCGCGAAGCTGCGAGGCGGCAAGGCGGACCAGGCGATCGACGCGTCGGGCGCCCTCGTCATGCCCGGCTTCGTCCACGGCCATCTCCACCTGTGCCAGACGCTGTTCCGCGGCCTCGCCGAACAGGGCGATCTGCTCCACTGGCTGCGCGACCGCATCTGGCCGCTCGAAGCCGCGCACAGCGAAGCCTCGATCGCGGCGTCGGCGCGGCTCGGACTGTGCGAGCTGATCGCGGGCGGCGTCACGTGCATCAACGACATGGGCACGGTGCGCCACACCGAGACGATCGGCGCCCAGCTCGAGGCATCCGGCATCCGCGCCGTGTTCGGCAAGGCGCTCATGGATCAGGGGGACGGCGTCCCGCCGGCGCTGATCGAGTCACCGAAGCGGGCGCTCGACGACGCGCTCGCGCTGGCGGGGCGCTTCGACGGCGCGGCGGCCGGACGCCTGCGCGTGGCACTCGCGCCGCGCTTCATCCTCTCGTGCAGCGAGGGACTGTGGCGCGACGTCGCCGACGCGGCGGCGGAACGCGGGCTCGTCGTCCATACGCATCTCGCCGAGAGCCCGAGCGAAGGACGCGAGGTGTCGGCCGCGGTCGGGACCTCGGCGGCGCGTTACTTCGCCGCGCACGGCGTGCTGGGCCCGCGGTTCGTCGGTGCGCACGGCGTGTGGCTCGATGACGAGGAGCTACGCGCGATCGCCGGCGCGGACGCGGCGCTCGTGCACTGCCCGGCGTCGAATCTCAAGCTCGGGTCGGGCCTCGCCGACGTCCGCGCGTGGATGGACGCCAGGATCCGCTGCGGGCTCGGCAGCGACGGCGCGGCGTGCAGCAACCGCCTCGACACGTTCCACGAGATGAGCCTCGCCGGCCTCGTGTCGCGCGTCCGCCCCGCCGTGCCCGGCGCAGGGGCCGCGGCACCGCCGCTCACGGCGCGCGCGATCGTGGCGCTCGCGACCTGCGAGGGCGCGCGCGCGCTCGGCCTCGGCGACGCGATCGGCTCGCTCGAGGCCGGCAAGCAGGCGGACGTGATCGTCGTGGACGCGCGGCGTCCGCATTGCGGGCCCGATCCCGAGCACGATCCGTACACGACCCTCGTCCACGCATCGCGCGCCGGGGACGTCGTCATGACGATGGTCGCGGGCCGCATGCTCCAACACGACGGCGCATGGACCACGCTCGACCCCGGGCGCGCCGTCGCGGACGCGCGCGCCGAAGCGCGCGGCGTGCTGCGCCGCGCGGGGCTCGCGTGATCATCGGCCCGTGCACGGTCGTGACCGGCGGGCCCGCGCCGGCGGTGCTCGACGACGCGGCGGTGCGCGTGGTCGGCGCGCACATCGCGCAGGTCGGTCCGGCCGGGAGCATCGCCGCCGCGCATCCCGACGACACGCTCTGGCCGGCGCGCGGCCACGTGCTGCTTCCGGGCCTGATCGACGCGCACGCGCACCTCGCGCGCCATCTCGCGCGCGGGCTCGCCCTCCGCTCGCGCGACGCGTGGGACCGCTACGACGCGGCGCTTTCGCCCGACGACGTGCACTGGGCGGTCGTGGCCGCGCTGGTCGAGGGCCTGCGTCACGGCGTCACGACCGTGTGCGACTTCCACCGCTCGCCGGGATGTCTCGACCGGGCGCTGCCCGAGATCGTCGCCGCGGCGACGAAGGTCGGCGTGCGGGTCGCGACCTGCTACGGCGCGTGCGAGAGCGACCCGCCCGCCGCGCGCGAGGCGGCGTTCGACGAGAGCGCCGCGTTCGCGCGCGATCTGGCGCGGCGCCGCTCGGGACGGCTGCGCGGGATGGTCGGCGTGCGCGCCGGCACGCTCGCCGGGCTCGATCGGCTCGTCCACCGCTCGCTCGAGGCCGCGGGCACGTCGCAGGCGGTGCACGTGGATCTCGTCCTCGACGCGACGCCGGCCGAGCGCTGGCCGGACGCCCTGTGGCCGCCGGGCGCGCTGCCCGCAATGTGGGCGCACGCCGAGCGCGCGCCGCGCGGATTGCTCGGCGCCGTGCAGGCGCGCGGCGACGCGCTGTCCGCGACCGGCATTGCCGCGGCGGCGGCGCTCGGGCTCGAGACCGACCTCGCGTGGGGGAGCGACGCCGGCCTCCACGCGCCGCCCGCGCCCGACGCCTCGCACGCGGCGGGCGCGGACCGCATGCAGGTCGAGGCGCACTACGCGCGCGTGTGGGTGCACGGCGCGCGCTGGGCCGCCGAGCCGTTCGGCCGCGGCATCGGCACGATCGCGCCCGGCGCGCCGGCGGATCTGATGCTCGTGGACTATCGTCCCGCGACCGAGTTCTCGAGCGCCACGGTGTTCGATCACCTGTGGTCGGGGCTGCTGCGCGCTCCGGTCGCGGGCGTGATGGTGTGCGGCGAGGTGCTCGTGGACAATGGGCAGGTGGTCTCGGTCGACGAACGCGAGGTGGCGGCGCGCGCGCGCGAATGCGCGGCGCGCGTGTGGACGCGTCTCGACGTCGATGCCCATCGCCCCATGACCCGGCCGATGGGAACGCAACGATGAGAACCGCTCTGTATCAGGTGGATGCCTTCGCCGACGCCGTCTTCTCGGGCAACCCCGCCGCGATCTGTCCGCTCGACCGCTGGCTGCCCGAAGCGACGATGCAGTCGATCGCGGCCGAGAACAACCTCGCCGAGACCGCGTTCTTCGTGCCGCGCGCGGGCGGCGACTATGACCTGCGCTGGTTCACGCCCGTGGCCGAGATCGATCTCTGCGGCCACGCGACGCTCGCCTCGGCGCACGTCGTGTTCACGAAGCTCGATCCCGCGCGCGACGCGGTGACGTTTCATACGAAGAGCGGGCCCCTCACGGTGCGCCGCGACGGCGAGCGCCTCGCGATGGACTTCCCGGCGCGCGCGCCGTCGCGCATCGATCCCTCGCCCGCGCTCGCCGAGGCGCTCGGCGCCGCGCCCGACGAACTGTGGCGTTCGCGCGATCTCATGGCGGTGTTCCGCGACGAGGACGCGGTGCGCGCGCTGAAGCCGTCGTTCGATCGCATTCTGGCGCTCGGCGCCCACGGCGTGATCGTCACCGCGCCCGGCGCCGGCGTGGACTTCGTCTCGCGATTCTTCGCCCCGCTGATGGGCGTGCCCGAGGATCCCGTCACCGGCTCGGCGCACTGCACGCTGATCCCCTACTGGTCGCGGCGCCTCGGGAAGCCGCGGCTCTCCGCGCGCCAGATCTCGCCGCGCGGCGGGAATCTCGCGTGCGAGGACCAGGGCGAGCGCGTGCGCATCGCGGGCCGAGCCGTGCAGTACCTCGAGGGGACGATCGAGATCTAGCGCCGCCCGACGCGGCGCTGCACGTCCGCGGCCAGCGTCCTGCGAAACGGCTGCCCCGCCCGGGACACGCGTTTCGCACACGTCGCCTCGTGCGCGCTCCTAACCGCTTGCGCCGCCGCGCCGCCGTTCTCCTCCCCGCACCGGGCACGCGGCCTGCTCATTCTCCTCCACCGTAGCGCCGAGACGGCGCGAAGGCAGTCCGGCTCCCCACCGAATCCGGATCGAGCCCGCCGAACTTCCGGCACCGGCCGCGATCCGTAGCGGAGGTTTTCGATGAAGCGCATCACCCTCACCCTGCTGGCCGCCGGCCTCGCGACGCTGGTCGCCTCCGCGGCGTTCGCGGACACTCCGGGCATCGACCGACGCGAGGTGCGCCAGCACGAGCGCATTGCGCAGGGCGCGCGGAGCGGCGAGCTCACCCGCGGCGAAGCGAGGCGGCTGCGCGCCGGCCAGCGTCACGTCCGGCGCATGGAGCGTCGCGCGAAGGCGGACGGCGTCGTCACGCCGCGCGAGCGGGCCCGCATCACCCGCGCGCAGAACCACCAGAGCCGGACGATCCGGCGCCTCAAGCACAACGGCCGCACGCGCGTCTGACGCGTCGGCGCCGCCCATCCAAGTGAATCGGCGGCGCCCACGGCGTCGCACCGGCTCGCACGGTACCAGGGCAAGGGGCATGAGTCCGGTGCGAATCACCCCCGGCGGGGAAACCCGCCGGGGGTTCGTGTTGCGCCGCGCCGGATCGCGGCGCGCGCTCGGATTCGCCGCGCGCGGCTTAGCGGATGACCGCGACGCGCGTCGTCGCCGAGCGCCCCGCGTGCGTCAGGCGCACGAGGTAGACGCCGGGCGCGAGCGAGCGGCCCTGGGCGAGCTCGACCTCGGGGGCGCCCGGGCCGGTCAGCGTCTGCTGATCCACGCGGCGGCCGGCGACGTCGATCAGCTCGAGCGTCGCGGTGCCGGCGTCGGGGAGCGAGCACGCGACCCGCACCGAGCCCGGCGACGGGTTCGCGCCCACCGACCGCACGCCGAAGGCGAGCGCGAGCGGCACGTCGATCGTCACCTCGCCGCTCAGGATCTCGCCCGAGGGATCGTGGATGCCGATGCGATAGACGTAGCGCGTTCCCGGCGTCACCGCGCGATCCTCGTACGAGAGCATGCCCGAGCCGTCCGAGGTGACGTCGCCGAGCACCGTCCACGCGTCGGATCCGCCGCGGCGATAGACCGTGCCGACGACGCCCGCGCCGCCCGATGACGCCCACGTGATCCTCACGCGATCGGGCGTGACGTCGGTCGCGGCGAGCGAGACCTGCACGGCGGTGAACGACAGATTCACGGCCGCCATGTAGGCATCCGGGTCGCCGTTCCGGCCGTCGCTCCAGATCGAGTAGACGGCGTTGGTGTTGGCGAACAGCGCCGTGTAGTCGCCCTGGTTGGGGGCGATGTTCGCGCTGGTCGTGGTCCAGTTCGTGACGGCGCTCGACACCGGCGAGCCGTCGGTCCACGTCGCGCCGCCGTCGGTCGAGCGCGCGAGGTAGGTCATCGAGGCGCCGCCGCAGATCGGCGCGGACGCGTCGCGCCAGTCGTACCACTGGCAGTACGCGTTGCCATTGGGGGCGACCGCCACCTCGGGCAGCCAGTCGTCGAGGTGTCCCACGTCGCCGTTGACGCGCACCGGCGTGGTCCATGCCGTGCCGTTGTCCGACGTGGTGACGAAGATGTCGCGATGATCGCGCGCGCGCTCGCCGGCGCTGGGCGTGTCGAGCGTGGTGCGGATGCGGTAGCCGCCCGTGCCCGGCGGCTTCAGCGGATCGTTGGTGGTCGAGGCAACGCGGAGGTAGTAGGTGCCGGTGGAGGGCAGCGTGAAGACGATCAGCGATTGCGAGATGTTGTCTCCGCCGAAGCCGCTCTCCGAGTAGGCGAGCCGCGTGCTGCCGTCGCTGCAGAAGAGCCGGAACGAGGCGTCGAGCGTCGTCGTGTAGACCGAATCGAGCTCGCAGATGATGGTTTGGCCCTGCGTCCCGTTGAACTTCCAGTAGTCGAAATCGTTGGCCGTGCTCATCCCGCCGAACAGGTTCTTGCCCATCGTGAACGCCGTGGCCGTGGCCGGCGTATCGTTCGTCTCGATCTCGTTCACCGCGTTTCCCGCGATGAGCGACCCGAAGTTGTCGTCGTAGAAGTTGATCGACTCGTTCCACGTGAGATACACGCGCCCGCGATGCGGGCCGGTGCCGCGGTCCACGGCCATCCCCGGGAACGTGAACCCGGTGCCGCGGTTGAACCCCGGCGCGCCGGAGCCGAAGTTGCTCAAGATCTGCTGCGCGCCGGTGGCCTCGGCGCCGAACGACGCACCGTTCGTCGTGCTGCGCCGGACGCGCATGTAGTCGTAGATGTCGGTCAGGGGGTTTCCGATCGCGTTCCACGTCGTCCACACGTCGCCGGTCGGCCCGACCGCGACGCGCGATCCCTGCACCAGCCCGTTGTCGGTCGTGGAGGAGAGCTTGATCGGCGCCGTCCACGCCCCGACGTTGTCGGTCGTGTTGCGGCAGAAGTCGATCTCGTCCGACGCAGAGGTGAATTTGGTGAACGTGAGGTAGAGCGTCCCGGAGAGCGAGTCCGCGGCCATCCATTCCTTGTCGTAGACCACCGTGTTGTCGGACCCGGAGATCACGAGATTGGGCGCGCCCCAGCTGAGGACGCCGCCGCTGAACGCGCCGCGCACGACCGCGATGCCGTTCGTGGACCCGGCGACCGGCTCGCACAGCGCCGAGAAGTAGAACTCGCCGGTCTTCTCGTTGACCGCGACCACCGGGTCGCTGACCCACTGGCCGATCGTCGCGTTGACCGGCGGGGCGCCGCCGTCGGTCCACGTCACGCCGTTGTCGGTCGAGTAGGCGAATCCCTCCGTGCTCGAGCTGGTGACGAACCCCTCGCCGTCGTTCCATGCCGCGAGGAGGTTGTTGCCGAACGCGCCGATCGAGACCTCGCACTGGCCGGAGCACGGAGCGCCCGAGCACAGGGCCGTGTCGGTCGAGCGGTTGTTGGCGATGTGATTGGTCGCGATCGCCGTGGCCGCGGCGGGCGCGGGCGCCGCGGCGGGCGTCTCGATCGTCGCGAATCCGGGAGGATCGGGGGGCTCGATCGGCGAAGGCCGGCGGCGCTCCCCGCGCGCGTCGTTGCGTGCGCCGGGCGCCGCGTCATGCCCGTCGAACGGCGCCGGCGGACGCCACGGGGCCGACCGCAACGCCGAGCGCCGCTCCGGCCCGTGCGCGCGCGCTGCGCGCATCTCGGCCATGGCGCCCTCGCGCATCATGCGGATCTGGATCCGCTTCATCTGCGCGGCGTGCGCCGGGAGCGCGGGCTTCGCGGCCGCGGGCGGCGGCGCGGCGGCGAGGGGGACGAGCGCGAGGAGCGTGACGACGAGACGACGCATGGCCACCATGGGTCGGAATCCTTTCCGAGGGGTGCGACGGCGGAACGAGCGGCGCGACGAGTCTCGCATCAACGCGCGCCGCGGCCAAGTGCCAAGCGGCCCAAGTCGGGCGGAAAGTCCATGGCGGACGGGGCCGTCCGGAGCACCCGGTCGCCGGGCGTCCCGGGGCGCCGGCTCGCGGAGGCCGGCGGGAACAGCGCATCGCGGGCCGGGCCGAGGATCGCGACGCGCAGCTGATCGGCGTCGGGGAGGAGGTCGGGCGCGAGCCAGCCGCGCGCCGCCATCGCCCGTCCGATGAAGTGCATCTGGGCGCGGGCGAAGGGGCGCAGCGCCCCGTCGCGGTCGAACCGGTAGCGCCACTTGCCGGGCGCCGGGACCACGGTGGCGAGGAACAGCGCCTCGTCCACGGTGACGTGGCCGGCGCCGTGGCCGAAGTAGTACCCGCACGCCTCGTCGGCCCCGTGGACGTCCGGGCCCCATTCGATGATGTTGAGGTAGATCTCGAGCATGCGCTCCTTCGTGAGCGTGGTCAGGTGCTCGAGGATCCACGCGAGCGCCACCTCCTGCCCTTTGCGTGCCAGCGTGCGGCGGTGGCCGAGGTAGAGGTTGCGCACCAGCTGCATCGTGATCGTTCCGGCGCCGCGGCGGAACGCCCCCGCCTTGACGTCGTCGGCGATCGCACCGCGCACGGCCTCGAGGTTGAAGCCGCGGTGGCGGAAGAATCCGCCGTCCTCGTTGGCGAGCAGGGCGCGGACCAGAAGCGTGTCGATCGCGTCCATGGGCAGGAAGTGCGGATTGGCGGGCGACAGGTCGCGCTCGACGATGCGGTCGTGCGGCAGGTGGATGCGCGCGACGAACGGCCGGTCGAGCGTCTCGATCGGCAGGCGATTTCGCGCGCGGTCGATCGTGAGACCGTGCGGCGTGACGTCGGCGTCGAACGCCACCGAGTCCGGCCGCGCGACGTCGAGATCGAGGCGCACGCTCCACGCGTACCAGCCCGCGATCGCCAGGTCGGCGAGCGGACCGAGCACCGTGCGCGGCAGGCTCGCCTGCCACGCGCGCGCGGTGAGGCTGTCGGCGTCGAGCGCGAGGCGGAAGCGGGGGCCGCGCGCATCCGCCTCGCCCGCGAGCGCGAACGCCAGCGATCCGATCGTGAGCCGTGTCGGCTCGACCAGCATGGCGCGGCCCGCGCGGCGGTTCTGGCGCAGCGTGCCCGCGATCGCGACGCGCAGCGTCTCGGGCGCGGCGTCCGAGTCGCCGAATGCGAACCGCGCGGTTGCGGACAGCCGGTCGTCGCGCCCGTAGTCGAGCGCGAGTGCGAACCGCACGCGTTGCGCCGTGGCGAGTGCTCCGGTCGCCGCGATCCGCACGCCGGCGCGATCGTGGGCCACCGAAAACCGCTCGACCTCGAGCCGTGCCGCCGGCGCGGACGCCGCGGCGTCTTCGTCGTCGTCGCCCGCCGCGCCCACGGTGAGGTCGCGGAGGGTGATCGCGGGCAGGCTGCGCGCCGGCGACGCGAGCAGCCGCGCCAGCGCGCGCGCCGCCTCCCGCACGCGTTCGGCCCGCGCCGGATCGTCGCCGCGCGCGTGCGTGCGTGCGTCGTCCAAGAGCAGCGTGTCGGGATCGGCGCCGCGGCGCGCGGCGAGCGTGACCGCGACGCCGGCGAGTTCCACGCGCGCGAGCCGCGGCGCGAAACGCAAGAGCGACCACGGATCGAGCCGCGCCGCAACCGAGTCGGCGCGCACCAGCACGACGCCGTCCGAGCGCCGCGTGAGCGTGAGCCCCGCGAACCGCGCGTCGAGCGGGAGCGCGACGCCGAGCGACGTCCAGCCGAGATCGAGGCCGCGCGCGGCGGCCATCGCACGCGCGCGGCCCGCGATCAGCGCCCGCACCGGCCCGCCGGCCAGCACCGCGATCAGCGCGATCGCGGCGATCAGCACGGCGGCGATCCACACGCCCGGCAGGGGCACGCGTCGCGGCGGGCGGAAACGCGCGGCGGAGGGTGGGTCGGTCGTCGGCATCGGCGAAGCGGCCGGTCAGCCTGCGGCGGGCGCGCGCCGGAGCAGCAGCAGCGTGATGTCGTCGGTGCGCGGATCCTCGCCGAGGAACTCGTCCACCGTCGCGAGGATCCGCTGGCGCGTCGCGGCGAGATCGCCGCCGTCCGCGCACGCGGCGATCACCTCGGCGTGCAGGCGCTCGTCGCCGAACAGCTCCTCGCCGCGCTGCGCCTCGGGGATGCCGTCCGTGTAGATCGCCAGCGTCTCGCCCGGTGCGAGCGTCGCCGACTGCACGGAGTACGGGAATTCCGGCATGACGCCGAACGGCACGCCGTTGCTCGCGAGCTCGCGCAGGCGTCCCTCGGCCACTGCGAGCCCCGCTGGATGGCCCGCGTTCACGTACGTCAGTGCGCCGGTCGCGGGATCGAGCGTCGCGACGAAGCCGGTGACGAAGCGCTTGCGGTCGGTGGTCTGGTGGAGCATCGCGCCCAGCCGCCGCGCGAGCTCGGCCGGATCCGTGCACGCGTCGTAGAGCACGCGCGCCGAAGCGAGGAACGACGACATCAGCAGCGCCGCGCCGATCCCCTTGCCGGTCACGTCGCCGACCAGCAGCACCAGCGTGCCGTCGCGGCGCGTGTACAGATCGTAGAGGTCGCCGCCCACCTCGTGGCAGGTCTCGAGGTACGCGTCGATCTGGTAGCCCGCCACCTCCGGCGGCGCGCCGGGCAGCAGCCCGCGCTGGATGTGCGTCGCGGTTTCCAGCTCGCCGGCGATGCGCATGCGCTCGCGCTCGGCCTCGAGCAGACGCGCGTTGGTGATCTTCACCGCCGCCATGTTGCCGAGCAGCGTCAGCAGCTCGAGACGATCCTCGTCGAACGACGAGCGTGGATCGTGGCTGTCCACGTAGATCAGCCCCAGCACCTTCTCGTTGTCGAAGAGCGGCACCGCCATCGCGGCGTGCACGGACTGCGCGACGATGCTGTGCTGCGCCTGGAAGCGCGGATCGGCGGCGGTGTCGCGGGTCAGCACCGACGTGCACTCGCGCAGCACCGTGCCCATGATCGAGCGCGAGAGCACGAGCGGCCGGTCGGCGCGGCCCGCCGTCGTGCGCGCCGCGACCTGCACCGGCTCGCCGCCGTCGCCCGGGTCGAGCAGGATCACGTAGCGCGAGGCGGGCACGGCCTTGGCGACGAACGTCAGCAGCTCGTCGCAGGTCTCCTTGAGCGGTCGCGGCAGGACCAGCAACCGGCCGGCCTCGGCGAGCAGGTGCACGAGCTCGGTCGAGTCGCGTCCCGAGCGCGTGCGCTGCTCGAGGATGTGCTCGGCCTTGAGTCGCAACGTCGTGCCGGTGATCGACTGCTCCTCGAGCTTGAGCCGCAGCCGCGGCTCCTCGCCGGTGATGCGCAGGACGACGTGGCCGATCTCGACGCGGTCGCCGGCCTCCAGCAGGATCGGGTCGCGCGCCTCGCGGCCGTTGACGCGCGTGCCGTTGCGGCTGCCGAGGTCGCGGATGTAGTACTGGCCGGCCCGGAACGTGATCTCGGCGTGGTCCTTGGAGACCGTGCCGTCGGGGATGTGGACGGGATGCCGCGAGGAGCGGCCGACCGCGAGCACCGGCCCGTCGAGCGGCCAGGTGCGCGGCCGATCGCCGACCATACCGGAGAGGAAGAGGGCCACCGATCCTCCTTGGGCGTGCGCCGCGTGACCATTTGGATCGCGGCGCCGTGCGAACCGTCCGGGCGCGCTGCGCCGGATCGGCCGGCGACTCTAGCACAGGCGCGCGCGGCGTCAGGGCCGCGCGTCACGCGATCGGCGCGTGCTCGGCGTCCCGCCACTCGCGATAGAGCGCCTCGGCATCGGCGACGAAGGACGCGTGCGCCGGCCGCCAGCCGAGGGCGCGGCGCACGCGCGCCGACGTGAAGCGCTGATCCATGAGCATCGCCGCGTGCGTCTCGCGGTCGGCGCCGGGAATCGTCTCGCGGCCGCTCGCCGCGGCGCGCGCGCCGGTCGCGCGCGCGGCCGCCTCGGCCATCTCGCGCACCGTCGCGCGCCCGTCGTCCACGAGCAGGTAGCGCTCGCCGCCGGCGCCGCGATCCAAACCGGTCACGCGGCGCCCGTGTTCGAGGGCGAGCCGGTAGGCCTCGGCGACGTCGTCGCGGTGCACCGCGCTCCAGTGCTGTCCGCCGTCGCCGGGATAGACGAACGATCCGCCGCGCGCGGCGTCGGCGAACCATGCGCCGAACGTGCCGCGCCGTCCGCCGTAGACCATCCCCGGGCGGAACACGGCCGCGTGGACTTCGTGCTCGGCGAGGTCGAGCGCCATGTGCTCGTGCGCCGGCCGCCAGCGCACCACATCGGGCGCCGCGAGCGGCGTGGTCTCGTCGGCGATCGTGCCGCCGGTGTCGCCGTGCACCCACACGCCGCTCGTGTAGAGGACGTGGCGCACGCGCCCGTCGAGCGCGGCGACGCGGAGCACGTCGAGCAGCGCGCGCTCGGCCGCGGCGCGGTCGCCGGGCGGGATCGCCGCGTGCACGACCGCGTCGCAGTTGCGGAGCGGCACGAGCAGGGCCGCCGCGTCGGCGAGATCACCGCGGTGCGGGCGGACGCCGATCGCTTCCAGCGCGCGCGCCCGCTCGTCGCTGCGCGCGAGCCCGGTCACGTCGTGCCCGGCGCTCGCGAGGCGCGCCGCGATCGCGCCGCCCACGTAGCCGGTCGCGCCGGTGACGAACACGCGCAGCGGACCGCGCGGCCGCTCGTGCTCGGCCGCCGGGTCCGCGGCGGGCGCGGGATCGCCGCGCCGGCCTCGGACCTTGCGATCAGACACCGCGGTAGGTGCAGCGCGCGGTGCAGGTCTCGTGCACGGTGATCGCGAGGAGCCCCGGGAGCTCGGGTGCGAGCCGCGCCCACAGCCACGCACACAGGTTCTCGGAGGTCGGGTTCTCGAGGCCGGGGACGTCGTTCAGCGTGCGATGGTCGAGCTCGCCGAGCAGCAGCGGCTCGACCACGCGCGTGACCTCCGCGAAGTCCACGAGCCAGCCCATGCGCGCGTCCACGTCGCCGGCGATCGTGACCTCGACCAGGAACGAGTGGCTGTGCATGCGCGCGCACTTGTGGTCGGGGGGCACCATCGGTAGCCGGTGCGCGGCCTCGAAGCGGTAGTCGCGGGAAAGCTCGACGCGCACGGTCAGGCCTGACTCCCGTGGGCGAGCGCGCCGGCGTAGCGCGTCGGATCGGGCACGCCCGCCTCGCGGAATCCCTTCGCCCGCAGCCGGCACGCGTCGCAGCGCGCGCACGCCGCGCCGTCCACGGCCGGGTCGTAGCACGAATGGGTGAGCGCGAAGTCCACGCCGAGCGACACGCCGGGCCGCACGATCCCCGCCTTGTCGAGCGCCATGAGCGGCGTGTGGATGCTGAACCGTCCGCCCTCGGCGCCGGCGCGAGTGCCCGTCTTCGCCACCGCCTCGAACGCGCGGATGAACTCCGGCCGGCAGTCGGGATAGCCGGAGTAGTCGAGCGCGTTCATCCCGGCGACGAGGTCCATGGCGCCGATCGTCTCGGCCCACCCGAGCGCGATCGCGAGGAAGAGCGTGTTGCGCGCGGGCACGTAGGTGTCGGGGATGCCGGCGCCGATCGCCGCCTCGTCGCGGTCCTTGGGCACCGGGAGGTCGGCGGTCAGCGCTGATCCGCCGATCGCGCGCAAGTCCACCGTGACGAGCTTGAGTTCGGCCACGCCGAGCGCCGCGCTCACGCGCCGCGCCGACTCGAGCTCGAAGCGATGCCGCTGGCCGTAGTCCACCGCCAGCGCGTGGCAGCGGAATCCGTGCGCGCGCGCCCACGCGAGCGCCGTCGCCGAATCCATGCCGCCCGAGAGCAGCACCACCGCCTCGCGATGCGTCACAGGCCTCCGATCACACGCCGCGCCGCGCGCCCCAGAGCCAGACGTGGAGGCGCGGGCTCATGCGCCAGCCGTGCGCGCGGCACAGCGCCGCCACGGTCGCCGCGTGCGCGCGCACGCGTTCGTCGCTCACGCCCTCGGGCATCAGCATCACGCGCGCGGCGGGCAGTCGGTGCGCCGCGATCAGCCGCACCGCGTCGGCGTCGTCCGGAGCGTCGCCGACCACGAGCTTGAACGTGGCGTTGGGCTCGGCGATCCACGCCGGCGCCGCGCGCCACGTCTCCTCCCAGCGCCGCGTCGCCGACGGCAGCTTGGGCGAGACATTGTAGAACAGGCGCGGGTGCGAGAGCGGCGGCGGCGCGATGCCGCTGGTCTCGACCTCGACGCGCGCCCAGTGGTCGAGTGAGCGCTCGAGCAGATCGCGGAGTCCGCCGCTCTCGAGCGGCTCGCCGCCGGTCACGACGAGCAGCGGCGCCGCGCCGAGCGCGAGCGCTTCGGCGATCCACGCGGCGGGGCCGCCGTCGCGGCCGCCGTCCTCGGGCCACGCGTAGCGCGTGTCGCACCAGTCGCAGCCGACGGTGCAGCCCTGGAGCCGGATGAAATGCGCCGGGGTTCCGGCCGACGGACCCTCGCCCTGGAGCGAGAGGAAGACCTCGGAGATGTGATCGGGCATTCGCGCACTCGGCGTCGCGGCGCGGCGGGTGTCCGCGCGCCGCGACCTAAGGCCTCAATGACCGCCGTCGCGCGCGAGGTCGAACGACTTGCCGCAGTTGAAGCACTTCCAGTGGAAGACGGCCTCCCCCGCCGGCCAGCGGACGTAGTCGTTGCGCCCGCAGCCCGGGCAGGAGATGCGGACAGGCGCGCTCGCGGAGGGCGTGACGGGGGCGGGGCGTTCAGTCTCGTGGGTCATGGGATGGGGCGGACTTGGTCCGGCGCCGGGCAGTCTATCAATCCGGGGCGCGTGGCGACAGTTCGCCCGCGAGCAGCGCGGCGAGGCGCGCGGTGAACGCCGAGCGCGGCAGGATGGAATCCACGCCGGCCTCGCGCGCCGCCTCGCGCAGCGCGCCGTCCACGTGCGGATAGAATCCGACGACCGGCGTGCGCCGCGCGTCGGGATCCGCCTTCAGCGCGCGCACGGCGTCGAGCACCGCCCTCCCGGCCGACAGGTCCACGATGACGAGATCGGGCGCGGCCGCGCGGATCTCGGCGAGCGCGTCCGCCGGCGCCGGCTGCCGCAACTCCGCGCCGAGTTGGGCCGCCGTCGCGGCGATGCGTGCGGCGAAGAAGAGGTCGGGAACGACGGCGACGATCCGGCGCATGGTCATGCGATGGGACCGAAGGAGGTGCTTGACACCCCCAGGGACCGGCACGAGACTTCGGGTTGAAGGCGTGATCGCTCCGGGGAACTCGGTTGCGGCACTACCGGGCGGGGATAGGGACAGTGGCTCGGCTCCCCCGACCGGCGAACTCGGCCGCGACGAACCGCGGCGCCGCCTTCACCGAGGCGCGCTGAAGTCACGGTGCGCGTCTCCCGATCGCGACGGCGGGTGCGTTGCCCGCCGTCGCTTTTTCGTGCCCGCCGCAAACGCAACGCCCGGCGCTCCTCCCAAGGAACGCCGGGCGCGCATGATCGTCGCAAATGCCTAGCGGTAGAGCTCCTTGATCGCTCCCCACGTGGAGTGCTTGTTGCCGGTCGGCGACGCGGGCAGCCACTGCCCGTCGGCGTGCGCCGTGTAGCCGCTCGGCGTGCAGCCGGTCGGATACTTGAGGCACCAGTTGCCCTGCAGCGGCAGACCGCCGCCGTAGTTCCAGCTCTGGAGCACGGTGTTGTAGAGCGTGCCGCCCGTGAACGAATAGGTGGTCGTGAACGTGCCGCTCCACGTCGTGCTGCTGCGCACCGACGAGGTGATGAGCCCGTTGAGCGGGCCCTCGAGGATCAGCGTCCCGTTCTGGAAGTTCGCGGGCACCGTCGCGTTCGGCGGCCCCGGCGGCATCGAGCCGTCGCGCGGCGCGTCGGCCGGCTGGTTCTTGTAGATGTAGAAGTGGCCGCCCGAGTAATTCGTCGCCCAGCGCGTGCCGGTGCTGCCGAGCGGCGTCTCGCTCGTGGCGGGACTGCCCGGCGCGCCGGAGAGCGGACCGCTCGCGGTGAGACTGGTCCAGACGAAGCTGTACTCGACGCGCTGGCTCGGATCCGGGTTGGTGAGATCCGGCACGAGCCCGTTGAGCGGCGAGCAGAACAGCGTGCAGAGCCCGACCACCGTGAGCTGGCTGCCGAGATTCGAGCGCCACGCCTGGAATCCATCCGGCTGCACCGCCGAGAGGAACGCATCGCTCTCGTACGAGAAGCAGTCGGCATCGAACTTGATCAGAATGTTGGTGCACTGCGCGAACGCCGAGGGCGTGAACGCTCCGAGAGCCATCATCGCCAGCAGCGCCGCCACCCCGATCTTCCTCTTCATTTCAGGCCTCCCTGATGCAGGTCACGGTGTCGACCGTGATCGGAGTCGGTGGATTGCTAGCGGTACAGCTTCTTGAGCGCGCCCCAGGTCTTTCCGGTCGTCGCCGTCACCGGATGACGGCACTCGCCGGAAAGAATGTGATCGTAGCCCGCGGGAGCGCAGGGACCGGACGGCGTGTTGAACAGACCCGACATGAACCAGCCCGACCAGGATCCCGGCGGGACGTAGACCGCGTCCACTCCGCCCGTGATCGTCATGTCCGCGCCGAAGGCGCCCTGGTTCGAGTTGTAATCGTAATAAAGCGTCGCGTTCGCCAGGCTGCCGCTGATCGCGAGCGTGCCGTTCGAGAACGTGCTCGGCGACGTCGCGTTGGGCGGATTGTTGCCGTAGCGCGGACAGTTCGGCGGATTCGGCGGGTTCGTCGCGTCGAAGCTCGGATCCTCGTAGTACTCGACCGAGCCGCCGTTGGCGAACGTGACGAACAGGAAGTTGCCCGAGAAGCTGTACGAGTTCACCACCAGCCCGTGCTGGTAGAAGGTGTACTCGTTCGCGCCCGGATCCACGTACGGCTGCAGCCACGTCGGATTGAAGTACGTGACGAATCCGACCGCCTGGTAGCTGTCGCCGATCGCGAGGTACGTGCCGCCCGCCGGGGTCTTGAAATCGTACCCCGTGAATCCGAGCAGCGCTTCGTCCGCGGCGAGCGCGGGAACTGCGAAAGCGAGAAGAGCGGTGAAGAGGAGTAGCGAAACCTTACGCTTCATGGGTCACCTCCTCGAGATGCTGACGTCGAGCGAGTCGAAAGGCAGAGGCGTGGGTGCGGCGCCGGAAGTGCCGAGAACCACCTTGTCTGAATGCGTCCGTGCAGCCGATCGACGAGCGCGACAAATGCGAGAGACCCCGCGGGGGGTCGGGGGAAGTACGGGAGGACGTGTACGAGCGCCGTCAGTATAGGGAGCATGACGCGGACTTCAAGATTCTTCTTGGTCTGTCCGTCCGCTTTTCCTCAAGGGCCGCATTAGTTTAGTGCCAACAACCGTCGCGTGGGGGCAGCACGCCGACGCGGACGGGCCGGTCCGCAGCCGCTGCGGAAGTCCGCGATCCGTGCGCGCGCTCGCCTCCCTTCCCGCCCCCGGCGATCGCGCGCCACACCGCGCCGGCCGCGGGTTTTCGGCGCGGCCCGCCGCGCGTCGCCTCGTGGCACGTGGGTTGCCCTGTCGGGAGTTCACCGCGCGCCACCTCCGGGTGAGCGGCGGGTCCTCGAATCCGCGGCCGCTTCCGTGAGAATCAGGGGGCTGCGCCGAAAGGCCAGAAGGCAGGGAAGTCGGTCGCGGATTCGAGGGCCCGCACGCGGAGAGCCCGGGCGCCGGCCACCGTTCCAGCGAGCGGTCGGCGCGCCGGGCGCCGTCGCCCGAGGGGGCGCCCGCCCGTAGCGCGCCCGACGCCGATCGCGACTCCGCGTGCGGCGCTTCCTGTTGACGCGCCTTCCCGGCCGGGCAGATAGTCGTTACCCGTCCGTCGCTCGAGATTCCCCCCGTAGCCGCGGACTTGGCCGCACACCAGGCGCGCGCCGCGCGCGATGGGGGTTGCTCCCGTGTCCGTCCGGTCGATTGGGCTGATCCCGGCGTCCGCCGCGTGCGCGCTCGCGCTCGCCCTCGCCGGTTGCTCGGCCGGCGATCGGCCCGCGGGCGGCTCCGGGGCGGGCGCCGCGGCCGCCGATCCCGCCCCGCGGCTCGAGGCGGCGCGGCCCGATTCGCTCACCCGTGTTCCGGCCGCGGAGCCCGACGCCGATCCGGTGTTCGAGACCGCGCTCGCGCCGCTCCACGATGTCGAGATCTTCGCCCGGCTCGATGGCGAGGTCGTGGCGCTGGACGTCGAGGAGGGACGCCGCGTCAAGGCCGGCGACCGGCTGGCGCAGATCGACGACCGCGAACGCCGCGCCACGCTTTCGGAGCGCGAAGCCGAGGTCGCCCGCGCCGAATCCAACTGGCAGCGCGCCGAGCGGCTGCACGATCAGAAGGCGATCTCCGACGAGCAGTGGGCCGCCGCGCGCGCCGACCGACAGATCGCGCTCGCCCAGCGCGACCGCGCGCGCATCGACTGGGAGCGCTGCACGGTGCGTGCGCCGATCGCCGGCATGGTCGAGCAGCGCCGCGTGCAGACCGGCCAGACCGTGAGGCAGGGCGACCTGCTGTTCCGGGTCGGCGATCCCGACACGCTGCGCGCCGAGCTGCTGCTGCCCGAAGCGCGTCTCGGCACCGTGCGCGCGGGCCGGCGCGTCCTCGTCACGCCGACTGCGGGCGGTCCGCCGCGCATCGCGCGCGTCACGCGGGTCAATCCGCTGGTCGATCCCGCGAGCGGGACGTTCCGCGTGGTCATCGATCTCGACAACCGCGGCGCGCGGCTGCCGGGCGGCGTGTCCGCGCGGGTCTCGTTCGACTCGCTCGCGGCGCGATAGCCATGCGGGTGCGCGAGCACCTCCGTCTCCGCTCGGACCTCACCTGGCGCCGGTTCGTCACCGAGGGCCAGGAGGCCTACATCTTCAAGGACGAGATCACGCAGGACTACGTCAAGCTCGACGTGATCAGCGGGACGCTCGCGCTCAAGCTCGACGGCCGCACGTCGCCCGAGGACCTGCTCGCCTTCGCGCGCGAGACGTGGCCGAGCCTCGACTTCGATGCCGACTACATCGCCGACGTGATCGCCGATCTCCGCCGCTTCAAGTTCCTCGAAGATCCGTTCGAGCGGAACGCGCTGCTGCAGGCGCGGGCGAAGGAGGAGCGCGCGCAGATCAACGCCGCGACCTTCCGCAACATCTTCTCGATCCCGCTCGGCACGGTGAACCCGGACCGCTTCCTCTCCCGCACGTATCCCTACCTCGCGTGGTTCTTCTCGCCGTTCTTCGTCTGGCTCGGCGTCGCGCTGTTCACGCTCTCGGGCTACGTGGTGTGGGTCAACCGCGACCACGTCGCCGGGCCGACGCAGGCGCTGTTCACGGGCAGCGGCTTCGAGCTGTTCGGCGCGTTCCTCGTCTGGATCACGATCATCGTCATCGTCGTCATCCACGAGCTCGGCCACGGCTACGCCGTGAAGCACTTCGGCGGCAAGGTGGACCGTCTCGGATTCCTGTTCATGTTCGGGCTGCCGTGCATGTTCTGCAACACGAGCGACTCGCACCTCTTCCCGAACTGGCGGCACCGCGTCTGCGTCGCGCTCGCCGGCACGTACACCGAGCTCTACGTCGCGTCGTTCGCGACGCTCGTGTGGTGGGTCACGCCCTCGGAGCTCGTGATCAATCAGCTCGCCTACAACATCATGCTGTTCGCGAGCGTCGGCGGGATCCTGTTCAACTACAACCCGCTGATCAAGATGGACGGCTACTTCGTGCTCGCCGACGTTCTCGACACGCCGAATCTCCAGGAGGACGCCTACGGGTACTTCGGCTACCTGTGCAAGCGCTACCTCGCCGGCATGCGCGACGAGCCGTGTCCGGTCGAGGGCCGCCGCCGCAAGCGCGTGCTGCTCGTCTACGCGATCGCGTCGATCGCCTACTCGGCGATCTTCGCGTTCATCGTGTTCGGCGTGTTCCGCGCGCGGCTGATCGCGATGTTCGCCTTCGCCGGGGCGCTCGCCGCCGTCGCGCTCCTCGTGCTCGTGATCCAGCCGCTCTCGCGCCCGCTGGTCCAGACCGCCGAGGCGTGGGTGCTCGACCACCGCGGCTGGATCCGCCGCCATCAGCTGCCGATCGTCGCCGGCGTCACGCTGCTGCTGGGCGCTTTCCTGCTCGTCCCGGTGCCGGGCCGGCGCGCGTTCGACGTCGCGGTCGAGCCGGTGCGCGCCGCGGCGCTCGTCGCGCCCGAGGATCTGACGGTCACGCGCGCCGCCTGGAGCGCGGGCGAGCCGGTCCAGGACCGGGCGCTGCTCGCCGTGCTCGACGCCGATGCCGACGCCGCCGAGCAGCGCCTCGCCGCGGCGGACGCGGGCGCGTACCGGATCGGCGGCGCCGAGGCGCGGCACGCCGGCGACGCGCTCGGCGCGGTGACCGCGCGGGCCGAGGCGTCCGGCGCCGAGGAGAGGAGCCGGCTGCTCGAGCGCCGCGTACGTCGCGCCGAGCTGCGCGCACCGTTCGCGGGTCGCATGCTGACACCGGCGCCGCTCGGGCGCGAGGGCGACCAGGTCAAGGCCGGCGACACGCTGTGCACGGTCGGCGACTTCTCGGCCGTGCGCGCCACCGCGCGGCTGTGGGAGTTCGATCTCGAGGACGTGTCGGTCGGCGCGCCGGTCGCCGTGCGGCTGCGCGCGCGGCCCGGCACGCTGCTGCGCGGACGCGTGAGCGCGATCGAGCCCGCCGCCGAGACGGGCGGCGGCCGGCGCGTCTATCAGGTGCGCATCGCGCTCGCCGGTCCCGCGGCCGACACCCGCGCCGGGCTCACCGGCCGCGCGTGGATCACGACGCCGATGCGCGCGCCCGCCGCCCACTTCGCCCGCATGCTCGCACGCTTCGTGCGGCTCGATCTCTGGTTGTGAGCATGACGCCGACCCGCACCGTCGCCCCGGGCGATCGCGAGCAGGCGCTGCGGCGCGAGCTGCAGCAGGCGTACGAGGCGCTGACCGAGATCACGAGCCGGCTGCTGCTCGCGAACGAGGTGGCCGAGGCGGCGCTCTCCGGTGAGGATCGCGCCACGATCGCGGCGCGCTTCCTGACCACCGCGGCGCGCGGGCTCGAGGTGCGGCGCGCGGCGCTGTTCTTCGCCGAAGGCGGCGCGTTCTCGGTCGGCGCGACGCACGGGCTTTCGTCCGAGGCCGCGGAGGCGCTCGGCGAAAACGAGGGCGACCTCGACGCATGTCAGCGCGCGATGGACGGCGGCGCGCCGCACGTCGTGGATCCCGAGATGCTGGCGCCCGACGCGCTCGAGGCGATCGCCGCCGCGCCGGGCGAGAACGGCGAGGGCGTCACGGAAGAGACCGGCGATGACGAGGACGCCGCGGACGAGGAGGCGGAAGAAGTCGAAGAGGGCGACGCGGGCGACGCCGAGGCGGAGGACGAAGAGGACGCCGAGGCGTCCGAAGGCGCCGAAGGGGGCGAGACCGAGGCCGAAGACGACGAGGCCGCGGAGCCCGGCGCGCCCTCGTTCGCGATCTATCTGCCGATGCGGCTCGAAGAGGAGCCGATCGGCGTGCTGGCGCTCGGCGAGCGCGCCGGCAACCTGCTCTTCCGCCACGAGGACCTGCTCTTCGTCCAGTACCTGCTGCGCCAGTTCGCGCTCACGCTCCACCGCAGCACGCTGATCGAGGAGGTGCAGGAGCGGCTCGAGGAACAGAGCGCGCTGCTCAAGGTGAGCCGCGAGATCACGTCGACGCTCGACCTCGACGCCGTGCTCCGCTCGGTGGTCAACACCGCCGCGGTCGTGGTCGAGAACGATCGCGCCGAGATCGCGCTGCTCAAGGGCCCGCGCCTCGTGCTCAAGACGGTCTCGGGCATGACGCGCCTCGACCCCGACCAGACCGAGCTCTTCAAGCTCACCGCGCCGCTCGAATACCTGCGCGCGCACCCGTACCGCCTGCACATCGCGGCCGGCGATCTCGAGGGCGCGCCGCGCGCCGCCGAGGAGGTGTTCGGCGGGTACTTCTCGGGGCAGCAGATGCGCAGCTTCATGGCCCTGCCGCTCGCCGACGAGCAGAGCGTCCTCGGCTTCCTGTGTCTCGAATCGCGGCAGGAGACCTGGAGTCTCGAGCCGGCCGAGGGCGACACATTGAGCATCCTCGCCGCGCAGGCGACGGTCGCGATCCGCAACGCCACGCTCTACTCCGAGATCCCGCTGCGCGGGATGTCGCTCCCGGTCTCGCGCATCCGCTCGCGCGTCGCCGATCTCGGCCGGCGCGGGCGGATCGCCGCCGCTGCCCTTGCGGTCGCGGCGCTCGCGGGGCTGGTGCTGCCCATCATCCCCGAGCGGACGGGCGGCGCCGCCGAGGTGCGGCCGCTGCGTTTCCAGGGCGCGCGCGCGGTCACCGAGGGCGTCGTGGCGCGGACGCTGGTGCAGGGCGGTGAAGAGGTCGCGGCCGGGCAGCCGCTCGCCGTGGTCGAAGACTTCGATCTCGCCGGACGCGTCGCCGACCTCACATCGCGGCTCGAGGTCGCGCGGCGCGACGTTGCGTCGGCGCGGCTCGCGGGCGACGTCGCGCGCTGGCGCGCGGCCGAGCTGCGTGTCCAGGGGCTCGCGGCCTCGCTCGAGATCGAGCAGCGGCGCGCCCGGGGCCAGACGCTGGTCGCCCCGTTCGCAGGCCAGGTGCTCGAGCTGGATCTGGCGCAGCGCGTCGGCCAGCACCTCGACGCCGGACAGAGCTTCTGCACCATCGCGGCGCTCAACACCATGGCGGTGGACTTCGACGTGCCCGAGGAGCGGGTCGGCCGCGTGCGCGTCGGCGATCCGGTCGCGGTCAAGGTCATGACGTTTCCGACCCGCGCGTTCCGCGGCCGCGTCGCTGAGGTCGGCTGGAACGGCCACCGCGACGCGCACGGCCGCACCCACTTCACCGTCCGCGCGCAAATCGACAACGCGGGACGAATGCTGCGGCCGGGGATGACGGGGATCGCGAAGGCCTCGATCGGGCTTCGCCCCGGCGGCCTGCTGCTGCTCGACCCGCTCGCACGCGCGATCCAGATGGCCTGGCCCTGGTGACGGTCAGCCTTCCGACAACCCGGGTCGGGAACCGCAGCGGTCCTCCGCATTCGCTGCGGAGTTCGGCAGGAGCGGCGGAAGGCGGTTCGCGGTAGGCGGACCCGGACGGCGATGCTAACGTGTTGCGGTCGTGGTCGCGCGGCGCCCAAGCGCCAGGCATGGAGGCGAACGGCACGGCGGATGCTGTGTCGATGATGCAGCAGCCGAGCAACGAAGCAGGAAGCGACCACCGCAGTATCGACGAGGAGGAGACACAAATGGCAGCGAAGAAGACGACCCGTTCGAAGGCTCGCAAGACCGTGTCGCGGGCGAAGGCCACGAAGAAGACGTCGGCTCGCAGCGCGCGCAAGGCCCCGCGCGGCGGCACGTTCCCCCCGCAGGCGATCGAGATCTTCTGATCCTCGCCTGCAGGCCGTAACGCGAGAAGCCCCGACTTCGGTCGGGGCTTCTCGCTTTTCCGTCGTGACGCGGGCGCGCGCGCCGGCGCGCAACGGCCGCGCGGCGGCGCGTCAGCCGCGCATGACCGCCCGCTGCGCGCGCTGCAGGATGTCCTCGTAGCCGGCCGGCAGCTTGCCGAAGCAGTGCTTGAGATTCTCCTCGCCGCGGGTCGCGCGCAGCACCTCGATCACCTTGTGGACGCGTGACAGCACCTTGGGCGTCAGGTCCTCGCTGCCCGCCACCTCGCGCGCCGCGGCTTCCGCGTCGCCCTCGGACTCGACCAGCGCGCGCAGCACCTCGCCGACGAGATAGTAGGAGAGCGCCGAGCGCTCGGTGAGCGGCACCGCCTGGCCGGAGCGCTTGCGGCGCTGCAGGACGCGCGCCGCCTCGATCAGATTGAAGCGCGCCGCCCGCGCCTGCGCGAGCACCCACTCGCCGAGCCGCCCGCGTGGCGCGCGCGAGGCGCCGCTCCAGGGCGGATCCTCGCCGCCGTGCTGGCGGCGCCACACGTGGTCGAGGTCCTCGCGCGTGATGTGTCCGTCCTGCCGCGCGCGCACGCTGAGCGCCGCGCACAGGTTCGTCAGCTCGCGGATGTTGCCGGGCCACGCGTGCTCGGCGAGCGCGCCGATCACGTCGCCGTCCATCTCCCACGCCTTGACCCCGAGCTCCTTGCACTGGCGCTTGAGGATGTGGCGCAGCAGCGGCACGAGATCCTCGATCCGCTCGCGCAGCGGCGGGATGCGGATCGAGAACACCGAGAGGCGGTAGTAGAGATCTTCGCGGAAGCGTTTCGCGCGCACCTCGGCGTGCAGGTCGCGGTTGGTCGCGGCGACGACGCGCACGTCCACCTCGATCAGCCGCTCGTCGCCGACGCGGCGGAAGCGCGCCTCCTGCAGCACGCGCAGCAGGCGCTTCTGCAGCGGCAGCGGCATTTCGCCGATCTCGTCGAGGAACAGCGTGCCGCGGTTGGCGAGGTCGAACGCGCCGCGCCGGTCACGATGCGCGCCGGTGAACGCCCCGCGCACGTGGCCGAACAGCTCGCTCTCGATCAGGTCGCGCGGGATCGAGCCGCAGTCCACGACCTCGAACGGTCCGGCGGCGCGCTCCGAGAGCTCGTGGATCGCGTTCGCGGCCAGCTCCTTGCCGACGCCCGACTCGCCGGTGAGGCGCACGGGGAACGGCGTCGGCGCGACCGCGAGCAGCTCCTGACACGTCTCGAGCAGCGCCGGGCTCTCGCCCACCATCGCCGCGAGCGGCGGATGCGCCTCGCGCAGCGCATCGAGCTCGCGCGATGGTCCGCGCGTCCCGCCGCGCGCCGCGCCCTCGCCGGGATAGATGCCGCCGTCCGCGCCCGCGTCGCGCGCCGGTCGCGACGCGAGCGCCTGCGCCGCGAGACCGGCGAGCGCGTCGAGCAGCGCGAGGTGGCCGTCGTCGTAGTCGCCGGGGAGGAGCCGCGGGCCGAAGACCAGCAGGCCGAGCAGTCCGTGCGCGTCCGCGACCGCGGCGCCGATCGCGACGTTGAACGTCGTCGTGAGCCGATCGCGCAGGTCACCGAGCCCGCGCGCGCCGCCGGCCGCCGAGGCGAGGAACCCGCCCTCGCGCAGCAGCCACTCGCGCGCGGCGGGCGGCATCGGCAGGATCTCGCCGCGCTCGGCCTCGTCGAGGCCGGCCGCGTGGATGAGGCGATAGCGGCCGCGGTCGTCGCACACGAACATGGCGCCCGATGACGCGCCGAGCACGCCCATGCCGGAGTGCACCATGCGCGAGGCAACCTGCGCGTGGTTGCGCGCGCCGAGCAGCGTGCGCGCCGCCTCGTAGAGACTCGAGAGCTCGGCGACGCGGCGCTGCGGGTCTTCCTTCAGATCGGATGCCTCGGGCCATTCGGTGCGGCGGGTCATCCACGACCTCCCGGCGCGCGCGCATGCCACGCCGCGCAGCGCGCCACGCGGGAAACGTTAGCAGAGCGCTCGCGGTCGGCGTTAGCGCTCTCGCGCCACGGGGTCAGGGGGCGAGGGCGGCGGCGAGGAGGGGGAGGCTCGTCTCGTAGCGGTAGCCGACGTTCATGTGTCCGTCGTCGAACTCCTCGGCGCGATACGGGACCGTGAGGGCATCCAGCGTCCGGCGCATCTGGCGCAGGCCGTGGTGGAGGTGGAACTCGTCCCGCGTGCCGCAGTCGAGGTAGAGGAGCCGGAGCGACGCCAGCGCGTCGCGGTGGCGGCCCGCCATCCGCAGGGGATCGTGCTCGAGCCACCGCGCCCAGACCTGGTCGCGGAACGCGCCGGTCTCGAGGTCGCACGGCAGATCGATCCCGAGCGGCGCGGCCGGGTTCGGCGAGTACGCCGCCGCCATCGCGAGGATGTTGAGCGCCTCGAGGTCCTCGTGCTTCTTGTGCGGCGCCGACTCGAACGCCGCGAGCCATGCCGTGAGCCCGCCGCCCTGCTGGAGGCGGGTGCAGAACTTCGGGATGTCGCCGCGGTAGCAGTAGTCGAACAGCATGTCGCCGCTGTGGCACGCGACGGCGCCGAAGACGTCGGCGTGCGTCATGCCGTGCACCAGCGCGCCGTAGCCGCCCGACGACTTGCCGGCGACGCCACGATGGTCGCGCGCGGCGAGCGTGCGGTAGCGGGAGTCGATCCACGGCACGAGCTCGGCGACGAGGTGCGTTGCGTAGCGGCCGGTCGCCGTCGAGTCGAGATACTGCGATCCGCCGTAGCGCGTCGCGCAGTCGGGCATGACGAGGATGGCCTCGCGCGCCCCCGCGGCGTTCAGCGCGTCCATCCGCTGATCGAGCGGCGGCGCCCACAGGTTGTCGTTGAGCAGCATGCGCCCGCGCCCGGTGAAGCCGGAGAGGACGTAGATCACCGGATAGCGCCGCGTCGTTGCGTCGTAGCCGGGCGGCAGGTAGACGGGGACCGTGCGCGTCGCGGGATCGCCCGCCGCGTTGCCGGCCAGCACGTCGCTCTCGATCACGTCCATCACCACGCGGCCGCGCCGCATCCCGCCTCCTCGCGCGTCCATCAGAACTCCACCACCGTCGCGCCCTCGTTCGAGCGCTGATCGAGCACGCGCCGCGCCGCGAGCATCTCGGGGCTCTTCCTCCAGCCGGGGTCCATCCGCTCCATGATCGTGAACTCGCGCCGCGCCGCGTCGTCGAGCCGCACCGCGACCAGCCCCGCGATGAGATCGCGCCGCGCGCCGATGTCGCGCGGATCGAGCCGCAGCGAGACCTGGAGCTCCATCAGCGCGTATTTCAGCTGCACGCGCTCGAGCAGCCGGCCGAGCGCCGTATGCGCCTCGGGCCGTCCGATGCCGGCGCGCACCGCGTCGAACAGCCGGCGCCGCGCCGTCACCGTGTCGTGCGCCACGACCGCGGCGCTCGCCTCGGCGAGGTGGCGATGATACGCGGCCGTGTCATCCATCGCGCCGAACGCCTTCCACGCCGCTTCGGCCGCGGGCCGCCGGCCGCGCTCGAGCTCGGCCCAGCCGAGCCAGTAGAGGTGGTCGGTGCGCCCCTCGCCCTCGGCGAGTCCGCGGCGGAACGCGTGCGCCGCGCCGGCCGGCTCGCCGAACAGCATGAGGTCCGATCCCACCTGGAACCACGGCGCGTCCGAGCCGCGGTAGAGCTCGCGGAACGCGACGCCGTCCCAGTAGAGGAAGCGGCACGGATGGTCGCCCGCCGTCGAGTCGGAGAACTGTGAATAGAAGTAGGACGCGAGCGTCGGGTCGCGATAGCGCTCGCGGATCGCCGCGCCGTTGCCCATCTGGAATCCCGCCCACGGCGGCAGCGTCGCGAAGAAGAAACGCGTGCCGTGCGCGGGCCTGGGCGCGATGCGCTCGAGCTCCAGGCCGAGCGAGTCGTTGAGCGCCGCGCCGCGCTCGAAGTACGACGCCATCAAGTGCGACGTCCAGCCCCACGGGCGGTTGACGACCGCGAACGCCCGCGTGTGGCCGATGCCCGCGTGCCACCAGAGGAGCGCCGCGGTCAGGAGCACCCAGCCCCAGCGGTCGATGCGCCGGCACGCGAGCCCGACCAATATGGCGCCGCCGACCGCGGCGAGCGTGTAGTAGTAGGCGCTCCAGGTATGGGCCACCGGTGCGGCGGGGAGCGAGAAGAGCACCGTCCATCCCGCCGCGAATGAAACGATCGTCCGCGGTGTCGCGGTCGAGGCGCGCCCTGCGGCGCCGCCGATCCACAACGCGAGCGCCGCGAGCAGAATGAGCGGCACGAGCGCCGGGCTGTTCTCGGCAAGCCCACGCAGGAATCCCGACGGATGATCGAGGCCGATCAGGCTCTGGATTCCGTGGACGACGGCCGCCGCGAACCATTCCGGGGTCACGTGAATCCCGGCACGGTCGAACGCGTGATCGCGCGCACGCACGACGAGCTCCAGCACGAGCCACGCGATGCCGATCGCGACGAACGGCGCGAGCCGGTGGGCGATCGATCGCCCGCCGCGCGCGGCGACGGGATCGCGCGCCGTGCCCCCGGCGGGCAGCCCGAGCGCGAGCCAGAGCGCGAGTGCGGCGGGGAGGGGGAACGCGACCTCCTTGCTCGCGATCGCGCCGAGGTAGGCGGCGCACGCCCAGCCGTCGCGGCCGCGGCGGAAGAGCGCGAGCCCGCCGAGCGAGAGCGCCAGCGCCAGCAGATCCTGGCTGCACGAGACCCAGATCAGGTTCACGCGCTGGAACGGGATCAGCGCGAAGTAGAGCGCGCCGGCCAGCGCGCCCGGCCACGGGACCAGCACGATCAAGACGTCGAGGAGCAGGGCGAGCGAGACGGCGAACAACGCCGCGTTCACGAGGTGGAACGCGAGCGGCGCGTGCCCGGCGAGCGGCGTCAGCAGCGCGAAGTAGATCTGGCGCGAGAGCGGCCGGTAGTAGTTGCCGAGGGCGCCGAGGTGGGCGAGCGAGGGGAGGAACGGCTGCCGCGCCTGCTCGAGGAACAGATGGTCGTCGTTCAGGAATCCGGTGCGCAGGGCGTCGGCGTAGAGCGCGCCGAGCCCGGCCAGGGCGACGAGCGGCGCCGACCACCGGGGCCACTTCTCTGCGGGCGTCATGGGCGGCGCAATCTAGCAGGGGGCCGGATCGTGCGGCCACCGCCGCGGCCGCGGCATGCCGGGTCGCGGAACGCCGGCAGGGCCGGCGCGGCCCGGGAGAACGGCCTCAAGTGCCGTGGGGCGGTCGGCCGATACCTCCCGGGAGCCCGAGGGAACGGGGCCGATTCCACGCAGGGAGCGAATGATGTCCTCCAAGACCGCACCCAACCTCGAACGTCTCAACCGCCGCGCCTGGTCGCTGTGGGCGTTGATGTTCGCGGTCGTCCTCGCGCTGACCGCGACTGTCCCCGCGCTCTACCTGCCCATGCTCGAGATGCTGGGCGGCGAGGACCAGGCCGACCTCTGGGTGCGCAACGGCTACACCGCCGGCATCGGTCTCTCCGGTCTGGTGCTGATCTTCTGCTTCTACACGATCCTCAAGCAGCGCGAGCTGAACCGCCTGCGCGACACGCTGGTCGCGGACGAGCGCGACCTGCAGGACGCGCGCACGCGGCTCTCCGAGATGTCGGCGCTGTTCCAGCTCTCGACCACGCTCAACCTGCAGCTCCAGCTCGGCGCGATCCTCGAGATCATCGTGCGCCGCGTCATCGCGACGCTCAAGGCGCAGCAGGCGTCGATCATGATCTACAACCCCGAGACCGGGCTGCTCGAGACGCGCGCGAGCTACGGGCTCGAATCCGAGTTCGCCCGTAACGCCAAGGCGCGCGTCGGCCAGGGCATCGCCGGCTGGGTGGCGCAGCAGCAGCAGGCGGTGATGCTCGGCCCCGATGCGCCGAACGCGGAGATGGGCCAGCACTACAAGCGCAACCGCAACATCACGTCGGCGCTCTCGCTGCCGCTGCGCGTCGGCGACCGCTGCGTCGGCGTGCTGAACGTCAACCGCATCAACCATCCCGACACGTTCCGCGAGCACCATCGCGACATGCTGCGGCTGTTCGCCGAGCACGTCGGCACCGTGGTGGATCGCGCCGAGCTGATGGATCGCCTCGGCGAACGCAACCGCGAGCTCGAGGCCAGCGTCGAACGTCTGAACGAAACCAACCGACTCAAGGACGTGTTCCTCGCCACCGCCAGTCACGAGCTCAAGACGCCGCTCACCGCGGTGATCGCGCACGGCGGCACGCTCTCGGTCGAGCAGCGCGGCGAGTTCCTGGGCCGTCTGCAGAGCGAGGCGCAGCGCCTGCTGGCGCTGATCGAGGACATCCTCGACCTCTCGCGCCTCGAGACCGGCAAGCTGACGCTGCGGCGCGAGCCGCTGACGCTCAACGCGGTCGTCGCGGCCGCGGTCGAGACGGCGCGCGCGACCGCCAACAAGCACGGCATCGCGATCGAGGTCGCGCTCGAGGACGGTCTGCCGGAGATCGAGATCGACGAGGTCAAGATGCGGCAGGTGCTGGTCAACCTGCTGGTCAACGCGATCAAGTTCAGCCCCGAGAAGGGCGCGGTGTCGGTGCGCACGCGCCGCGACGCCGATTTCCTGGTCGTCGAAGTGGCCGACAAGGGACCGGGCATCCGGCCCGAGGAAGCGGCGCACATCTTCGAGCTGTTCGGCCAGGGCCTGCGGCAGCACGACGGCAAGACGAGCGGGCTCGGCATCGGGCTCCACCTCGTGAAGCGCATCACCGAGCTCCACGGCGGGCACGTCGGCGTCAACGCCGGGCCGGGCGGCGGCAGCACGTTCTGGGTGCGCCTGCCGGCCAACGCCGCCAGCGCCGAGCCGATTCGCAAGGCGGCGTAGCCCCCGGACGTTCGCACCGACCGACTGCGGCGCCCGCCGCAGCACCGAGGGCCGTGCGATACTCGGCCCGTGAGCGAAAGTCCGACACAGACGGCCGCGGGTTTCGTATCGGAAGACGTGGGGCCGTCGACCGCCGCCGAGCTGCAGCGCGTCCGCGCCCGCGACCCCGAAGCGCTCGGGGCGTTCTTCGAGCGCTACTTCGACCGCGTTTACGGACTGGTCCATCGCCTGGTCGGCGACCGTGCGCAGGCCGAAGACATCACGCAGGAGGTCTTCATCAAGGTGCATCGCGCCGCCCATCGCCTCGATCCCGCGCGCGATCCCGGACCCTGGCTCATGACGATCGCCCACAACGCCTGCCGCGATCTGTGGCGCTCGAACGCGTACAAGCTCGCGCGCCGGGCGGCGTCGCTCGACGGCGACTCGCCGCTCGCGGCGACGCTGACGCGCGGCGGCAACGAGCCCGAGCGCGACATGATCGCCGCCGAGCGCGAGCGGCGCGTGCAGGAGGCGCTCGCGCGATTGCCGGAGCCGCTCCGTGTCGCGATCGTCATGCACGACTACGAAGGGCTCGGCCACGAGGCGATCGCCGCCGCGACCGGCATCGGCCACGCCGCCGCGCGCAAGCGTTACTCGCGCGCGCTCGCGGCGCTGGCGAAGGATCTGAAGGGAGTGCCGTTGTGAGCGCAGATCGCTTCGAGACGCTGACGCCGGACGAGCGGCGCGCGCGCGACGCCGTGCGCGCGCTGGAGGCGCCCCGCGCCGAGCCCTCGTTCCGCGCGCGTCTCAAGCAGGACTTCGTCTCGGGCCGGATCGGAGAACGCCGCGCGCTCGTGCTCGCGCGGCCGTGGTGGCGCAGCGCGTGGGCGCTCGCGCCGGCGGCGACGGCGGTCGCCGCGGCGATCGTGATCATCCTCAATCGCGGCCCCGAATGGACCGTGATGTCGGCGCGCGGCGACGGGATCGCGATCGTCGACGACGTGCCGGTGCCGATGGCGCACATGAGCGAGGAGGCGCGGCGGCTCCGGCCCGGCGCGCGCGTGCGCGTGCCCGAGGGCGCGAGCCTCGACCTCGCCGCCGCGGGGACGCTGATGATGGAGATCGCGCCCGGCAGCGACGTCATCCTTCCGGCCACGCCGCGGCGCTGGTTCGGGCGCGCGGTCGCCGCGCGCGTGGGGTCCGGTATCGCGCGTTTCACCACGGGACCGTCGTTCCATGGCGCGCGCCTCGCCGTCGCGACGCCCGAGGCGGGCGTCGAGGTCACGGGCACGACGCTCGCCGTCATCTGCGAGCCGGCCGGCACGTGCGTGTGCGTGTTCGAAGGCGTGGTGCGCGTCACCGCGCGCGGCGGCTCGAGCGAAATGGTGGGCGCCGGGCGCCGGCGGTTCGTCTTCCGCGACGGGCGCGCGCCCGAGTCGGCCGAGATGCGCCCCACCGAGCGCACGCGGCTCGGCAACATCCACGACCATCGCGCGGAGTGGCTCGGCGGCGGACGCTGATCGCGTCCGCCCCGCCGCCGATCAGGCGGCCGGCGACTCGCCGGCGCCCGGCGCCTCGCCGTCCGCCGGCGGCTCGCCGTCGAGCGCCGACGGGTACTCCTCGGCGCGCAGCGCGCGGCGCACGCTCCGCTCCGGCGGCAGCGGCCGGTACTCGAGCGGCCGGTCCTGCGCGATGCCCTCGCCCGCCGCGCCGACGATGACGCGCACGTGCGGCCGCGCGAGATCCGCGGCGTTGGGCGCGAGCACGACGGCCGTCGCGCCGTCGTCGAGCTGCACCATCTGGCCCGGCGGGTAGAAGCCGACGGACTGCACCAGCCCCCACAGCATCGCCGGATCGAAGCGCTTCCGGAGCGCGCCGAGCATCATGCCCAGCGCTTCGTAGGGCGTGACGCCGGCGCCGCGCTCGCTGCGGTGCGTCTGCAGGCTCACGTAGCAGTCGGCGACCGAGACCAGCCGCGACATCACGCTCTGCGGCCAGCGGCCCGGCGCCTGCGGATAACCGGAGCCGTCGGGGAACATGTGGTGCTCGAGCGCGACGCGCATGCAGCGCAGCGTCGTCTGGTTGAGCGTGGTCGAGCGCGCCAGCAGCTTCGCGCCCTCGAGCGGATGACGTTCGGCGGCGGCGCGGTCCTCGTCGGTGAAGGCATCCAGCGGATGCTGCACCTGCTCCCACACCATCGCCTTGCCCACGTCGTGCAGCAGCGCCGCGACGCCGAGATCGGCCAGCGCGCGGCGATCCATGTCGAGCAGCTTGCCCATCGTGACCGCGACGAGGCAGACGTTGACGGCGTGCGCGTACGTGTACTCGTCGCGATGGCCGAGGCTCGAGAGCCCGACCACCACCGGCTCGGCGGCATACGCGTTGTCCACGAGCGGCTGCACCACGCGCTTGCCGTGGCGAAGCTCGAGGCCGCCCTGCAGCGTCGTGGTGGTGAGCAGCGAGCGCGCGCCGTTCACGGCGCTCGCGTACTTCTTGCGCGCGGCGCCGCGCGGGGCGTTCCCGCCCGGGCCGGGCGCGCCGGGCTCGCCACCGCCGCCACCGCCGCCACCGCCGCCACCGCCGCTACCGCCGCCACCGCCACCGCCGCCACCGCCGCCACCACCACCGTACCCGCCGCCGCCGCCACCGTACCCGCCGCCGCCGCCGTACCCGCCGCCGCCGCCGTACCCGCCGCCGCCGCCGCCACCGTACGCGCCGCCCGATCCGCCCCTGTCCGCGGGATCGTCGAACGCGAATTCCTCGCCCTGCGGCGGCGCGTCGTACTCGAAGTCGTCGTCGGGCGCCTCGGTCGAGGCGTGGATCACCGGCAGCACGTGGTCGATGCCGTTCGCGAGGCAGGCGCGCAGGAACTCGGTTCCCTGATAGATGTCGGGCTGGCCGAACAGCCTGAAGAATGACGCGAACTCCTCGTCGCTCAAGCCGAGCTGAATGCGGACGCCGGCGATGCGGCGGCGGCGGAACTCCTCCAGCGCGAACTGGTGGTGCTTGAAGTTGGTGCCTTTGACCGGAATGCGCACGCCGTTGAGATAGAGATCGTCGTGCAGCGCGACGAACACGGACTCGCCGCTCTCCATCAGCAGCGGGGCCAGGATTCGCTGAAGTCCGTCCACCTGTTTGCGGAAGACCTGGTTGTCGGCCTGGTAGGCGCGTCCGATCCGCACGGTGGCGGCGAAGCGCGTGAGGAACGCGAGCCCGGCGTCCTTGACGCGTTGGTCGCCGGCACCGGAGGCGCCCTCGCGCGGAGCGGGGTTCGTGCTCATGCCGCCTTGGTTCCCATCGCGTCGAGGCAGGCGCTGCGCACCGCCTCGCTGCGCGAGCGCAGCCCCGTCTCGAGCGCCGCCAGGGCCTTCTCGCCGCCGATCCGCTCCAGCGTGCGCGCCGCGGCGACGCGCTGCAGCGTGCGGCGCGCGAACCAGCCGCCCTTGTGCAGCAGCGCCTCGAGCGCCGGCACCGCGTGCTCGTCGGCGACCTCGGCGAGCGCCCCGAACAGCGTGCGCTGGTTCTCCTCGCTGCGCGATTCGAAGTCGGGCGCCCCGATCTGGCGCAGGATCGTGCCCGCGACGTCCCGGTTGCGGTCGCGCGTCAGCATGCTCAACGCCGCGGCGAGCAGCTGCGGATCGCGCGTGTCGAGCTGATGCAGCAGGATCGCGGTGCGCGATTCGCGCGGCACGCTGCCGAGTGCCGCCACCACCTGCCGCCGCACGCGCGGTTCGGGATGCTGCGCGGCCATGCGCAGGAGCGGCACGATCTCCGGGCCGCCGATCTGGCCGAGCACGAACACCGCGTTGCGCGCCACGTACCAGCGCGAATCGCGGAGATAGGGCTCGAGCAACTCGGGCTCGTCGTTGCACAGGTAGCAGAGCATCGTGCACGCGGCGGCGCGCGTGCGGCTCTTGGTCGCCTTCGCCATCACCGCGCACGCGAGATCGAGCGCCGGCCGCCCGAGCGCGACTGCGAGCGCGAAGAAGCGCGCCTGATCGTCGGTCTCGGATTCGTCGAGTCGCTCGGTGATCGCGTCGGTGTCGAGCCCGGCGATCGCGGCCGTGAGCTCGTCACGCGTGAGCGAGCCGTCGGGATCGAACTCGTGCAGCAGCGTCAGCGTCTCCTGCGCCTCGACCCACGACGAGCGCTGGATCGCGCCCGCAAGCCAGGTGGTCACGGAGTGTGCGAGCAGGTGCCGCGTCTCGGGGCCGGGCGAGGCGGCATGGAGCTGCCGCAGCACGTCGGGCGCCTGCAGCGTCCAGTCGGTCGAGCGCTCGCCGACCCATTCGGTGGTGAGCCGCATGCGGGCGAATTCCATCGCCGGGAGCATCTTCTGGTACGCGGGCTCGACGTCGACCGCGCCCTCCGGGAGCGGCCAGTCGTCGAACGTGTCCTTGTGCAGGCCCTGCGCGACGCCGGCGGCCTGACCGAGGTCCGCGCGGATCTCGCCGCCTGACGGCGACCACGCGAAGCTCTGGCCCTGGTGGCCACCGCCGCCGCCGCCGCCGCTGGCGGGGCGCGACGAGAGGTAGATCGTCTGCTCGACCGGAACGGCCTCGATCTGGATGTGCGTCGTGTTGGCCTGCCACATCAGTGTCACGAGATCGTCGTGGGTGAAGACCCCGGCGCTCGCGGCGAGCAGCGCGTCGAACAGCGCGTCGAGATCGTTGCGCGTGACCTGGGGCAGGATCGCGAGGCCGCGGATGCCGTCGCGGTAGAACAGGAACGGGAGCATCGATTCCTTGCCCACCACGGCATCCTCGCCATCGGTGCGCGAGGGGGGGCGCACCACGGCCTCGTCGAGCAGCCAGATCTCGCCGGGCGTGATCCGGAACTGCCACGTGCCGTATCCCGCGAGGCCCGCGACCAGCGGTTCGTAGAGATCCTCCCGCACCTTCAGCACGACCGGGTTGTCGGGGCGGTAGAGGCGGCAGGTCTTGAGCGCGCGCGCCAGCTGGCGGAACCAGAGATGCGCCGCCTGGCCCGCCGGGCTCAACTCCCGGAAGGTCGTGTACCTGCTCGCCGAGTGGCCGATCGGGGTCGTCATTCCGCTCCGTCCATGTGCGGGCGATGCCGGACGCCGGCCGCGGCGCGGCCGGGCATGCGGGGGGCGAATGTGGTCCCCGGAGTTATCGGCCGCCGGACGCTCCGGATTGAGCGCCGCGCGGGGCGCGGATGGCGTGCGAAGTGGCTGTGTCGGAAGCGGTTGGGGCTACTTCTTGACCGGCACCACGGTCCTGTCGTCGAGCCCGAGCACGTTCACGAGATCGGAGCCCGCCGGGACGATGAACTTGGTCTGGCCGGCGAGCACCGTGTTGAGCACGTCGAGCTTCTTGCTCACCTCGGCGCGGTCCTTGAAGAACTGCTCCGCCGCGTTCGAGACGAGCTCGATCGCCTTCGCGTCGGCGGTCGCGCGCAGCACCTTCGCCTGCGCGTCGCCTTCGGCGCGCAGGATCTCGGATTGCCGCACGCCTTCGGACTGGAGGATCGCCGCCTGCTTGACGCCCTCCGCCTCGAGGATGTTGGCGCGTTTGTCGCGCTCCGCTTTCATCTGCCGCGACATGGCTTCGGTGATGTCGGCGGGCGGATCGATCTTCTGGACCTCGACCCGCGTCACCTTGACGCCCCAGGTGTTGGTCGCCTCGTCGAGCACCGCGCGCAGGTTCGCGTTGATGAGATCACGCGCCGTGAGCGTCTCGTCGAGCGACTTGTCGCCGATCAGATTCCTCAAGTTCGTCTGTGCGAGCGTCGTCGCCGCGAACCCGAAGTTCTGCACTTCGAACGTCGACTTCACCGGGTCGATGATGCGGTAGTAGATCACCGCGTCCACGGTCACCGAGACGTTGTCCTTGGTGATCACCTTCTGCGGCTCGACGCTGATGACGCGCTCGCGCATGTCCACCTTGATCAGGTCCTCGATCACCGGCACGAGGAACGTGAGCCCGGAGCCCACCGTGGCGCGGTAGCGCCCGAGCCGCAGCACCAGCCCCTTCTCGTACTGCGCCACGACGCGCGCCGCGCGCGCGAGCGAGATGAGCGCGATCAGGAGGACGACGAGCAGTAGCAGCAGACCGAGCGTGCCGGCCGGACCTTGCATCGGATCACCTCACCTGAAGGGTTACGCCCTCGACGCTTTCGACGGTGACGAGCGCGCCGGCCTCGAACGGGCCGGGGACGCCGGAGGCGGGCACCGCGCGCCACACCTCGTCGCGTACGCGCACCTGCCCGGGCTCGTGCTCGGCGACGCGCACCGTGACCAGGGCGCGCTGCCCGAGCAGCGCGTCGACGTTGGTGGGCACGACGCGCCGCTGCATGCGCGCGCGCACCCAGCGGCGTCCGATCGCGATGTAGCCGACGCACAGGACGCTCGCGATCATGAAGCCGGCGGCCGGGCTGTGGAGCAGCAGACCGATGAGCCCGCCGAGGACGAATGCCGAGCCGATCAGCACCAGATCGAAGCCGGCGAAGCCGCCGAACGCGACCTCGACCAGTACGAACAGCGCGCCGGCGACGATCAGCACCCAGTTCCAGCTCGGATTCATCAGGCTCCTCGCCCCAGGGGACGGGCCACGACCGGTGCGGAACACTAGCACCGCGCGCGGCACGGCGTGAGGCGCGCGGCTTGACTCGCATCGGGCGTGCCCGTACGCTGCCCCGTCCTTCGCACGCTTGGGCCCCGGTTTCGAACGAGGATCCCGTTTCCATGAAGCGCACGTACCGTCCCCGCAACCGCCACCGGAAGAAGACGCACGGCTTCCGCGCGCGGATGAAGACCAAGGGCGGCCGCAAGGTGCTCGCCGCGCGCCGCAAGCAGGGCCGCAAGCGCCTCACCGTCTCGACGGCGTAGCGCCGTCCCCGGCGTCCCCTTGCCGCTGCAGCTCTCGACACACGCGACACGCACCATGCGGCGCGGTCCCGGCCGCTCCGCTCCGCCGCCCGGCATCGCGCGCGCCCGCGCCTCCCATCCGTCCTCCGGCAATGCGCTCCCGTCCCGCATGACGAGGCCCAGCGAACGGCTCGCACGGGGCCACCGGCTCACGTCGGGCACCGACTACGCCGACCTCAAGGCGCGCGGCCGCGCCGTCCGCGGCGAACATCTGTTGCTCGTCACGCTCGCGCGGCCCGGCGAGCCGACGCGCTTCGGCTGTGTGGCGAGCCGGAAGGGCGTCGGCGGCGCGGTCCAGCGCAACCGCGCGCGGCGCCGCCTGCGCGAGATCGTGCGCCGGCGCTGGTCGCGCGTGCCGGCGAACGGGCACCTCATCATGTTCGTGGCGTTTCGCTCGACCCTGACCGCCGCGCACCAGGATCTCGCGAGCGACGTGGAGCGCTTGCTCGCCGGCGCGGGATTGCTGGCGCCGATCCCGGACGCGGGCGACGCGCAGGCGGAGCGCGGATGAAGCGCGTCCTCGCGTTCCCGGTGGTCGCGTACCAGCGGCTGATCCCGATCGCGTGGCGCGGCCAGTGCCGCTTCGCGCCCTCGTGCTCGCAATACGCGCGCGAGGCGATCGAGCGGCACGGCGCGTTCGGCCTCTGGCTCGCGCTCCGCCGCATCGCCCGCTGCCATCCGCTCGGCGGCGGCGGCTACGACCCGGTGCCCTGACCATGGACCGCAAGTCGCTCATCGCGATCGCGCTCTGCGTCCTGATCCTGCTCGCCTATCCGTTCATCCTGCGGATGTTCGGGCTCGACCGCTTCCTGCCGCAGCCACCGCGGCCGGCGGCGGTCGACACCACGCGTCGCACGGGATCCGCGGACACCGCGCGCGCGTCCGCGACGAGCACGGCGCTCGCCCAGTCCGGCATGGTGGCGATGAAGGGCGCAGGCGTCGCGCCCGCTGCGCCGAGCCTCACCGCAGGCGGGCCGCTCCACGCCGAGGCGCCGGTGATGGAGCGCACGGTCGCGATCGAGACGCCGCTCTACCGCGCGGAGTTCTCGAACCACGGCGCGCGGCTGCTCGCCGTCGAGCTCAAGCGCTACGCCTCGGCGCACGGCGCGCACAGCCAGGACGGCCGCGCGGTGCCGGTCCGCTCCGGGCAGGTGGTGCCGCCCGGCGATCGCGTGACGCTCGCCGGCGGGCCGTCGCTCGCGATCGATCTCGGCTCGGACACCTCGCGCGTCGCGCTCGACGCGCTGGTCTACGCGGTCTCCGAGAGCCTCGACGCCGCGGGCGACGTGCGCGCGCTCACGTTCACCGCGCGCGACAACAGCGGCTTCACGATCCGCCAGACGTGGCGCGTGCGGCCCGACAGCTATGCGCTCGATCTCGAGGTCGAGATGCACGGCGTGCCGTCGGCATGGCGCGTCTCGGACTATTCGCTGACCACGCGCTCGTGGCCCGCGTTCTCCGAGGCCGATCCGATGGTGGACACGCGGAGCCTGCGGACGACCGGCCTCGTCGGATCGGATCTCCACCGCGCGCCGGCGGCGAGCCTCCACCACGGCAGCAAGCGCTTCGAGGGGAACGCCGCGTTCGCCGCGGTCGAGACGCGCTACTTCATGGGCGCGGTGGTGGCGATCCGCGCCGAGACGCGCGCGACGGTCGCCGCGGCCGAGGCGCGCACGCTGACGGCCGAGGAGCGCGCGCTGTTGCCCGCGAACGCGCCGCCGGTCGCCGACGTCGCCGTCGGCTCGCTGGTGGTCGCGATCCCGGGCGAGACGAGCCCGATCAATCGCTTCCTCGTCTACTTCGGACCCAACCAGTATTCCGCGCTCGAGAGGCTGCACGTCCAGCTCGAGCGCGCGGTGGATCTGGGATGGATCTGGATCCGCCCGTTCAGCATCGTGCTGCTGCGGCTCATGGTGTGGCTGAACGCGCTGCTCCCGAACTACGGCGTCACCATCGTCCTGCTCGCGACCATCGTGCGGCTGCTGCTCCACCCGCTGAACATGATGAGCATCAAGAGCATGCGCGCGATGCAGCGTCTGCAGCCCGAGATGGAGCGGATCAAGGAGAAGCTCAAGCACGACGCGCAGGCGATGAACAACGCGGTCATGGCGCTCTACCGCGACAACAAGGTGAATCCTGCGGGCGGCTGCCTGCCGATGGTGATCCAGATGCCGCTGTTCTTCGCGCTCTACTCGGTGCTGTGGAACGCGATCGAGCTGCGCCAGGCCCCGTTCGTCGCCTGGATCCACGATCTCTCGGCGCCCGACAAGCTCTTCACCGTGTTCGGATTTCCGATCCGCCTGCTGCCGCTGCTCATGGCCGGTTCGGGATTCCTGACGCAGCGCATGACGCCCACCGACCCGCGTCAGGCGAGCAGCATGTACATGATGAACGCAGTGATGGTGGTGTTCTTCTACAACCTGCCGTCCGGGCTGGTGCTCTACTGGACGGTGATGAACCTCTTGACCGCGCTCCAGCAGTGGCTCGCGCTGCGCGACGACCACGTCGTGCTCGTGACGGCGCCCCCCGACCGGGCGAGCGCGAAAGTGGCCAGGAGGGCGGCGAGCAAGTAACCTAGAGCCCTTTCCGGGGCGGCGAGCGGCCGCATGGTCCGGTGGCGCGATGGCGCACGATCCGGTCCTCCCGATCCCGCCCACACACCGGTTCGCAGGCCTCACGCCCGGGGCAACACTTTGGTGCGCAGCCCCGCGCGGCGCAGGCGACGAGGACGCGATGGCACACGAATCCGTATTCGAAGGGAAGACGTTGGACGACGCGGTCCGCAAGGGGCTTGAGCAGCTCGGCCTCTCGCGCGCCGACGTGATGATCACCGTGATGGAGGAAGGCTCGAGCGGATTCCTGGGCCTCGGCGCGCGCCCCTACAAGGTGCGCATGATGCCGCGCCCGGGCGGCCCGCCCCGCGAGCCGGGCGAGCGTGGCGCGCGCGGCCGCGACGGCCGGCGCGAGCGCGGCGGCCGCGACGAG
>JACOSV010000036.1 GCA_016178725.1 Candidatus Eiseniibacteriota bacterium
ATCTCCTCCTTGACCGCGGTCGTGACCTGCGCGATCTCGGCGCGGATCTTGTCCACGGTCTCGGGAAGGAGCGTGCTCATGTGGTTCTTGGCCTCGACGCCGAGGCGCTTGACGATCTGCAGCACCGCCTCGCTCGACATGCCGAGGTCCTTCGCCACCTCGTAGACGCGCGGCTTCTTGGCCGCCGGAGTCTTAGGCATGCGCGCCCTCTCCGCCCGCGGGCGCGTCGGCTTCCGTGTTGTGCGCGGTCACCTCGGCCGGTGTCGTATCGGCCGGCGCCGCGTCAGCCGGAGCCGCATCGGCCGGCGCCGCGTCAGCCGGCGCCGCGTCAGCCGGCGCCGCGTCAGCCGGCGCCGCGTCAGCGGCGGGCTCCGACGCCATCTCGGGCGTGGACGCCGCGGATGGGGGGGCGGGCGCCTCGGCTGTGACCGGCGGGTGCGCGGCGAGGTATTCCTGCGCCGCGGCGAGGATCTTCTCCGCGGTCTTCTCGCCGATCCCCGGGATCTCGACCAGCTTCTCGAGCGGTGTCGCGGTCAGCTCGTGCACGGTCTCGATCCCCGCCGAGATCAGCTTCTCGGTCGTGGCCTCGCCGAGCTCGAGCTTCTCGACCTCGATGCGGTTGATACGTTCGAGCTCCTGGCGCTTCTTCTCGTCGCTCTTCGACGTGAGGTCGATCTTCCAGCCGGTGAGCCGCGCCGCGAGCCGCGCGTTCTGGCCGCCCTTGCCGATCGCCAGCGAGAGCTGGTCGTCGGCGACGATCACGACCATCGCCTTGTCGGCCTCGTGCACGCGCACGTCCATGACCTTGGCCGGCGACAGCGCGCGCGACACGAACACCGACGGATCCTGCGACCACGGCACGATGTCGATGCGCTCGCCGCCGAGCTCGCGCACGATGCTCTGCACGCGCGAGCCCTTGAGGCCGACGCACGAGCCGACCGCGTCCACGCGCGGATCGGTCGAGTAGACCGAGATCTTGGAACGGAAACCCGCCTCGCGCGCGACCGCCTTGGCCTCGACGATGCCCTCGGCGATCTCCGGGACCTCGCTCTCGAACAGGCGCTTGAGGAAATCGGGATGCGTGCGCGAGAGGATGACCTGCGGCCCCTTCGCCGACTTGTCGACGTTGATCACCACGGCGCGCACGTAGTCGCCCTGGCGGTGGTACGAGCGCGGGATCTGCTCGCGCGCCGGCAGGAAGCCCTCGGAGTGGTCCAGCTTGACGATCACGTTGCCGCGATCGACCTGCTGCACCACGCCGCGCACCAGCGTCCCGATCTTGTCCGAGTACTCGCGGAAGACGCGCTCCCGCTCGGCCTCGCGCACGCGCTGGATCAGCACCTGCTTCGCGGTCTGGATGGCGTTGCGCCCGAACTCGGCGATCGGCAGCGCGAACGTGAGCACGTCGCCGACCTGCGCGTTCGTCTTGGTCCGCCGCGCCTCCTCGAGCGACATCTGGAACGCAGCGTCGTCCACCACCTCGACCACGGTCTTGCGCAGCGCGACCGCGATCGAACCGGTGTCGTTCGAGAACTTGACCTCGACGTCGGCGGTCGCACCATGCTTCTTGCGCACGGCGCTCGCGAGCCCGGCCTCGAGCGTCTCGACCAGCAGCTGCCGGTCGACGCTCTTCTCGCGCGTGATCTGACTCAGCGCGTCCAGGATCTCGTAGTTCATCGCCGTCCTCCGCCCTGCCGCGGCGCCGCTCGATGGGCCGCCCAGGGATCCACCACTAGGTGGGCGTCCTTCACGGCCGCCCACTCGAACCAGTGCTCGTGTCCTTCGTCGTCGCGTACGCCCGCCCGGCCCTCGACCGGTCCGATCAGGGCGCCCTCGAAGTGGCGCCGCCCATCGTGCGCCTCGACGGTGGTGAGCGACACGCGCTCTCCGGCGAAGCGTTCGGCCGACGCGAGCGTGCGGATCGGCCGCTGAATCCCGGGCGAACTCACCTCGAGGTGATACGCCCAGGGCATCGTCTGATTCATATCGAGACAGTCGGCGAGCCGCCGGCTGAACCGCGCGCAATCCGCGACGCGAATCCCGCCGGGACGGTCGAGCAGGACGCGGAGCGTGCGCCGGCCCCCCTGGACCAGCAGTTCCACGTCGACGAGCTCGAGGCCGTCCTCCGCGGCCAACGGCTCCGCGAGCTGGCGAACCTCTTCTCGGACTTCCAAATCGAGACTCCGGGATAAAGACAAAAAGAGGAGTGGTCGCGCCTGCCCCACTCCTGCGGCGGAACGTACACAAATTGGATGGATCGATCAACCCCCCTACGCCCCGCGCCGACGTGGCGGATCGGGCTAATGCGAGCGGGCGATGGGGCTTTGGTAGATCAACCAGGCGGCGACACGGGCCACCTCGGCGAGGCTCGCGGCCGAGACCTGATCGGGCAGGTCGCGGTGGGTGTGCCAGGCGTCGTAGTCGAAGTCGATGATGTCCACCGTCGGCAGCCCGGCGTCGAGCAGCGGAATGTGGTCGTCGGTGAGCGTGTGGCGGGGCGCGCTCATGAAGCCGTGCGCGCCGGTGGCGCGCGCCGCGTCGTTCACCATTGCGACCAGATTCGCGGCGCGCTCGACCGAGTTGCGCTCGGGATGGATGTCGAGGTCCTTGTCGCCGACCATGTCGAACAGGAACGCCGCAGCGGGCCGGCGTTCACCGAGCCGCGCCGCGTAGCCGCGCGCGCCGAGCGAGAACTCCTCGGGATGGGTCGCGCGTCCCTGGTCCTCGCCGTCGAAGAACACGAGGTCGACCGCGCACGGCGCGGGGCGCGCGTGCAGCAGCTCGGCGACCTCGAGCAGCACCGCGACGCCCGAGCCGGCGTCGTTGGCGCCCATCATCGGCCGGTCGTGGAACGCGGGGTCGGGATCCTGATCGCACCACGGGCGCGTGTCGTAGTGCGCGCACAGCACCAGCGTGCGCGTCGCGCCGGTCGCCCCGGCGAAGCGGCCGATCACGTTGGTGAGCGCGAGCGGACGGCCGAGCGAAGAATCCGTGAACGACTGGCGCTCCACCCGCGCGCCGAGCCGCGTGAGCTCGGCGCCGATCCAGTCGCGGACGCGATCGTGCCCCGGAGTCCCCGGGATGCGCGGGCCCGCGTCCACCTGATGCACGACCCGCGCGAGCGCGCGGGCGCCGTCGACCGGCGCGCGCGGCGCCGCGGCGCACGCGGGACAGCAGAGGACGGCGGCGGCGAGCGGCGCGACGAGGCGCGCGATGCGCACGAGGCGCGCGGACCCCGCGAGGCGCGCGCTGCGGCCGCGGCGCGCCATCAGAATCCGAACTGCGCGCGAAGCTCGACGCGGATGCTGCGGGTCACGATGTCCTTTTGAAGATCTCGCGTCTGGCTGAAGCCGAGCTCGACGTTGCCGGTGACGTTGCTGCTGAACCCGTACGCGCCGGTGCCGTTGAGCGACAGGCGGTCCTCGGAGATCGGATTGAACGGCTGCGCGTAGCCCTCCTGCCGCGTCTCGCTGTCGTGACGCGAATAGGTTCCCGTGAGCCCGAGGTTGACGCTGGTCTTCACCGTGCTCTCGCGGCCGAGGATGCTCACCTTCTGGCCCTTCGTGTAGGCGCGCGTCAGGCTCAAGTCGACGTCGGTGTTCGCGTCGGAGGTGGTCGAGCTGCCGACCTGCATGTACTTCGACTGGGTCGAGCGGTGCTGGATCCGGAACTCGCAGCGCGTGCCGTTCTTGAGGTCACCGGTCAGGCCGAGCAGCGGCCGCCACTCGCTGCTCGACGAGATCGACGTCGGCGTCGGGCTGTTGGCGTAGTCGGTCGTGCGGCTCTGACTGTAGGCCGTGCGCAGGCGCGGATTCGAGAAGATCTTGGTCAGTCCGACCGCCTCCGGGACCTTGCCGAAGTCGAAGTCGAGATCGGGGAACATCGTGCGGTTCTCGCGGTTGAGCACGCCGTTGTTCGACGCGCGCCGCGCCGAGAACTCGCCGTGGGTCTGCGCGCTCGCGCCGAGGAACAGGCCGACCTTGCTGCGCACCGCGCTCCGCCACTCCTCGGTCAGCGTCGAGGCGTTGCCGAACTGCGCCAGCACGGGGCCGCTGAAGCCGGGATCGCTCTCGAGCCCGAACAGATAGCCGAGGCGCGGCGTGCCGCTCAGGCGCGAGTAGCTGCTGCCCTGGTTGTAGCTGGCGTCCGCCGAGACCGCGCCGAGCTTGGAGAGCGCCACCATCCACGGCGCCGGCCCGCGGTGCAGCGAGTCGCGGCGCGCGCCCGTCTTCGCCGCGCCGAGCTGGTCGAAGGGCAGCGTCCAGCCGAGGCGATACGACTGCGCGTTCCCGACCGCGCGCACGCTCAAGTCGGGCGAGAGCTCCGGCCCGTTGTTCTGCGTGTAGCTCGCGTTCCAGCCGAACTGGGGCTGAATCCACGGCCCGCGGCGGACGCCGAAGTTCGTGTCCATCGACTGGTTCCACTGCACCACCTTGCCGAAGTTGATGAACCCGATCTGTTCGCGCAGCTGCTCGGGCAGCGTCAGGTTGCGCCGCCCCTGGAACTGATGATGGATCAGGTCGAACGGGCGGCTGTCGGCGCCGAAGTCGATGTACGCCGTGCGGCCCGTCGTGGCGCTGCGCAGCAGCAGCGAATCCGGAGCGTCGCGCTGGCGGTCGTAGCTGCGCGCCGAGCTGGTCGCGATCGTGTAGTTCCAGAAGAAGCGGTCGGGCAGCGGATAGAAGCGCGCCTTCGTGCCGGGGATCGGGATCGCGACCAGGGCGCGCGGCGAGATGTTGTAGCTGACGCCGGCCTGGAGCGCCCGGGACGTGTCCACGGCGGCGGGGTTGCTGTTCTCGGTCACGCTCTGGCCGAGATTGGCGGTGATGCCGCCGAGCGTGTAGCGCAGGAGCGGGTTCGAGCGCTCGCCCCAGTTGCGCGAGTAGCGGACCGAGTAACTGCGCGTCGTGCCGCGGCTCTCGCTCGCGAGCGCATCCGCTCCGGTGCGGAACACGTCGTCGCCCGCCGTGTAGCGCGGCTGCGCGCGGTTGCCCGAGTAGGTCAAGGACACCGGGAGCAGGATGCCGGTGCCCTCGAAGAAGCGATGGAGATCCACGTTCGCGTTGGCGGCGATCTGGTTCGTGCGGCTGCCGCTGCCGCGCGTCTGGCCGACGCTCAGGAAGTTCTCGTCCTGCCCGCTGTAGTTGACCGAGTAGTCGAGCAGGTTCGCCATGCGGCCGTTGACCGCGACGCGCTCCGCGTGCCCGCGGTCGCGCGCGACGTCGGTCGCGCGGATCTCGTCGAGCCACACGCGCCCGGCGTCGTAGACGCGCGCGCCGTCGAGATTGAGCACGCCGAACGAGATGCGGCGCAGCCGCGTGAACGACGGCCGCCCGTGCACGATCAGCCGCTCGCCCGGGGCCCCGTTCGGCCGCGGCACGTCGATCGAATCGGGTGTGGCCGAGTGCGCGAGCTTGAGGTTCGAGAGCTCGGTGAGCTTGATCGCCACCTGCGACCACGCGATCGCGCCCGGCGACGACGAGGGCGGCACCGGCGCCCGGTACTCGTAGTAGCTGCGCCCCAGCTCGTCCGAGGCGAAGCGCATGAAGTAGTAGAGATTCCCGGTCGCCGGGATGTAGTTCGGGATGCCGAACCCGGCGACGTACCAGCGCAGCGTGCCGTAGCGGCTGTAGTCCTCGTCGAGCGAGAACGTCTTGTACGCCTCGAGGCTGTCGTCGGGCTGGAGCTTGGTCCACTCGAGCGCGAGCGATTGTTCGCGGCGCACGAGGTCCTGCGCGCCGTTGCGCGTGCTGCCGGGATCGAACGGCGGCGTGTAGATGTCGGCGTTGTCCACGTTGTTGACCGAGTTGAGCGTCATCGTCGTGCCCGATGCGACCTGGCCGGGCGGCAGGTCCTTCGCGATCCAGCGGCTGCCGACGATGTCGAGCCCGCCGAGCATGACGATCGGCCGCTTCTCGGCAATCGAGGGGCTCACCTGATCGTCGGCGGCGGTGATGCCGTCGAGCCACACGCGCACGTGGCGCGCGAGCGTCAGGTCGGGCGAGCCGAACTTGACGCGCAGCGTGTCGGTCATCGGGATGCGGTAGCGCCGCCAGCCGTTGTCGGCCGGCACGGCGTCGCCATTGTTCGTGTAGCGCCGCCCCGAGGCGTAGACGCTGTCGGCGAGGTACGGCGACGACGTGCCGAGATCCACCGTGTACTCGAAGTAGTTCTCGTCGGTGTCGAGGCTGTTGTTGAGGTTGAGGTCCTCGGTGTCGGGGAACGGATAGACGCTCTTGTTGCCCTCGGTGCCGTTGATCCGGAGCCACCGGTCGGGATCGAGATTGTGAATCGGGACCTTGTTGTCGACGTCCGGGGCGTGGAAGTCGTCGCCCGCCGGGTCGTCGCCCGTCGCGGTGACGAGCGATGCGTCGGGCTGCTCGATCGCGTTGAGCCGGCCGTCGATGCCGGTGTCCTCGTTGCGCGTGTCGGTCACCGTGAGCTGGTTGTCGCGCGGCGGCTGGTCCTCGGTGTCGAGCACGCCGTTGGGCGCGATCCCCGGCGAGCGGCGTTGGTCCTCGCTCACGACGCCGACGTCGATGTGGAGCTTGAGCCGCCCGGGCAGCGTGCGCGGGTTCTTGTTGCCGTCGTTGAAGTCGTTCACCCAGAGCTCGATGTACTGCGCGCGCGAGAGATCGAGGCCGACCGGATCGAGCGGATACGTGAGCCCGACCCACAGCGAGTCGCCGGGCGTCGCGTTGGGCGGTCGCCGCGGCGTCGAGAGCGCGAGGCTCACGTGCGGGTTCTGGGCCCCCTGCGCGTCGGTCAGGTTGGGCTTGAGGTCGCGCTCCTTCACCGCGTTGATCGGGTTGAACCAGTGCGTCTCGGCGTACGTCTCGTACGCCTGAATGGAGTCGGCGAAGAACCCGACCATGCGTCGCGGCGTGCTCGACCAGCGCCAGTGGTCCGACGCCATCGTCAGCGACACGGCGTCGCGCACGCCCTCCATGTCGTCGATGAACACTTCGTTGAACGTGTTCGGGTTCGGGAACGACGCGCCGACCTCGGCGGTGGCGTTGAACGTCGAGGGCGTCGTCGTGCGCACGCCGGGCAGCGCGTCGACCCAGCGCGTGAGGAACGAGGGCTTGGCGTTCCACGTCCCGTTCAGGTCGCCGATGAGGACGCGCGAGGGCTCCTCGCCGAGCCGCGGCCGCAGGTCCTGCGCGCCCTTGCTCTCGTAGAGGAACGCGCCGCCCACGTTCTTGTCCACGCCGTCGAGGCGGAAGGCGCTGCCGACCAGGGTGCGCCCCGCCTGCTGGAAGAGCGGCGCGTAGCCGTAGTCCACGTTGATCTGGTCGGTGGGGCCCGGCTGTGCGGTGAGCGTAACCTTGCCCAGGTCGTAGTCGATCGTGTAGTCGCGATTGCGCTCGAGACGGCGGCCGTTGACCGTGACCGCCTCGGAGTTCTCGATGATGTTGTTGCGGCCGAGGCTGATGTCGCGCCCGAGGCGCGCGGCCGCGAAGTCGAGGTCCATGTAGTAGCGGCTCACCTGGCTGCGGATCGGATTGCGCACGTCGTAGATCGCCGAATTGCGCTCGTCGGGACTGTCCCCGACGCCGGTCAGCGAGTCGCGGCGGAAGAGGATGTTGCTCAACAGCTTGTCGAAGGGTTTCGCGGGATAGGCGGGATCGTCCTTGATCCGCGGCGCGAACGGGCGCGGATCGAAGAAGAACAGCGTCCCGTTCTCGTAGTCCACGAACAGCCGGCTCGTACTGGTCGGCAGCGTGCCGTCGATGACGCCGTCCGACTTGCGGTAGATGGGCGTGCCGCCGGTCTCGTCGAAGCTGTCGAGGCCGAGCACCTCGATGTAGGGCACAGACTGGGGCAACCCCGACTTGTCGTTCACGGTCTCGGAATACGAGTAGGGCTGGTCCTGGCCGTGGCGGATCTTGAGCGTGAAGGTCTTGGGATCGATCTTCTGCCCACCGAGGTTATAGAAGTTGCGCAGCTCGAGCTCGCGCGTCGGCGCGAACGGCGACAGGTTCGGATCGGTCTCGAACGGCGGCGAGCTGGACCCGTCGTTGCGCGCCGGCAGCAGGTTGAGCGGGGCGCGCAGCAGCTTCATCGTCCGCGACGGGGCCTGGTCGGTATCGAGCGTATCCGCGCCGCCCATCGCCACCGGCACGCCGATCGCCTTCTCGTTCGCGTCGACCTGCTGGTAGTTGTAGGTGACGGCGAGGCGCTGCTGCTCGCCGGTGATCGGCGTCTTGAGCCGGATCACGTAGAAGAGCGGCGTGTAGACGTTGGTGAGGATCTCGTAATCGTTCTCGGCGCCGGGCGTCAGCAGGCGGAAACGCCCGCGCACCGACGGCGTGAACCCCGTGAGCGGATCGGAGCTGGTCGAATCGGTGCGCGCGGCGCGCGGATCCACGAACGCGCGGCCGCGGATCGCGTTCACCTGGTTCGTGTAGTTGTTCCCGTCGTCCAAGTAGAGCCGGATGCTGCCGAGCTGCACGGCCTGCCGCTCGAGGTTCGGGTCGTAGAGGAAGAAGTAGACGCCGCGCACGTAGTCGAAGTCGTTGAGCGTCGTCTGCTGCCGGGACGCGCCGCCCGCGTACGAGGCGCGCTCGCTCTTCCCCTCCTGCTTGCTCGCGAGCAGCGTGAAGTCGAGCGGCCCGAGGCGCGTGCTGCTCTTCATGCCGAACAGTCCCTCGTTGTAGCCGCTGTACGAAACGTACTGCGTGCCCGGCAGCGAGAGATTGGTGTTGCCGAGATCGAGCGACTGGACGAGGTCGTCCTCGTCGCCGCGGTAGTTGATCGCGATCTTGTTGGCGAGCGGGATCTGCGTCGCCGAGTTCTGCAGCAGGTTCACCTTCACGCGGTCCGAGAGCTGGCCCTCGAGGTGGATGTCGAGGTCCTGCTGCATGTCGAGCGCCGGGAACAGCGAGCGCCGCTGGCCGATCAGCCCGGTCTGCTGGTTCGACCACTGGCTCGTGCCCGAGAGCTTGATGTTCTCGGAGCCGGTGACGTTGATCGACGGCCCTCCCGGGCCGAGCAGGCTCTGCGCGGGCTTGAAGAACGCCGGCGTCGGCAGATCGAACTTGAACCCGGGCCCGCGCGTGACGCCGGTCGGCGCCACCGTGTTGCCGGCGCTGATGCTCTCGCGCGAGCGCTGGATCCAGAGCTGCTCGAACGACGATCGCCACAGTTCCTGATCGTACTCGGCGAGCGTCATGCGCTTGCCGCTCGAGAGCGGCACGTCGCCGAGCTCGGGGATCAGCGTCACGCTCGACGAGTCGGGGTCGAGCGTGATGTCCATCCGGCGCGGATCGGCGGCGATCTTGAACACCGCGACGCGCGGGCCGATCGGCTCGAGCGCCGCGAAGACGTAGCCGTCCTCGACCGCGAGCAGGGACGCCGTCTTCCAGACCGGCGGGATGGTGTCGGTCGCCGCCTTGTGCGGCATGTGCAGCTTGGGAAGCTTGCTCGACAGGCCGGGAATCCCGGGAATGCCGATCAGGAGGCCGACGAGCGGCAGGAAGAACGGGAACATTCAGGCGGTGGGAACGCTCCGTCGAGCGCGCGGGGCCCGGGGACGCCCGCGGGCCGCGCGACCGTAACAGGGTGGCGGTGCACGGTCAAAGGCGGTCGCCCGGGGCACGACCGGTGGGTTAGGCTGCGCACCCGTGCGCATACTCCACTCCTACATCCTTCGGCTGCACGTGGTTCCGTTCCTTCTCGGGTTCGGGGTCGTCACCTTCATCCTGGTGATGGACGTTCTGTTCGACTACCTCGATCTGGTCCTCAACCGGGGGGTCGCGGTCGGGGTCGTGCTGCAGCTGTTCGTGCTCTCGCTCGGCTACATCGTCGCCCTCTCGGCGCCGTGCGCCGTGCTCGTCGCGGTCCTGATGACCTTCGGACGGCTGTCGCAGGACAACGAGATCACGGCGCTGCGCGCGATCGGGGTCAACATGGCCTCGATCCTCGTCGGGCCGGTCCTCGCAGCACTCGCGCTCACCTTCGGCCTCACGCTGTTCAACAACCACGTGCTCCCCGAGTCCAATCACGCCTTCGCCAACCTGCTCGTGGACATCGGTCGGATGCGCCCGACGGTCAAGCTCCAGGAGGGCGTCTTCATCACCGACTTCCCGGGCTACAACATGCTGGTCCAGTCGGTGAACGGCCGCACCAACGAGATGCGCGGGATCACCATCTACCAGCTCAATCCCGGCGGCCCGCCGACCACGATCCTCGCGAAGAAGGGCTTCCTCTCCTACACGCGCGACGGCCGCACGGCGGTGCTCGAGCTCAAGGACGGCGAGATCCACGACATCCCGGCCGAAGAGGGCGCGAGCGGCAACCGCAAGTACCGGCGCCTGCTGTTCAAGACGCACGTCATCAACATCGCCGGCGCCGGCGCGATCCTCGAGCGCTCCGTGCGCAATCAGCGCAGCGATCGCGAGATGAGCGCGCGCGAGCTGATCGCGGCGCGCGACACGCTCGCCGCCCAGTACCGGCAGACGGTGGCGATCAAGCGCGAGCGCTTCCGCGCGATGGGCGTGCCGCGGGCGGCGGTCGACGCGCTGACGCCCGAGCGCGTGACGCCGGCGGCGCGCGCCGCCCACCTGTTCGCGCGGCTCACCGGCGGCGATCCGGTCGCGCGGGTCACGCGTGACATGCCGGCGCTCGGCACCGAGATCGATCTGTGGCGCCTCGAGCAGAACGCGCTCGAGCGCCGCATCGCGCAGGTGACGGTCGAGGTCCACAAGAAGTTCTCGCTGCCGTTCGCCTGCGTCGTGTTCGTGCTGGTCGGCGCGCCGCTCGGCATGCGCGTGCGCCGCGCGGGGCCGGCGGTCGCGTTCATCTCGATCGGCTTCTTCCTCTTCTACTGGCTGTGCCTCGTCGGCGGCGAGGAGCTGGCGACGCGCCTGCTGCTGCCGCCGTGGCTCGCCATGTGGCTGCCGAACATCGTGCTCGGCGCGATCGGGATCGACTGGACGCTCAAGGCGTGCGAGATCCGCCCGCCGTGGACGCGCCGTGCCGCGTCCGCGCCGCCGGTGCGCGCGGCGGCGCCGGCGTGAGGATCCTCGACCGCTACCTCCTGCGCGAGTTCTCGCTCTACCTCGCGCTCGGCCTCGTCGGCTTCCTGTGCATCTTCATGGTCGTCGACGTGATCGAGAAGGTGGACGTGTTCCTCGACCACCACGCGGCGACGACGCTGGTGCTGCGCTACTACCTGTTCCGCACGCCCGAGGTGATCGTGCAGGTGCTGCCGGTCGCGCTGCTGCTCGCGACATTCCTCGCGCTCGGCCAGCTCAACAAGTTCGGCGAGCTGACGGCGATGCGCTCGACCGGCCTCTCGCTCATGCGCATCCTCGCCCCGGTGTTCGTGATCGCCGCCGGCGGCGTGATCGTCTCGCTGCTGCTCGGCGAGCTGGTCGTGCCGAACACCAACCGCGAGCGCGACCGCATCTTCGACGTGCAGATCCGGCGCCTCGCCAAGGAGCTCTCGACCGAGCGTGCCGACGTCACCTACCTCGGCTCCGGCGGGCGGATCTACTACATGCGGCTCTACGTCATCCCCGAGCAGCGCATGCACGAGGTCTCGGTGCAGGAGTTCAACAAGGGCACGCTCGCGCGCCGCATCGACGCAGCCGAGGCGACGTGGGACGGGCGGCGCTGGGTGTTCACGTCGGGCTTCCTGCGCACGTTCGAGAACGGCGACGAGCGCGCGCAGCCCTTCGATCGCCTCTCGCTGCCGGGGATCGACGAGCGCCCCGAGAACTTCGCGCGCGAAGGGCGGCGGCCCGACGAGCTCAACTTCTTCGAGCTGCGCGACTACGTGTTCAAGCTGCGTGCGAGCGGCGCGCGCGTCGCCAACTATCTCGTCGATCTCCACATGAAGCTCGCGTTCCCGCTGATCGACCTGATCGTGATCCTGATCGGCGCGCCGATCGCCACTCGGCTGCGCGCGCGCAGCGCCGCGCTCGGATTCGGGCTGTCGGTGAGCATCTCGTTCGCGTACTACGCCTTCATGCAGTCCGGCAAGGCCCTCGGCCACAACGGTGCGTTGCCGCCCTACCTCGCGGCGTGGATGGGCGACATCGTCTTCGGCATCGTCGGGGTCGTGCTGATGTTCCGCGCACAGCGCAGCTGACGCGGCGGCGGTGACGCGTGCCGCGATCGCGGCGGCCGCGCACGGCGCGCCGCGCTAGATCGCGAACGCGCGGTCCAGCGAGTCGAGCCCGGCGCAGAACGCCACGTCGCGCGCGAACGCCTCGCCCATGGACGCGAGATACCGCGCGTGGGCGCTGCCCTCGACGAGCGCGCGCACCTCGTGCGCGTCCGCCGGCGCAATCGCGCGCGCGAAGCGCGCCGCCGCGCCCTCGGCGATCCCGCCGCGGCCCTCGAGCCGCGCGACCAGCAGGCCCGCGCAGCACGCGTCCTCGACGCTGAAGCCGCCGACCTTGCCGGCGCAGACGATCGCGACCTCGCTCTCGCCCGCCACCGCGTCGACCACCGCAGCCGCGTTGACGAACGCGGCCAGCACGCGGCGCCGCGCGGCGCGCGCGGCGAGCATCGCCTGCGAGCCGTTGGTCGAGGCGAACGCGAGCGTCTTCCCGGCGACCCGCTCGCGCGTGTACTCGAACGGCGAATTGCCGAGATCGAAGCCCGCGACGATGAGGCCCTCGCGCTCGCCGCACGCGAGGGTCGAGCCGCGCGACGCCCGCAGCGCCAGCGCCTCGCCGGTCGTGGCCGTGGGCAGGATGTCGCGCGCGCCGTTCGCGAGCGCCACCGTGAGCGTGGTCGTGGCGCGCAGCACGTCGACGACGATCGCGCAGGTCGCGGCGACCGGAGCGGGTGTGAGCAGGACGGAAACGCGCACGGGCCGGGAGGCTAACAGACCCCCGGCCCGCGGCGTTCACGGTGATCCGGCGCCGGCAGCGATCGCCGCGAGGATCACCCGGTCCGATCGCGGTGCCCGGTCATGCCACCGCGTCGCACCCGCGCGCCGGTCTGCGGCGCGCCGATTCAGCGCTCGAAACGCTTCGCCAGACCCTTGTCGAGGGCCTCGCGCACCCGTTGATCGATCGCGCGCTGGACCTCCTTCGACACGCGCGCCTGCTCCGCGCCGAGCAGCGACTGCTGTTCGCCGAGCGCGCTCTGCCGCGCGCCGAGCTTCGACTGCTGGTCGCCCAGCTCGCTCTGGAGGTCGCTGATTTCGCTTTCCTGACGCGCGATCGCTTCCTTCTCCCGTTCGAGCGCGGCGCCGCTTCCGTACGCCGCGTCGACCAGCGCCTGGGCGCGACGGCGCGCGATGTTGGACTGCAGTCGGCCGAGCTTACCCTGCTCGCGACCGAGCTCGCCCTGCAGACGTCCCAGCTCACCCTGGCGCCGGCCCAGCTCACCCTGACGTCGGCCCAGCTCCTCCTGCGGCTTCATCGCCTCCTCGATCCGATCGAGGATGCCGCGGTCGGTGACCACGTACTGCTCGTCGCCGTGGCGGAACCACAGCATCGGCTCCACGCCGATCTGCCTGCGCGCGTCCTCGGCATCCTTCCAGTCGCGGGTCGAGCCGCTGCCGTTGTTCCAGTGACCGTGGTCGCGCGAGTAGACGTACGCCTCGGTCTCGCGCGATCCGTCCGAGTCGGTCGAGTAGCTGTAGCTGTGGGAATGCCTGCCGTCGTCGCTGCGCTCGCTGCGCGTCACGCGGGCGCCCGAGCTGCTCCACGTGGTGTTCGTCTTCGTCGTCGTGTCTCCCGCCCAGATCTGGGTCGGGACGAAGAACAGCGCGAACAGGCCGGCGATCGGCAGGGCGGCCGCGGCGAGGCGCGGCGGGCGCGAGTGGGCGGTCATCGGTCACCTCCTCGAAACGGATGCGGGCACGAACCGCCATGGGTGGCGGTCCTACAGACGATGAGACGCGCCCCGGGGCCCGAGGGTTGGAAGGGCTTTGGGCGCGTGGGCGGCGGCCCGGGCCTCATCCCGCTGCGACCGGCTCCTTCTTGAGCAGCGCCTCGACGAAGTGGGTGTCGATGTCGCCGCTCTGGAACCGCGCATCGCGGATCGCGAGCTGATGGAACGGCACGGTGGTCTTGATGCCCTCGACGATGATCTCCTCGAGCGCGATCTCCATCCGCCGCAGCGCCTCGGGGCGATCCTTCCCGTAGGCGATCAGCTTGCCGATCATCGAGTCGTAGTAGGGCGGCACGCCGTAGCCCGCGTAGACGTGGCTGTCCACGCGGATGCCCGGGCCGCCGGGCTTGTACCAGTACGTGATCTTGCCCGGGCTCGGGCGGAATCCGTGCTCGTAGTCCTCGGCATTGATGCGGCACTCGATCGCGTGCCCGCGCCACTCGACCTGGTCCTGGGTCAGCGACAGCGACTCGCCGGCCGCGACGCGAATCTGCTCCTTCACGAGATCGAGGCCGGTCACCTCCTCGGTCACCGGGTGCTCGACCTGGATGCGCGTGTTCATCTCCATGAAGTAGAACGAGCCGTCCTGGTCGAACAGGAACTCCATCGTTCCCGCGTTGAGATAGCCGATCGCCTGCGCGCCCTTCACCGCCATCGCGCCGACCGAGCGCCGCTGCGCGTCCGAGAGGAACGGGCTCGGCGACTCCTCGATCAGCTTCTGGTGGTTGCGCTGTACCGAGCACTCGCGCTCGCCGAGGTGGATCAGGTGGCCCTGACCGTCGCCGAAGAGCTGGAACTCGATGTGCCGCGGCCGCGCGATGTACTTCTCGAGGTACACGGCGTCGTTGCTGAACGCGGCGCCCGCCTCGGCCTGCGCGATGCCGAATCCGGCGCGCAGCTGCTTCTCGTCCCACGCGACGCGCATGCCGCGCCCGCCGCCGCCCGCCGCCGCCTTGATGATCACCGGGTAGCCGATCGAGCCGGCGAGCGACTGCGCCTCGTCCACGTCGGCGAGCACACCCTCGCTCCCCGGCACGCACGGGAGCCCGGCCTCGCGCATCGTGCGCCGCGCGACCGCCTTGTCGCCCATCCTGCGGATCATCTCGGACGTGGGGCCGATGAACGTGAACCCGCACGACACGCACACGTCGGCGAAGTGCGCGTTCTCGGACAGGAACCCGTAGCCGGGATGGATCGCGTCGGCGCCGGTGACCTCGGCCGCCGAGATCAGCCGCGCGATGTAGTTGTACGACTGGGACGGCGGCGGCGGCCCGATGCACACCGATTCGTCGGCGAGCCGGACGTGCAGCGAATCGCGGTCGGCCTCGCTGAAGACGGCGACCGTCGCGATGCGGAGCTCGCGGCACGCGCGGATGACGCGCAGCGCGATCTCGCCGCGATTGGCGATCAGGACCTTGCGGAACACTCGGTCATTCGCGGCTGGTCCAGTTCGGTCCGGCGCCACCGCCGCCGGATGGGGCGCCCAGCGCCGGCGTGGCGGCGGGCTCCTCGCCGGCCCCGCCCCACATGCGGTCGGAAGTCGCGGAGATGCCCTTGAGCTTGAGCGACAGCTCGTTCGGGTTGTTGCAGTTCTTGAGCGCCTCTTCCTCGCTGATCACGCCCTCGCGCAGCAGGTTGAGCACCGATTGATCGAACGTCTGCATGCCGTACTGCGTGACGCCCTCCGCCACCGCGGCCTGGATGAGCGAGACCTTGGTGTGGTCGAGGATGAACTCGCGGATGGTCGGCGTGCTCACCATGATCTCGACGCCCGGCACACGCCCGCCGCCGTCGCGCCGCGGGATCAGGCGCTGCGAGATCACCGCGCGCAGGTTCGAGGCGATGGACATGCGCACCTCGTCGTGCTGGTGCGGCGGGTAGAACGAGATGATGCGCTGCAGCGTCTGCACCACGTCGGTGGTGTGGAGCGTCGACAGCACGAGGTGCCCGGTGTCGGCGGCCATGAGCGCGGTGCTCATGGTCTCGAGGTCGCGGATCTCGCCGACCAGGATGATGTCGGGGTCCTGGCGCAGCACGTACTTCAGGCCGTCGTGGAACGAGCGCGTGTCGAGGCAGACCTCGCGCTGGTGGATGAACGACATGCGGTCGCGGTGGAGGAACTCGATCGGGTCCTCGACGGTGATGATGTTGCGCGTCGTGACCTTGTTGATCGCGTCGATCATCGCGGCGAGGGTCGTGGACTTGCCCGATCCCGTGCGGCCGGTGACCAGGATCAGCCCGCGCGGCGAGAACGCCAGCTCGCGCACGCCCGCCGGCAGCAACAGGTCCTCGATCGCCGGCACTTCGACCGGCACGTGGCGCAGCGCCAGCGCCGGCGTGCCGCGCTGCATGAAGATGTTGGCGCGGAAGCGCGCGAGACCCGAGACGCCGAACGCGAAGTCGATCTCGTTGTGTGTCGAAAAATAGAGCCGCTGCTCGTCGTTGAGCAGCTGGTCGGACACTTCGCGCAGCTCGCTCGCGGCGGGCGCGGGTTCGTCGAGCGTGTAGAGGATGCCGTCGACGCGCACCACCGGCGCGGTGCCGGCCTTGAGGTGCAGGTCGCTCGCCCGGGCGGCAATCATCTTCTCGAGCACAGCGCGGATGTTCATGGATCCCTTTCGCATCTCGACCCGCGCGGGGCGCGGGTCGCCGCCATCATGGGCGGCCGCGCGCTAGAGCGGCTCGATCAGGAACAGCTTCTGTCCGAACTCCACCGGCTGGGCGTTCTCGACCAGGATGCGGACGATGCGGCCCTTGGTTTCCGACTCGATCTCGTTCATCAGCTTCATCGCTTCGATGATGCAGACCGTCTGTCCCACCTCGACCACGTCGCCGACCTCGACGTACGGGTCGGCGTCCGGGGCGGGCGCGCGATAGAAGGTACCCACCATCGGCGAGACGATCGGCGTCTGCGACTCGGCCGCGACCGCGGCCGGAGCGGGCGCCGCGGCGTGCGCCGGGCCCGCGGCCGGCGCGGTGACGTGCACCGCGGCGTTCGCCGACCCGGCGGTCGCGGCGATGCGGACGGTGCGACCGTCCGCGGTCACCTCGAGCTCGCCGATGCCGGTGCGCTGGACGAGACGGATGAGACGCCGTAGCTCGGCGACCGCGAAGCCGCCGAGTGTCCCGGTCGAGTTATCGGCCTTGGACCGGGCGGACTTGACGGCGCGCGGCGGCCGGGCGGACTTGACCGCGCCCGCCCTCGCCGCGGCCTTCGCGCCCTTGCGGCGCCTACCGGGCATGGGCGAGGTGGCCCGCGAGCGCGCGCAGGCCGAGGAGGTAGCTGTCGGCGCCGAATCCCTGGATCACGCCGACCGCCGCCCCGGCGACGAGCGACGTGTGACGGAACGGCTCGCGCGCCGCGGTGTTGGTGAGATGCACCTCGACCACCGGCACGCCCGCCGCCGCGACCGCGTCACGCAGCGCAACGCTGGTGTGCGTCAGGCCGCCGGGATTCAGCAGGATGCCGTCGGTGCGCCCGCGGGCGCCGTGCAGCGTGTCGATCAGAACACCCTCGTGGTTGCTCTGGTGGGACTTGACCTCGACGCCCAGCTCGGCGGCGAGGCGTTCGAGACGCTGGACGATGTCGGACAGGGAGTCGTGCCCGTAGACGTCGGGCTCGCGGGTGCCGAGAGCGTCGAGGTTCGGACCGTGCAGGACCAGGATTCGGTGCATTCAGGGTCAGCGCCGGGACGCCGGCTGACCAACATGGGGGCCGGCACCGACTTCGAGCATGGCCGCCCGCATGCGGCGGCGATCGATCGGACGCGGCACGCTAGCATGGCCGATACGAGGGGTCAACACCCAGCGCACCCCGCGCGCGCGCTTCTTGTCGTGGCGCATCGCGTTCTCGAGCCGCGCGATCGCGACCGGCGGCATGCGGCGCGGGAGATGGAGGCGATCGAGCAGCGTCTCCAGCCGCGCGCGATCGCGCTCCGCGAGTCCCGCCTCGGCGACCGAGAGCCGCGCCGCGGCGCGCATGCCGATCGCCACCGCCTCGCCGTGCGCGATGCGCGCGTAGCCGAGCGCCGCTTCGATCGCGTGGCCGAGCGTGTGACCGAAGTTGAGCGCCGTGCGGGCGCCGCCCTCGCGCTCGCGCTCGTCGTCGCGCACGATCTTCGCCTTGGCGGCGACCGCGCGGCGCACGGCTTCGGCGAGCGCGCGCGGCGTGCCGGCGGAGAGTGCCGCGGCATGGCGCTCGCACCAGCGGAAGAGCGCGGCGTCGACCGCGAAGCCCATCTTCACCACCTCGGCGAGCCCGGCGCGGCGCTGACGCGCAGGCAGCGTCGCGAGCACCTCGGGATCGGCGACCACCAGCGCCGGCTGGTGGAACGCGCCGACGAGGTTCTTTCCGGCGGCGAGGTCGATCGCCGTCTTGCCGCCGACCGAGCTGTCCACCTGCGCGAGCAGCGTGGTCGGAACGCCGATCCACGCCACACCGCGCAGCCACGTCGCCGCGGCGAAGCCGGCGAGGTCGCCGACCGATCCGCCGCCGAGCGCCACGATCGCATCGCGGCGGCCTAGCCCAAGCGCGGCGAGGCGGTCCCACACGCGCGCGAGCACGCCGGCCTGCTTGGCGCGCTCGCCGCGCGGCACGAGCACGAGGTCGGCGGCGATGCCGGCGCGGCGCAGCGAGCGCAGCGCGCGGCCGCCGTGGAGCCGGACGACGTGCGGATCGGCGATCATGGCCGCTCGCGCGACGCCGGTCGCGCGGACCAGCGGCCCCAGCCGATCGAGCGCACCGCGGGCGATGACGATGCGCGACGCGCCGGGCGCGGCGGAATAGCGGACGCGGATCGTCGAGGCCATGCGCGGAGACTAGCGCGGCGGCCCGGCCGGCGGAAACGCGCCGGGAACGCGAGCGAGCGCGCGCGAGCGCGGGCGACGCCGCGCGACGCCGCGCGGTCTACCGCCGGTCGCCCTCGCCGGTCTTGATCCGCTCCATCTCCTGGCGCAGCCGCTCGATCTCGCGCGAGAGCTCGGCGACGCGCTTCGGACCGTCGGGAGCGGTCTCGCCGCCCGCGAGCCATTGCGGCACGCGCTCGGGCGAGGCGGCGAGCGTGATCTGCGCGTGATGCTCGGTGTCGCGCCGCACCCAGACCAGCGTCATGGTCCTCCCCGGCGGCGTCGCGAGCACCCAGCGCGCGAGCTGCTCCGGCGTCTCGACGCGTTCGTCGGCGAACGCCACGATCAGATCGCCGGGGCGCAGGCCGGCGCGGTTCGCGGGACCGGCGGCGACGATGCCTTCGACCAGCGCGCCGATCGGCGTGCTCGGGCCGCCTTCGCGATCGCTCTCGAGGCTCGCCGCAAGCGTGCTCACGCCGAGGTAGCCGTGCGCGACGCTGCCGTTCTTCTTCAGGCTCTCGAACACCGGCCTCAAGGTCTCGACCGGCATCGCGAAGCTGGCGCCGCCCGAGCTCCGTCCCGCGCCGTCGCCGCCGGCGAGGTCGGGCGAGCCGAGCTCGCCCTGAACGAGGCCGACGAGCTCGCCGCGGATGTTGAGCGCGGCGGCGCCGCTGTTGCCGGGATACACGGTGTTGGTGAGCTGGAGCAGCGACTGGCCCGGCTCGCGATGGCGCTGCGCGACGTTGCCGAGCGACTGCGTCGGCTGCGTGTTGTACGACGTGCCGAGCGACACGATCCAGTCGCCGACGCGCGCCGCGCGTCCCTCGGCGAACTTGAGATAGGGCAGCCGCAGCGACGGCACGCGCAGCAACGCGACGTTGAACACCGGGTCGACACCGACCACGGTCGCCTCGACCTCGAGGCCGTTGGCGGTCGCGACCAGCACGCGTTCGGCGGCCATCGCGACGCTGGCGGTGGTGAGGACGAGGTCCTCGTCCACCGCGACGCCGCTGCCGACGCGCGTGTGCGCGCGCGGCGCGGCAGGCACGGCGCTCGTCGCGGCTGCGGCGTTCGCGGCCGCGGATTTCGCGGTGCTCTCGATGTTGACCGCGAACACCGTCACGACCGAGGGCCGCGCGCGGCGGGCGATCTGATCGACGTCGGTCTGGAGCGCGGAAAGCGTGTTCTGCGCGCGCGAGGGCGAGCCGGACGCGGCGATCAGCGCGAGGGCGAGCGCCGGCGCGAGCCACGCGGCGGCGCGGGCGGGGGCGTCATGGACACGTCCGCGCCGCGCGGCGCTAGAAGGTGATGACAGCCTTCGCACCCTGCACATTCGGGTTGAGCCTGAGCGCGGTGTGCGCGCGACCCTTGCGCACCGTGACCGGATCGAGGACGAACTCGACGTCGTGACGGTGATCGAAGAGGCTGTCGACGACCGCGGCGGTCCGGCCGACCGGGATCGGCGCGGGCACCGTGTTCGCCGGGCCGCTCGCGCCGACGGGCATCGCCGGCGTCACCAGCACCGGCTGCTGCACCGCGTTCGGATCGACGCGGTTCGCCATGTGCGCGGCCGGCGTCATGCCCATCCACTGGAGCGCGGTCGCCGCGGCGATCGTCACCAGCGCCGCCGTCGCCGTCACCGGAATCCAGCGCGGCGTCGTACTGACCGGCAGACGATCGGGCGCGGGCGTCGCGCGGCGGGCGCGCGCCAGCGCGCGTTCGGCGAGACCCGGCGTCACCTCGGCGCGCGGCAGCGACGACACCAGCTCGATCGAGCGCGCGAACGCCTCGTATTCGGTGCGACAGCGCTCGCACGACGCGAAGTGGGACTCGAGCCAGTCGCGCTCGGCGAGCGTGATCTCGTCGTCCCAGTACGACCCGAACAGGCTGCGGGCGTGACCGCAGTTCATGGCGTCCCTTCCCTGCGCAGTAGCGGTTGGAGTTTGCGCTTCAGCATCCCGCGTGCCCGGTTGATGCGCGAGCGCACCGTGCCGCCCGGGATGCGAAGCATCTGTCCGATCTCCTCGTACGCGAAGCCCTCGATGTCCCGGAGCACCAGCGCGACTCGATACTTCTCCGGCACCGTCGCGATGGCGCGCCCGACGGCCTGCTGGAGCTGCTCCCGCTGGAGCGTCGTCTCCTGGCCCTCGGCCGGGTCGGCCAGCATCGGCGTGCTGTCGTGCATCAGCTCCTGCAGCGCGTCGAGGCTGAACCAGTTGCGTTTCCGAACCCGCCGCCGGATCTCGTTCTTCGCGAGATTCGCGGCGATGGTGAACAGCCAGGTGGAGAACTTTGAGCCACGGCGGTAATTCCGCCGGTGGACGTACACGCGCACGAACACTTCCTGCGCGAGATCGTCCGAACACTCACGATCGTTCAGCACCCGCGTGATGAGATTCGTCACGCGCCCCTGAAAGCGACGCACGAGCTCCGAGAATGCGCGCTCGTCGTCCTCCGCCACCCGACCCATGAGGTCCTCGTCCGAGAGGCTCAAGATCGGAGTCGGGACGGGGTCGCGGTCAGGCGCCACGGACGGACTCACCTGTCGTTCCTACCCCAAGCGGCATCGAGGGTTCCCCGTTCAGTGCAGCGAATCGAGCTTGGCCTTGACGCGTGCGTTGGCCGGGTCGGCGGCAAGGCAGAGTCGGTACTGCTCACGGGCCAAGTCCTTGAGCGCCAAGTCCTTGTAGATGTCGCCCAGATGCTCGAGTACCTCCGGGTCGCCGCCGGTCAGGCGTGCGGCCCGCTCGAGCTGGGTGCGCGCCTCGCCCATGCGGCCGAGCCGGTAGTAGGCCCAGCCGAGCGAATCCACGAACGCCCCGTTGTCGGGATCGTGGGCGAGCGCGCGCTCGATCATGTCGAGCGCCTGCTCCAGGTTCTCACCGTGGTCGGCCCACAGATACCCGAGGAAGTTGAGCGCGGTCGGATTCTCGGGCTCGCGCGCCAGCACGTCGCGCGCGGCAGCCTCGGCGCCCGCCAGGTCGCCGAGCTTCTCGCGGCACGCGGCGAGATCGAACGAGAGCCCGTCCACGCTCGGGAACCGCGTGCGCGCCTCGACCCACGCGCGCTCGGCGTCCTTCCAGCGCTTCTGGTCTTGATAGAAGCGCGCGAGCACGGCGCGCGGCGCGAGCGAATCGGGCACCATCGCGACCGCGCGCTCGAGGTGCTGGAGCGCGGCGTCGGGCTGCTTGTCGAGCACGCGTGCGCGTGCGGCGACGATGTGCCCGCGATAGTCGTCGGCGTGGCGGCTCGCCCAGCCCTCGGCCTCGGCGACCCCCTGCTTCGCGAGATCGTAGCGGCCGAGGATCGCGACCGCCGCGGCGAGCACCTCGGGATCGTCGGGCCAGCGGCGGCGCATGGATTGCAGCACCTGCTGGCCGTCGCTCGTGCGCTTCGCCGCGAACGCGAGATCGGCGGCGATGCCCGCGGCCTCGCGATCCTCGGGCTCGGCGCGGGTCAGCGCGCGCGCCTCGCGGAACGCCTCGTCGTAGCGCCTGCCCTGCGCGAGCAGCCGGATCGTGCGGCGGCGCGTGAGCCCGTCATCGGGATGCGCGGCGAGGTGCAGGCGGTAGAGGTCGAGCGCCTGCGACGTGCGTCCGAGGTTCTCGTCGATCCAGCCCTGGAGGAACGGCATGCCGGGACGCAGCGGGTTCATCTCGGCCGCCTCGTGGAGCGCGGTGTCGGCGGCTCCGAAGCGGCCGAGCCGCGCCTCGCCGGCCGCGAGCTGGAACCACGACTCGGCGTCTTCGGGGTCGAGGAACGCCACGCGGCGATAGCTGCGCACGACGATGTCGATGCGGTCCTGGGCTTCGGCGGCGCGCGCGAGCGTGCGCAGGTACTCGACGTGCTCCGAATCGACGGCGACCGACGCTTCGAGCGGCGCCAGCGCCTCGCCGCCGCGCTGAAGGTTGAGCAGCGCCGCGCCCTTGAGCCACAGCGCCCGCGCGTCGTCGGGCGCGATCTTGAGCGCGCGCTCGGCGAACTCGAGCGAGCGCGCCGGATCGCCTGCGAGCGCCGAGGCCTCGCTCACGCGCCGCGCGAGCGCCACCGATCCGTCGTCGAGCAGCAGCGCGCGCGAGTACTCGGAGAGGGCGAGATCGCGCTGCCCGCGCTCCTCGAGCAGCCGGCCCTGAATGAAGCGGCGCAGCGCCTCTTCACTCGGAGGGTGGGGCCCGGAAGCCTGCGGTGGGGCTGCCGTGGGTGGCGTCGAGGTCGCGGCGAGTACGACGAGAGTGCACGCGACGAGCAGCATGAGGACTAAAGGTTAGCACAGGGGGACGAGCGCGGGCCGCCTAGGCCCTGTAGGCCTCGCGCAATCGCGGGGTGAGGTCCGCGAGCGCGTCGTCGAACCGGATCGCCGCGACACCCAGCAATCGCTTCAGCCGATCGTTGCGCAGTCCGCCCATCAGCGGCCGCGGGGCGGCCTGATGCAGCTCGGCGGTGGGCTTGCCCTCGACGATCGAGGCGTCGGCGCCGAGGATAGCGGCGACGCGCGTCGCGAAGTCGACGCGCGAGATCATCTCGTCGCAGCCGAGGTGCAGCACGCCCGGCGTTCCCGGCGCCGCGATCGCTCCGCGCGCGAGCAGATCGAGCGTCTCGGCCGCGAGCCACGTGGCGTAGGTCGGCGTCGCGAGCTGATCGCCCGGCACGATCAGCGGCTTCCGCTGTCGGAGGTGATCGAGGCAGCGGATGAGGAAGTTCTTCACGTCGAAGCCGATGTCGAACACGTTGGTGATGCGCAGCACGGCGTGGCGCCCGAGCGCGCGCACGAGCGCCTCGCCTTCGAGCTTCGAGCGGCCGTAGACGTTGAGCGGATGCGGCGCCGTGTCCTCGTCGTACGGCCCTTCGCGCCCGTCGAACAGGTAGTCGGTCGAGAAGAAGACCAGCGGCACCCCCGCGCGGCCGCACCACGCCACGATCGGCTCGAGCTGGCGGACGTTGCGCTCGTGCGTTTCCTCGGGATGCGACTCGCAGTAATCCACGTGCGTGAGCGCGCTGGTCAGGATCACGAGGCTCGGCGCCACGGAGTCGAGGTACGCGGCGCCCTCGCCGGCGAGATCGAGCGGATCGAGGCCGGGCCCGGGCTGCGTGCGGTACGTGCCGCGCACCGCGGCGCCGCGCGCGCGCAGCGCGGCGAGGAACGCGCCGCCGACGAGGCCCGACGCGCCGAGGATCACCGGCGCCGCGAGCACGCGCGAAGCGCTCATCGCCTGGGGAGGCGCCGGGTCGCGGCGGTTCAGCACCGCGGGCCGAGGCGCTCGAGGTCGTTGGGCGAACGTTCGCGCGGCGAGTTGAGCGCCGAGCGCCGCCAGTCCACGACCGCGACCGGCCGCCCCACCACGTTGCGATAGTTGCGCGCGGTGTAGAGCGAGAGGAACGCGACGCCGACCGCGAGGTAGAGGAGATCGGCCATCACCAGCAGCTCGAATCCCCACGGCCAGCGCCCCGTCACCTGCCCCCAGAATCCGAGCCCATTCACGGCGAGGAGCGGCGGCAGCAGGTAGAGCGGAATGCGCAGCGGCACGGTGGTCGAGGAGAGGATGCCGGCGACCGCGAACCGCCACATGCCGTAGAGGCTGTAGTGGCTGCGTCCCGCGATCCGGCGCTGGCGGTTGTAGCGGATCCCCATGCGCCGGTAGCCGACGTGGGCGATCTCCGCGCGCACGAACGGGAACGTGCTCTGGTTCGCGACCACCGCGTCGCGCACGTCGGCCGAGATCATGCAGAACTCCGCCATGTCGAGCAGGATGTCGCTGTCGGCGATCATCCGGTTGACGCGGTAGAAGATCTTGCGCAGCCAGGTGAGCACGAACGGCTCGGCGCGCAGGTCGCGCACGCCGTAGACGACGTCGTATCCCTCTTCCCAGTGCCGGATGAACGTGACGATCATCTCGGGCGGATCCTCGCAGTCGGCGTCGATCACGCACATCGCCTCCCCCGCCGCCTGACGCAGCGCGGCGACGATCGAGTGCTGATAGCCGAAGTTGCGCGACAGCGACAGGAGCTGGACGCGCGGGTCCTTGGCGCGCAGCTCCAGCACGCGCTCCGCCGTGCGATCGGTCGAGCGGTTGTCGCTGAAGAGGATCTCGAAGTCGTAGCGGTCGGCGAGCGGCGCGAGCGCCGCGTTCAGCCGCTCGTAGAAGAGCGGCACGGTCGGCTCCTCGTTGAACACCGGGCACAGGACCGAGATCAGCGTGCTGCGGGCGTCGTTCACGGAGGCGGGATCAACCCTGCTTCAGCGACCAGTCGTAGGGAATCACGCCGTTCGCGTGCGGATCCATGCGCACGATCTCGTCGGGATCGTGCGCGAGCGTCGCGCAATTGGCGACCAGCGCCGGCTCGGTGCCGATGCCCTTGAACCCGTTCCACACGCCGGCGGGAACCTGGACGAGACAGTAGTGGTCCGGACCGAGGAACAGCTCCTGGAGCTTCCCCTTCGTCTTCGATCCCTCGCGCGGATCGAACAGGACGAACTTGATGCGCCCAACCGGCACGGCGTAGTTGAGCACCATGCGCTTGTGCAGGTGCCAGCCCTTGACGACGCCCGGATAGACCGTCGAGAAGTAGATCTCGCCGAAGCCGTGGAACCAGGGATCCGAGGCGCGCAGCATGTGCATCACCTTGCCGCGCTCGTCGGGGATGACGCGCAGCGGCTGGACGACCACGCCATCGATCACGCCGCTCCCCCGTGCGCGCCGTTCGCGGCGATGAACTCGCGATACCACTCGACCGTCTCGCCGAGTCCCTGATCGAGCGCGTAGCGCGAGCTCCAGCCGAGGACCGCGCGCGCGCGCTCCGACGACAGGTACTGGCGCGCGATCTCCGCGACCGCCTCGCCACGCACGTCGGGCCGTGGCTCGACCTTCATCGTCTTCCCGATCGCCTCGACCACTTCGAGGACCGAGAGCGGCCGACCGGCGGAGAAGTTGAACGCCTCGCCCGTGACCTCCGGCCGCCGCACGTGCTCGGCGAGCGTCAGGTACGCCTCGACGACTTCCTTCACATAGACGTAGTCGCGCACCAGGGTCCCGTCGCTGCGGATGATCGGCCGCTCGCGCTTGAGCAGCGAGCGGATCGTGCCGGGCACGATGCGGTCCCAGTTGAGGTCGCCGCCGCCGTAGATGTTGCCGCAGCGCGCGATCGCGATCGGCAGCCGGTAGGTGGCGAAGTAGCTGCGCGCGATCACGTCGGTGCAGAGCTTGGACGTGTCGTACGGGAACCGCGCGTCGAGCGGCGTGGCCTCGGTGTAGGGCAGCGTCGCCGCATCGCCGTAGGCCTTGTCGCTCGAGGCGACCACGATCCCATGCACCCAGTCGGCGTGCCGGCGGCACGCTTCGAGCAGTGTGTACGTGCCGCGCACGTTGGATTCGAACGTCTCGTAGGGGTCGCGGTAGGCGCAGCGGACCTGCGTCTGCGCGGCGAGATGGAACACGGTGTCGGGGCGATGGTGGTTGAGCGCGCGACCGACGACCGAAAGATCCTCGACGGCGCCGTTCACCACCGACGTGCGCGCGATGTCGCCGCTCCGCAGCAGCTCCGACTGCGGATCGGCGTCGCGCACCAGCACCGTGACGTCGCTGCCGCGCTCGAGCAGCGCGCGCACCAGCCACGATCCGACGAGCCCGGTCGCGCCGGTGACGAAGACGCGGCGGCCGGCCCAGCCCGTCGCGGTCACCGCGCCCCCACCCATGGGGGCGAGCCGCTCTCCCACAGCGCCGTCAGCGCCTTCACGTCGCGCAGCGTGTCCATGCACTGCCAGAAGCCATCGTGCCGGAACGCGCACAGCTGACCCTCGGCGCTCAAGCGCGTGAGCACGTCGTGCTCGAGGTTGCTCTCGTCACCGGCGATGTAGTCGAGCACGCCGGGCTCGAGCACCATGAAGCCGCCGTTGATCCAGCCCTGGCGTGTCTGCGGCTTCTCGGTGAACGACGCGACCTCGTGATGGTTCAGGTCCATCTCGCCGAAGCGCGCCGGCGGATGGACGGCGGTGACCGTGGCGAGCTTGCCGTGGCTCTTGTGGAACGCGACCAGCCCCTTGAGATCTACGTTCGAGAGCCCGTCGCCGTACGTGAGCATGAACGTCTCGCGCTTCAGATGCGGCGCGCAGCGCTTGAGCCGGCCGCCGGTCAGCGTGTCCTTCCCGGTCTCGATCAGGCTCACGCGCCAGTCGCGATTCGGCGCGGCGTCACGCGTGACGCCGCCGCTCGCCAGGTCCACCGAGAGGTTGCCCGAGAGCGTCGTCCAGTCCATGACGTAGCGCTTGATCATGTGGCCGAGGTAGCCGAGCGCGAGGACGAAGTCCCTGTGTCCGTGCGCGTCGTACAGATCCATGATGTGGTGGAGGATGGGCCGGTCGCCGATCTCCACCAGCGGCTTGGGCCGCACGGTCGTTTCCTCGGCGAGGCGCGTACCGAGCCCGCCGGCCAGGATCACGGTCTGCATGGAATGGGCGTCTCTCGTTCCTTGGGCGCGTTCGGTCGCGGCCCCGCATTGCGGGCGCGGTATCGGGGTGCGACAGGCCGCGAAAGAGCATCGCACCCGGCCGCCGCTCATGGCAAGGGCGCGTCACAGCACGGGGCCCGCGGGCGGGGGCCCCGTACATGCGTGCAATCCGCCCGATCGTTACCGGCCGCGGCGGGAGCGCCTCCCCCACGCCGGCGGCGGCGGTGATGCCGGAGGCGGCGCGGGCTTCTCGACCTCCGGATAGCGCGGGCCTGCGTCTTCGTCGGCCGACGTCGCTTCGCGATCGGTCGCGTCGTCCGGAGCGTCGTTCGGCTCGGCGACCGGAGGCTCGGGCGCCTCGATCGCGTCGAACGGCTCGAAGGCCGGCGGCTCCTCATCGTCCTCGATCGGCGCGACGCGCGCCGGCGGTTCCTCGATCGCCTCGCGGCGCTCGCGACGCGGCTGGGGTGCGGGCGGCGCCGAAACGCTCGGCCGCATCGGCTCCCAGCGCATCGGCTCACCCGCGGGCGCGGCGCCGATCGGACCCTCGGGCCGTCCGACCTCCTCGTTCTCGTCCTCGTCGGCCGCGCGCGGCGGCGGCTCGACCTCGGGCATCCGCGATGCCGCGGGCGGCGCCGCAGGTCGCGTGAAACGGCTCGACTCGCGCGTCTCGCCACTCTCCGGCGCAACGCGCGGCGTCCGCTCGCCACCGGCCGGCGCATCGCCGCGCTCCGTGCGCGCGCGCTCGCGCGGACCCGGCGCAGCGTCGCCCGCGGGCGCGACGCTCACCTCGCCGCGCGGCGCATCGCCGCGTTCGCGGCGACCACGGCCGCCGCGCCGTCCGCGGCGCCGGCGGCGGCCCTCGTCGCTCTCTTCACCGCCGTCGTCGGCCTCGGCGGTCCCGGCCCCGCCCCTGGCCGGACGTTCCTCGCCACGCGCCTCCGGCTCGCCGCGCGCCGGCGCTTCGTGCCGGGCCGGCTCGCCGCCCGAACGCGGACCGCGCTCCGAGCGCCGCGTCTCGCGATCCGAAAGCGGTCCGTTCTCGACCGCTTCGAGCGCATTGCGCGCCGCCGCCTGCTCGGCCTCCTTCTTGTTGCGCCCGCGGCCTTCGCCCAGCACTCGGCGGCCGACCATCACCTCGACCATGAACTGCTTCGAGTGATCGGGCCCCATCTCGCTGCGGATGCGATACACCGGATGCGTGCGGAACGTGCTCTGCACGTACTCCTGCAGGTGGCTCTTGTAGTTGGTGTGGCGCTTGTCGGCGGCGATGTCACTCGAGTCCTTGAGCAACCAGCGGTGGATGAACGCCCGCGCCGCTTCGAACCCCTGATCGAGGTAGATCGCACCGATCACCGACTCGAACGCGTCGGCGAGAATCGACAGGCGCTGCCGGCCGCCCGATTCGACCTCGGAGTGACTCATGAACACGAAGCGGCCGAGGCCCATCGCCAGCGCGCGGCGCGAGAGGATCGCCTTCGACACCAGCAGGGACTTGGTCTTCGTGAGCTGCCCTTCGTGCTCGCTCGGGTGCGAGCGGTAGAGGAACTCGCTGGTCACGAGCCCGAGCACCGAATCGCCGAGGAACTCGAGACGCTCGTTCGACTCGCGCGGGCCCTGTCCGGTGACGTGGAGATACGAACGGTGCGTGAGCGCGAGCTTGAGCAGCCCGCGGTCCTGGAACGTGATGCCGTACTGCTTCGCGAAGTCGGCCATCATGCGAACTTCCTGATCGCCGACGGCGGCCGCGGGCAGGCGGCCGCGCGGGCCGGCAGGCGCCGGCGCGGGCTTCGCGGGTGAGAAGAGGCCTTTGAGCCAGCCGAGGATCGAGCGCTTCGGCGCCGCGACCGGCTGACGCGGGCCGCGGCCACGGCCGCGGCCGCCGCGCCGTCGCGAACGGCGTGCGCTGTCTACGTTGCGGCCCTCAGGGCCAGAGTCACGTTGTGTCCCCCGAACCCGAACGAGTTCGAGAGAGCGGCCGTCACGCGTTGCGTTCGGGCCTGAAGGGGAACGAAATCGAGGTCGCATGTGGGATCCAATTGTTCGAGGTTGATGGTCGGAGGGACGATTCCGCGCGCGATTGTCAGGGCGGTGGCCACCGCTTCGATGCCCCCGGCCGCACCCAGCAGGTGCCCGGTCATCGACTTGGTCGAGCTCACCGCGAGACGGCGCGCGTGATCGCCGAACACGGACTTGATCGCCGCCACTTCGGCCGGGTCGCCGGCGGGCGTCGAGGTGCCGTGTGCGTTCACGTACTGCAGTTGGTCCACGGGGAGACGTGCGTCGTCGAGCGCGCGGCGCATCGCGCGCGCCGCGCCTTCCCCGTCCACGCAGGGCGCGGTCATGTGATACGCGTCCCCGCTGGCGCCGTAACCCAGGAGCTCGCAGATCGGTGTTGCGCCGCGGCGGCGCGCGTGGTCCTCGGTCTCGAGGACCAGCATCGCCGCGCCTTCGCCGATGACGAATCCGTCCCGACCGGCATCGAAGGGACGGCTGGCGCGCTGCGGTTCGTCGTTACGTGTCGAAAGCGCCCGCGCGCTGCCGAAGCCGGCCAGCGCCATGGGCGTGATGGTCGCCTCGCTCCCGCCCGCGAGGATGACGTCGGCATCGCCGGCGCGGAGGAGGCGCAACGCCTCGCCGATCGCATGCGCCCCCGAGGCGCACGCCGAAACGGTGGCGAAGTTGGGTCCCTGGAGTCCGAACTGAATCGAGATCTGGCCGGCCGCCATGTCGACGATCATCATGGGAATGAAGAACGGGCTAACGCGGCCCGGTCCCTTGTGGACCAGCTGCGAGTGCTGTTCTTCGAACGTCTCCATGCCGCCGATGCCCGAGCCGACGATCACGCCGATGCGCCGACGGTCGAGCGTCTCGAGGTCGAGCCCCGCGCCGCGGATCGCCTCGTGCGCGGCGACCACCGCGAACTGGACGAAGCGATCCATGCGCTTCGCGTCCTTGCGGTCGATCACGCCCTCGGTCGAGAAGCCCTTCACCTCGCAGGCAAACCGCGTCGAGTAGTTCGCGGTGTCGAAGCGGGTGATCGGGCCCGCGCCGGACACTCCGGCGATCAGGTTCTTCCAGAACACGTCCGTGCCGTTGCCGAGGGGCGAGACGACGCCCGTACCGGTCACCAGCACCTTCATGGGCTCCACGGATTCGATTAGGACGCGGCGGTCGCGTGTGACTTGAGGTAGTTCATCGCGTCGCCGACGGTCTTGAGCTTGTCGGCTTCCTCGTCGGGAATCTCGAGACCGAATTGCTCCTCGAGCTCCATGACCAGCTCGACGATGTCGAGCGAGTCGGCGCCGAGATCCTCGATGAACTTCGCCTCGGGGGTGAGCTGCTTGAGATCGACTTCGAGCTCCTTGGCGATGATCTCCTTCACCTTGTCTTCACTGAACGCTGCCACTGCCTTCACCTCCTGTGATGGGGTTGCCTGATGCGGACGCCCCGTCGCGCGGGGCCGGCCGCGGTTGCATTCGACTACATCACCATGCCGCCGTCCACCGTCCACACCTGGCCGGTGACGTACCCGGCGCGCGGCGAGGCGAGGAACGCGATCACCTCGGCGACCTCGGCCGCCTCGCCGAGCCGGGCGAGCGGGATCTTCGCGGCGAGCTCGCCCTGCGCCGTCGCCGGCAGCGCCGCGGTCATCTCGGTCGCGATGTACCCGGGGCACACGGCGTTGACCGTGACGGCCCGCGAGGCGAGCTCGCGCGCGAGCGCCTTCGTCAGGCCGAGCAGCCCCGCCTTGGACGCCGCGTAGTTGGCCTGCCCGGCGTTGCCCATCAGCCCGACCACCGACGAGACGTTCACGATCCGCCCGTAGCGGGCCTTCATCATCGCGCGCGCCACCGCGCGCGCGCAGCGGAACGCGCCGCCGAGGTTCGTGTCGATCACCTGCTGCCACTGCTCGTCGCTCATGCGCACGAACAGCCCGTCGCGCGTCAGGCCGGCGTTGTTGACCAGGATGTCGACGCGCCCGAGCTGGCCGAGCGCCGCGCCGAAGGCGGCCTCGACCGAATCGGACGCGGCGATGTCGGCCGCGAACGCATGCGCCGATCCGCCGGCCGAGCGGAGCGCCTCGACCGCGGCGCGCGCGCGATCCTGATTGCGGTTGAAGAGCGCGACGGTCGCGCCGCGCGCGGCGAGCGCGTGCGCGGTCGCGAGCCCGATGCCGGTCGCCCCGCCGGTGACGAACGCGACCTGGCCGGCGAGCTCCCTGGGATCCACGCCCGGGATCGCGGCGCGCGCGTCGGTCGCGCTCACGCCCCCTCCGCCCGCGCGCCCGCGCTCGGCGCGGCCGCGCCGTCGCCCAGGGCCGCCACCGTCTTCTCGAAGCTCTCGGGGTCGCCCACGTCCCACGAGGCGATCGCCTTGTCGAGGCTGCGCAGCAGGCCGCGCAGCACCGTGCCGGTGCCGACCTCGACGAAGCCCTGCGCCCCGAGCGCGACGAGACGGCGCATCGAATCCTCCCAGCGCACCGCGCCGAGCAGCTGGCGCTCGAGCGCCGCGCGGATCTCGGCGCCGCGGCGCAGCGGCTCGGCCGAGACGTTGGCGATCACCGGCACCTTCGCGTCGAGCACCGACACGCCGGCGAGCGCCTCGGCGAGCCCGGCGGAGGCGGGCGACATGAGCGGCGAATGGAACGCGCCGCTCACCGTGAGCACGATCGCGCGCTTCGCGCCGAGCTCGCGGGCGAGCTCGCACGCACGCTCGACCGCGGCCCGCTCGCCCGAGATCACGATCTGCTCGGGCGCGTTGAGATTCGCGGGGGTGACGATGCCCCGCTCCGCCGCGCGCGCGCAGGCCTCGGCGACGCGCTCGGCGTCGAGGCCCAGGATCGCGGCCATCGTGCCCGGACGCTCGAGGCCGGCCTGATACATGAGCTCGCCGCGGCGGTGGACGAGACGCACCGCGTCCTCGAAATCGAGCGCACCGGCGGCGACGCACGCCGAGTACTCGCCGAGGCTGTGGCCCGCGACCCAGCGCGGCCGGATGCCGGCATCCTCGAGCAGCCGATACGCCGCGATGCTGTGCGTGAGCAGCGCCGGCTGCGCGTGCACGGTCTTGGTCAGCTCCTCGGCCGGCCCCTTCCAGCACAGATCGGAGAGCCGGTAGCCGAGCGCGCGGTCGGCGCGCTCGAACACGTGGCGCGCGACCGGGTGGCGCTCGGCGAGCGCCGCGCCCATGCCGACCGCCTGCGCGCCCTGGCCGGGAAAGAGGAAGGCGAGGTTCACGCGCCCGTCCGTCCCGCCGCGGCGCCGGCGGCATGCTCGGCGCCCGCGGTCGATGCGTGCGCGCTCTTGGGATCGACGCGCGCCATCGTCCAGCGCATCACCGACGAGCCCCATGTCGCGCCGCCGCCGAAGGCCGAGAAGCCGATCGCGTCGCCGGGCTTGATCCGGCCGGCGCGCACCAGCTCGTCGAGCAACACCGGGATGCTCGCCGACGACGTGTTGCCGTAGCGGTCGATGTTGACCGGCACGCGCTCGGCCGGCATGCCGAGTCGCTCGCGCACGGCGTCGAGGATGCGCAGGTTCGCCTGGTGCACGATCACGAGCTCGAGCTGGTCGGGCGTGAGCCCGGCCTGCTCGAGCGCACGTCGCAGGCTGTCCTCCATCGAGCGCACCGCGAACGGGAAGAGCTTGCGCCCCTGCATCTGGATGTAGTGCTGGCGCTCGCGCACGCTCGCCTCGTCGGCCGGGTGGCGGCTGCCGCCCGCCGGGATCACCAGCACGTCGCCGAGCGTGCCGTCGCTGTGCATGGACACCGACAGCACGCCCGTCCCGGGTTCGCAGGGCCGGAGCACCGCGGCGCCGGCGGCGTCGCCGAACAGGACGCAGGTG
>JACOSV010000031.1 GCA_016178725.1 Candidatus Eiseniibacteriota bacterium
AGAGCGGCGAGTACACCATGCGCGCGCCGTCGGGCGAGAAGTCGCCGGCGCCGGCCGTGTACATCGGCAGCGGGGTCTCGTGGCCGCCGTCCGCCGGCACCGTGTAGAGATTGCGGCGCGCCGCGCCGCCCCCGTCACGGATCGTGTTGAAGAGCACGTTCTTTCCGTCGCGCGACCAGCCCATCACCTGGTTGTCCCAGCCGTTGCGCGGCGTGTTCGGTCCGCGCGCGGGATAGAACGTGAGCTGGCGCGGCACGCCGCCATCGGCCGGAATCACGTAGACCTGCTCGTCGCCGTCGTACTGGCCGGTGAAGGCGATCCACTTGCCGTCGGGCGAATACTTGGGGAACTGCTCGATGCCCGGGTGCGTCGTGAGCCGCACCGCGGTGCCGCCGCTCGCCGGCGCCCACCAGAGATCGGCGCCGTAGCAGAAGACCACACGGTCGCCGTGGATGTCGGGGAAGCGCAGCAGTTTGGTCTGGGCGCTCGCGGTCGCGGCGAACAGAACGCCGAGCGCGCACGCGAGCAGGAACGCGGGCACGTGGGACAGTCTGGGACGCATGGGAAGCCTCCTTGAGAGGCCGGCACGATAGCAGTAGTGTCGCCCACCCAACCACCACCCACTCGTGAGGTCCCCATGCGCACCTCGTTCCGGCCGCTGGCCGCCGCGGTCCTCGCCGCTTCCCTCCTCGCCGCCGTCGCCCCAATCTCGCGCGCCGACGAGGGGATGTGGACGCTCGACAACCTGCCGCTCAAGCAGCTCAAGGAGCGGTACGGCTTTACGCCGACGCCCGAATGGATCGAGCACGTTCAGAAGGCCTCGGTCAGCTTCGGCGGCGGGTCGGGCGCGTTCGTCTCGCCCAACGGGCTCGTGATCACGAACCACCACGTCGCGCTCGGCCAGCTGCAGAAGGTCTCGACGGCCGAGCACAACTACGTCGGCGACGGGTTCTACGCGCGCACGGCGGCCGATGAGATGAAGTGCCCCGATCTCGAGCTGCGCGTGCTCGAGTCCACGGAGAACGTCACCGACCGCGTGCGCGCGGCGGTGGACGCGAAGGCCAGCGAGCAGGCGCAGGGCGAGCAGCGGCGCGCGGTGCGCGCGGCGATCGAGAAGGAGTCGAACCAGAAGACCGGACTCCAGTCGCGCACGGTCGAGCTCTATCGCGGCGGCGAGTACTGGCTCTATCGCTACAAGAAGTACACGGACGTGCGGATGGTGATGGCGCCCGAAGAGCCGACCGCCTTCTTCGGCGGTGATGCGGACAACTTCTGCTTCCCGCGCCACGATCTCGACTTCGCCTTCTTCCGGCTCTACGAGAACGGCCAGCCGGTGCATCCCCAGTTCTGGTTCCGCTGGAGCCTCGACGGCCCGAAGGAAGGCGACCTCGCGTTCGTGTCGGGCAATCCGGGCACGACCGGCCGGCAGCTCACCCTCGCCCAGTACGAATACCTGCGCGACGATCGCTCGCCGATCCAGATCGCGCAGCAGGAGCACCGCCTCGTCGCCCTGGAAGCGTATTGCAAGCGTGGCGACGAGCAGGCGCGGCGCGCCAAGGACCGCATCCGCGGCCTCACCAACAACCTCAAGCGCGAGCACGCGTTCCTCGACATCCTGCGCACGCCGAGCTTCATGGAGATGAAGCGCAAGGAGGAGGAATCGCTCAAGGCGCGCGTCGCCAAGACGCCGGCCGCGGCGACCGAGTGCGCCGGCGCGTGGGACAAGATTGCCGCCGCCGAGCGCGACGCCGCCCGGCGCGCCAAGGAGAACCTCTACACCGACTTCAGCCGCGGCGCGCGGCTGATGACGCTCGCGCAGCAGATCGTCCACTACGCCGAAGAGGTCGTGAAACCCAACGGCGAGCGCTTCCAGGAATTCCGCGACTCGAACCTCGAGACCGAGCGCTTCCAGATGTTCTCGCCCGCGCCGAACTACGCCGACGTGGACGCCGCGATCCTCGGCGCGCAGCTCAAGGATGCGGTGGGAGTACTCGGGCCCGCGCACCCCACGGTCAAGCTCGCGCTCGACGGCCGCGCCCCCGAGACCGTGGCGCAGGATCTCATGGAGAAGACGCAGGTCGGCGACGTGGCGTTCCGCCGTCAGCTGATCGACGGCGGCGTCAAGGCGGTCGAGGCCTCGAGCGATCCGCTGATCGTCTGGGTGCGGAAGCTCGATCCGCAGTACCGCGTGATGCGCAAGTGGCGCGAGAACGAGCTCGAGGGCGTCGAGGCGCGCGAAGGCGGGCGCATCGCGCGCGCGCGGTTCGCGCTCGACGGCAAGGACCGGGCGCCGGACGCGACCGGCACGCTGCGCTTGAGCTACGGCAAGGTGGCGGGCTACGACGAGCTGACGACGCGCGTGCCGTGGAAGACCACGTTCTTCGGCCTCTACGACCGCTCGGCCGACTTCGGCAACGCGTTCCCGTTCGAGCTGACGAAGCGCGTCGAGGCGGCGCGCTCGAAGCTCGACCTCTCGACGCCGCTCAACTTCGTCTCGACCGACGACATCATCGGCGGCAACTCGGGGAGCCCGGTGCTGAACCGCAACCTCGAGTACGTCGGCCTGATCTTCGACGGCAACGCGCACTCGTACATCGGCAACTACGCCTACGACGACGCGCAGTCGCGCGCGGTGTCGGTGCACTCGAGCGCGATCATCGAGGCGCTGCGGAAGATCTACGACATGCCGGCGCTGGCCGACGAGATCACCGGATCGGCCAAGATCTCGAGCCGCTAGAACGTCGCCGCGGACGTCACGACCCCGCCGGAGTCCCGCTCCGGCGGGGTCAGTCCTTTGTGCGCCGGAATGCCTCGGCGATCCCGGCCACGGTCGCAGGCACGATGCCGACCTCGGTGACGATGCCGGCGATCAGGTGCGCGGGCGTCACGTCGAACGCCGGGTTGAGCGCCCGGGTGCCCTCCGGCGCGAGCCGGACGCGCGTCACGACGCCGCCCGCGTCGGCGCCTTCGGCGGTCAGCACCTCCTCGGCATCGCGTTCCTCGATCGGGATCGCGTCGCCGGTCGCGCACGCGCGGTCGATCGTCGTGAGCGGCGCCGCGACGTAGAACGGGATCGCGTGCGCGCGCGCGGCGAGCGCACGGCCGTAGGTGCCGATCTTGTTCGCCGCGTCGCCGTTCGCGGCGATCCGGTCCGCCCCGGTGAGGACGAGGTCCACCGCGCCGCGCTGGATCAGGTGGGCCGCCGCGCCGTCGGCGATCAGCGCATGCGCGATCCCTTCCTCGCGCAGCTCCCACGTGGTGAGCCGCGCGCCCTGGAGCCGCGGCCGCGTCTCGCCCACGATGACGAACGGCGCGAGGCCCTCGCGTGCAGCGAGGTAGACCGGCGCGAGTGCCGTGCCCCAGTCCTGCACCGCGAGCCAGCCGGCGTTGCAGTGCGTGAGCACGCGCGTGCCGTGGCGGAAGAGCGCGAGGCCGTGCCGGCCGATCGCCGCCGCCGCCGCGACCCCGGCGTCGTCGTAGGCGCGCGCCGCGGCGAGTGCCGACGCGGCGTCCGCGGCGCCGCGCACAGCGTCGAGCCCACGCGCCAGGTTGACGGCGGTCGGGCGCGTGCGCAACAGGCGTTCCGCCGCGGCGTCGAGCGGCTCGCCGCGCTTCGCCGCCAGCGCCAGCGCGTAGGCGGCGAACACGCCGATCAGCGGCGCGCCGCGCACCGCCATCGTCTCGATCGCGCGCGCGGCGTCCTCGACGCTGCGCGCCGTCGCGATCGCGACGCGTTCGGGCAGCGCACGCTGGTCGATGTGGCGGATGCCGTCCTCGGACCACTCGACCGCGCGCATCTCGCGCCCGCCGACCTTCATCACGGCGCCCGACGCCCAAGCGTCAGCGCGCGCGCGAGCTGGCGCACCAGGATCGCTCCCGCCTCCTCGGCCGAGGCGCCGAACGCGATGACGCCGTCCTCGTGCCCGGCCATCGCCAGGATACCGGTGCCCGAGAGCGTGGATTCGCGGTAGAGGCGCTGCACCTCGAGCGCCATGTCCGCCGTGCCGTTGGCCGCCGCCTCGCGCGTCACCGGGATCGCGAGTGAGCGCGCGTGACGCCAGATCTCGGGCGCGTGCGCGTGCAGCACGACGCGCGCGGTGGGTGCGATGTCGTAGAGCGCGGCGTGCGTCAGCGACTCGGACGACGGCCGCACCGGCCCCGCGCTCCACACCTCGCCGCGCGCCACGTCGTAGCGCTCGACCACGCAGACCTGGTCGAGCGTGAGCGCCGGGAGCCCGCCGGTCTGCGTGCCGCTGACGACGAAGCGGCGCCGCCCGCGGCCCACGTCGCCGAACGGCCCGAGCCGGGCGCTGACGTTGCCGTAGCCGAGGCCTTCGTAGCGCGCGGGATCGCGGCCGACGAGATCGAGTCGCGCCAGCACTTCGCGCCACGCGGCGAGCGTCGAGACGATCTCGGCGTGGAGGCGCGGCTCGAGGACGCGCGCGTCGTGCTCGAGCGCGAAGCGGATGACGCCCTCGGCGTGGCGGGTCATGCGGGCGAGGCTAGCACGGGCCTACCCTACATCCGGCGGCGGCTTCTCCGATCGGTCGCGTTGCGCTTCGGCCGGCGGCCGTGGGCGTCGGCCGCGGGCGTCGCGTGCCCGCCCGGCGGGGGGACGTGGCCGTGCGATCCGCCGCGCGTGCGCGCCGGGCGGCCATGATCGACGTCCGGCTCGACGTGCGTGTGGCGGTGATCGCCGCGACTCTTCCCTTCCTGACGCCGGCCGTGACCCTCGTGGCGACCGTGCGCGTCGGCCGGCCGGCGGCGGTCGTAGTCGAAGTCGTCGAGCTCGATGCGCTCGATGCGGCGGCCGAGCGTCTTCTCGATCGCCGCGACCTCTTCACGGTCTTCGGGCGTGATGAGCGTGAACGCGTCGCCGGTCGCGTCCATGCGCCCGGTGCGGCCGATGCGGTGGATGTAGTCGTCGGGCGAGCGCGGCACGTCGTAGTTGATCACGTGCGTCACGTCGTCCACGTCGATGCCGCGGGAGGCGATGTCGGTCGCAACCAGCACCTCGACGCGTCCGCGCTTGAAGTCGCGGAGCGCGCGCTCGCGCTGGCTCTGGCTGCGGTCGCCGTGCAGCACGCCCGTCTTGTGGCCGCGCTGCTGCAGGACGCGATAGAGCCGGTCGGCGCCGCGCTTCGTGCGGGTGAAGACGATCGCCGTGCGGTCGGGCGAGCGTTCGAGCAGCTCGTGCAGCAGGTCGGCCTTGAGGTGCCGCGCCACCGGGTAGAACGCCTGCGCGATCGCCGGCGCGGGGCGCGCGACGCTCGGCGCGAGCGCGAGCCGGCGCGGGTTGTGGAGCGCCTCGCGGGCCACCGCGTTCAGCTCGGCCGGCATCGTCGCCGAGAACATCAGCGTCTGCCGCCGCGTCGGCAGCAGCCGCAGAATGCGCTGCAGATCCGGCGCGAAGCCCATGTCCACCATGCGATCGGCCTCGTCGAGCACGAGGATCTCGACCTCGTCGAGGCTCACGCTGTGGCGGCCGTGCAGATCGAGCAGCCGGCCGGGTGTGGCGATCAGAACGTCCACGCCCTCGTGCATGATCATGCGCTCCTGGGGCGGGATCGGCACGCCGCCGAACACGGCGCCGACGCTCAGGTCGGCGTAGCGCGCGTACTGCATCGCCGCTTCTTCGACCTGCGCGGCGAGCTCGCGCGTCGGCACGAGGACCAGCGCGCGCAGGGCGCGCGGACCGTCGAGCAGGCGGCTCAGGATGGGAAGGATGAAGGCGGCGGTCTTGCCGCTGCCGGTCTGCGCGGCGGCGACGAGGTCGTGGCCGGGCAGGATGATCGGAATCGCCTCGCGCTGAATGGGCGTCGGCGACGTGTACCCGACGGCGCGCACGCCGCGGGTGATGGACTCGGGGAGCCCGAGTGCTGCGAACGACATGGTGTCTCCTGGATGATGGGTCGACGTCGCATGCGATCTCTTGGGCGACGTCGCATGTGGGCGCGAACGGCGGCGGGCATCAGCCATCGTGTTCGGCTCCACGGTTCGAGGCGGGCAGGACAGGGACTATCGGTGAATACGCCCGGAATATCAAGGCGCCGCCGCCGTGATCAGCCACGCGACCGGTCGCCCCGAGAACAGGCGCCAGCGCGGGTCGCGCGCGATCAGCGCCTCGTCCGGCGCCAGCGCCGCGCGATCCGTCACGTCGAATCCCGCGCCGCGCGCCGCGCGCTCGAATTGCTCGGGCGGCCGGATCACGTCGTGGACCGTGCCGACCGGGTACGTCGTGGCGACCAGCAGCGATCCGTCGGCGCGGGCGTGCGTGACGAGCCCGAGCCCCCAGCGCGGCGTGCGATGGAACTCGGGATCGCCCGCGATCGCGACGAAGCGCCCGCCCGGCCGCAGCAGCGTCGCGACCGAGGCGTAGGCCTCGTCGAGCGACCTCTGGTGCTCGAGCGACAGCACCGCGACCGCGTCGTCGAAGGCGCGGCGGAACGGGGCGCGCGGCAGGCCGCCGCGTACGACGCGCAGCCCGGGGTGCCGCCGGCGCGCCGCCCCGGCGTGGCGCGCCGACGGCTCGAGCCCGGTCATCGCCCCCGCGCCGAGCCGGGCGAAGAGGAGCGCGAGGTGCCCGGTGCCGCAGCCGAGATCGATCACGCTGCGCCCGGCGAGCGGCCCCAGCGCCGGCGCGAGACGCTCGCGCACGAACCGCGGCCACGGCGCGTCCGCGTCGCCCTCGGGCGTCCAGTCCATCGCCTCGGCGTCGTACTGGCGCGGATCGGTGGCGCGCGCGAACAGCTCGTCGGGACCGATCACGGCGGTCAGGCGTCGGCGCCGGCGGCACGCTCCACGCCGCCGTCGCCGCAAGCGACGAGTAGCGCCGGCAGCATCATGAGGATCAGCAGCGCGGAGAGCGCGAAGCCGCCGACCACCGCGATCGCCAGCGGCCGGAGCAGCGCGCTCCCGGACCCCATGCCGAGCGCGAGCGGCGCGAGCGCCGCGACACCCGCCGCCGTGGTCATCAGCACCGGACGCGCGCGGCGGCGCGCGGCCGCCGCCGCGGCGTCGGCGGGCGTGAGCCCGGCGGCGAGGCCGAGGCGATGCTCGCGCACGACGAAGTACGCGTTCTCGGCGACGATGCCGACCATCATGATCGCGCCGACGAAGCTCGTGATGTTGAGCGTGACGCGCGTCGCGAGCAGCGCGAGGAACACGCCCGCGAGCGATGCGCCGGCGACCACGATGACGACCGCGGCGTGCGCCCACGAGCGGAACGAGACCAGCAGCACGAGCAGCACGGCGAGGGTCGCACCGATCAGCACGCCGGCGAGGCCGCGGAACGACGACTGCTGCTCGGCCCACAGCCCGGCGTACTGGACGCTCATCCCCGGGCCGAGCGGCAGGTCGCGGGCCATGCGGCGCCGGATCTCGGCCATCGCCGAGCCCAGGTCGCGGCCCGAGAGCCGCGCCGTCACCGCGACCATCGTGCGCTGGTCGTCGCGGGCGATCTCGGTCTCCCCCGGCGCGATGCGCACGTCGGCGAGGTCGCCGAGGCGCGTCCAGCGGCCGTGCGCCACCGGCACGCGCGCCTCGCGCACCATGTCGGTGCCGGCCCCCGCCGGCATCGGCAGCCGCACGCGCACCGGCCACGAGCGCTGGCCGCGCGGGATCTGCCCCGCCTCGATTCCCTGCAGATACGGCGCCACGCCGCGCGCGAGATCCTCGGCGCCGAGGCCGAGCCGCTGCGCCGCCGGACCCGGGACGATCGAGAGGTTCGGGCCGCTCACCACGACGCCGCTCTTCACGTCCACCACGCCGCGGATCTTCTCGAGCAGCGCCGCCGCGACCTGGGCGCGCTCCTCGAGCACGCGCCGGTCCTCGCCGAAGATGCGCACTTCGATCGGCTGGGGGCTGGTGGTCAGGTCGCCGATCACATCCTCGACGATCTGGCCGAACTCCACCTCGAGCGTCGGCTGCGTGCGCTCGACGGCGTGACGCAGCGCGTCGGCCACGTCGTCGGCCGGCGGGCGGCGGCCGTTCACGAGTCGCAGGACGTAGTCGCCGCGATTGGACTCGGTGATGAAGAACCCGAGCTGGTCGCCGGTGCGGCGCGACCACGTCGCGATCGCCGCGATCGAATCGAATCCCGCCTCGACCTGGCGCAACTGGCGGTCGGTCTCGGTCACGGACGAGCCCGGAAGCGTCACATAGTCCATGATGAGCGAGCCCTCATCCATCTCGGGCAGGAAGCCGCTGCCGACGTTGTGGACGATGAGCGGGATCGCGGCGAGCAGGACCAGCGGCGCGGCGACCGCGACCCAGCGGTGGCGCGTGCCGTAGCGCATCGCGCGCTCCGTCCACGACGCGCCGCGCGGAGCCGCCGACGGCGCGCGCGCCGCGCCCTGCCGCTCGCCGAGCCGCGGCAGCACGGTCACGCACAGGAGCAGCGAGGTCGCGAGCATCAGCGTCATCGCCAGCGCCAGCACGCGGAAGAACGCGCCGGTCACGCCGCCGAGGAACATGAACGGGATGAAGATCGCGATCGTGCACAGGCTCGAGCCGACGAGCGCCGGGAAGATGCCCGCCATCGCCGCGGCGATCGTCGCAGGCGTCGCTCCGCCCCGGAGCTCGTGATCGAAGTGTTCGACCACGACGATCGCGTCGTCGAGCACCAGTCCGACCGCCGCGGCGACCCCGCCGAGCGTCATCAGATTCAGGGACTGGCGGGTGAACCACAGCGCGAGCACCGTGAGGCCGATGCTGCCGGGGAGCAGGATGGCGGCCGAGAGCCCGAGCCGAAGGCTGCGCAGGAAGACCACGACGATCGCGATCGCCATGATCGCGCCGACCAGCAGACTGTCGCGCACGCTGTCCACCGAGGCGCGCACGAGGTCGGCCTGATCGTAGAACGTCTCGACGGCAACGTCGGGCGGCAGCAGGCCGCGGTGCTCGGCGAACCAGCGGTGCGCCGCGCGCGAGACGTCGATCGTGCTGCCCTTGGGCTGGCGCAGGAGGTTGACCAGGACGGCCTCGCGCCCGTGCGCGACGTAGCGGGTGAAGCGCGGCGCGGGAGCGAGCGCGATCGTCCCGAGCCGGCCGACCGGCACCGGCGGGCCGCTGTCCACCGCGACCGGCACCTGCGCGAGCGCATCGAGATTCGCGGGCCGCGCGTCGGCGAGGCCGAGGTAGAGCTCGCGGTTCGCGTCGAGCAGGCCGACCGTCTGGAGCGTGCCCGCGCGCTCGATCGCGTCCGCCACCTTCTGCGCGTCGATGCCGCGGCCCTCGAGCTGCGCGGGATCGAGCGTCACCTGCGCCTCGAGCGGATCGCCGCCCTGCACGACGACCTGCGACACGCCCGGCAGCCGCGCCAGCTCGGGCTGGATGCGAAGCTGCGCGATGTCGCGCAGCTCGGCGAGGCTCCGCGTCTTCGAGATCAGCGAGAAGCCGACGACCGGGAACAGCACCGGGCTCATGAGCTGCGCCTCGAGCGTCGTGCCCGCGGGGAGATCGGCGCGCACCGCGTCCATCCGCGCCTGCACGCGCTGCAGCGCGAGGTTCATGTCGGCGCCCCACGCGCAGTCGAGGTTGATCTCGGTCGAGCCGCGCGCGGTGGTCGTGCGCATCTCGCGCACGTCCGGGACCCAGCGCAGCTGCTGCTCGAGCGGCCGCGTCACGACGCGCAGCATCTCGTCGCCGGGGCGCTCGGCGCTCTCGGCGATCACCTTGATGCGCGGGAACGTGACCTCGGGCAGGATCGCCGCCGGCATGCGCGGCGCGAGCACGGCGCCCGCGGCGATGCCCGCGATCAGCACGGCGAGGATGGCGCGGCGCTGATCGCGCAGCGCGGCGAAGACGCGCGTCACGGGCGGGAGGTCACGCGCGTGCTGTCGGGGAGGCCGCGGTGGCCTTCGATCACCACCGTATCGCCGGCGCGGAGATCGGAGCCGACCAGCTCGCGCCAGCCGTTCGCCGCGGCGCCGAGCCTGACGCCGTGCCACGCGAGCCGGCCGGTCGCGTCGATCGCGGCGATCCGCCGCTCGCCGGTCAAGTCGTCCTCGACGATCGCCGAATCGGGCGCCGCGAGCGCGTGGTGCGCGATGCCGACCGTGATCTCGGCGGTCGCGAAGCGCCCGAGCTCGGGCGTCGTGCCGCCCTCGGGCGCGAGCCACACCAGCGACGCCTGATCGGCGTCGCTCGCCATCGGCAGCACGCGCGTGACGTGCGCGGCGTGCGGCGGAGCGCCCGGCGCACGCACGGTCGCCGCCTGGCCGGCGTGCACGCGCTTCGCATCCGAGGCGGGGACATGCGCCTCGAAGACCAGCGTCGCCCACGGCGCGAGCGCGAGCACCTCGACGCCGTCCGCGACCTCGGCGCCGGGCTCGACCGTGCGGCGGACCACGATGCCCGCCTGCCGCGCGACCAGCGGCACGCGCACGAGATCGCGGCGCGCGAGCGCGAGCGCGCGCTCGGCGTCGGCGCGCGCCTCGGCGCCCTGCGCCTCGCGCGCCAGCAGCTCGGCGCCGTGGAGTGCCGCCCACGCGCTCTTGGGCACCAGCGTGCCCGTGGTCTGCCCGGCCTCGACGCGGTCGCCGACGGTCACGGTGAGCGCCTCGATCACGCCCGCGGCGGGCGCCGAGATCACGAGCTCGCCGCCCGAGCGCCACTGCCCGGGCGCGGTGAGCGCGTCGGCGAACGCGCGCTCCTCGAGCTTCGCGACGCGCACCGGCACGACCGCGCCGGCCGTGTCGCCCGCGGCGTCGTCCTTGTCCCCTTTCGCGCCGCCGCATCCCGAAACGGCGAGCACGGCGAGGGCGACCAGCATCGCGTTCCGGCGGCGTTCGATCATCGGCGCAGCTCTCCTTCCCATTGCGCGAGACCCGTCGCGAGCCGCGCGTCGGCGAGCCGCGTGCGCGCATCGTCGAGCTGGCGGCGCGCGTCGAGCACCTCGAGCAGGCTCGAAGCGCCGCCGGCGTACTGGCTGCGCAGCCGCAGCACGTGGTCGTCCGCGCGCGCCACCGAAGCGCGCGACAGTGTCAGGCGTTCGGCCGCCGCGCGCCAGCGTCCGAGCAGATCCATCATCACGCGCCGGCGCTCGCCGAGCGCGGCAGCGGCGCGCAGCCCGGCGGCGCGGAGCTCGGCCTGCCGAGCGTTCACGACGGCGCGCGACGCCGTCCGATCGAGGATCGGCCGGTGGAACTGGAGCGAGACCGACGCGCCGAGATCCCGGCGCAGGCGGTCGGCGAACGTCGCGTCGGGATTTGTAAGACGCAAGTCCTCGGGGACGGCGCGGGTGAGGTCGCTGCCGGCGAGACCCGCGTCGGCGGCGAGGTCGACGGTCACGCGGCCCCGCAGGACCGCCTGCTCGAGCGCGATCCGCGCGCCCTCGGCGTCGGCATACGCGGCGCGGACCTCCGGGGCGTCGCGCGCGCGCTCGAGCCACGCGAGCGAATCGACGGTCGAGGGCACCGCCACCGCGATCGAGTCGGAACCGACGATGCGCAACGGCGTGGCCGGATCGCGGCCGAGGACCTGCGACAGCTCGCGCATCAGCATGCCCTGCTCCTCTGTGAGCACGCTGATCTGCGCAACTACCGCATCCACCGCGATCCGCACGCGCACCGCGTCCGCGCGATCGCCTCCGCCGCGCACGCCCGACTCGATCAGCGTCGCGAGACGCTCGAGCCATTGGAGGCTCGCGCGCGCGTACGCCTCCTGATCGCGATGCTGCAGCAGGTCGAGCGCGAGCGCCGCGGCGCGGAGGCCGGCTTCGCGCGCGATGCGGTCGCGGTCGAACCGCGACTGGACCACTGCGAGCGTCGCGGCCGCGCGCTCGCGGCGGCGCGCGCCGCCGTCGGCGAGCGGCAGGTCCATGCCGAGCTTGAGCGAGTAGTCGCCGAGATTGGTCAGCGCGGGATCGTACGACCACGCGGGCGCGACGGTCGCGCCGCCGGTGAACGCGAACGACGGTCGCCGGTTGCGCGATGCGGCGGTGGAATCGAAGCGCGCCGCGTCGTGCACGGCGATGGCGATCTGGACGTCCGGCGCCGTCGCGCGCGCGATGCGGACGCACTCTGCGACGGTGAACGAGTCGGGCGTCGGCGCCGGACCGAACAGAACCTGCGCCCGGACGGGTGCGGCGAGCGCGCCGAGCAGGGCGGCAGGCGCGAGGCCCGCGAACATCAGACGTCGCATGAGCGGATGGGCCGGTCCCCGATTGGTATTCGAGCGTGCTTCCCCGCGAATAGCGCCGCGGCCAGCATACTGCATCGGGTACGCGCGGCCGGCGCGGCCGCGCACGCAAACGCCGGCGCCGATCGGGCCGCCGTCAGGGCGCCGCGCCCAGCGTAAGCGCGATCCCGGCGCGGCCGGGCGCGAGGCGGAGACCGATGCGATGGCCGCGCCCGGCCTCGCGGCGCAGCACGATCTCGGCCTTGCTCGCGGTCCAGAGGCCGACGGCCGCGCCAGCCACCACGTCGCTCGCCCAGTGGTCATCGTCGTGAACGCGCGACCAGCCGACCAGCGCGGCGGCCGGGTAGGCGACCCACGGCACCCAGCGCGCGTCGCACTCGCGGTCCACGGCGCGCGCGAGCGCGAATGCGATCGTCGTGTGGCCGGAGGGCATCGCGTCGTGGCTCGAGAACGGATCGAAGCGGTGCGGATCGTCCGGCGTCTCGCTCGGGCGCGAGCGGCCGATCGCGCGCTTGAGCGCGAGCGCCACGACGCCTGCCGCCACGGTCGAGATGCCGGCCCGCGCGACCGACGCGGCGGCGGCGTCGCGATGCGCAAGCCGCGCCGCTCCGTAGCCGGCCGCGAGCACGGGCAGGACGACCGCGCCGTCGCCGAGCCAGCGCACGTCGGCGGCGAGCCGGCGCTGCCAGTCCGAGCGCGGCGCCAGCGCGCGATGGCGGAACCACTCGTCCCCGCTCATCACACCCAGCACCGCCCCCGCCGCGATCGCCGTTTCGAGCACGTCGCGGCGACCGACGATCGGCGCGTCCGTGGCCGCGCGCCCATCCGCGATGGCCGGGCCCGCGCACATGACGAGCAGCGCAAGCGCCGTGGAGACTCGCGCGCCCAGGGTGTAGGCTCTCGCACGATCGCGCGCTCCGTTTCCCGACGTCCGTGTCATCGCCATCATTCGAGGGAGATCCCCGTGCCGTCCTCGCCCACCGCCGTGCGCACCAGCGCCGTCGATCGTTTCCTGCGCTACGTCACCTACGATACGCAATCGGCCGAGGGATCGAAGACCTATCCGAGCACCGCGAAGCAGCTCGTCCTGCTCGACCGGCTCGCCGCCGAGCTGAAGGCGCTCGGCCTCGCCGACGCCATGCGCGACGCGAACGGCTACGTCACCGCCACGATCCCCGCCACGACGAAAAAGACCGGCGTTCCGGTGATCGGCTTCGTCGCCCACGTGGACACCTCGCCCGAGGCGAGCGGCGCCGGCGTCAAGCCCATCGTACACGCGGACTGGAAGGGCGGTGACATCACGCTCCCGGACGATCCGACGGCGGTGCTGCGCGTGCGCGACATCCCGGAGCTCGCCGAGCAGGTCGGCCACGACATCATCACCGCCTCGGGCACGACGCTTCTCGGCGCCGACAACAAGGCCGGTGTCGCCGCGATCGTCGCCGCGGTCGAGCACTTCATGGCGCATCCCGAGATCGCACACGGCGCGATCCGCATCGCGTTCACGCCCGACGAGGAGGTGGGACGCGGCACGGAGCGGTTCGACGTGCCGGCGTTCGGCGCCGCCTGCGCCTACACGATGGACGGCGCGGGGCGCGGCACGCTCGAGATCGAGACGTTCTCGGCCGACGCGATCACATTCACGTTCCACGGCTTCAACACGCATCCCGGGTTCGCCAAGGACCGCATGGTGAACTCGATCAAGGTCGCCGCCGACTTCATCGCCCGCCTGCCGAAGGACATGTCGCCCGAGACCGCCGCCGGGCGCGAGGGCTTCGTCCATCCATACGTGCTGCAGGGCTCGGTCGAGAAGACGAGCGTGCGCTTCCTGATCCGCGACTTCGTCACCGCCGAGCTCGCGAGGAAGGAGGCGAAGCTCGAAGCGCTCGCGCGCGCGGCGACGGCGGCGTGGCCGGGCGCGTCGGTGACGGTCGAGGTCGAGGAGTCGTACCGCAATATGAAAGAGGTGCTCGACCGGCATCCCCAGGTCGTGGATCACGCGCGCGAGGCGATCCGCCGCGCCGGGCTCGAGGTGCGCGAGACGCCGGTGCGCGGCGGCACCGACGGCTCGCGCCTCTGCTTCATGGGGCTGCCGACGCCCAACATCTTCGCGGGCGAGAACAACTTTCACTCGCGGCTCGAGTGGGTCTCGGTCCAGGACATGGAGAAGGCGGTCGAAACCATCGTGCACCTCGCACGCATCTGGGAGGAGCGGGCGTAGCGTCCCCCGGCCCCGATCGCGCGATGGGCACGGACAAAGCGACCGCGGGCCGGCTCGACCGCGCGACGCTGCGCATTCTCGACCGGGCGCTCGCGCGCCTCGACGCCGGCTTCACCGGCCTCCCGCCAGCGGACACGGCGCCGCTGGCCGCCGAGGGGATCGAGGCCGTGATGCTCGAGGTCGCGACGCGGATGCGAGACAACGCGCCGCTCTTCCATCCGCTCTACGCCGGCCAGATGCTCAAGCCGCCGCATCCGGTGGCGCGTCTTGCGTACGCGCTCGCGCAGTGGATCAATCCCAACAACCACGCGCTCGAGAGCAGCCGCGCCAGCTCGGCGATGGAGCGCGAGGCGGTCGCCGAGATCGCGACGATGTTCGGCTGGACGACGCACCTCGGCCACCTCACCGGCGGCGGGACGATGGCCAACCTCGAAGCGCTGTGGGTCGCGGGACGCCTCGCGCCCGGCCGCGTCGTGCTCGGCTCGTCGCAGGCGCACTACACGCACGGCCGGATCGGCGAGGTGCTCGGCCTCGCGTTCGAGCCGGTCGCGTGCGACCGGAAGGCGCGGATGGACCTCGCGGCGCTCGAGACGCGGCTGGCCGCGGGCGACGTGGGCACGGTGGTGGCGACGATGGGCACGACCGCGGCCGGCGCGGTGGATCCGCTGCCCGCGATCCTCGCGCTCCGCGAACGCTACGGCTTCCGCGTCCACGCCGACGCCGCCTACGGCGGCTACTTCGCGCTCGGCTCGAGCCTCGGCGACGATGCGCGCGGCGCGTACGACCGGCTCGATCAGGTGGACTCGATCGTCATCGATCCGCACAAGCACGGCCTCCAGCCCTACGGCTGCGGCTGCGTGCTGTTCCGCGACCCCACGATCGGCCGCTTCTACAAGCACGATTCGCCGTACACCTACTTCGGGTCGAAGGAGCTCCACCTCGGCGAGATCAGCCTCGAGTGCTCGCGCGCCGGCGCGGCGGCGGTCGCGCTGTGGGCGACGCAGCGCCTGCTGCCGCTCATGCGCGGCGGCGTGTTCGCGCGCGCGCTCGACGACTCGCGCGCCGCGGCGCTCGCGCTCCACGCCCGGCTCGCCGCCGACGCGCGCTTCGCCGTGCCGTTCGCGCCCGAGCTCGACATCGTCGTCTGGGCGCCGCGCGCCGCGACCGCGGCCGAGGCGAGTGTCCGCTCGCGCCGGCTCTTCGACGCCGCGGCGGATCGCCACCTGCACCTCGCCCGCGCCGATCTGCCGGCGGCATGGTTCGGCCCCGAGGCCGGGTTCGCCGGCGAGCCGGGCACGGTCACGTGCCTGCGCTCGGCGCTGATGAAGCCCGAGCACCGCGCGTGGCTCGACCGCATCTGGACGATCCTCGATGCCGCGGGCCGCGACGCGCTCGGCGGCGCCGCGCGGTGATCCGGCGTTGATGTCGGGGCCCACAGGGCGTCGCTGATGTCACGCGCCGAGGAGCGTCCGGCCCGTCCGCTCATGATCTGGGACGGCGAGTGTTCGTTCTGCCGACGCTGGATCGAGCGCTGGCGCTGGGCGCTCGGCGACCGCGTCGAGTTCGCGACGTATCAGCGCGTCGCGGCGCGCTTCCCCGCGATCCCGGTCGAGCAGTTCCGCGCGGCGGTGCACCTCGTCGAGCCCGACGGCCGCGTGTCGCGCGGCGCCGAGGCGGTCCATCGCGCGCTGTCGCTCGCGCCGGGGCAAGGCTGGCGGATCATGCTCTACGAGCGGGTGCCCGGCTTCGCCCGCGTCAGCGAGGCGGTCTATCGCTTCGTCGCCGGGCACCGGCCGGCGTTCGACCGGCTGACGACGTGGCTCTGGGGGCCGCACGTCGTCCCGCCCGGGCGCAGACTCACGGCGTGGATCTTCCTCCGCCTCGTCGGCGTCGCGTACCTGATCGCGTTCGTCTCGCTGTGGAGCCAGATCGACGGTCTGATCGGCTCGCGCGGCATCCTGCCCGCGGGCCTCTACCTCGACGCCGTGCGTGAGCACTTAGGCCCCGGCCTCGCGAGCTTCCGGTTCGCGCCGACGCTCGCGTGGCTCGGCGCGGGCGACAGCGCGCTGCACGCGATGTGCGCGGCCGGGACGATCGCCGCGGCGCTGGTCGTGGCGGGGATCGCCGCGCCGCTCGCGCTGGCCGCGTGCTGGGCGCTCTACCTCTCGCTCGTCACGGTCGGCCAGAACTTCCTCTGGTTCCAGTGGGACAGCCTGCTGCTCGAGACCGGCATGCTCGCGATCGTGCTCGCGCCGCGCCGCGTGTGGTCGCGACCCGGGCGCGATCCCGAGCCGCCGCCGCTCGCGGTTGCCGTCATGCTGTGGCTGCTGTTCCGGCTCATGGTCTCCTCGTCAGCGGTCAAGATCGCGAGCGGCGATCCGACGTGGCGCAACCTCACCGCGCTCACCTACCACTACGAGACGCAGTGCCTGCCGGCGTGGCCCGCGTGGTTCATGCATCACCTCTCGGCCGGCGTCCAGCGCTTCTCGGTCGGGGCCATGTTCGCGTGCGAGGGTGCGGCGCCGTTCCTGCTGCTCGCGCCGCGCCGTCTGCGCTTCGCCGGCATCGCGGCGATGATCGGCCTCCAGCTCCTGATCGCCGCGACCGGCAACTATGGATTCTTCAACGTGCTCGCGATCGCGCTCTGCCTGCTCGCGCTCGACGACGGCGTGTGGCCGTGGCGGTGGCCCGCGGCCCGCGCGTCACGAGCCGCCGCGCGTGCCGCGCCGGACGGGCTCCCGCCCGCGACGATCCGCGCGCGCCACGCTCCGGGGGCGCTCGCGATCGCCGCCGCCGCCGTGTACGTCGCCTTGAGCCTCGTCCCGCTGCTGCAGGTGCTGCAGCGGCCAACGGCGTGGATGGGGCCGGTCGCGGCGATCCACGCGCAGCTCGCGGGGTTCCGGAGCGTGGATCGCTACGGGCTCTTCGCCGTGATGACGACGCGGCGGAACGAGATCGAGCTCGAGGGCAGCATGGACGGCGTGGCGTGGCGTCCGTACGCGTTCCGCTGGAAGCCGGGCGACCTCACGCGCCGGCCGGAGTTCGTCGCGCCGCACATGCCGCGCCTCGACTGGCAGATGTGGTTCGCGGCGCTCGGCGACTTCCGCAACGAGACCTGGTTCCTGCCGTTTTGCCGCCGCGTGCTCGAGGGCTCGCCGCCGGTGATGCGCCTGATGGGGCCCGATCCGTTCGCGGGGATCCCGCCGCGCTATCTGCGCGCGGTGGTCTACGACTATCACTTCACCGACGCGGCGACGCGGCGCGTGACCGGGGCGTGGTGGCGGCGGACGCCGCTCGGGCTCTACTGCCCCGTGCTCGCGCTCGAGGGCGGGCGGCTGATCGCGGCGCCGCAGCCGGCGCCGGCGCGGTGAGGCTAGTGGTGGCTCTTCTGGCGGATGCGCTCGGCCTTCCGGGTCAGGAGGCCGGTGACGACGAACAGCACCAGCACCACGCCGACCCACACCACGGCGTAGATCGAGAACACCGTTCGCAGCGTCGATTCGAGGTCGAGGATCATCGGGTCGGTCTCCGGCGTTCATCGGACGGGCGAGCGGCGCGTATCCTAACGGGTGTGAACCGACGACACCAGACGGCGCAGAGCGCGCGGCCGGTGATGGTGGTCGAGGGCGGATGGACCTCGGCGTCGGTGGGCGGCGTCGTGTCGTCGCCGGCTACGCAGGCGCGCTACATCCGGCGCCAGGCGCAGCTGCTCGATCAGGCGCGCGCGCGCTTCGTCTTCCAGCTCACGTTCACCGATCTCGACTTGAGCGGCATGCCGCCGGGGTCAAACCTCCAGTTTTTCGCTTCGCTCGGCCTCGTGGACGTGACGATCGCGCCGAAGAACGGCGCCCCGCGCCGATGCGCGGGACGCCGTCGAGCGGGAACGAACGCTTACGCCATCTTCGGGGCGCGTGGCGCCGCGACCCTGGCGATGACGAATCCGGCGAGCAGCATGCCGATCAGCGTGTCGGCGATCATCGTCAGCACCCAGCGCGCCGGATAGCCGAACCAGATCCAGTTGGGTACGGAGCCGGCGAGCCCCATCACGAGTCCGATCATCACGAGAAACGACACACGGCCGCCGTAGGTCATGCCGGCCGTCCGCATGACGAGCATCGAGAGCAGCAGGGCGACGAGGAAGTCGAAGAACAACGCCGTGCCCATCATCTTGCCCATGTTCGCGGAGTAGCCGCTGCGCACGAGGCCGTAGACGACCGGGCCGCGCTGCATCGCCGCTTCCATCTTCGCGTCGGCCGCCTTCTTCTGTTCGCCGGACATGGCGCCGTAGCCGGGCGCCACGGCCGGCATCGTGTAGAGCCCATCGCCGGCCATGTTGCGCGCGAGGACCTGGGCGACCTCGTCTTCGTTCTTGAAGCGCATGAGGTCGGACGTGTGCCAGGGCAGCACCGTCCAGGAGACGAAGCTCCACGCGAACAGCACGACGCCGCCGAACACACCACCGAGAATGAGCGACTTGGTCATGGGGTCCCTCCCATTACGCGGCCTAACCGATCCATCGGTCGGACGGCCGGGGGAACGACAGGCCGTCACGGCGGGAAGTGGTACACCCGCCGCCGCGCCGTGACAACTAGCGAAGCATGACCATGTGCCGGGCGCTCTGCATCCCGTCGGCGGTGAGGCGATAGAGATAGACGCCGGGCGCGGCACGCCGGCCGGCCTCGTCCACCCCGTTCCACGCGAGCGCGTGCGGGCCGGCTTCGAGCCAGCCCTTCGCCAGCCGCTTCACCAGCCGCCCGCTCACGTCGTAGATCGAGAGATCGGCGACGCCGGCGTGCGCGAGCGAGAAGCGCAGCGTCGTCCCGCCCGCGAACGGATTCGGCGCGTTGTCGCGCAACGGGACCGAGACCGGCTCGGCCGGTCCGACCGCGGTCACGCGCGGCAGCCAGCCGATGTCCTCGAACGCCTCGCGCGTGAGATCCACGTTGTCGTGGAGCGACGTGTTGTTGATCGGCTCCATGAGCAGATCGGGGAACGTCTGCACGTCCCAGTGCGAGAGCGACGATCCGCCCTGCAGCGTGGGCGGCGCGTAGAGCAGCACGCGGTGGCTGTCGTCGGCGCCGGAATTCTTGGCGGGATCCACGCCGATCGTGACGTTGACGCCGACGCCGAGCTGGGCGCGGATCGCGTTGCCGTCGCTCTGCCGCACCGAGCCGGCGGTGAGCGTCACGGACGGATCGACGCCGCGCAGCGTCGGCGGCGAGCCCGCCACGACGTTGTCGATGAACAGCACGCCGGCTGCACCCGCGGCCTGCACGTTCTGCGCCTTCACGAGATCCGTGCAGCTGCTCGAGCGGTCGACCAGCGCGATCTTGCCCGCGACGGCGGCGCCGTTGGTGAGCGCCGAGCACGCGTCGCTCGTAGTGCCGACGCCGTCGTTGGCGAGCACCACCGGACCGGTGAGCCCGGGGCTCCCGAGTGACGCGCCGAACGCGCAGCGCCCCATCGGGTACGTCCCCGCGATCGCGACCGGCGCGTTGACCGTGAGCCGCGGCCGCGGGCCGAGCACCAGCGGCGCCTTGAACGTCACCGCCGGACCGTCCCACACCAGGTGACCGTCGTTGGTGGCCGAGGCGAGCCGCTCGGCGTTGCTCATCTGCGTCCAGTGCTTGCCGGTCGAGTTGTCGAGCATGTAGCGCTCGAAGACGTCCGGACTGCCGAAGAACTCGGTGCCGTCGGTGCCGTCCACGAACGTCAGGAATCCCAGCCCGTGGCCGAGCTCGTGGAGCACCACCGGCAGCATCTCGATGTCGGTGCCCTCGTTGCCGTCGAAGCCGTAGTACCAGCTGCGCGTGCCGAGGCAGGTCGAGTTGTCGACGTCGGAGTTGAACTGGGCGCCGATGTCGCTGACGAACGGATCTTGATCCACGCCCGACTCCTTGTTCGCGAGCGCCTGCGTGTACCAGGTGCCCGGGAACTCGGCGCCTGGGAAGTCGGATTCCGCCGTGTTGGGGCCGGCGCTGCCGAGCACCGCGCTGGTCGAGGTGCAGAACAGTGGATCCATGTTCGCGTCCACCAGGATCGTGATCGGGGAGGAGAGGATCGATCCCCAGATCGAGGCGGCGAGGTTGAAGACGTTGAGACGCTGGGCGCCCAGGGTGGTGCCGGTGTTGCCGGCGACCGGCGCGCGCGCGGTCGGATCGTTGAAGCCCTCGCCCGCGCCGTCGAGGTTGACGATGGTGATCGTCGCGGCGCGCGCGGCGGGGGCGGCGGCGACCGTCACGGCGAGCGCGAGCAGGGCGGCGGAGAGGAGACGTGGGCGCACGATCAGTCCTCGCGCGGGCCGACCGCGCAGCGTGGTCCGGCGAATGCGTGCGCCGGCGCGTCGCACGGCGGTATGCCGCGGCTCGCGAGCGCGATCGCGGCGACCGCGCCGTCCACGCAGCGGTACCGGGCCGCGCCGTCCTCCCCGATCGTGACGACGCTGTAGGCGCGGAAGCGGCCCTCGAGGCGGACCGACTTCGAGCCGTCGGCGTGGCGCGCCATCGTGAGACCGGCGGTCGAGCGGTCGAGCGCCGCGGCGCCGATGGCCGCGGCGGCGCGGGCGGCGTCGGATGCGGCAGCGGCGGGATCGCCTTCGATCATGCCGGGCCTCGCCGGGGCAGCGGCGGCGGGCGGCAGCGTGGCGGCGGCCGGCGGCGTGGCGGCGGCCGGCGGCGTGGCGCCGGACGGAGTGGTGGCGGCGATGACGCAGGCGAAGAGCGCGTAGAGCACGGCAGCCTCGCTCGAGATGGGGGCGCGGCGAACGGCCATGAGTCTACGCCGCCCGCCGGCGCCGGGTCACGCCCGAACCCGCGCCCGCCCCTACTCCCCGCGCAGCGCCGTGCGAATCGCGGCGGCGGCCAGCGCCCCATGGCCGATCGCCACGGCGAGCCCCGCGAGCGGCGGATGGGTCACCTCGCCCGCCGCCCAGACCCGCGGCTGCGACGTGCCGCAGTGCTCGTCCACCGGGACGTAGCCCTCGGGATCGCGCTCGAGCGCGCCGGCCAGCCATTCGGCGTTCGGGATCACGCCGACCTTGATCACGAGCCCGGCCGCCGGCAGCTCGAACGCGCCGCGCGGACCGTCGAGGCGCACCGCGCGGAGGCGATCGTCGCCGCTGATCGCCGTGATGCGCGTCGCTTCGAGCACGTCGATCGCGGGTACCGCCGCCACGCGATCGCGAAACTCGCGGCGCGCGCGCGGGCGGCCGCGCACGACGAGCGTCACGCGGCAGCCGGCCTCGGCGAGGATCAGCGCGTTCTCGTACGCCGCATCACCGCCGCCCGCGACCATCACGTCCTCGCCGGCGAAGCGCGCCCGGTCCTGCGTCGCCGAGAACGAGACGCCGCGGCCTTCGAGCTTGCGCTCGCCCGGCACGTCGAGCCGCCGGCGCCGCACGCCGGTGGCGATCAGCACCGCGCGCGCCGCGATCCGCTCGCCCGACGCGGTGCGGACCGCGGGTGCGGCGGGCTCGAGCGCCGCCGCCGTGACGCCGCAGCGTGTCTCGATCGCGTTCGCCCGCAGCTGATCGGCGAGCGCCGCGGCGATCGCCGGACCGTCGCCGGGTGCCGAGCCCGCGAGGTTGAGCGGACGGAAGTGGATGTGGTGGAGCTGGCCGCCCGGGCTCGCGCCCGCCTCGATCACCGTCGTGCACAGGCCGAGCGTCGCCGCCCACAGCGCCGCCGAAACGCCGGCCGGGCCCGCGCCGACGACCAGCAGATCGGGCGTAGCGCTCATCGCGACGTCGCGCTACCCAACATCGTCCGGCGCGGCGCCCTCGCGCGCCGGCGCGAACAGTCCCGCCCACCGCGGCTCGGCGAGCGCGCCACGCACGATCCGCGTCTCGACCGTGCCGGGCGTGCGGATCCCGCGCATCTCCATGCACAGGTGCCGCGCCTCGAGCGCGACCGCGACGCCGCGCGGGCGCAGCAGGCGCTCGAGATGATCGGCGATCTGCGCCGTGATCCGCTCCTGGAGCTGCGGGCGGCGCGCGTAGTGCTCGAGCAGGCGCGCCGCGCCGCTGATACCGATGATCGTCTCGCCCGGCAGATAGGCGATATGCGCGCGGCCGAAGAACGGCACGAAGTGATGGACGCAGAGCGAGTAGAACGGCAGGTCGCGCACGGCGACCAGCTGCTCGGCGTCGGCACCGCCGACGTGCTCGAACGTGGCGATCTCGGGCGCGGCCCTGGGATCGAGACCCGAGAACACCTCGGCGTAGAGGTCGGCGACACGCGCCGGCGTATCGCGGAGCTCGGGCTCGGCGGCCTCGTCGAGGCCGAGTGCCCCGATCAGCGCCGCGACGGCCCTGGCGACGGCGGCGCGGTCCTGGGCGGGAGGCGGGTCGGACACGTGGACCTCCGCGGCCGGCGGGGCTCGAGGCGGCCGGCGCGCGGAGCGTCCCCGGGCGCCGGCAGGTGGCGAAAAACGCGCGGGGCCGGTCGCGAGACCGGCCCCGTCGATGGAGCGGAAGACGGGATTTGAACCCGCGACATCCACCTTGGCAAGGTGGCGCTCTACCGGTCTGAGCTACTTCCGCACGGTGCTGCCAAAGAGGCGGGCACTATAGCGAGCCGCGCGAAACAGCGTCAAGACACCGGCCGGTAGAGCAGCTTGAGACGCCCCCAGTTGCTCGGGCGCGCGTGGTCGGCGATCTGGATCGTGACCGGATAGTCCTCGGTCTCGCCGCCGTGGACGAGCTGCCCGGGCAGGCTCACCGTGCCGTTCCACGGGAAGTCGTCGGGCATCGGATCATCGCTCACGCTGACGCGCATCCATCCCGGTCCGGGATTCGGGCCGACGAGGGCGACGGTGAGACCATCGCGTTGCACCCGACCGCGAGCGCGATCGGCACGTTCCTCACCGCCCACTCGTACGCGCAGCTCGTGCCGCAGGCGAGGTTGTCGTTCCAGTCGCCGTCGCCGTTCATGTCGATCAGGATGTTGAGGTAGGCCGACGCCGGCGTCGGGCACGCGTTGTAGGCGTTGTACGAGATCGTCGCGGGGAAGCAGGTCACGAGCGCCGGCGGCGCGAGCAGGCCGGCGTCCGAGCCGTCGCCGTAGCACTCGTCCTGGTCGAACGACATCCCCCACGCCGCCTGGACGCAGTCGGTGGCGAGACCCGCGGCGCACGTGCTCGATCCGGCGGGCGGCGTGTTCACCTTGCCGTCGCCGTCGCTGTCGATGCCGAGCGCGGCGGCCGGGGTGCCGTAGCAGCCGAGCCAGTAGTGCTGCGACGGGACGACGATCATGTGATGGACGTATCCCGTCGGCCCGGGCGCGGTGCTGATCGGCGGACAGAAGCTGGTCTGCGTGCCGACGAGGCCCGGGATGATGCAGGTTGGGAACCTGCCGATTACGCCCGACGGATAGGCGGGGATGCCTTCGTGCGCATCGCCGAAGTCATCGATCCAGCGACCGCAGTCATCCGGGCCGTCGACGTCGGTCGCGGGCGCGGGCGCGGGGGTGATGAGCAGGGCGGCGAGGGCGGCGGCGAGCACGAACGAGACGCGGCGCATGGATGTCTCCCTGATGAGGACGCGGCGGCCGGAGACGGGTGCGGAACCGGCGGAGCCGTGTGAACGTGCGTCCGCGTGCGCGCCTGGGTCAAGCGGGAAGCGGCCGGACGCCTAGCGATTCGGCTTCATTCCGCCCAGCAGAGCCGCGCCCACCAGCGCCGCGAAGAACGCGCCGACGCCGCAGAGCACAGGCCAGATCACGAGCGCGAGCATCATCGGACGGTGCGAGTGGACGCTCGCGCCGATCGCGAGGCCGAGGCCGCCGAGTGCCGCGGCCAGCGCGGCGCACAGCGCCGTCGCGGCCGGGCGGCTCGCGACCCGGAATTGCTCGTACGCGACGTGCGCCACGAGCAGGACGAGCCCCGCGGCCCATGCGGCCAGCCGCCAGGCGAGGACCGCCGCGTGCGTCGTGGATGCATTGGAGATCCGCGCGAGGCCGATGCCGCTCGCGGCGTAGAGCACGCCGATCGCGATCACCATCAGCGGGCGCTCGGTCCGTGCGGTCGCCATACCCATCGCATACCCGATCGACGGCGTGTTGCCAACGACGATCATGCGGCGCCTGTGCTAGTACTCCCCGGCCATGCCCACGCTGGTTCAGAAGTACGGCGGCACGTCGGTGGACGGGCCGGAGCGCATCCGCGCCGTGGCGCAGCGTGTCGCGGCCGCGCGCGCGGCCGGGAACGACATGGTCGTCGTGGTCTCGGCGATGGGCCAGACTACGGACGAGCTGTTGCGCCTCGCCCATCAGGTGTCGCCGCACCCGAGCCGCCGCGAGCTCGACATGCTGCTCACCGCCGGCGAGCGCGTCACGATGTCGCTGCTGGCGATGGCGCTCGAAGAGGCGGGGGTCGCGGCGATCTCGTTCACCGGATCGCAGAGCGGCATCCTCACCGACGGCGCGCACAGCGCCGCGCGCATCACCGCCGTGCGGCCCGAGCGCGTGCGCGCCGCGCTCGCGCAGAGCAAGGTGGCGATCGTCGCCGGCTTCCAGGGTGTGAACCCCGAGACGAAGGAGATCACGACGCTTGGCCGCGGCGGATCGGACACGACCGCGGTCGCGCTCGCCGCGGCACTCGACCGCGCGCCGTGCGAGATCTACACCGACGTGCCGGGCGTCCTGACCGCCGACCCGCGCGTCGTCCCCGCGGCGCGGGTCATCCCGCGGCTCGCGTATCCCGTATGCTCGGCACTCGCCCACCTCGGCGGTCACGTGCTCCACGCCCGCGCGGTGGACCTCGCCGCGCGCGAGCGCGTGAGGCTCGCGGTGCGCTCGTCGCTCGACGACGGGCCCGGGACGACGATCGAGGAGGCCGGCTCGGTGGAAGGCGCACGGGTGCAGGCGGTGACGCACCGCGACGACTGCACGATCGCGATCGCCGAGGGCAACGCCGGCGGCCGCGGCGAAGCGCGCGGCATCATCGAGAACGTCGCCGCCGCGTTCCCCGATCTCGACCTGATCGCGCACGAGCAGATGGACGGCACACACGCGGCGCTGATCTGGATCGGCGCGCGCGCCGACGCCGAATCGCTCGAGCGCGACTTCACGCGCGTGCGCGGACCGGGGAACGAGTGGCGTCTCACGCTCCACCACGGCGCGTCGTTCGTGTCGCTCGTGGGCCTCGGGCTCGGCGCGGCGGAGGCGGCGCGCGCCGAGCGCGCGCTCGAACAGGCGGGGATCGCGATGCTGGCGCTGCGCGCCACACCCGCGGCGCTCATCTTCCGCGTCGATCCCGCGCGCGCCGAGGACGCGGTGCGCGCGCTGCACGCGGCGCTGATCGAGGCGCGGTAGGCGGCGGCGCCCGCGGCGGCGCCGCGGCCGATGCCGCTACGCCGTCACGATGCAGCGAGACACGGCACGCAATCCACGACGTCGACCTGCGACGTCTCGCCGGCACGCGTCGTGACGGCGAGATCGATCGCGCCGACCGGGCCGCCATGATTCACGTAGGCCCGCAGCGTCCAGTGCCCGGGGCGCAGCGTGAAGGTCGCGCGACCCCCGGCGTCCGTGGTCTGCGTGACGCCGAGCTCGACGATGTCGAGCCGGCGATCGGGAAGGCCCGTGCCGTTCCAGTGGACGTAAACCGCGAGCGTGCTCACCGGCGGGGCGGTCGGCGCCGTGTCGCACCCGAGGATCGTCGCGAGGACCAGCGCGCAGGCGATCGGGGCGGCGTTTCGAATCCGGAGTTCCATGCGTCCCCCTTGCCACCCGGCGTCGGGGAGCATACGCCCGTCCGGGGCGCGCGGCGACGCTTTCCTGGGCGGCCCCGCTACTTCTTCAGCCTCTCCGGCGGCACGAGCTTCCACAGCTTGGGCGGGCCGCCGGCCGGTAGCTCGATCATGTAGAGCTCGTCGTTCGCCTGCGCGAAGTCGGCCATCTGCTCGCGCGTGAGCCCGAGCAGCACGCGCAGGATGAGCTTGTTCGTGCCGCCGTGGCCGACGATCAGCACGTTGCCGCCCGCGTGCCGCGCCCGGATCGTGTTCAGCGCCGCGGTCACGCGCGCGAGGTGCTGGTTCTCGGACTCGCCGGTGTCGAGCCGGTCGTCGGGGTCGGCCGTGCGCCGCCGGTATTCCGCGATCGTCGCGGTGTCGGGCCCGGTCGTGACCAGCCCTTCGAACTTGCCGAGGCCGATCTCGTTCAGCTCCGCCATGCTGTCGATCGGCGCCGCGATGTGGAGGATCGCCGCGGTCTGCCGCGTGCGCGTGAGCTTGCTGCAGTAGACGTGCTCGAACGTCGTCCCGGCGAGCAGCGTCGCGAGGCGCGCGGCCTGCGCGCGGCCGGTCGAATCGAGCGGCGTGTCGATGTGGCCCTGGAGCTTGTGCATCGCGTTCCAGCTCGTCTGCCCGTGGCGCGCGACATAGACGCGCAGCACGGTGGCGCTGGGCGCGGCGAAGGCCTCGCGCGGCATGGTCGCGGCGCCGATCGCGAACGCGCCGGGCGCGACGAGGAGAATGGGCGCCCACTGGAGCAGCGGCGTGCGGATTCGGGTCATCATGGCCTCCGTTGGGAATCGAAGACGGCAGGATACCCGATGCCGCCGGCGCGTTGACCCCTCGCAACGGCGCCCCCTATCATCAATGGCCTTGTTCCCTCCCGTCCTGCCCGCGAGCGCCGCATGACCACGCAAGCGTCCGTCGCCCCCCTGGACCGGGCGCCGGCCCCCGAAACTCCGTTCTTCTTCCCGTCCGGCGACCGGCCGCTCTACGCGGTTCATCACGCGCCGGTCGCGGGCCGCGCGAACGCGCCGGTCGTCGTCCACTGCCACAGCCTCGGCGTCGAGCAGGTGACGTGCTACCGCGCCGAAGTCCTGTGCGCGCGCGCCGCGGCCGCCGCCGGATTCCCGGTGCTCCGCTACCACGCGCGTGGTCACGGCGATTCGGCCGGTGACTTCGCGGACGCGACGCTCGCGCGCCTGATCGAGGACGCCCTCGCCGCCGCGCGCGAGGCGCTGCGCCGCTCGGGCGCGACGCACGTGATCTGGCTCGGCGTGCGCTTCGGGGCGCTGGTCGCGGCCTCGGCGCTGCCGCTCGGGCCGCCCGCGGCCGGGCTCGCGCTGTGGGAGCCGGTGCAGTCGCCGCGCGACTACTTCCGCGCCCAGCTCCGCGGCCTCCTCTACTCGCAGGTGGCGGAGGGCAGGAAGCCCACCGAGACCGTGGACGATCTCTTCGCGCGCCTCGACCGCGACGGCGCGGTGGACGTGCACGGCTACTACCTGCACCGCGCGCTCGCCGACAGCGTGCGCGACGTGACGCTCGCGCGCCGGTTGGAAACATGGAACGGACCGACGTTCCTCGCCCAGATCGAGCAGCGCCGCAGCCTCGCGCCCGCGCACGCCGCGCTCGCCGAGGCGCTCGCCGCGCGCGGCGCGAAGGTCGAGACGATGCGCGTCCCCGAGGAGCCGGGCTGGCACATGGTGGCGAATCCGGCATGGACCTCGCCCGAGCTCGTCGCCGCGACCGCGGAGTGGCTCCGTGCCGTGGCGTGAGAGCGCGGCGGATCTCGATCGCGCGCGCGCCGAGCGGCCGATCGTGGTGCCGAGCGCGTTCGGCGGGCTGGTCGGGATCTACACGCCCGCGGCACCCGACGTGCCGTCCGCGGGACTCTGCGCCGTGCTGCTCACGCGCCCGCGCTCGCATCGCAACCGCATGTGGGTCGAAGGCGCGCGGCGGCTCGCGGCGCAGGGGTTCGCATGCTTCCGCTTCGACTATCACGGCACCGGCGACAGCGAGGGCCCGACGGGCCCGCTCGATCCCAACCGGCCCTATCGCGACGACATCGTCACCGTGCTGCGCGTCCTGCGCGCGCAGCTCGGCGGGCGGCGCTTCGTGCTCTGCGGCGCGTGCTTCGACGCCCGCACCGCGCTCTCGGCGTTCGCCGACGAGGCGGACGCGATCGCCGGGCTGATGTTCATGGCCGCGCCGGTGGTCGAGCTCGACACGCTGGTGCGCGTGGACGCGGACCGCAAGGACTGGGGCCATCTCGCGCGCTCGCTGCGCAACCCGTACAACTGGAAGAGCCTCGCGAGCGCCGGGCGCTGGCGCTACATGGCGACGGTGATCGGCCGCGTCGCGCGCCGTTCGTTGGGCGCGGCGCCCGCCGGCGACCCGCCGCTCGGCGCGGCGTTCGTCGAGCACTTCCAGGCGCTGCTGCGCTCGCGCGCACGGGCGTTGTTCCTCTACGGGCGCGACGACGCCGAGTACGAATCGTTCCGCATCGCCGAGCGCACCGCGTTCGCGAAGCTCACGCCCGAGCAGCGCGCGCGCCTCGAGGTCGAGGTCTGGGACGGCACGGTGCACGGCTTCCTCGAGATGAAGCGCCAGCGCGAGACGTTCGAGCGCGCGCTGGGCTGGATCGCGGCGCTCCATCCGGCGCGCGCGGCGGCGCCGGCCCGGACGATCCCGGGCGACGCGACGCCGTCCGCCGTCGCCGGTTGACGCGCGATGCCCTCCCGAAGCGCCGAGCGTGCCCTCTTCATCGGCTGGTGCGCGATCCTGCTCGTCGCCGCCGAGCTCGTCGCGCGCGCGCTCGTTCCGCTCGAGCAGGTGCCGCGCTGGCGCGGATTCCACATCCCGGACTCGCTCGCCGCGTACCGCCTCGCGCCGAATCTCGACGGCGGGATCTACTTCTACGGCCGCGTGCCGATTCGCACCAACTCGCTCGGCCTGCGCGACCGCGACTACGGCCCGCGCGCGGCCGGCGTCGCGCGCGTGCTGATGATCGGCGACTCGCAGACGCTCGGGCTCGTGCCGGAGCCGGCGACGCTCGCGCGCCAGCTCGAGCGGACGCTCGCGCGCGACGGGCGGCGCTGGGAGATCATCAACGCCGGCGTGCTCGGCTACGGCACCGAGCAGGAGCTGATCCGCCTGCGCGGGCTGCTGCCCGTCTACAAGCCGGATCTCGTCGTGCTCACGGTGTTCGCGAACGACATCTACGACAACCACTATCGTCCGCGCGACCGTTGGGTCGTGGGGGACGACGGCTACCTGCATTCCCGGATCGAGACGCCGCACCCGTTGCCGCCGCCGCGCCGCGGATGGATGGGAGCGTATGACTGGCTTGCGAGGCACGTCGATCTGTTCGCGCTCGGGAGCCGGGCGCTGAGCCGGGTCGTGCATCGCGGCCCGACGAGGCCGGCGGCGCTCCCCGACTACGCCGAGCTGCTCGCACGCGACTGGAGCGCCGGGGAGGCGCGCGACTGGGCGCGCACCGACAGCCTGATCGGCGAGGTCGCGACGGCCGCACGCGCGGGGGGCGCGCGGATCGCGGTGGTCGACGGCGGGAGCCGCGCGGCGCTCGGTTGGGCGACGTGGCCCGAGAGCACCGACACGCGGCGCTACGATCTCGATCGTGAGGCGCGCGCGCTGGACGGCGTCGCGGAGCGGATCGGCGCGCCGTGCGTGCACGTGATGCCGGCGTTCCGCGCCGAGCGCTCGCCGCTCTCGCTCTACTTCCCGAACGACGACCACTGGACCGCGCGCGGCGACGCGGTCGTGGCGGCGCTGCTCGCGCCCACGGTCCGCGCCCAGTGCGACCGCGCGGCGAGCGTGGCGCGATGATTCGGCTCCTCCCCGAGCTGCTCGCGGCCGCCGCGGCGCGCAACCCCGGCGGCGACGCCGTGGTGATGGACGGCCGGCGGATGTCGTACGCCGCGCTCGAGGCGGACGCCAACCGCTTCGCCCACGCGCTGCGCTCGCACGGCGTCGGGCGCGGCGACCGCGTCGCGCTCTGGCTCCCCAAGTCACCCGAGGCGATCGTCGCGCTCTACGGTGCGATGAAGGCGGGGGCGGCGTACGTGCCGGTCGATCCCAACGCCCCGCCCGCGCGCCTCGCCCATATCGCGCGCGACGGCGAGGTCGCGGCGCTGGTGACGCTCGCCGCGCGCGCGGCCGACCTCGACGCGGCGTTCGGAGCGCGCGCGCCGATGCGGGCGCTGTGGTTCGCGGACGGCGCCGCGGGCGGCGCGCCCCGGATCGCAGGCGTCCCCGGCCTGCCGTGGTCGTCGCTCGCCGGAGAGCGCGCCGAAGCGCCGGCCGCCGGCACGCTCGAGGACGATCTCGCCTACCTGCTCTACACGTCGGGCTCGACCGGCGAGCCCAAGGGCGTGATGCTCTCGCATCGCAACGCGCTCGCGTTCGTCACGTGGGCGGCCGAGACGTTCGCGCTCACGTCGAACGACCGGCTCGCGAACCTGGCGCCGTTCCACTTCGACCTCTCGACGTTCGACCTCTTCGGCGCGGCCGCGGCGGCCGCGGCGCTCCACCCCGTCTCGCCGCGGATCGCGGCGTTCCCGGCGGCGATCGCGAAGCAGTGGACCGGCGAGAAGCTCACCGTGTGGTACGCGACGCCGAGCACGCTCGGGCTGTTGCTCCATCGCGGCGGGCTCGCGACCATGGACCTCGCGGCGCTCCGCGTTCTGCTCTTCGCCGGCGAAGTGATGCCGGCCAGGCTGCTGCGCGAGCTGATGGCGCTCGCGCCGCGCGCGCGGTTCGCCAACCTCTACGGCCCGACCGAGACCAACGTGTGCACGTGGTACGACGTGCCGTCGCCGCCCGCCACCGACGATCCGCTGCCGATCGGCGTGGCGTGCTCGGGCGACGAGGTGCTGATCCTCGACGAGGCGCTGGCGCCGGTCCCGGACGGCGGCGTCGGCGAGCTGTGGGTGCGCGGCGCGACCGTGATGCACGGCTACTGGGGCCGGCCCGAGCGCACGGCGCTCGCGCTGCAGGCGATCGAGGTCGCGCCCGGCATCACCGACCGCGCCTACCGGACCGGAGATCTCGTACGCCGGCGGACGGACGGCAATCTCGAGTTCCTGGGCCGCCGCGACCATCAGGTGAAGACGCGCGGCTATCGCGTCGAGCTGGGCGAGATCGAGGCCACGCTGCTCAAGCATCCGGCGGTGGACGAGGCGGTCGCGTTCGCCGTGCCCGACGACGAGATCACGAACCGCCTGCGCGCGGTAATCGTGTTGAAGCGCGACGCGCGGGTGGCGGAAGCCGAGCTGAAGGATCATTGTGCGCGCACGCTGCCGCGCTACATGGTGCCCGAGACGATCGAGACGAGGAGCGACCTGCCCCGCACCAGCAGCGGCAAGGTGGACCGTCGCGCACTGGCGGGACTGGAGGGACAATGACCGAGACGCCGACCGAAGCCGCGATCCGGAGGTTTCTGATCGAGGAGATCCTCTACGACCGCGAATTGAAGGACCTCTCCCCGACCGACAACCTGATCGAGCGCGGCCTGCTCGACTCGCTCGGCATCCTCAAGACCGTGACGTTCTGCGAGGAGCAGTTCGGGATCACGATCCCCGACGATCAGGTGCTGCCGGACAACATGGAGAGCGTGCGCGCGATCGCGAAGCTGGTCGAGGCGCGGCGCAGCGCCTGACGCCGATGACCGTCACGCCGCAGGTCGCGACGACGCCCGCCGGCCGCGAACACCCGGCTGCCGGTCGCGAACGCCCGCCGGCCGCGCGGCGCGCCGCGTGGCTCGTCGCCCTCGGGGCGGACGCGCTGCAGCTCGCGCTCTTCCCGCTCTTCGCCGAGGGCTTCGCCTCGATCGCGAACGACGTGCTCGACGTCGCGGTCGGCGTGGTGCTCACGCGGCTCATCGGCTGGCACGTCGCGTTCCTGCCGGCGCTCGCGGCGGAGCTGATCCCGGGCGTGGACCTCGTGCCGACGTGGACCGCGGCGGTGTGGATCGCGACGCGGCGCCGGAAGGAGAAGCCGGCGGCGTGATCAGTGCGCGGCGCCGGCCGTCCGCGTGCCGCGCCTGCGCATGAACAGCAGCAGCGGCGTCGCGATCGCGAACCCGACCCCGAACAGCAGGAACAGCCGCTCGAACGACAGCATCATGGCCTGACGCGTCACCTCGTGATCCATGATCGCGATCGCCTGCCGTTCGGCGACGGCGGCCGGCATGCCGCGCGCGACCAGCGTCGCGGTGATCCCGACGAGGCGCTCGCGCGTCAGCTCGCTGAAGCGCGTGACGTGCTCGGCGATGCGCGCGTGGTCGATCGCCTCGAAGCGCGTGAGCAGCGTCGCGGAGAGCGCAATGCCAACGCTCCCGCCCAGCTGGCGCAGGAGATTGAACAGGCCGGTGCCGTTCGGAATCTTCTCCATCGGCAGATCGGCGAGGGCGAGGTTGGTGATCGGCACGAAGATCAGGCCGAGCCCGACGCCGCGCAGGATCATCGGCCAGAAGAAGTCGTGGTTGCCGCTCATCGTCGTCAGGTGCGACATCTGCCACATCGCGAGCATGAAGATCGCGACGCCGACGACGGCGCTGATGCGCGCGTCGAGCTTGCCGGTCGTGCGGCCCATTACCGCCATCGTGAACGCGCTCGCCAGCGCGCCGGGCAGGATGACGAGTCCGGTCTGGTTGGCGGTGTAGCCCTGGAGCTGCTGGAGATAGACCGGCAGCACGAAGATGGTCGCATAGAGGCACAGGCCGAGCATCCCGCCGAAGGCGACGCCGGCCGCGAGCTGGCGGCTCCCTAGAATTCGCAGATCCACGACCGGATGCGCGGTCGTGAGCTCGTGCCAGACGAAGGCCGTGAGCGCGACCGCGCTGGTCACCGCGTAGGCCGCCACCTCGCGCGAGGCGAACCAGTCGAGGCGCTCGCCGCGCTCCAGCATGGTCTGGAGCGTGCCGACGCCGAGTGCCAGCAGCGCCAGGCCGAGCCAGTCCACGCGTTCGATCCTTTGTGCGAAGCGCGAGTCGCGCAGGTAGGCGAGCGTCATCATCAGCGCGACGATGCCGAACGGAATGTTGATGTAGAAGATCCACGGCCACGAGAACGCGTCGGTGATGTAGCCGCCGAGCGTCGGCCCGAGCGTCGGCCCGACCATCACGCCGACGCCGAAGATCGCCATCGCCGTGCCGTATTCCTCGGGCGGGAACACCTCGTACAGCACCGCCTGCGCGGTCGAGAGCAGCGCGCCGCCGCCGAGACCCTGCACGATCCGCCACAGCACCAGCTCGCCGAGCGAGTGCGCGTTGCCGCACAGGAACGAGGCGATCGTGAACAGCGCGATCGAGCCGGCGAAGTAGCGGCGGCGGCCGAACAGCGCCGAGAGCCAGCCGGTGATCGGCAGCACGATCACGTTGGCGACGATGTAGCCGGTCGAGACCCAGGCGATCTGGTCGAGCGTCGCGCCCAGGTTGCCCATCATGTGCGGGATCGCGACGTTGACGATGCTGGTGTCGATCAGCTCCATGAGCGCCGCCAGCGTCACCGTGATCGCGATGAGATAACGGTTCGCGTACGGGTCGGTCGCCGCGGCGGGGCGCGCGACCGAGGCGAGCGTGGTCGCAGCCATCGGAGCTCCGCTACGCCGTCGTGATGACGGCGGTGACGCTCATGCCCGGCCGCAGCACGCGCTGCGGGTCCTGTGCGCCCGAGATCCGGATGCGCACCGGGATGCGCTGCACGACCTTGGTGAAGTTCCCGGTGGCGTTGTCGGGCGGCAGCAGGGAGAAGCGCGCGCCCGACGCCGGGCTCAGGCTCTCGACCGTGCCGGCGAACGTGCGGCCCGGATACGAATCCACGCGGATCGCGACGCGCTCGCCGACGCGCACGTGCTCGACCTCGGTCTCCTTGAGATTGGCCACCACCCACACGTCGTCGAGCGGCACCACGCTCATGAGCGGCTGGCCGATCTGGACGAGCTGGCCGACCTCGACGTCCTTCCGGCTCACGACGCCCGCGATCGGCGCGACGAGCTTCGTGTACGAGAGCTGGAGCGCCGCCTGATCGCGCGCCGCGCTCGCCGAGGCGACCCGCGCCGACGCCGACGCCACCGCCGCGGTCGCGGCATGCACCTGCTCGCGCGCGGCCTCGACGCGGGCGTCCGTCTGCCTCGCGGCCGCCTCGGCGGCGTCGAGATCCTGGCGGCTCACCACGTCCGCGATGGGGCGCAGCCGGTCGAGGTCCACGTGCGCCTTCCACGCCGCGGCCTCGGCCTCCGCGACGGCCGCGCGCGCGGCGGCGAGCTGCGCGACGGCGAGGCCGTCGCGGCCCGACGAATGCACGGAGGTCTCGGCGGCGGCGAGATCGGCGTCCGCCTGCGCGAGCCGCGCCGCGAGATCGCGATCGTCTAGCACGAGGAGCGTCTCGCCCGCGCGCACGTGCTGGTTCTCCTTCACCGCCACCTGCGCGACGAAGCCGCTGACGCGCGGCAGCACCGGGATCACGTCGCCTTCGATCTGCGCGTTGTCGGTTGAGACGTGCGCCCGGCCGAACATCCATTGCCGGACGCCCAGCCCCGCGAGCGCGAGCACCACGACGGCCGCGACGACGAGCGGGACCGGATTGCGCCGCTCGGCCGATGCTTCGGCTCGTGCAGGCCGGCTCGGGGGAACCAATTCGCCAGCCTGACGGGCGCCGCGGCCGCCGTGGGACTCGGCGGAAGGCTTCGCGGGAACGGAAACGACGGGACCGTGATTGCGCAGGGTGTCGGTGCTCATGAGCGTGGCTCCGGGTCCTTCACGAGGCCGTGAAGGACGATGTCGATGATGGCGTTGAGATGGCGGTCGAAATCGATGTCGTCGATCTGGCACTTGACCAGTGAGTGCTTCCAGATCAGCCCCATGACCACGGGCGCCATGACGACGCGCACCGTGTAATCCACGTCCACCGGCCGGAACTCGCCCCGCTCGATGCCACGGCGGAGCGCCCCGGCGAAGAGCCCGCGCACGCGCTGGACGACCTCGTCGAAGTAGATCCGCGCGACCTCGGGGAAGTTCGCGGCCTCGGCGAGCACGAGCTTGGGGAGCCCGCCCATGCGCGACTCGTGCATGCCCGTCCACCAGCCGCGCACCAGCTCGACGAGCAGATCGCGCGACGAGCCGTGGAACTCGGCAACCCGGCGCTCGGCGGCTTCGACGAACGGCACGACGTTCTCGCGCACGACGGCGGTGAGCAGCGCTTCCTTGCTGTCGAAGTAGAGGTAGAGCGTGCCCTTCGAGATGCCGGCGCGCTCGGCCACGTCCTCGAGCCGCGTCGCGGCGAAGCCGTTCTCGACGAACGCGTCGAGCGCGGCGATCAGGATGTGGCCCGGTCGCTCCTCGGGCAACCGGCGCCAGCGCCCGGCGGTGGATACGGCCCCGGGGCGCGGGGCGATGCTGCGGGGCGGCTTCTTCATGACCGATTTAGATTACTGACCGGTCAGTTAGTTTCAGTCTTTTTCAGCGGCGCTGCCACCGCCCTAACCCATGGTCACGGAAATGCTTACGGCCCAACAGCGACCGCTTCGTCCTTCGCCACCCGCATGAGCAGCCACAGATCGAGCGCGGCGACCAGCGCGAGCGCCGCCGCCGCGGGCGCGACCCACGCGGGGCCGAGCAGCCCCTGCACCGGGCCCGAGTCGGCGTACCACGCCGTCGCCATCGCGAAGCCGTAGAGCGCCCACCACACGAGCCGCCCTCCCCCGCCACGCGCGACCCACAGCGCGAGCGCCGGCGCGACCATGACGACGTACATCGGCAGCAGCTTCGGCGCGAGCAGCGCGAAGCATCCCCACAGCCACGCGGCGTGCGCGACCGCGTCGGCGCCGCGGCGGATCAGTCGCCATCCACCCGAGACGAACAGAATGATGAACGGAAGCATCGCCATGCGTCCCAGATCGAATCCCCACCAGAGCGCCGGCAGGCGCCACAGCGTCGGGCCGGTGCCGAACGCGCCCGCCTGCACGAGCGCCTCGCGCGTCCACGGGATGCGCATCAGCGTCATCGCACCGTAGACGAGCGCCACCGGTCCCGCGTAGACGAGCCACGTGGACCGCCGCGCGCCGCGGGCGAGCAGGATCGGGAGCGCGCACAGCCCGAACAGGATCTTGGTTACGAGCTGGCCCACGGCGAGCGCCGCGCCGGCGCGTGCGCCACGCCCGCGTGCGAGCGCCACGAGCGCGAGCGCCAGGAACAGCGCGGCGATGGCCTCCTCCTGCGCGTAGCGCGTCTCGAAGTACCAGACCGGCGGAAACGCGAGGTACGCCCACGCCGCCGAGTCGCGGCGCGGCGCCAGACCGTTCGAGAGCCGCCCGAGCGCGAGCCACGCGCCGAGGTCGGCGGCGACGAAAAGGACGAGCGGACCGAACGTCGGCGAGAGCAGCACGCCGAGCGCGAGGAGATACGGCAGGCCGGGCGCGTAGAGCGTCGCGAAGTCGCGATACGGCGTCAGTCCGGCGAGCGCGGCCTGACCGATCTGGATGTAGCCCTGCCAGTCCCACGAGCGGTGCTGGAACGCGCCGAACACGATCGCGCCGAGGACGACGCGCGTGAGGACGAAGAACGCCCAGCCCGCCGCGGGCCGCGCGAACCGGCGCGCGAACGGCGGCCAGAGCGGCAGCAGGACCGCCAGCGTCCCGAGCGGCACCGGCAGCCACGAGAGCAGCGCCAGCGTCGGGTGCGTGCGCCAGAGGTCGGGGTTCACGGTCGCGTCAGCCGGCCGCCCGCGCCGCGCGTCGCATCAGGCCTGCGCGCGCAGCGACTCGAGCGTCATCTGCCCTTCGCGCGCCAACTTCGCGCGCGCGTCGTCGTAGAGCCGGTCGTAGGCGTCGGCGCTCACGCGCCACGAGAAGTCGCGGCTCATGCCGCGGTGCATGAGCTCGCGCCACACCGGCGGCTGGCGCCATGCGGTCAGCGCGCGGCGCAGCGCGCCGATCATCTCGGCCGGCTCGTAGCGCTGGAACGTGAAGCCGGTGCCGCTGCGATGCTCGGGATCGAAGTCCTCGACGCTGTCCGCGAGCCCGCCGGTCGCGCGCACCACCGGCACGGTGCCGTACCGCAGGCTGTACATCTGGTTCAGCCCGCACGGCTCGTAGCGCGACGGCATCAGGTAGAGATCGCAGCCACCCTCGATCATGTGCGCGAAGCGCTCGTCGAACCCGGCGCGGTAGTAGACGCGGTGCGGGTGCTGGATCATGAGGCGCGTGAAGAGCTCCTGATAGCGCGGCTGCCCGGCGCCGAGCACGACGAAGCGCGCGTCGATCCGCAGCAGATCGGCCTCGGCCTGCTCGAACAGATCGAAGCCCTTCTGATCCACGAGCCGCGACACCGTGCCGATGAACGGCCAGTCGGGCGTCGCCGGGAAGCCGCATTCCTTGCGCAGCACGGCCTGGACGCGCTCCTTCCCCTCGGGACGTTCGCGGTCGTAGTGCTCGGGCAGGAAGCGGTCGCGCTCCGGATCCCAGGTCACGTCGTCGATGCCGTTCAGGATGCCGCGCAGATCGGCGCTGCGCCGCTGCAGCACGCCCTCGAGGCCGAAGCCGAACTCGCCGCCGCTCTGGATCTCGCGCGCGTAGCGCGGACTCACGGTCGAGAGCAGATCGGCGAACGAGAGACCGACCTTCATGTCGTTGACGCGGCCGTAGAACTCGAACGGTCCCGCTGGATAGAACACTTCGCGGCCGAACCCGGCGAGCCCGAGCACCCACGGGTCGTGGATGCCCTGATAGCCGAGGTTGTGGATCGTGAAGACGGTGGCCGTGTCGCGGAACACGCGCCGTTCGGCGAGTTGCGTACGCATGAAGCACGGCGCCCACGCCGCCTGATGATCGTGGGCGTGGAGGATGTCCACGCGCGCGCCGAGCTTCGACAGCCCCTCGAGTGCCGCGCGGGCGAAGAACAGGAAGCGCTCCGCCGCGTCGGCGTAACTCTGGCCGCGCAGGGGATCGTCGTAGATTCCGGGCCGATCGAAGAACCGGCGCTCGCCGCGATGATCCACCAGCATCACGCGCAGCCGGCCGCCGCGTTCCGCGGCGCCGGCCGGCGCGGCCGGCGCGCCGTCATGCGCCGGACCCGTCGCGACCTGCTCCGCCGGCGGCATCGCAATCTCGAACGCGGCCGCCTCGCGGCCCAGCCCCCACGCGAGATCGCAGCCGTCCGCCGCGACGCGCGTCCAGCCCGCGGGCAGCGCGAGCGTGCGGTACGCGGGTAGCGCCACGATCACGTCGTGACCGCGCCGGGCCTGCTCGGGCGCGAGCGCCCCCACCACGTCGCCGAGTCCGCCCACCTTGGCGAGCGGCGTCATCTCGCTCGCCAGGTGGACGATGGTGCGCGCCGCGCTCATCGCGCTCCGCCCCCGGCCTCCTCGACCGTGATCTGGCGCAGGTACTGCGCGGCGTCCTCGGGCGGCGTCGGGTTGATGTGGAAGCCCGAACCCATCTCGAACCCGGCGACGTTCGTCAGGTGCGGCATGATCTCGATGTGCCAGTGGAAGTACTCGAGATCGCCGTCGCTCACCGGCGACGTGTGGAGCACGAAGTTGTACGGCGGCCGGTCGAGCGCCTGATTCAGCCGCCGCAGCGTGTCGCGCAGCAGCCCGGCGAGCTCGAGGTACTCGTTCGCGGGATCGTCGGTCGAATGGAACGCGGCGTCGTGGCGACGCGGCAGGATCCAGGTCTCGAACGGGAAGCGCGGCGCGAACGGCTCGAGCGCCACGAATCCGTCGGTCATGCCGACGACGCGGCGTCCGTTGCCGTCCTCGGTCTCCTGATGGACGACGTCGCAGAAGACGCAGCGCTCCTTGAGCTCGAAGTATCGCCGCGAGCCCTCGAGCTCCTCCTGCAGCACGCGCGGGATGATCGGCGTGGCGATGAGCTGGCTGTGCGTGTGCTCGAGCGTGGCGCCGGCGGCGGCGCCGTGGTTCTTGAAGATCAGCACGTAGCGCAGCCGGCGATCGCCGTTGAGATCGAGCATGCGCTCGCGGTAGGCGAGCAGCACGTCGCGGATGTGCTCGGCCGGGAGATCGGCGAGCTCGGCGTCGTGATCCGGGCTCTCGATGATGACCTCGTGCGCGCCGACGCCGTTCATGCGGTCGTAGAGGCCCTCGCCCCGGCGGTCGAGCCCGCCCTCGATCTGGAGCGCGGGAAACTTGTTGGGCACGACGCGCACGCTCCATCCGGGACCGTTCGCGACGCCGCCCTCGGGGCGGATCGCGTACACCTCGGGCGGCGTCTTGTCCTCGTTGCCGGGGCAGAATGGGCAGAACCCGCCCGACTTCGTGTGGCTCCCGGCGGTGAAGTTCGTGGGGCGGCGGCTGCGCTCGGTGGAGATGATCACCCACCGTCCGACCACCGGATCCTTGCGCAGTTCGGGCATCAGGCCTCGCGGGTGGAGTCGATGGCGGCTCGCGGGGACGGCGGAGCGCCCAAGCGGACCGTCAATTCTAGGGACGCCATTCGCGCCGGGTCAAGCGCGGGCCGCATGGAGCGCGCGGACGGCGCGCTCCTGGTCGGCGGCGAGCGTCACGCCGCGCCGGCGCATCGCGGTGCGCAGCGTGGCGAGGTAGTCGTCGAGCCGGTACTCGCTCGTGCGCTCGCCGTCCCACCACGAGAACGCGGCGAGCCGCTTCGGCGCGTAGCGGCCGCCGCCGAAGAGATGCGATCCGGTGCCGATCACGGCGCCGGTCGGCAGCAACGTGCCGATCCCGGTCTTGACGCCGCCGCCGAGGATCGCCCCGAGCTTGATCGTGCCGGTGTCGCGCTCGGCGCCCGCGGCCCAGGCGCGCACCGTGCCGTAGTTGTTCTTGAGATCGCTCGTCGTGGTGAGCGCGCCGAGGTTGCTCCACTCGCCGATCACGCTGTGGCCGACGAATCCGTGGTGGCGCTTGTTCGACCAGCCCTGCCACAGCGTGTCGTCGACCTCGCCCGTGATCCGGCACCCGGGGCCGATCGTGGAGCGGCCGATCGCGCCCCCGAGGAGCTGCGTGCCGCGGCGCACCGCGCACGGACCGGTCACCACCGTGTGCGGCGCGACGATCACGTCGCGCCCGATCAGGATCGGACCCTCGCGCGCGTCGAGCACGGCGAGCGGGTCGATGCGCGCGCCCTCGCGGACGCGGATCCGCTCGGGCCGGAGCAGCACCGCGCGGTCGTGGATCTCGCCGCTCCGCTCGGCGCGGAGGCCGGCGAGATCCTCGGCGAGCGCCTCGGTGTTCCACGCGACCATCTGCCACGCCCAGGCGACGACCCGCGCGTCCACGTCGCGCCGCGGCAATCCGAGGCCTTCGAGGAACGCGGCGAAGCCCGCGCCGCGTCCGATCCCGGGACGGAGCCGCGCCGCGTCCGCGCGCGCGCCGACGATCCGGTCGCCGGAGACGAGCAGCGCGGGCCCGGCGCGATCGAGCGTCTCCTGCATCCATGGTCCGGGCAGCGCGGCGGCGTTGGCGACGAACACGTCGCCCGCGGGATCGGAAGGGCGCGCGATGGGATCGGCGGCGAACGCGGTCGCACGCGCCTCGACGAACGCGGCGCCGCCGAAGCGTGCGGCCCAGCGCCGGCCGAGCGACGAGCCCCCGAACGCGAGGTCGGGCACGGCGAACAGATCGGTGAGCGGCACGAGATCGGACGCGCGCGCGTCCTCGAACAGCAGCAGCGGCAGACTCACGGCTTGCGGACCTTGAACGCGCCGGCGAACCCGGCCGCGACCGCGCGGCGCTTGAGCGCTTCGGCCGCCTCGCCGTTCATGCAGTCGCGCGTGCGCACCTTGTAGAGGCCCTTCTCCTTCTCGATCACCATCGGCAGCTCGAGCTGCGACTCGGCCGCGGCCTTCAATCGCTGCACGCGCGCGCGCTCGGGCTTGGCGATGAACTGGACCCGCCAGCAGGTATCGGGCGCGGCCTTCGCGGCCGGCGTCGCCGGCGCAGCCGCCGCGGGCGGCGCGGCGGCGCCCGTGGCCGGCGCGGGCGATGCGACCAGCGTGTCGGGCATCGTAAGCCGCGATCCGGGACGGTCGCCGAGCGGTTGCGTCGGCTCGGGCGTCGGCACGGCGGTCGAATCGCCGAGCGCGGGGATCGCCGCGCTCGAATCGCGCGCCGGGCCCGGCCCGGTCGAGCGGCCGGGCGCGGGTGCGGCGGCCGAATCGCGCGGCGCGGCGCTGGCGGGCGTCTCGCCGGACCGCGGCGCCTCGCCGCGCGCCGGACGGCCGAGCGGCTCGGGAATCGTCTTGAGCACGGCGATCGCGTCGGCCGACGGCGTGCTGTCCACGACCGCGGGCATCGAGGCGGCCGAGTCGCGTGGCGCGTTCACGGTGATGCGGCCGCCCGATGCGGTCGTTCCGACCTGCGCGCCGGGGCGGGCCTCGCCGTGGTCCGCGGGCGCTGCCGGCCGCTCGACCGGCGGCGACGACGGCCGCGGCGAAGAGGTCGGCGCCGGAGCCGGTGCGGGCGCGGGGGCCGGCGGCCGCGACGCCGTCTGGGCGGCGCAGCCGGGGCCGGCGATCAGCGCGACGGCCAGCGCGAGCGCCGCATACGCGCGCCTCATGAAGGGCTCCGATCGCGCAGGGCCGCGCTCACGCGCCGGACGTGGTCAGTGCGGTCGAGCCGGCAGGCGAGCGTCGCGCCGTGCGAGTGGACGACGACCATGTCGCGGAGCCCGACCGCCGCGGCGGTCCCCCCCTCGCCCACGACGACGCAGTCATCGCAGTCCTCGACGATCGCGTCGCCGAAGCGCACGTTGCCGCGCGCGTCGCGCGGCTGGCGGCGCGCCCATGCGCCCCACGAGCCGAGATCGTCCCAGTCGAACGTGGCCTCGATCACGATCGTGTTCGGCGCGTGCTCGAGGACCGCATAATCCACCGAGATCGCTTCCACCGTGGGGAAGATCTCGCCCGCCGCGTTGCGCCAGCCGTCCGGCCCGCTCGCGAAGCGAAAATCACGGAAGACCCGCGCCATCTCGGGCCGACCGACCTCGAGCGCGTCCATGAAGACCGATCGTCGCCAGACGAAGAGGCTCGCGTTCCACAGGTGCTCGCCGTCGGCCGACCAGGCTTCCGCGAGCGCGCGTTCGGGCTTCTCCTTGAAGCGCGCGACGCGATAGACGCGATCCGCGAGCCTCGCGCCGCGCTGGATGTAGCCGAAGTTGGTCTCGACGCCGCGCGGCGGGATCCCGATCGTGACCAACACCGGATCGCGCTCCGCGATCGCGAACGCGCGATCGAGATCGCGCGCGAACGCGTCCGTGTCATCGATCAGGTGGTCGGCGGCGAGGACGGCCCACGTCGTGACGCCCGGCAGATAGACCATGCCCGCGGCGATTGCGGGCGCGGTGTTGCGCGCGATCGGCTCACCGAGAACCGTGACGCCCTTGCACTCGCGGCGCACCTCGTCGACGAGGTCGGCCGCGGTCACGATCACGATCCGCTCGGGTCGCGCGAGGCGGCGCGCGCGCTCGATCGTGGCGGCGAGCAGCGTCCGTCCGCCGCTCGCGAGCGGCAGGAGCTGCTTGGGACGGCTCGGCGTGCTCCAGGGCCAGAACCGCTCGCCGCGGCCGCCGGCCAGCACGAGGACTCCACGATCGTCTCCGCTCACCGCGCCAACCATACGCAGCGCCGCGGGCCGCGGCAAGGCGCGAGCCTCACCGTCGCGGAGCGCCCGCGGCCCGCGCCGAATCTGCGGCGACGGAGTCGGCGGCGACGCGATCGATGAGGGTCGCGACCTTCTTCGCGCCGTCCTCGAGCGACGGCGACAGCGGGCCTGCCGCGCGCGCGCGCGCCAGGGACGCGCGCGCGCTGACGACGCGACCGGCGCGCGCCCACGCCTCGGCGGCGAGCAACGCGCGGCGCGGATTGGGATTGAGCGCGAAGGCGCGATCGAACTCCGGCGCGGCGAACTCGGGCGCGCCGAGGTCCATCGCGCGCTGACCCATATACATGTGGAGGTGGCTCTGCTGCGGCGCGATCAGCCCCGGCGGATCGAGCGCGAGCGCGCGGATGCGCGGCGTCATCGCGTCGTTGTCGGCGTTCACCGTCACCCACCCGCCGGCGACCAGCGCCGCGACCGGCAGCGCGACGATCAGCGCGCCGCGCAGCCGCGGCGCCGGGAGCCGCGCGACCAGCAGCGACGCCGCGATCGTCAGCGTGAGCCCGGCGAAGGTCCCGAGGTCCCAGTCGCGATGCGCGCCGAGCGCGTTGGCTCCGGAAGGGACGATCCAGATGAGCGGCACGAGCGGCGCGGCCGCGACCAGCACGAGCCGGCCCTCGGCGCTGCGCGCGAACGCGGCGACGGGGTCGCGCCCGGCGAGCCAGGGCGCGAGCAGCGCGAACGGCATGACGAGCAGCAGGATGTTGATCAGATCCGAGGGCGGCACGGCCTTCGCCATGGTGCCGAGCGAAGGCAGCAGGTCGTGCGCGTCCATGCCGAGCTGGCGCCCGCCGACGCCGATCAGCAGCGTCGCGGCGGCGATCGCCGCCGCGGCCGCCCCCGCCCCCGCGAGCCAGCGCCGGCCTTCGGGCGCGTCGCCGGCGAGCGGCGGCCCCAGCGCGCGCCACGCGAGCGGCAACAGCATGATCACGCCGATCCGGTGCGCCATGAAGAGCGCGAGCCAGGCGAGTGCGGTGCGCAGCGCCTGCCCGCGGCCCGTGAGCGGCGCGAGCATCTCGGCCCACCACCACGCCGCCGCGACCAGCAGCAGGCCGCCCGACTCGGCGTACCCGGCGAACGTCTCGAGCGAGCCCGCGAGTGCAAGCGCCGCGGCGAGCGCGAGGCGAAGCCCGGGCGGTGCGCCCAGCCGCCCGCTCACCCGCCACACGCCGGCGAAGAACGCGAGCGCGAGCAGGAACGAGACGACCGAGACCGCGTCGGCGAGGCTGGCGCCCATGCGCAGCAGCGCGATCGGAGCGAGGAAGTCGACGAGGATGTCCAGCGGATTGGCGTGCATGCGCGTGGACCATTCGGCGATCGAGACCTGGACGAGGTTCACCGAGAACGCCGACATCGCGCGCTGGCGGATCTGCGTGTCGCCGAGGAAGTGGACGCGCTCGCGCAGCGCGAACGCGATCACGATCGCCGCCGCGACCCCGAGCGCCGCGGCGAGCCCGCGTCGCCGCGGGACGAACGGCAGGCACGCCGCGCCGGTCGCGAGCAGGAGCAGCGCGAAACGGGGCCCGAAATCGAGCGAGCGGAACGCGTTCACGGCCCACACGTCGTTGCTGGCCGGCGGCGCGGCGAGGAGCAGGGCGAGGAACGCGAGCGCCGCGACGAGGCCGGCGGCCGGCCACACGATCGGTCCGCCGTCGTGCGGCGTGCGGGCGCCGCGCTCGGGGCGTGCCCTCCTCATGGCCCGCGCCGTCATCGGCGCCGCGCGAGCAAGTTCTGGTAGAGCGCCTCGGTGCTCTCGGCCACCTTGTCCCACGAGTACTGGCGCAGGATGTGATCGCGCGCCTTGCCCTCGTACTGCTTCACGAGGTCCGGCCGCGCCATGAGCATCGCGAGCTTCTCGCGCAGATCGTCCACGTCCTTGCTCCGGAACGACACCGCGCACTCCTCGGCGACCTCGAGGTTCTCGGGGATGTCGGAGAGCAGCACGCAGCGCCCGTACGAGAGCGCTTCGAGCAGCGCGATCGAGAGCCCCTCCATCGTCGACGGCTGGACGACCATGTAGGCGTTGCTCCACAGCTCCTCGAGCGACTCGCCGAACACGTAGTCGAGCAGACGGATGCGGTCGCTCTCGTAGCGCTTGAGCAGATCCACGTAGTCCTGCGAGAACGACATGCCGCCGACCAGCGCGAGCTTCATGTCCGACGGGATGCGGCTGAACGCCTCGCACAGGTAGTGGACGCCCTTCTCGGGCACGAGCCGCCCGACGAACAGCACGTACTTCCCGGGCGTGAGCCCGAGCGGCAGGATCTTGCGCGCCGGGCGCGGCGTCGGCAGGTTGGTGCCGTTGGGGATGAACGCCGCGTCACAGTGGTGATGGTCGCGGAAGTACTCGCGCAGCGTCTTCGAGACCACGATCGTGCGGTTGGCGAAGTGCGCCGCCGGATACTCGCACTGCTTGAGCACCCACGAGGCGAGCTTGCCCCACTTCTCGCGCTGCCAGTCGAGGCCGTGCACCGTGACCACCGTGCGCGCGCCGTGCAGCCGCGGCAGCCACGCGAACGCCGACGGCCCGAGCGCGTGGAAGTGCACGATGTCGTAGCGCCGCAGCGTCGCCTCGACGCTGCTCCACGTGACGTGCGTCGCGGTGTCGAGGTGCTTGGTGTTGATGCTGGGCCGTCGCAGCAGGTGGACGCCGTGGTACTGGGCGCCTGCGGGCGTGTAGTAGAGCCGGCAGAACACGCTCACGTCGTGACCGCGCGCGACGAGGCGGCGGCCGATCTCTTCGACGTGGCGCTCGATGCCGCCGTACGTCGCGGGCAGGCCCTTCTGGCCGATCATCGCGATCCTCACGCGCGCCTCCGCCGGCCGGCTTCGGCCTCGTCGGCGTCGTGCGCTGCCCCGGCCGCATGCGACCGGCCGAGCGCCGCCGCGAACGCCTCGCCGAGCCGCTCGCCGATCGCGCCCCACGCGTACGCGGCGAGCGGCGCGGGCGCCGGCGCGCCGTCGGCCGCCCAGCCGCGCGGGCGCGCGCGCAGCGCGTCGGCGAACGCGTCGGCCGGAGCGACCGTGACGTGCGGCGCGAGCGGCGCGAAGCCGCGCGTCCCGTGCGGCGTGGTGATCACCGCGAGGCCGGCGGCCAGCGTGGTCGGGAGCTTGATGTTGCTGCCGCCGCCCGCGAGCACGGGGTTCAGGCCGGCGTCGGCGGCCGCGAGCACGGCGCCGAGATCGGGCGTCTCGCCCGCGGCGATGAGCCACGGCTCGCGCCGCCCGTCCAGAGCGCGCGCGACGCTCCCCACCACCAGCAGGCGCACGCGCTCGCCGGCGAGCGCCGGCATCACGCGTTCGACCAGCAGCGCCAGTCCGGCGCGGTTGTGCGGGACGTCGGACGCGACGAAGAGCGCCACGTACTCGTCGCCGCGGATCCCGAGCGAGGCGCGCGCGCGCACGCGCGCCTCGGCCGCGGCCGGCCGCGCCTCGCGCTCGTCGTAGCCGTTGGGCGCCACGATCAGACGCTCGGCCGGGACGTCGTAGAGCGTCGCGAGCCGCGCCGCGTCCTCGTCGCTGGCGGCGACGATCCGGTCCGCGCCGCGCGCGGCCCGCGCCTCCATCGCGCGCAGCCGCGCCGCCCATGCGCCGGACATCGCGAGCGCGGGGCCGGCGGCGCGGAAGTGATCGTACTCGACGTTGTGGGCGTGCAGGACGCGCAACGCCGCGCCCGCGCCGCCCGAACGGCCGAGCAGTGCGGCGAGGTGGAGATCGGCGACCATCACGTCGGGCGCGCCGGGAAGCGCCGTGAGCAACGCGGTCCGCCGCGCCGCGTGCCCGTGCGCGGCGAGGAAGAGCGGCGCGACCCGCGCGCGCTCGAGCCGCCACGCCAGCGACGTGTACCAGGCCTTGCGCCGCGCGATCGCGACGCCGTCGATCCGCTCGTCGCGGGCGCCGCGGTTGCGGTTCGGCACCACGCACAGCACGCGCACGTCGTGGCGCCGGGCGAGCCCGCGGAAGAGACCGAAGGAACGCTGCGCGCCGCCGAACCGGGGCGGATGGATGTCGTTGTCGGTGGCGCCGTGGATCAGCATCGCACCTCCGCGGCCGGGCGCGCCGGGCGATCGTCCTCGCGCCGGACGAGACCCACGATCAGCCCCGCGCCCTGCACCGTCCACGTGAGCAGGGACAGCGTCCCGAGCCGCAGGCTGCGCTTGCGCGCCGCCATCAGCGCGATCACCGCGAGCGGCGTCGCCGCCCACGCCGCGAGCGGGCGCAGATCCTGGCGCACGAGCGACACCGCGAGCGCCACGGCGCCGAGCGACCACAGGGCGATGGCGGCGAGGAAGAACCGCTGGCGCCACAGCAACGCGCCGAACCCGCGCCGACCGGCGTAGAGCCGCAGCACCTCGCCCTGGCCGAAGCAGATGCCCGTGCGCCAGCGGCGCCCCAGCTCGGCAACGTTGGGGCGCGGCGGACTCCAGTGGCGTGCCGCCAGCCGGCCGAGCGAGCGCAGCACGAAGCCGCGGGCGCGGAGCCTCAAGCCGAGTTCGAAGTCCTCGTCCGAGTGGAGGCGCGTGTCGTATCCGCCGACCGCCTGGAGCGCGTCGCGGCGATAGAACGCCAGCGCGGCGAAGTAGCCGACATCCGTGTCGCGGTCCCCGGTGGCGTACATGTCGTCCCGGTTCCTCCACTCCCGCGTCCCGTCCACGAACCATTCCTCGATGCGCCCGAACACGCCGGCGGGCGACGGTCCGCTCGCGGCGGTCGCAATCGCCGCGTCCATCCAGTCGGCGTCCACCTCAACGTCGGAGTCCACGAAGAGCACCAAGTCGCCGCCGCAGGCGGCGAAGCCGAGCATGCGTCCGGCGCCGGGCGTGAGCGGCCGGCCGGGCCGGCCCGTCACAGGATCGAACGCCGAGACCACACGCCACCGTTCCGAGAGCGCGGGCAGAGGCTCGCCGCCGAGCACCGCGAGCTCGAGCACGCCGTTCCACTCGCGTCCCGCGAGCGCGCGCTCGATGGCCGCCACGGTGCGGGCGAGGAACCGCTCCTGACGGTAGCAGGACACCACGACGCCGATCCTCACCGCGCACCGCCGCGCGCCGCGGCTCGCGCCGGGCGCCGATGCTCGGGCGCGAAGCTGGCGAGGCCGAGCACCTCGTCGTAGACGGCTTCGAAGCGCTCGACCACGCGCGGCCACGTGTACTCGGCGCGCACCTCCGCCGCGGCGGCCGCGCCGAGCACGCGCGACTCGGCCGGACGGCGATGGAAGTCCTCGAGCGCCGCCGCCAGCGCGCCGACGTCGCCGGGCGGCACGAGCCGGCCGGTCACGCCGTCGTCCACGACCTCCGGGATCCCGCCGACCGCGCTCGCGATCGTCGGCCGACCGCGCGCCATCGCCTCGAGCAGCGTGAGCGGCAAGCCCTCCCACAACGACGGCAGCACGCACGCGTCGGCGGCCGCGAGCAGCGGGCCGATCGCCTCGATCTGGCCGAGGAAGCGCAGCGAACGCCCGAGCCCGAGCGACTCGGCGCGGCGCTCGAGCGCCTGACGCAGCGCGCCGTTGCCGGCGATCGCGCACACGAAGTCGAGCGATCGCGACTTGAGCTGCGCGAGCGCGTCGATCAGCACGGCGTGGCCCTTCTGCTCCTCGAGACGCCCGGCGCACACCCACAGCGGCCGGAACTGGCCGGCGCCGAGCTCGTCGCGCAGCCGGCGCGCCGCCGGATGTTCGTCATCCTCGTCCGGCGGATCGGCGCCGTTGGGCACGACGCGCAGCCGCGCGCGCTCGACGCCGTAGTCGCGCACCAGCGAATCGGCGACCGCGCCGCACACCGTGGTCACCGCGTCCGCCCGATCGAGCTCGCGGCGCTTGAGCGCGCGCTGCGCGCCCGAATGCGAGCGGCCGACGATGTGCTCGGTGACGACCACGTGCGGGACGCCCGCGGCGCGGGCGATCGCCGGCAGGTAGCGGTCGGCCGCGGGCCAGACGTGATGGATGTGGAGCAGCGCGGGCGCGTGGCGGCGCAGCGCGCGGAACGTGCGCAGCATGCCGGCCCAGTCCCAGCGCGAGTCCACCTCGGCGACGCGCGTGACCGCGATGCCGCGTGCGGCGAGCGACGCGGCGAGCTCATCCACGCCCGGCGCGTCCGCGAGCCACACGGCGACCTCGTAGCGCGAGGACGGAAGCCGTGTGGCGATCTCCCACACGACGCGCTCGGTGCCGCCGAGCGTCGTGCCGCTCTCCGCGAGCAGGAGCTTCACCGGCCGTTCGTTCCGCACAGTCGCTCGTAGGCGCGGATCAGCTCGCCGGCGTTGTGCTCCCACGCCATGCGCTCGAGGAACCGCTGCCGGTTGTAGGCGCCCATGCGCGCGCGCCGCTCGGGATCGTCGAGCAGCTCGCCGATCTTCGCGGCGAGGTCCTCGTCGCGATTGGGCTCGGCGTAGAGCGCGCCCTCGCCCGCCGAGAACCGGTGCTCGCGCAGGTCGAACGCGACCACCGGCCGCCCGCATGCCATGTACTCGAGCACCTTGTTCATCGTGGACACGTCGTTCAGCGGATTCCGCGGGTCCGGGCTCACACACACGTCGGCCGTGGCGAGCGTCACCTCGACCTCTTCGTCGGGGATGCGCCCGGTGAAATGGACGAACGCCTCGAGGCCGAGTTTCCGGTTGAGCGCGCGCAGGTCCGCGAAGGAATCCCCGGCGCCGATGAGCGTGAACGTGACGTCCTTCCGGCCGCGCACGCACACGAGGTGCTGGGCGGCGCGCAGCAGATGGTCCACGCCGTCCTGCGGCGCCATCACGCCGAGGTAGGCGACGAGGTACGGCCGGCCGCGCTTGAGCGCGGGGTCCACGGCGCGCACGACCGCGAAGCGCTCGCGGCTCGGCCCGCTGCGCACGACCACGACGCGCTCCGGCACGACCCCGCCGCGCGCCATCGCCACCTGGCGGTAGGACTCGTTGGTCGAGATCACGAGGTCGGCGGTGCGGAACTGCGCCCACTCGAGCCAGCCGAGCGCGCGGTGCGCGAGGCTCCCCTGGCGCGCCTCGCCGAAGCGCGCGACGTAGAGCTCGGGGCAGAGGTCGTGGTGGTCGAACACGTAGCGCTTGCCGAGCAGCTTGTACGGGAGCGCGATCGCCCAGAACGTGTCGGGCGGGTTCGCGGCGTGGATCACGTCGAAGCCGCGGGTGACGAGCACGACCATCGTGAGCCACGCCGTCCACAGCCAGCAGTAGAGGAACTCCCACACGTACGAGAGGAAGCCGCGCGTGGGCGGCGGCGCGGGATAGCGCCAGATGGGAATGCCGTCGATGATCTCGAAGCGCGCGGGATGCGCGTCGCCGGTCGGGCAGATCGCCGAGACCTCGAGTCCCGCGGCGCGCAGCGCGTTGAGCTCCATCCACACGCGGCGGTCGAACGGCAGGGTCAGGTTTTCCGAGAGGTGCAGGACCCTACCACGCAAGGCCATGGTACTCCCCGCGGGTCACGGTGGCGGGATCGACGGCGTGCGCGAGGTCCACCAGCGCCTGCCCGGGCGCGAGCATCGCGCCGACGCCGGCGAACGCCGCGCCGGGGTTCGCGACCACGATCACCTCGCTGCCCGCGATCACGTCACGCATGTCGGCGCGCAGGCGCTCGGGCAGGTAGGGCACTTCGTCCTCGACGAAGCGACGGTTGGCGCCGAGCACGCGCTCCATGTCGACGTTAGGATCGTGGAGCAGCACCGAGTAGCCCTTGCCGACCAGCGTGCCGACCACCCGCAGGATCGGGCTCTCGCGCAGATCGTCCGTCTCGGCCTTGAACGAGAGCCCGAGGACGCCGACGCTCTTCTTCTTCAGGCGCTCGATCAGGTGCACCGCCTCGTCCACGTGCCGGTCGTTCGACTCGAGGATCGAGGCGATCACCGGCAGGACGAGATCGTGGCGGCGCGCGCGCTGGTTCATCGCCCGCAGATCCTTGGGCAGGCACGAGCCGCCGAACGCGAACCCGGGCTTCAGATACGAGGGCCCGAGGTTGAGCTTGGTGTCGCGGCAGAAGAGCGCCATCACCTGATGGCTGTCGATCCCCTCGCGCTTCGCCCAGCGGCCGACCTCGTTCGCGAACGACACCTTGAGCGCGTGGTAGGCGTTGTTGACGTACTTGAGCATCTCGGCGGTGCGAATCGCGGTCACCAGCATCTCGCCGCCGACGCCCTCGTACATCGCGCGCAGCGCGGCGGCGCTCTTCTCGTCGCCGGCGCCGATCACGGTGTAGCCGGCGCCGAAGAAATCGGCGACCGCGCTCCCCTCGCGCAGGAACTCCGGATTGTAGGCGAGGCCGAACGCCTCGCCGGCGCGGCCGCCGGCGGCGCGCTCGAGCACGGGCTGGAGCTCGCCCTCGACGCTGCCCGGCAGCATCGTGCTGCGCATCGTCACGGTCGTGAAGCGCCCGGAGCCCGCGATCGCCGCGCCGACCTCGGCGGTTGCGCGCTTGACGTGCGCGAGATCGAGCCCGCCGTCCGGGGCGCTCGGCGTGCCCACGCACACCAGCACCACGTCGGCGCCGGGCATGGCCTCGGCGATGCGCGTGGTCGCGGTCAGGCGTCCGGCGGCCTTCGACTCGGCGATCAGGTCCGCGAGACCGGCCTCGACGATCGGGCTCTTCCCGTCGCGGATGTGGCCCACCTTCCAGTCGCTGGTGTCCACGCCGACGACGTGATGGCCGCGGCTCGCGAGGCAGGCCGAGCACACCGAGCCCACGTACCCCAAACCGACCACCACGACGCGCATGGTTCCGCTTGCCTCCCGAGTGCTGATCGTTGCGTGGAGCGAATGCCGGCGGTTCAGGTGTGCGCGGGCGAAGGAGGCGTGCGCCGGATGTGCCAGACCCGGACCCCTTCGAACGTCGCGCGCTCGGCCGCCGGATACCGTTGATCGAGATAGCGGGCGAACGCGCCGGCGCGATCGAAGTCCTCCGCGCGGCTCAACACCACCCACACCGACGGCGCCTCGCCCGCCGCCGCTTCGAAGCGCGGCGCGAGTCGGGCGTCGGCGGCGTAGCCGAGCCAGTACGGCGTGACCGGGACCGGTCCGCGATAATAGTAGACGAGCAGCTCGGCCGTGTTGGCCGCGACGATGCGATCGCCGGCCATCGCGCGCGCGGCGACCCACCGCGCGGCGCCGCGCATGTCCTCGCGCGCGAAGCGCGGGTCGAAGTAGAGCCGCGTGAGCGAGACCGTCCACAGCGCCGCGACCAGCGCCGCGAGCGCGACCCGCCGCGAGCGGCCCAGATCGGCAAACGCCGCGGCGAGCAGCGCGATGAACGCCGGCACGCTCACCGCGAGATAGCGCGGGTGGAAGACCTTGAAGTTCTGCATCGCGAAGTAGCTGACGACGAGCGCCGGGAGCACGAGCCAGAGCAGCGCGTCGCCGAGGCGATCGCGGCGTCGGACCGCCGCGAATCCGAGCGCGATCAGCAGCCCGAAGACGACGGCGCTCACCGCGAGCTCGAGCGCCCACGGCCGCAGCGTCGCGAGGCCGGCGCTGACGCGCAGCGCGCGCACCGGGGGCCCGAGCGTCGGTCCGACCGCGAACGTGTACGCGGCGAACGGAATCGCCGCGGCGTGGAACGTGGTCGCGCCGCGCAGCGGCGTCTCGGCGGCCGCGGCGTGATGCGCGGGATCGAGCCGTTTCCAGTCCCAGATGCGCGCGATCTGCGGCACCCACGCCGCGGCGATCGCGAGCACGAGCACCGCGACGCCGCCGGCGAGTGCCAGCCGGCGCAGCCGCCCGCCCGCGGGCCCGAGCCACCAGCGCAGGTGCACCGGCGCCATCATCGCGAACGAGAGGTTCGAGAGCACGCCGATCCCGGCCGCGGCGACGTAGCCCGCAACGCGCGCGGGCGCGAGCCGGCGCGCGAGGCCGAGCAGCAGCGCCGAGCCGACGCACACCCAGAGCATGAGCGCCGTGTAGTTGCGCGCCTCCTGCGCGTACCAGACGAGGAACGGCGAGCCGGCCGCGAGCCAGGCCGCGGGCACGGCCGTCTCACGCCCGAGCCAGAGCGCCGCGACCCAGGCGATCGCGCCGACCAGCGCGACCCCGAGCACGGCCGACGGCAGGCGCAGCGCCCACTCCGAATCGCCGGCGATCCCGCCCCAGAGGTGGAGCATCAGGCTGTAGAGCGGACCATGGACGTCCTCGAGCAGATGCGACCACGACCAGCGGTGGCCGATGTCGGCGCTCATCCACGAGAACACCTCGTCCACCCACAGGCTCTGATGGCCGAGCCGGAACAGACGCAGGGCCGCCGCCACGGCGAGCGCGGCGGCGATGTGGATGCGAAGGGCCGACACGGGGGCGGGATGCGGCGCCGTGCGAGCGGCGGGCGGTGTTGCGGTGACCGGCCGGGCGTGGGACGACGACCGTGCGCTCGTGGGCGCAGCCCTCAGTAGGCTCCCTCCCGCGACAGCACGGCCGGGATGGTGCGCAGCAGGATTCGGAAGTCCATCCCCGCAGACTGACACCGGATGTATTCGAGGTCCAGCCGCATCCATTCCTCGAAGCCGATGCGGCTGCGCCCGCTGATCTGCCACAGGCAGGTGAGGCCGGGACGCACGTCGAGCCGCCGCATCTGCCACGGCAGGTAGTGCGCGACCTCTTCGGGGATCGGCGGCCGCGGGCCGACGAGGCTCATCTCGCCACGCAGGACGTTGAAGAGCTGCGGCAGCTCGTCGATGCTCGTGGAGCGCAGGAAGCGGCCGACGCGCGTGACGCGCGGGTCATTGCTCATCTTGAACACCGGCCCGTCGCACTCGTTCAGGTGCGTCAGGTGATGGCGATGGCGGTCGGCGCCGTCCACCATCGAGCGCAGCTTGAAGAACGAGAACGCCCGCCCCTTGCGGCCGATGCGCGTGGACGTGTAGAGCACCGGCCCGCGTGATTCGAGCCGGATCGCCAGCGCCGCAAGCAGCATGACCGGCGCGCCGACGATCAGCGCGAGCGACGCACCGACCACGTCGAAGCAGCGTTTGCCCGCGCGCAGGTAGAGACTTTCGCGGCGCACGGCCCGCCGCGGATCGTCATCGATGCGCGGCGCCGGCTCGATCGCGCCGACGATGCCGGGATGCACGGGCTCGCGGGCCGCGGCCCAGCGCGGCGTGACGCGCGCGCGCGCGGCGGCATGACCGTTTCCATTGGCGTGCGCGTGCCAGTTGGTGTAGCCGTTGCCGGCGGCGTGGCCGTTCGCGTGGCCGTTCGCGTGGCCGTTCGCGTGCGCGCGCCCGGCGCGGTCGCCGGGAAGGCGGGTCTCGAGCTCCTCCATGGCAAGCATGGCGAGGAGCGCTTCGTCGGCCGGAGGATGCGGATCGGCGCCGGCCATGGGCGTGCTGGGGATCGCAGAGATGTCGGGCTCCATGGTTGCCGCTCTCGGTTGTGTCGCCCGCAAAAAAGCCGAGGGGAATAAACTCCCTCTCGGCTTAAAGCTCTCGCTTCATCCGGTCACACTGGGTCCAGGACGCATCGAGTACGAGCGACGGGGGGAACACCAAGGTGCTGAATCCTCTGGATGCAGTACCTAGCGGCTGCTAGGCGCCCGGGTCGCGAAGAGCGGCCCGGCATCTGGCTCGTCTTGAAGTCTACGAACCCAGTATCAAAGTGGCTTTGGCGCTTCCTCCGCGATCGCTGGTAAATGAGTTGGCCCGGTCCTGCTTCAACAGTGATGAGGTTATCAAGGTCGTGACACGCAATTCAACGCCCGATTTGTCGCCGAAAGGCCGGCCGCCGAAGCGGGCCGGGCGCCCGTTTCAGCCTGCGGCTTCCGAGGGTCGGGCCCTGCATCGCGCACGAGCCGAAGCCCGGGCCCAGGCGTGCCCGAGGCCTGCCGGACCGGCCTTCCGGCGCCGGGGCCCGGGGCCGGCATGGGCGGAGCGTTGAAACCGCGTGCGGGAGCGCTCCTGGTCCTGCTGGTGGCCCTTGCCGCCCGCCTGCCCGCGCTTTCCGCCGCCCGGGAGACCGCGCTCGGCCCCGACGCCGCACATTTCCTCAACGTCGCGCGTTGCGTCGCGCGCGGGCATGGGTTCTCGAATCCCGCGGCGTGGCCGGCGTGGCTCGAGGACCGGACCCTGCCCGCCCCCGAGACGTTCAAGGATCCCGGCCTCCCGTACGCGATCGCGGCCCTCGCGCCGATCGCGGGCGGCCTCCTCCCCGCCGGCGTGCTGATCTCGATGCTGGCCGGGCTCGCGCTGCCGCTCGCCGTGCGCGCGCTCGCGCTGCGGCTCACCGGCGACCGCTGGACCGCGACGCTGGCCGGGCTGATCACCGCCGCGAGCCCGGTGCTGATCGTCTCGTCGGCGCGCGTCATGTCGGACTCGGCGTTCGTGTGTGCGCTGACGCTCGCGTTCCTCGCCGCGGCGCCGCGATCGGACGCGGGCGGCGCGCGCGCCGTCCCTCGGGCGCTCGGCCGCGCGTGCGCCGCGGGCGCACTGCTCGGCGCGGCGTTCCTCGTCCGCACGCAGGCGCTGATCGCGATCCCTGCGCTCGCGTGGCTGCTCGCGCGCGGGGCACACGGTCAGCGCTCGGCCGGCGGCGCGGCGCGGATCGGGGCGGCGCTCGCGTGCTTCGCCGCCGTCGTGTCGCCGCTCGTGGTCCGCAACCTCAGGCACTTCGGCACGCCGCTCCACAGCGACGCGACCGCGTTCTTCGTCTGGCCCTACCTCGATCCGATCGCGTTCTCGCACGGCCTCGACCGGCCGCCCGCGTTCGCGGCGTTCGCCGCCGCGCACCCGGGCATGGTCGCCGGGCTCGTCGCCCGGAACCTCGTCCACCTCGTGCGCGGCGCGACCGCGCGCGAGCTGATCGGCCAGTGGGCGTGGCTGCCGCCGCTCGCGGTCGGCGCAGCGCTCGCGCTCGCCCGGCCTCGCGCGTGGGGCTTCGCTTGGGCTTACGTCGTCCCGTGCGCGGTCGTAATGGCGGCGATGAGCTGGGCGACGCGCTACTTCGCGAGCCTCGTCCCGTTCCTCGCGCTGTGGGCCGCGCTCGGCGCGGCGTGGCTCGCGCGCCGGATCGGGCTCGAACGCCGGCCGGTCGCGCTGCGCGCAGCCGTAATCGCGGCGCTCGCGCTGGTGCTCGCGCTCGCGGCGACGCGCGCGTGGCGCGATGCCGCCGAGCCGGCGCCCGCCGAGCTCGCCGCGGCCCTCGCCGCGCGGCACGATCCGCGCCTCGTGCTCGCGCCGGACGAGGCGGTGATGGCGGTCACCACGTCCTACTGGTCGTGGTGCCTCGACCGGCCGAGCGTCCACCTGCCGATCACCGATCCGGCGCGCGTCGCGGCGATCGCGCGCAGCCATCGCGTGCGCTGGGCGACGCTCCCGACGTCCGCGCTCGGCGAGCTCGCCGCGCGCTATCCCGGGGGCCGGCTGCCGTCCCTGTTCGTGCCGGCGTGGAGCGACACCGCGCACGATCTCACGGTGTTCGCGGTGCGCGACTCGGCGGCGCCGTAGCGGCGCGCGCTCGGGCGCCGGCGACGGTCAGGCGCCGGCGCGCGCTGCGGCGGGCGTCGTGCGCGCCCGCTGCCACTCGACGGTGCGCTTGAGGCCTTCCTCGAGCGTCACCTCGGGCACCCAGCGCAGCGCGCGGCGGGTCTTCTCGATGTTGACCACGCGGCGGCGGATGTTGTCCACGTCGCGGCGGTCGGTGTGCGACGCGGTCACGCGCGCGCCGGTCAGCGCGATGAGCGTCGCCGCCAGCTCGTTCACGCGCGTCTCGACGCCGGTGCCGACGTTGAACACCTCGCCGAGCGAGCGGTCCGACGTGCCGGCGAGCAACGTCGCCTCGACCGCGTCGTCGATGAACGTGAAGTCGCGCGACTGGTTGCCGTCGCCGTGGATCACCGGCGCCTTGCCGGCGAGCAGCGACTCGAGGAACTTGGCGACCACGCCGCAGTAGGGATTCGCGGGATCCTGGCCGGGGCCGAAGATGTTCGAGTAGCGCACCGCCGTGGTCGGCAGGTCGTACGACTCGTAGAACGCCATGCAGTAGTTCTCGCCGGCGAGCTTCGACACCGCGTACGGCGTGAGCAGCGACAGATGGTCGTCCTCGTTGATCGGCAGGTGGCGCGGGTTGCCGTAGACCGACGTGGACGACGTGTAGACCACGCGCCGGTTGCCGGCGGCGCGCGCCGCGAGCAGCACGTTGAGCGTCCCGCCGATGTTGGTCTCGAAATCCTCGCGCGGGTTGCGGGTCGAGACGACGATGTTGCGCGCGGCGAGGTGGAACGTGAGCTCGTGGTCGGCGACCAGACGCTCGACCAGCGCCGCGTCGCACACCGAGCCGTGAACGAAGGCGATGCCGTCCGGGAGGTTCTCGCGCCGACCGGTGAAGAGGTCGTCGAGCACGGTGACTCGGGCGCCCTCGCGCACCAGCCGCGTGACGAGATTGCTGCCGACGAAACCGGCGCCGCCGGTGACGAGGATCGGGCGTTCACGTAGCTGCATCGGCCAGGACCTCCGGTCGGTGACGAAGCGGTGTGGACGAAGACGGGGCGCCGAGCATCATACCGCAGGCCCTAGTCAGTGGTCGTCGACGACGCGGAACACGGTCACGTCGCGCTGCGGGTCCTCGTGGTCGGGCACGAGGAGGTCGGGCAGGCGGCCGTCGGGATAGCGCGCCGCGAACTCGGCGAGCCGGCTGGTGGGGAGCGCGGCATAGCGCACGCGCAGCCGGCGGACGGTCGCCGCGAACGCGGCGCGGTCGGCGATGACGAGGTGGACCGAGGGCCGGTCTGCGAACCACGAGTAGAACGACGTCGTGACGGCCATCACCGCCTCGCCGGGCTCGAGGTGCGACCTTAGAAAGGGCGCCTCGGCGATCGCCGCGTCCATCTCGGGCGCCAGGAAGCGCGCGACCTGGCGCCGCCCGTCCTCGGCCTGCACGGCGATCGTGACCGCGGTGGCCGCGATCAGGACGTGCGAGGCGCGCACCGGGCCGGCGACGACGTGTCCGCCGAGCGTGCGCGCGACCCATGCGGCGCCGAGCGCCGCGATCAGGGCCCAGAACGGCACCGTGCTCGCCCAGTAGCGCGCGTCCCAGTTGATCGCGAAGATGAACGCGATCGTCGCGCCGAGGTAGAGCGCGACCGGCAGGAACGTCCATCCGCGCAGCAGCGCGAGCACCGCGCCGGCGGCGAGCGGCACGAGCCATGCCGCGTTGCCGAGGATGTCGCCCGGGAGCGCGTACACGCAGAACCGGAACAGGCTCTCGCCCATGTGGCGCAGGACCTCGGGCACGTGGGTCAGCGCGAAGCCGAGCGGCGCCGGCGGCCGCGCGAGGCCGTGCGAGAACGTGAGGTGGTCCACGTACGGCCAGAGCCCGTACTCGCCGACGTCGCTGTAGAACGGCACGCCGAATAGCCGCAGATTGCGAACGATGAACGGCGAGGCGGTTGTGATCGCCGCGACCGCGGCGATCGCGATGCCGGACCAGGCGCCGGCGCGCGGCCGGCGCGCGGCGAGCAGCACGGCCAGCGCGGGCGTCGCGACCAGCGCCTGGCCGCGCGCCATGAACGCGAGCCCGGCGGCGATCCCGGTCGCGACATCCGCCCACGCTGGCCGCGGCGCTGGGCGCCAGGCCGCGAGCGCGAACGCCGCGGTGAGCAGCGCCGGGAACAGCGAGTCGACCGTGACGCGCACCGACATGAAGATCCCGAGCGGGCTCGCCGCCGCGATCAGCGCCGCGAGCGTCGCCTCGGCGGGATCGAGCCCGAGCGCGCGCGCGAGCGCGAACAGCGCGACCGGCAGCAACAGCCCGGCGAAGAGCGAAATCAGGATCGCGGCACGGAACTCCCCGCCCGCCACGCGCGCGAGCCTGGCGATCAGCCACGGATAGCCCGGTTCCTTGAACGTCTCGGGCATCGGCAGCCGCGCCGGCTTCATCCATGCCGGCCACGCCGCCGGGTTCGAGAAGCCCTGGCCGCGCTCGAAGCAGCGCGCCACATTGAGGAGATGCGGGCCGTCGGCATCCATCGAACGCTCGGTGGATCCCGGGAGCGCGACGAGCCGCGCCGCGATCGCGACCGCGATCACGAGCGTGAGCCCCCACGGGGCGCGCGCGCGCGGCGCGGGGCGGGCGACCGCCGGGAGCGTCGCGGTCACCGGCCGGACCCCGTCAGCTGAACGACGCGGTAGCCGCCCGCGTCGTAGACGGGCGCGAGGAGCCCGGGGGCGCTCGCGACGGCGCGCCGCGCCGCCGCGGTCGACGGGTCGTCTTCGGGACGGAACACGACGAAGACCGGGCGGCCGAGTCGCGCCATGGCGTCGTGGTCGCCCGGGAGATCCGCGGCGGCGCCGTAGAGATCCGCGGCGACGCGCCGGCGCTCGACGACCTGATCCAGCGGGAACGCCGCCCACGACGGGCCCTTGGGCGTGCCGACGTAGAGCGGCCGCGCGGCGCGCACCATGAGCAGATCGACGAAGCCGCGGTCCACGAGGATCGCGTCGCGAGGCGTGTGGTCGCGGATCCAGCCCTCGAACGCCGCCTCACCCGGCCGTTCGATCATGCTTCGGTCGGCGGTACGGCCCGGATCGGCGACGTAGCCGTGGAGCGTGAGCGCGACCGGGAAGAGCAGCACGTAGGCGACCAGCGCCGCGCGCGCGGCGCCGGCGCGTGCGGTGGCGACACACGCGCTCCAGAACGCGGGCGCGGCGAGGACCAGCGCCGGGACGAACACCTGGTACGCGAACTTCGCCTGATTGTCCTCGGGCAACCGCACGACGCAGGCGAAGACGATCATCG
>JACOSV010000034.1 GCA_016178725.1 Candidatus Eiseniibacteriota bacterium
GATGAGCCGCGCGCCGGCGGGGCCGAGTGCCGCGCGCATCACGTCGGAGGCGGGCGCGTGCGTCGCGGCGAGGCCGGCGGGGCCGAGCACGCGCAGGCACACCACGTTCACCGCCACGTAGAGCGTGATGACGCCGAGCACGCCGACCACGAGCCCGAGCGGCAGGTTGCGCCGCGGGTCGCGCACTTCGCCGCCGACGAACGCCGCGGTCTGCCAGCCGCCGTAGGCGAACAGCACCGGCACCATCGAGGCGCCGAACGCGCCGAGCAGCGCGACGCCGCCGAGCGGCGCGCCCGGTCCGCCCGCGGAGGCGCCCGCGTGCGCTAGGGCGCCGGAGGCGGCACCGGCGCCGTGCGCGATCCATCCGCCGCAGATGATGAGCATCGCGATCGCCGCGATCTTGAGCACCATGAAGACGTTCTGCACCGTGCCGCCGGCGCGCACGCCGAGGCAATTGACGATCGTGAGCGCCGCGAGCGCGACCGCCGCGATCAGCCACTCGGGCAGCGCCCAGCCGGTGAGCTCGATCGCGTAGCGCGCGAACGTGATCGAGACCGCCGCCATGCCGCCGCTCTGGACGACCAGCAGCAGCGCCCACGCGTAGAGGAACGCGGCCAGCGGGTGGTAGGCCTCGCGCAGGTACGCATACTGGCCGCCGGCGCGCGGCCGGCGCGCTCCGAGCTCGGCGTAGATGAAGGCGCCCATGAGCGCCAGCGCGCCGCCCGCGATCCACGCGCCCAGGATCGCCGGCGCGGTGGGGAGGATGCGCGCGACGACCGCCGGGTTCATGAAGATGCCGGAGCCGATGATGCCGCCCATCACGATCATCGTCGCGTCGAAGGGGCCGAGGCGACGGTCGAGCGTCGGGGGTTCGGGAACGCGCGCGGCGGCCGGGGAGGCGGCGCTCATGCGGCGCATCTTGGGTCGCGGGCGGAGGTGGGTCAAGCGCACCGCCGTCGCGCGCCGACGCGCGGGCGCGACGCGGCGTCCGTTGACAGCGGCGCCTCTCGCCGCGCACTCTGGCGGCTCACGGAACACCGAACGAGGGCGGAGGGCGACATGAACGGCAGAGTCATCACGGTGATCACGGGCGCGGCGCTGGTCGTGGGCGCGACGGGCCTGTGGGCGACGCAGCATCGCGGCGACGACGCGGGCGCGTGCGCGGCGAAGAGCGCGACGGCAGCATCGTGCGCGGCCGGTAGCCATGCCTCGGCCGCGGCGGCCGGATGCCCGACCGGCGCGTTCGACGCCGGGATGTCGGGCGCGTGCGGCAAGTCCTGCGCGGCGAAGAACGTCACCGCGGCCGACATCGTCGCCCAGCCGGGCGCGATCGCCGGCAAGGCGACGCGCTGCCCGGTGAGCGGCGTCGTCTTCCGCGTGGACGCGACCAAGCCGCGCGTGCGCTTCGCCGGCAACGACTACGTGATGTGCTGCGACGCCTGCGCGAAGAAGTTCAAGAAGGACCCGAAGCGGTTCGTGAGCGCCTGATGCCTGCGCATCGCGCGATCACCGCGATCGCGATCGCGGCACTGTGCGGCGCCGGAGCCGTCGCGCCCCGCCCGGCGCACGCCGCCGACGATCTCCAGCGCCGCGTCGCCGACGCGCGCGAGGTCTATCAGGAGCTGATCAACACGCCCGACCGCAACGTCCCCAGGCAGCTGCGCGAGGGCTGCAAGTGCGTCGCCGTGCTGCCGCACGTGGTCAAGGGCGCGATCGGATTCGGCGCGCGCTTCGGCCGCGGCGTCATCTGCTGCCGCGACGCGGGCGGGGGCTGGAGCCCGGTCGCGTTCGTCCAGCTCACCGGCGGGAGCTGGGGCCTCCAGATCGGCGCCGAGTCGGCGGACGTGGTGCTGTTCTTCATGACCGACCGCGGCGTGCGCTCGCTGCTCGGCAGCAAGTTCACGCTCGGCGCCAAGGCGGGCGTCGCCGCGGGTCCGGTCGGCCGCACCGCCGAGGCCGCGACCGACGTGAAGCTCAACGCCGAGATCTACTCGTACGCGCGGACCAAGGGTCTGTTCGCCGGCGTGTCGCTCGAGGGCGCGCGGATCGCCGTGGACGACAAGGGCGACGAGCGCTACTACGGCGCACCGGTCACGGCGAAGCAGATCCTCTTCGACCGCAGCGTACCGAAGCGTCCCGAGGGCATGGACGCGTTCCTCGACGCGCTGCGCTGATCGGACGCGCCGCGCCGCCGGCCGATGCCGGCGCCGTACCGGCGCCTAGCCCGTGATCGGCTCCACCCGCACCCGCGCAACGCCGTCGCGCAGCATGCCGATCGTCCGCGCCGCGCGCCGCGAGAGATCGATGATGCGCCTGCGGTCGAACGGGCCGCGGTCGGTGATCACCACGACGACCGAGCGCCGGTTCGCGAGGTTGGTGACTCGCACGCGCGTGCCGAACGCGAGCGTGCGATGGGCGCCGGTGAGCGCGTCGGGGTCGTAGGCCGCGCCGCTCGCCGTGCGCCGGCCGGCGAACCGCTGCGCGTAGTAGGTGGCGAGCCCGACCTCGGTGTCGCCGTCGCCGGCGTCATCGGCCTCCGCGATGACCGCTTGGGGCGCGGCACCGGGCGCCGCCGGCCGCGCGCGCGGCGCGTCGAGATCGGCGGCCGCGGCGTCGCCGCGGGCGGCGCCGCCCGTGGCGCAGCCGGTGACGCAGGCGAGCGCCAGGCCCAGTGCCGCGATTCCGAGCGCGATCCTCATGCTCTGGTGATCGGCCGCCCGGGCCCGGGCCTTCAGCCCCGTGTCGGCGGGCGCCCGCAGCGGCTAGAATGCCGCGGTGCCCGCCTCGCGACACGTCTTCTGGGTCGTCCCGGCCGCCTGCGTGCTGATCGCCGCGGCGGTGGCGATGGATCTCGGCGCCCCGATCCGGAGCGACATCCGCATCTTCGACGCCGATCGGGTCGCGCGCCTCGACACCGAGATGTGGCGCGCCTACTACGACCGCAAACCGCTGCCGCTCTTCCTCGAGCTCGCCGAGGTCATGCGCCGGCAATTCCACGTGCCGTTCCTGCGCTCGTACCTGATCGCCGGCGAGGGCGCGCGCGCGGCGTTCGTCTTCAAGCGGGGCCACGTGCGCGCCGACTACGAGCAGGCGCTGCCCGATCTGCGCCGCTACTTCACCAGCGTCCGCGCCGTGAGCGTGACGCCGTTCGACGTCGAGCGCGCGGCGCGGCTCGAGCTCGAGTGGTGGATCGCGCACCGCGTGGGCGTCGGCGAGGACTCGCTGGCGCACGCGCTCGATCTCGCCGAGGGCGAGCTCTATCGCGTCCCGCCGGAGCGGCTCGAGCCGTACGGGCACGAGCGGGCGAAGGCGATGATCCTGCGCGACGGGCGCGGCGACGACGGCCGCGTCAGCGATCAGGACTGGTCGGCGATCCAGGATCACCTGCGCATCGCATGGAACGGACTCGAGCGCGTGCTCACGGCCGATGCGAGGGCCGCGGGCGCCGGAGGAACGCGATGAACGAGCAGCGCAAAGCGATCGGAACGTGGATGCGAGTGCGGACTGCGGCGGCGGCGTGCGCGGTGATCGCGGCGCTGGTCTGCGCCGCGCCGGCGCGCGCCGGCGAGGGCGACTGGACGATCACCGACTTCACGTTCCGCTCCGGCGAGAAGCTGGCGGCGCTCCGCCTCCACTATCTGACGCTCGGGCAGCCGATCCGCAACGCCCGGGGCGAGGTCACCAACGCCGTGCTCATCATTCACGGCACCGGCGGCAACTGCCGCTCGCTCATGGTGCGGCAGTTCGCCGACACGCTCTTTCGCGCCGGCGCGCCGCTCGACACGGCACGGTTCTACGTGATCATGCCGGACTGCATCGGGCACGGGCACTCGAGCAAGCCGAGCGACGGGCTCCACATGCGTTTCCCGCACTACGACTACGACGACATGGTCGAGGCCGACTACCGGACGCTCACCGAGCACCTCGGCGTCCATCATCTGCGGCTGGTGCTGGGCACCTCCATGGGCGCGATGCACGCCTGGGTGTGGGGCGAGACGCATCCCACGTTCATGGACGCGCTGATGCCGCTCGCCTCGCTGCCGACCGCGATCGTCGGCCGCAACCGGCTGTGGCGCGACATGGCGGCGCAGGCGATCCGCGAGGATCCCGAGTGGAAGGACGGCGAGTACACGTCGCCGCCGCGCGCCGGGATGCGGGCCGCGATCGACATGCTGATCATCGCCGGGGCCGCGCCGCTGCCCATGCAGAGGCAGCTCGCGAACCGCGACACCGTGGACCGCTACCTCGAGGCGCAGATTCGGACGCGCATGGCGAGCACCGACGCCAACGACCTGATCTACCAGCTCGATGCCTCGCGCAGCTACAACCCCGAGCCGGGGCTCGCGAAGATCACGGCGCCGCTCACCGCGATCAACTCCGGCGACGACTTCATCAACCCGCCCGAGCTCGGGATCGCGGAGCGGCTGATCCAGCAGGTGCCGCACGGGAAGTTCGTGCTCATCCCGGCGAGCGAGCAGACGCACGGCCACGGCACGCACACCTGGCCGGCGCTGTGGAAGGAGCACCTCGTGGCGCTGCTCGCCGCGAGCGCGCACTAGGCTTGGCGCGGCACGCCGTGGACGAACCGCCGCGCCTCTCGAAATCGCGATTCACGCAGGGCCTGCGCTGCCACCGCGCGCTGTGGTGGCGCGTGCACGAGCCCGACGCGCCCGAGCTCGTGCCCGACGCCGAGCGCGAGGCGACGTTCGCGCTCGGCCACCGGATCGGCGCCCTCGCCCGCGAGCAGTTCCCGGGCGGCGTGCTGATCGACGTGCCGCACACCGAGTCCGAGGAGCGCGTTCGGCGCACGGCCGAGGCGATGGGCGCGGGCGCCCCGGCGATCTTCGAGGCTGCGTTCGTCGCCGACGGCACGTTTGTCGCGGTGGACGTGCTCGAGCGGGGCGACGACGGCTGGCGGTTGATCGAGGTCAAGTCGGCCCTGCACGTGAAGGAGGCGTACTGCGACGATGTCGCGGTGCAGTTCCACGTCGTGCGCGCGAGCGGCACGCCGGTCGTCCGGGCCGAGGTGATGCACCTGAACCGCGACTGCGTGGCTCCGGATCTCTCGAACCTCTTCGTCCGCGACGACGTGACCGCGGACGCCGAGCGCCGGCTCGCCCGCGTGCCGGAGCTGATCCGCGGCCAGCGGACGATGCTCGCCGGC
>JACOSV010000030.1 GCA_016178725.1 Candidatus Eiseniibacteriota bacterium
GCGTGACTCGTCGTCGAAGCGTCCGTTCTTCTCCGTTGCCTCGTCTCGATCATCAGTGGTGAACAGAAAGACTGCGGCCACCCCGAAGGGTGGCCGCAGGAGACAACAAGTGCCTTGACCTAGGGTCGTTCCATATCAGCGAACCACGGCGAACCGCGCCCTTACGGTTCGCCCGCCCTGCGTCGCCCGGACGAAATAGACGCCGCTCACGAACCCCGCGAGTTCGAAGTCCTGCCGGTTCTCGCCCGCCCCGGCCTCGCGCCGGATCACGATGCGCCCGGTCACGTCGGTCACCTCGAGGAGCACCGGGCTCTCGTCGGTCCGGGAGTAGGTGACCGTGACGCGATCGCTCGCCGGCACAGGCGCGACATTCGCGATGCCGAAGACCGGCATCTCGATCGGGCCAACCGAAGCCGCGGTCGCGGGCTCGATGCGATTGGCGTAGATGTCCTGGTTCGACGCGCCGGCGCGCTGATCCTCCCAGCACCCGATCGCTCCGGCGCCCTCGAGGACGAGGGCCGGCGACTTCTGATCGCCGGCCGCCGTGCAGACCGGGCTGCCACCCGGGTCCCATCCGGGCGGGATGACCGCGTCCTGGCGGACCGAGAGCGCGCGGATGGCGAAGCCCGAGCCCGTCGTGTTCTCCGACCAGCAGAGCACGACTACGGTGGGGAACGTCTTCGCGGCGACGCCGCCGAGTGTCGCTGGCTGGGAGACGACCACGCCGGCGCTCGTCCAGCCGGCGGGCAGCGCGCCCGCGGGATCGCGCCGATGGACCTCGAGCCGGTTGGTCCCTGCCGGTCGGCCCACGTACCAGACGGCGACCGTCCCGTCCTCGACGGTCAGCTCGCTGAAGGGCACGGCATAGGTGGAGCTCCACAGCGCGTTGCCGGCGGCGTCGACGTGCTGGCCGAAGTAGGAGGTGCCCGTCCCGCCCACACTCTGGTATGTCCAGTAGGCGCCACCGCTCCCATCGGAAGCGCTCGCGATGTGAAAGATGCCCTGCGACGCCGCGCCGGGGAAGAGAATGGTGCAGCCCACGTCGTAGGCGATCGTGGCATTCGGGCGAATACGCTTCAGCCTGCCGTAGTGTGGGTTCGTACCCTGCTCGATGAACGAGTTCGTGCCCGTGAGCGCACCACCGGTCGGGTCGGCGGCGAGGTCGAGCAGGCTCGCCTGATCGCCTTGATCGACCTGTACGCCGGACTCGGTCCAGCCGGCCACGAAGTTTCCGTCGGCGTCGATGCGCGTAAGTCGGATGAAGTGCGTGTTGAAGCCTCCGGTCACGAACTTGTCGCGCGTAAAGTAGACGCCGCCCGCGCCGTCGGTCACCGCGCCGAAGTTCGCCGTCGAGGTGACATCACTGGTGATGAGCCTGCCGTCGACGGGCCATCCCGAGTGGATCACGCCGTTGCCATCGACGCGCTGAGCGTAGATCGCGGGGCCCGTGGGCCACACGATGAGCGCGCCGCCCGCGGCGTCCGACATGATTCGTGGCGGATTGGCGACGGTCGCACCCGAGAGCAGCACACCGTTCGCCGCCCACCCGGTCGTCCCGTCCGTAAGCACGTGCTGGGCGTAGATGCCGGGAGACACTGGGCGCTGATCGAGCCAGGCGACGAAGACGCCGCCGGCACCGTCGGCGATCGCGACTGGGGCGCTCTGGACTCCGGCGGCGGCACACACGGGATTGCCGTTCGTCTGCCACGTGGCATGCGCGACGGAGGGAATCGTCAAGGCGAGAGCGACGAGGCGGAAGAACGAAGGGGACCAAGCGATCCGAGACACGGCAGCCTCCGCGCGGCGCTGGGTAATCTCGACGCCCATGCCGATCCGTGGCGCGGGGCCCGGACGAACGGCCTCGATTGTAGCGCTCGGGGCGGCGCGGGAGTCACGAGAAATTGGCGGCGCGGTTCAGGGCGTCGGGCGCGAAAACGGCGGCGCGGAGGCGGCGCGCCGCGTCAGTTGTTGTCGAATCCGCTCGGGTCGAGGGTCTCGAGCATCCGGTCGTAGGTCTCGCGCAGTGCCACCGCGCGCGCGTCCTCACGCTCCAGCGCCTTGAGCGTGCTCTCGACCGTGGCCTTCGCGGCGGGCGCCGGCTGACGCCGGAACACGCAGTTGACGTACAGCCGGAACGCCTCCTGGTCGTCGGGCGTGATCGCGAGACTGGCGCTCGCGAGGTGCTCGGCCTGCGGGATGTGTCCGACCAGCCCCTGCTCGCTCGCCATGTTCCGGGCGAACGGCGCGATCCGCGCCCCGTAGACGCCCGAGAGGCTGCGCACCCACGGCGCGAGCGCGCCGTCCGCCGAATGCACGGCGCCGCCGCTCGTCGCGGCATCGCCGGTCGCGACGCGATCGGCCGCGCGGCGGTAGTCGAGCGGGATCATGTCCGCCCACCAGAGCGGCGGCAGCGCGCCGGCATCGGTCAGTGCCCGCTGCGCGCGCGGGCCGAGGCGATAGATGTTCACCTCGGGGCCGATCGTCTGATCGTGCGACACGAAGTGCGCGACCGGCTCGGCCTCGCGATCGAGGAACGCGTAGAACGCCGCCTGCTCGGCGAAGCGCTTCGGGTCGGCGGCGAAACGCCCGCGCACGGCGCCGGTCGTCACGACGTAGTCCACGCCGGCGTAGAGCCGCGGGTCGTAGTAGACGCGGCAGAAGTCCGAGGCGAACGGGAACAGCTCGACCTCGGCGACCGCGCCCGACGGCGCGCGCACCGGGATCATCGGCCGTCCCTCGACGTAGAGCGGCACGTTGACCGCGTGGTACGCGGGCCGCGCGAGGAAGCGCCGCCGCGCCTCGGCGCCCGCCGCCGCGAAGTAGTCGCTCTGGAGCACGGCGCCGCGCTGCTCGCGCGTCATGAGCGGCGCGCCGTAGCCCTCCTGCACGACCAGCTCGCCCGGCGCGAGGTGCTCGCCGAACCACGCCGCGGCCTCGGCCTGCGTGCTGCCGCCGCCGCTCCAGCCCGCGAGCACGCCGCTCCACCCGACCGGCAGCAGCATCGCCGCGATGCCGAGCGCCGCGGCCGCGCGCGGCACGCGGATCTCGGCGTGCGATGGACGCACGGTCGTCCAGGCGATGAGCGCCAGCATCAGATCGGCGGCCGCCATCACCGTCGCAGTCGCGAGCGCGGCGCCGACGCCGACCAGCGGCGAGACGTAACGGTCCATCGGCGTCTGGGCGAAGCCGAACGCCAGCCCGAGCGGCAGCACGAACGCCCACGCGAGGCGCGCGCCGCGCGCGAACGCCGCGTCGGGCGCGAACGCAGGCACCGCGAGCAGCAGCCCCAGCGCGAGCGTCGCGACGCCGGCCCAGCCGAGGTTGCCCGCGAGCGTCTGCAGATCGAACCCGAAGCTCGTGCCGCCGATGTGGCCGAGATGGCCGAGCGCCATGTGTTCGGTCTGATGTTCGAAGTGGCGGCGGAAGCCGGCGAAGTCGAGAACGACGAACGGCGACGTGGCGAGGAACACCGCGAGCGCGCCGGCGGCGGCGAGCGCCGCGCGCCACCAGGCGCGGGGCGCCCCGCTCCACGTGTTCATCGCGGCCCCGTCCCGTTCGACGATCGCCCACGCGATCGGAATCACGAGCATGCCGCCCGGATACTTGGCGCCCGCCGCGAGGCCGGCGAGCACGACCGCGGCGGCGAGCGTCGCGCGCCCGGACCCGCCTTGGCCGTGGCCCCGCCCGCGCCACGCGACGAGACGCTCGAGCGACCACACCGAGAGCGCGGTGAGCTGCGTGTCGCAGTGGATGCCGCGCGCGGTGAGGATCAGGAGCGGCGAGAGCGCGGCGAGCAGCGCGGCCCACAGTCCGGCGCCGCGCCGCAGACGCTCCGCGAGCCGCGCGACGCCGACGACCATGACGAGATCGCACGCCACGTCGAAGCCGCGCGCGAGCAGCACCATCGGCGTCGGGTCGGTCTCGAACGCGAGGCGATAGTCGGCCGGGCCCGCGAAGCGTCCGGTCAGCGTGCCGATCGCGACCGCCGCCTTCTGCAGGAGGAGGTGGAGATAGATGGTGAGCGAGGGATAGATGAAGAAGTGCGGATTCCAGTCGATCGCGCCCGTCCGCCAGTTCCACATGCCGAGCGCGACGCGGAACGGATAGTCCTCGTCGAGGACGTGGGGCAGCCCGTGCCCGAGGCGGACGACGCGCAGCAACGTCGCCACGCCGAGGATCGCCGCGAGCGCGGCGAGCGCCCGGCCGCGCGGCCAGGGCACGGCGCGGCCGGGCGTGGGATCGGGGGAGGCGGGCGAAGGAGCAGGGTCGAGCCGGAAGTCCACCACGAGGATAGGACGTCCGGCGGGTCGAAACGTTTCGACCCGCGGCGCGGGTGCGTCGCCAATGCGGCGATTGCGACGACGAGCGGGTCGCGCTCTACGTGATCACCGGATGCCCGCCCCGTGCGGGGTGCCAGGCGCGGGTCCGGGCGCGAGCACCGGAACCGGCGGGGCCGTCGCCTTGACGCATCTTCCGGCGCTGCTCTAGCCTGCGACGGTGGCCGCTGATCCTCCGCCTACCCTCTGTTGCCTTCGATCATGCAGTTGAGCGTGCGGGAGGCGGCGAGGTATCTGGGCGTCAGCGAGGACACTGTCCATCGCTGGGTCAAGGAGCGCGCCCTCCCTGCGCATCGCCTCAACGAGCGCATCCACCTCAACGCGGTCGAGCTCTGGGAGTGGGCTACCGAGCACGGCGTCGCCGTCTCGCGTGAACTGCTCGACCGCGAGCGGAAGAGCCCCGAAGCGGTCCCGATGCTCGCCACCATGCTGTCGGCGGGCGGCATTCATCACGACGTCCCGGGAGTCGACCGGGCGTCGGTCCTGCGTGAGGTCGTGGCCCGCCTGCCGCTGCCGCGCGAGGTCGAGCCCGACTTCGTGCTGGCCGTGCTCGAGGCGCGAGAGGCCATGGGGTCCACCGGCATCGGTGAGGGAATCGCCATTCCCCACGTGCGCAATCCCATCCTGCTGCAGGTCGGCGAGCCGACGGTGACCCTCTGCCTCCTGCGTGCCCCGGTCGACTTCGACGCCCTCGACGGTGAGCCGGTCTACGCGTTGTTCACGGTCGTCAGTTCGACCGTGCCCGCGCATCTGCGCATCCTGGCGCGACTCGGCTTCGTGCTGCGCGATGAGACCCTCCGTGGACTGCTGCGTGCGCGATCGCCGGAGGCCGACCTGCTGGATCGGATCCGGTACCTCGAGGCCGGAATGGCTCACGAGGAGCTGGACTCACCTCGGCGACCGCGTTGATCGCGACTCTCGGCGCCATCGCGATCTGGTTCACCGGCGCACTGGCGTCGTTCGTGGCGCGCCGGCAGCCCGCGCGCGCAGCGCTGCTCGGGGCCGCAGCCGCGGTGGCGGGCGGGCTCTTGGGCGGCGCCGCGGCGCTGCGTGCCATCGCATCGCGGGGCGCCTCCGAGGTGTTCAGCGCCGGATGGTCGGTGCCCTACGGCGCGCTCACGCTTCGACTCGACGCGCTCGCGGCGGCGTTCCTCCTGCCACTGTGCCTCATCGGGGCGCTGTGCGCCGTCTATGGCGTCGGCTATCTGCGCGCGCACGAGGACGGACCGTCCCCGGGCGCAAGTTTCACCGCATACAACCTGCTCCTCGCATCGATGGCCGTGGTGACGCTGGCCGCGAATCTGGTGCTGCTGCTCATGGCCTGGGAGGTCATGACGCTCGCCTCCTTCGCGCTGGTGGTGAGCGACCAGGAGTCGCGTGCGGCGCGCGGCGCCGGGTTCCTCTACCTGGTCTTCTCCCACATCGCCGCCGGCGCGCTGCTGCTCCTGTTCATCCTCCTCGCCCCGGGGGGCGGCAGCTGGGACATGGCGCGCGTTCCGGCTCATGCCGCGGCGCCCTTCGCCTGGTTGTTCGTGCTGGTCCTGATCGGCTTCGGCACCAAGGCCGCCATCGTGCCCTTCCACGTTTGGCTGCCCGACGCGCACGCCGCGGCGCCGGCGCACGTCTCGGCGCTCATGTCCGGCGTCATGATCACGATCGGGTTCTACGGCATGGCGCGGTTCCTGCCGTTCCTGGGGCCGCCGAATCCGTTCGCGGCCTTCGTGCTGGTGGGTCTCGGGGCGGTGGGCGCTCTTGGCGGTGCATTGCTCGCGCTCGTGCAGCGTGACGCGAAACGCGTGCTCGCCTACTCCACGGTGGACAACGCCGGCCTCGTGACACTGGCGATGGGTGTGGGCGTGATGGGCCAGGCGACAGGCGCCCCGCGGATCGCAATGCTCGGTTGGACCGCGGCGCTGGTTCACGTGTGGACGCATGCGCTCGCCAAGCCTCTGCTCTTCGGCGGCATCGGCGCGATCGCGCATGCCCTCGCGAGTCGTGACCTCGAGCGCTGGGGCGGTGTGCTGCGCCGCTGGCCGGTGCTCGGGACGTTGACCCTGATCGGGGGCCTCTCGATCGCCGCCATCCCGGGGTTCGCCGGCGTCGCCGGCGAATGGCTCATCTTCCGCGCCCTGTTCGAGGCCGCCCTCTCGCTTTCCGGCCCGGCGCGCGTGACCGCCTTGCTCGGCATCGTCGCGGTGGCCATGACCGCGGCCTTCTCGGTCGCCTGCTACGTGCGATTGATTGGCATCGGCCTGCTCGGCGTGCCGCGCGGCGAAGTCCGCGAGTCGTCGCGCGTGGCCCCAGGTCCGGCGGTGATCGCACCGCTCGCCGTGATCGCGATGCTGTGCGTGACGGCGGGCTGGTTCCCACAGGCGATCGCGGGAATGCTGGCGCGGCCGGTCGCTTCGCTCGTCCCCCGCGGGGATGCCACGTTGGTCACCGCCATGCTCCAGCCCCTGGGTGTCCTGGGCATGGCACTCACCGGCGCGTTCGCCCTGCTCGCCGCATTGCGGGCGGCGCTCGTCCGGAAGAGCGCCGTCCGCGAAGCCGTGACCTGGGACTGCGGGTATGCCCGCCCCGGTCCGCGGATGCAGTACACGGCCGCGTCCCTCGCCGAACCGGTCAGCAGTCTCTTCGCTCCGATGTTGCGGACGCGGATCGAGGCGCTCGGACTGACCGGGCTCTGGCCGTCCAGCGCGCGGTGGCGCTCCCGCACCCTCGATCAGACGGTCACCGGCGTCTACCGGCCGGCGTTCGGCGGCTTCTCCAGCCTCCTGCTTCGGCTGCGCGATCTGCAACAGCCGCGCGTCACGACCTACCTCCGCTACGTGGTGCTGGCCCTGCTCGTGGTGCTCGCACTGTTGTTCCTGCCGATCGTGGTGCGGCCGTGAGCGGTTCGGCGACAACCGCGCTGGCGGTGGTGTTGATCATCGCACCGCTGCTGCCCTCGCTCGCGAGCCGCACGGTGGCGTTCATCACCGGCCGCCGCGGCGCGCCGCTGCTCCAGCCGTACCGCGATCTCGTGAAGCTGCTCGGCAAGCGCGCCGTCTACAGCCGAACGACCACCGGGGTGTTCCGTGCCGCCCCGATCGCCGTGCTCGCCACCCCGCTGCTCGCGGCGGCGCTGGTGCCGTTCGATGGTCATGGCTCGCTCGCCGGTTTTGCGGGCGATGCGATCGCGTTCGCCGGACTCCTTGCGTTGGGACGCATGCTCCTGGCCCTCGGCGGGCTCGACACGGGGTCGAGCTTCGAGGGCATGGGCGCAAGCCGCGAGTTGGCCTTCGCGAGCTTCATCGAGCCCGCACTGTTCCTGTGTTTCGCCGCGCTGGCGCTCACCACCGGGGAGCTGTCGCTCGGCCGCATGCTGGGGGGCGCGATCGACCGCGGATGGGCACAGGCGCCTGCGTCGCTGGCCATGGTCGGAGTGAGCCTGTTCGTCGTGATGCTTGCCGAGGCTTCGCGAGGCCCGGTCGACGACCCGGCGACCCATCTCGAGCTCACGATGATCCACGAAGTGACGATCCTGGACCACAGCGGTCCCGATCTGGCGTTTCTCCTGTACGGGTCGGCACTCAAGTTCGCGCTGTTCGCCGCGCTCGTGGTCGACACCCTGATGCCACGCACCGGCTGGCCCACGCCCCTGGCCGTCGCGGCGCTGATCCCGGCCCTCGCGGTGGTGGCCGTGCTGGTCGGCGTCATCGAATCCACCTTCGCGCGTCTCAGGCTCGTCCAGGTGCCGCAGTTCCTCGCCGGGGCCGCGGCGCTCGCGGCTCTGGGCGTCATTCTCCGGGTGCGATAGCGATGGAGCGCACCGGCGAGGTGCTGCTGCTGCTGGTGCTGATGACCGATTTCGCGGTCCTCGTCACCGACCGGCTCAGCACCTGCATACGGATCATGGCGGCGCAGGGGGTGCTCCTCGGTCTGCTGCCGTTCGCGAGCGGAGCCGCGATCGGCGTCCACACCGTCGTGCTCTCGCTCGGCACCATCGCGATCAAGTCGATCGTGTTGCCGCGGGTGCTCTCGTGGGCCATCCGCGAGGCCGAGGTACGTCGCGAGCTGGAGCCTTCGATCGGCCCCATCGGGATGGTCGTGCTCGGGCTGGTCGCCGTCGGCGTCGCCTTTGGCGTCGCGACCCGGTTGCCGCATGCCGGTGCGACGGTGCTCCCCGGGCTCGTGCCGGTCTCGCTCGCCTCGCTGATGATGGGGTTCGTGGTGCTCACCACGCGCCGCAAGGCCCTGTCGCTCGTCATCGGTTACCTGATGCTCGAGAACGGGATCTACGTCTTCGGCCTGACGCTCGCCGGGGCGATCCCGTTGCTGGTCGAGATGGGCGTGCTGCTCGACGTGCTCGTCGGCGTCTTCATCATGGGTCTCGTGGTGTTCCAGATCCATCGCCAGCTCGAGACCCAGGACTCCAGGCGGCTCACGGAGCTTCGGGACTGATGCTGCTCGCCGCGATCGTCGTTCTCCCGGTCGCAGGCGCGCTCGGCGCCTGGTTCGATCGTGACCCCGGGCGGCGCACCGTGTGGCTGCTGGGCGGTGCGCTGGCCCACCTGTCGCTGGTGGCGCTCGCGTGGCGGTTCGGACCCGGAGCGCCCGGCTTCGGATGGCTCGCATTCGATCCGCTCGGCGGTCTGGTCCTGACGTTGGTGAGCGTCGTGTTCGTTGCCGTGGCCTGCTACGCGGTCGGGTATCTACGCCGCGAGGCCCCCCGCGGCGGCCATGCGTTCGTGAGTTGCATGCTGGCGTTCCTCGCCTCGGCGTCGCTGGTGGCGCTCACCCGCCACTTCGGCGTGCTGTGGGTCGGCATGGAGGCGACGACGCTCGCGACGGCCCCGCTCATCTACGATCCCACCGACCGCCGGTCGCTCGAGGCCGTCTGGAAATACCTCATGATCTGCTCGGTCGGCATCGCGCTCGCGCTGCTCGGCACGTTCTTCCTTGCCACCGCACAGCTGGCGGGTTCGGGCGGCCCGACTACGCTCATGCTTCCCGATTTGATCGCGAATGCCCATGGCCTGCATCCGGCGTGGCTGCGCGCCGCTTTCGTGTTCCTGTTGATCGGCTTCGGCACGAAGATGGGGCTGGCGCCGATGCACACCTGGCTGCCCGACGCGCACGGCGAAGCGCCGTCGCCGATCTCGGCGCTGCTCTCCGGCGCGCTCCTCAACGCCGCGTTCCTCGCGGTGCTGCGCGGGTTTCAGGTCGTGCACGCGGCCGGCCTGGCGGATTTCGCCCGGCCGCTGCTCATCGGCTTCGGTGTCCTCTCGCTGGTGGTCGCGGCCGCGTTCCTGCTCGGGCAGGAGAACTACAAGCGCATGCTCGCCTACTCGAGCGTCGAGCAGATGGGCCTGCTGGCGATCGGCGTCGGGCTCTCGGGGGTCGCCGCATACGGCGCGCTGCTCCAGATGCTCGGGGCCTCGCTGGCCAAGGCGATGCTGTTTCTCGCTGCGGGAAACATCCTCATCGGATTCGGGACCAAGCAGACGGCCGAGGTCACGGGTCTGCTGAAACGATTGCCGGTGACCGGAACACTGTTCGTCGTCGGCCTGTTCGCCATCACGGGCTCGCCGCCGTTCGCGGTCTTCCCGGGCCAGGTGGTGATGCTGACGGGGGCGGTGCATGCGGGCCGGCTGTGGATTGCGTTGGTGATGGTGGTGCTCGAAGCCACGGTCTTCATGGCCATGGGCGCATCGATGCTCGGCATGGTGCTGGGTGCCGCGAACGCGGCACCGCGACCGTCGCCCGAGCGGGAGGACCGCTGGCTGATCGCCCCGCCGCTGGCGCTCATGCTGCTCATATTGTTGCTCGGTCTGTACGTCCCCGCCGGCCTCCATCAGGCGCTCGCCGCGGCGGCCGCGACGCTCGGCGGAGGGGCACCGTGACCGTTGCCACCGGCCGGGCGCTTCGAAACCGGCGCAGCATCCCGTGGGCGGCGGTCCCGTGCCGACCGATCGCCGCGTTTCGCTCCGGCGTGATCGACGCCGTCGGTGCCGGCGCGCGCCTGGTCTCGCTCTTCGGTCTCGCCGACGGCGACCGCGAGACGCGTCTGGTGGCGGTGCTCGCCGACGATGCCCGCGGCGAACTCGACGCGACCAGCGCCCGCGTCGAGGAGCGTTATCCGGCGCTGACGCCCGAGTGTCCGCAGGCGCACGTCTTCGAGCGTGAGGTGGCCGAGCAGTGCGCCGTGACGCCCGAGGGCCATCCGTGGCTCAAGCCGCTCCGGCGGCATCCGCCCGATCACCTGCCGAGCGGTCGGAGCGTGCCGCCCGTGGACCGCGAGGACTATCCGTTCTTTCGCATCGATGGCGACGAGCTGCACGAAGTCGGAGTCGGGCCCGTTCACGCCGGGATCATCGAGCCCGGTCACTTCCGCTTCCACGCGCACGGCGAGCGCGTGCTGTTCCTCGAGATCGTGCTCGGATACCAGCATCGCGGAGTCGAACGGCTGCTCGAAACCCTCACTCCCGTCCGCGCCATGCTGGTCGCCGAATCGATCGCCGGCGATACCGTGATCGGCCACGCCGAGGCGTGGTGCGGCGCGCTCGAGGCTCTCGGCCGCGTCCACAAGTCGCCACGGGCGCAGGCCGTGAGGGCCGCGGCGCTCGAACTCGAGCGCCTCGCCGCCCATATCGGCGACCTCGGAGCCATGGCGGGCGACATTGCCTATGCGCCGGCCGCGGCCACATTTGGACGCCTGCGCGGTGATTGCCTCAACCTGCTCCTGACCCTCTCGGGGAATCGCTACGGTCGCGGACTGGTGCGTCCCGGGGGCGTGGCGTTCGACGTGACGGCGGAGATGGCGGCGGCGATGGTCGATGTGCTGACCCGGGTCGCGGCCGAGTTCGCCCGCGCCGCGGACGACTGTTTCTCGGCCGAGTCGGTACAGGCCCGATACGAGGGCGTCGGCGTCGTTCCATCCGACGTCTGTCGCGATCTGGGACTGGTGGGAGCGGCCGCGCGGGCCTGCGGGTTCGCGCGTGACGTGCGCAGCGACCATCCGTGGGGCGCGTTCCGCTACGCCCACATCCCGATCGCCACCGCCGCGGCCGGCGACGTGGCCGCGCGCGCGGTGCTGCGTCGCCTCGAGGTGGAGCGCTCTCTCGAATTCCTGATCGAGCAGATTCGGGCGCTTCCGCGCGGCGTGGCGCGCGCCGATGCGGGCGGCCCGCTGGCGCCGGAAGAGCTCGCGGTGGCGCTGGTCGAGGGTTGGCGTGGAGAGATCGCCCACGTGGTGCTCACCGACGAACGTGGGGCGATTCGCCGCGCCAAGATCAAGGATCCGTCGTTCCACAACTGGAGCGCCCTCGCGGCGGCGATGCCCGGCAACACGATCTCGGACTTCCCGCTCTGCAACAAGAGCTTCAACCTGTCCTATGCGGGGCATGACCTGTGAGGGGTGGAGTCAGGATGGGGCCATGCTGAAGATGCTGCGCGATCGCTGGCTCGGGGGCACGCGCACGCTGCGCTTTCCGAATGGGCCTGCGGAGTTCCCGGAGCGCTTCCGTGGCCGGCCGACGCTCGATCGCTCGCGCTGCGGCGATGATTGCCGCGACTGCGCGGCGCGCATGCCCTCAACGATGCTCCGACTCGGGCCCCACGGCCCGGCGCTCGATCTCGGCGCCGCGTTGTTCAGCCCCGACGAGGCGGCCGCCTGCCCCCACGGGGCGATCGCCTACACGCGCGACCACCGCATGGCGACCGGCAGCCGCGGCGGACTGGTCACGCCCACCGGCGAGGTGGAGCTGGCGCGGGCGCTCGAAGGCCGGGCGCGGCGGCTGTTCGGCCGCTCGCTCAAGCTGCGCTCGGTGGTCGCCGGCAGCTGCGGCGGATGCGAGGCGGAGCTGGTCGCGCTCGGCAACGTGGTGTTCGACCTGGCGCGCTTCGGGATCCAGTTCGTGGCATCACCGCGGCATGCCGATGGCATCATCGTCACCGGCACGGTCAACCCCAACATGCGGCTGGCCCTGGAGAAGACCTACGAGGCGGTGCCCGATCCGCGCCTGGTGATCGCGGTCGGCGCGTGCGCGATCGGCGGTGGGCCCTTCGCCGACAGTCCGGAGTCGGCCGGCGGCGTCCCCGACGGCATCCCGGTGGACCTCTGGGTGCCCGGTTGCCCACCGCATCCGCTGACCGTCCTCGACGGCCTGTTACGGCTGCTGGGTCGGATCGAAACCGGCACACGCGGACCGCGAGCCCGCGCGGGCGAATGATCTGCACTCCGCCTTCGGCAGGCCCATCTAGGTGCGGGCGGATTCCGCGGGGACGCGCTCGCGCAGCAGGTCGCGGATCTTGGTCTTCACCAGATCGATCGCCACCTTGTTGTGGCCGCCCTCGGGGATGATCAGGTCCGCGTAGCGCTTGCTCGGCTCGACGAACTGCATGTGCATCGGCCGCACGCTCTCCTCGTACTGGCGGATGATGCTGTCCACCGAGCGCCCGCGCTCGACCAGATCGCGCCGCAGCCGGCGGATGAAACGCACGTCGGGGTCGGCGTCGATGAACAGCTTGATGTCCATCAGAGCGCGCAGCTCGGGGTCGACGAAGATGAGGATCCCTTCGAGCACGATCACGACGTGTTCGCCGATGTGGCGCGTTTCGGGCGAGCGGCGGTGCTCGGCGTAGTCGTAGATCGGCTGCTCGATCGCGCGGCCCTCGATCAGGTCGCGCACGTGGCGCTTGAGCAGCTCGTTGTCGAACGCGTCCGGGTGGTCGAAGTTCCGCGCCTCGCGGTCGCGGAACGGAATGTCGTCGAGGTCCTTGTAGTACGAGTCCTGGTCGATGATGACCACGCGGCTCGAGCCGAGCTCGCGGACGATGGTGCGGGCGACCAGCGTCTTGCCGGATCCCGAGCCTCCCGCGATGCCGATGAGGATGCGCCGCGTCATGGACCCTCGGTCAGCGCTTCGCCGGGACGAGCAGCATCCGGACGATGTTGTCCGGCGACTGGAAATAGGCCGTCCACGTCCCGCCGCCCGTGATCGACGGCGACATGAAGCGATCGAGGTAGCGCTTCCAGAACGCCGCGTCGCCCCACAGGGCGCGCACGGCGAGCGTGTTCGCGATCGTGAACAGCGTGCCCGGGTGCTCGCGGCAGCGCTGGACCAGCCCCGGCGACAGCGGGCCGCCCAGCACCCACTGGTGGTTGACGCGGATCTCGTGGTAGGTCCGCGGCTCGATGATCGTCGTGGCGAGGATCTCGATGCCGTCCTGGAGACCCACGCCCAGCTGGTCGGCGTCGTTCTCGTCCGTCCTCACCGGCGGGAAGAACTGGGCGAGCTGCGGGTCGGCGAAGATCGAGTACTTGAACCGCGTCACGATCGGCGGCTGCGCCGGTCCCCAGCGGTCCTCGCAGTAGTGGCCGATGAGCAGGCAGTTCATGTAGAAGTCGGGGCTCAAGGAGTCGGTGATCGCAGGCGCGATGACGCCGGCGACGCCGAGCGGCGCCGCGAGGCCCGGGCGCGGGATCACACGCTTCGTCGCGGTGAGGTGCGGCGGCGGCGGCTCGGCCGCCTCGGCGCCGGCGGGGATCGCGCCGAACAGATTGCGCATCAGCGCCGGCAGGTCCACGCCCGCGAAGTCGCCGGCGAGCGCGAGCGTGGCGTTGGCCGGCACGTAGAGCGTCTTCAGACGCCCGTGCATCTCGGCGGCGGTCACCGACGCGGTCGCGCGGCCGCTCACGCGCTGAAGCAGCGCCGCGTCGCCGAGGCCGAGCGCGACGTCGCGCAGGCGGTTGTAGAGCGTGAGATCGGGCTGGACCAGATACTTCTGCGCCTGTTCGGCGTTGACGGTCCGCCGTGCGTGCGCCATGAGCGAATCGGTGACGGTGACGCCCGCGAGCCGCGCCGCCATCTCGCGCAGCACGGCCGGGAATTGCTCCTTCCTCGCCACCTCGGCGATCAGCGAGAAGCGCGGCGTGACCTGGAGGTTCCAGCCGAGCGGCCGGATGCTGTCGAGATCCTTGCGCGTGCGCTCGGGCGCCACGCCCGTGGGGCCCGTGAAGTAGACCTCGGCGGCGAGATCGGCGAGCCCTTCGCGCCCTTTGGGGTCGAGGTCGCGCCCCGCGCGGAACGCCATCACCATCGCCACCGCCGGGCAGCCGGGGATGTCGCGCACCGACACGTCGAGGCCGTTGGCGAGCTTCCAGCGCGCGGTCCACGTGCTGTCGGTGAGCGTGTCGGGGGCGAAGGCGGCGATGGTCGTGCGCGGCGCGAGGGCGATGCACAGGATCGAGGCGAGCGACAGCAGGGCGAGGCGGACGCGACGGTTCACGAGGGCCCTCGGGCGTGGACTCGGCAGGAGCGCGTCACGATTCTAAGGCGCGCGGACGGCGCGTTCCAATTCGCGGACGCGCCGCGCGGCGCGCGTTCCGGGCCGCGACTCGCCGCGCGCGCGCCTTGACCGTCCCCCGAGCGGTTCCTAGACTCCGCCGACCATGCGCGTGAACGAGTCCGAAGTCCGGCGGCTGGTGCGCGAAGCCGTGGACCGCGCGCTCGGCGCCGCGCCTCAATTGGTACGCGCGGCGCCCGCGCCCGAGGCCGCGCCGCGCCGCGTCGCGATCGGCTCCGATCACGGCGGCTACGCGCTCAAGGAAGTGCTGAAGCGCGCGATCGCGGACGAGCTCGGCTGGGACGTGCACGATTGCGGCACGCACTCGACCGACGCGGTGGATTATCCCGACTTCGCTGCGCTGGTCGCGCGCGAGGTCGCGAGCGGCCGCGCCGCGCGCGGCGTGATCGTCGACGCCGCGTGCATCGGCTCCTCGATCGCCGCCAACAAGGTCGCGGGCGTGCGCTGCGCGCTCTGCCACGACGACGCGACCGTGCTCAACAGCCGCGAGCACAACGACGCGAACGTGCTCGCGCTCGGCGCGCGCGTCGTTCATCGCGGCGCCGCGACGCGCATGGTGCGGTTGTTCCTCGCCACGTCCTTCGGCGGCGGCCGCCACGAGCGGCGCGTGCAGAAGATCACCGCGCTCGAGCAGCGCGCGACGTGAGCCCGGCCGCCGGCGCGATCGCCACGTGCGGCGTGGAGCGCGCGTGCGCCTGACCGAGCGCATCATCCGGCGCCTCCCCAAGACCGACATCCACTGCCACCTCGACGGGTGCCTCCGGCCGCGCACGGTGCTCGAGCTGGCCGACGCGCAGGGCGTGCGCCTGCCGACGCGCAAGCTCCCCGCGCTGACGCGCCTGCTCAAGGCCGGTCCGCGCACGCGCAGCCTCGGTGACTACCTGCGCATCTTCGACATCACCTTGAGCGTGATGCAGGAGCGCGAGGCGCTCTACCGCGTCGCCTTCGAGCTCGCCGAGGACGCCGCGGCCGAGAACGTCCGACACCTCGAGGTGCGCTACTCGCCGATCCTGCACCGCAAGCGCCGGCTCGGCTGGGAGGACATCGTCGACTCCGTGATCGCCGGCCTGCGCGACGGCGGCCGCGCGCACCGGATGACGACCGGCGTCATCATCTGCGGCATCCGCTCGATGGACCCCAAGACGTCGCTGCGCCTCGCCGAGCTGGCGGTCGCGTACAAGGGGAAGGGCGTGCTCGCGTTCGATCTCGCCGGGCAGGAGAAGGACTATCCGGCGAAGGCGCATCGGGCCGCGTTCCAGCTCGTGCTCAAGAGCAACATCAATTCCACGGTGCACGCCGGCGAGGCGTTCGGGCCGGCGAGCATCGGGCAGGCGCTCCACTACTGCGGAGCGCATCGCATCGGCCACGGCACGCGGCTGCGCGAGGACAAGGACCTGATGCGCTACGTCAACGACCACCGCATTCCGCTCGAGGTGTGTCTGTCCTCGAACGTGCAGACGCGCACGGTGCGCAGCGTCAAGGACCATCCGTTCGGCTTCTACCTGGGCCAGGGACTGCGCGTCACGCTCAACACCGACAGCCGGCTCATCTCGGACACCAGCGTCTCGAAGGAGATCCTCCTCGCGGCGCGCGCGTTCAAGCTGAGCCCCTACGAGGTCAAGCGCATCATCATCATGGGTTTCAAGAGCGCCTTCCTGCCGTACGCAGAGAAGGCGCGGATGCTGCGCAACGTGAGCCTCGAAATCGACCGGATCTTCATGGATGAGTTTCCGGAGGACTACGATCGCGGCGTGACGAGCCTGTGACCCGCCGCAGCACGGCGGGATTCCCCGCCGCCGCCCTCGCCGCCGTCCTCGCCCTGGCCGCCGCATGCGCCGCCGCGCCTCAATCGGTACGCGCGGCGGCGCGCGGCGCGGACCCGGCCGCGATGTCCGCGACCGCCGCCGCGGCGGATTCGATCCGCTACGCCGTGCGGATCACCGGCGTCAACCGCGTCGGGCTCACGGTCTCGAACTACGGATTCTTCGGCAACAACTTCAACTCGCGCACGCCGTCGTTCGAGTTCCCGCTCGGGTCGGGGTTCGAGCACATGTCGCGCGCCGGGCTCTGGGTCGGCGCCGTCGCGGTCTCCGACACCGGGCTCTTCACCGGCGTTTCGACCGGGATCATCGACGACAACCAGGGCACGAACGCGCTCTCGGGGACCGAGTTCACGCCGGCGGGGAACGTGGTGCTCGAACGTTCGCGCATCCCCAACAACCCGAGCTACTCGAAGCTCGCGATCTCGGACGAGGATCTCGTCTGCGCGTATTCGGACGAGCCGGCGCGCGGGCCGCAGGGCTATCTCAGCGAGGCGCACCAGCCGCTCGACGTCGTCGTGAACCAGACGACGCTCGGCTTCTCGTTGCCGGCCGCGCAGGACTTCGAGGTGATGCGCTTCAGCATCGTCAACCACGGCCCGCCGCTCAAGAATCTCTACGTCGGATTCTTCGTCCAGCTCACGATCGGCAACAAGAACCTGTACCCGACGTGGCCGCCCTCGGCGACCGCCGGCGCCGGCTCGTGGTACTACAAGGTGTACGCCGAGTACGACACGACGCGGCGCATGTACCGCGCGCACTACTGCCAGAGCGTGCCGTACCCGGGCTTCTGCAACTTCAACGCGGTGCCCCCGTGGTCGGCGGTCAAGCTGCTCGGCGTCCATCCCGATTCGGTCGCAGCCAAGGTCGTGAGCTTCAACTGGTGGAATCACACGCTCGGCGACACGTCGCTCGCGGTGGACCGGCAGCGCTACGCGCGCATGAGCGACGGTCTGCACATGGATCCGCGCGACTGCCAGCCCGGGGCGGCGCAGTGCTCGCCGATCGCGATGCTCTCGGTGGGACCGTTCGCGCAGGTGGATCCGGGCGACACCGTGACGGTGGACTACGCGCTGATCGGCGGCGACGACGAGACGGCTCTGTTCAAGAACGCCGACTTTGCGCAGTTCGCATCGGACATCAACTACCGGCTGCCCTCGCCGCCGCCCTCGCCGCGGCTCCGCGTCGCCGCCGGCGCGAACCGCGTCGACTACTACTGGGACGATTCGCCCGAGCACACGCCTGACGAGACCAGCCCCGCGCCCAACCATCTCGACTTCGAGGGCTACCGCCTCTACCTCGGTCTCGACCGCCAGCATCCGCAGCGGATCGCGCAGTTCGACAACGCGGCGCCGCCCGGCGACACGGTCGGCTTCAACACCGGCTTCGCCGCCGTCCGCCACGACACGATCATCGACGGCGTCCCGTACCAGTACCACTACGCCGTCCACGGGCTGCGCGACGGCTTCAGCTATTTCGGCGCGGTGACGAGCTACGACCTCGGCGACACGCGCGTCTCGAGCCTCGAGAGCGGGATCAGCCAGAACAAGTTCCGCGTCGTGCCGCTGCCCGCGCCCGGCGAGGGCGAGGGGCCGATCGTCTTCCCCAATCCGTATCGCGTCGAGGCGCGCTGGGACCGCGGCGCGCAGGTGCGCGACCACTATCTGTGGTTCGCGCGATTGCCCGAGCGCTGCATGCTGCGCATCTACACGCTCGCCGGCGACCGCGTGTTCGAGACCCGCTTCGACGGCACGACGTATCACGGCCAGAACGCCCGCGGTCTCTACAACCCGCTCCAGGACCTCGACACCGGGCCGCCGGCGCTCTCGGGCGCGAGCTTCGCCTGGAACATGATCACGACGCAGGGGCAGGCGCTCGCCACCGGGCTCTACATCTTCTCGGTCGAGGATCTCGACACCGGGCGCATCAGCCGCGGGAAGTTCCTGGTCGTCAAATCGGATCGGGAGGGCCTGTGACGGGCAACAAACCCTTGACCGGGGGGCGCGGATGAACCTAGCTTCCCCGTTCCCAGTTCCCTTCGGCCTCCGACTCGAGCTCATGTCCCCGCGCCGCTCCGCAGCGTTTCGCATCGTCCTGCTCCTGCTCCTGACGTTCGCGGCGTCCTCCGCGCGCGCCCAGGATCGCGGCGGCGTATCCGGCAAGGTCACCGACAAGAAGACCGGTCACGCCCTGCCGTTCGCGACCGTCACCGTCGTCGGCGCGCAGAAGGGCGGCCTCACCGACTCCGAAGGCCAGTTCCTCGTCACCGGCATCCCGGCGGGGACGTACGAGGTGAAGGTCCAGTTCCTCGGTTACTCGCCCGCGAGCCAGACCGGGGTCGTCGTCGCGGGCGGCAAGACGGTGACGCTCGCCTTCGCCCTCACCGATATCGTCGTGCGCGAGGAGAAGACGGTCGAGGTCAACGCCGAGCGCCGGCTGGTCGAGGTGCGCCAGGGCGCGACGGTGCGCAGCGTGAACGCCGCCGACATCCGCAACCTGCCGGTCCAGACCGTGACCGACGTGCTGCAGCAGCAGGCCGGCATCAACACGAACGACGATCAGATCCACGTGCGCGGCGGCCGCGCCGACGAGACCATCTTCGTCGTCAACGGCGTCACCAACCGCGACCTCGTCACCGGACAGTCCACCGCCGGGCAGCTCAACGCGCGCTCGGTCGCCGAGGTCAACGTCGCGACCGGCGCCTACGACGTGCGCTACGGCAACGCGCTCTCGGGTGTCGTGGACATCCGGCTCAAGGAGGGGAGCGACCGGCTCGAGGGCGGCTTCACCAGCACCACCGGCGGCTACGGCTTCCGCAGCTATCAGCTGACGATGGGCGGTCCGTTCGTGGCTTCGCCCGCCGGCATCGGGCAGATGACGTGGTTCATGGATCTCTCCGGCCAGCAGTACTCGACGCGCTTCCCGAGCATCGACAAGCTGCCGGGCGGTACCCGGCTCCACTCGAGCTACGAGGACGGCTTCCTCGACCGCATCCTCACCTACGGACCGGGCTGGGCGCCGTCCGAGGACAACAACTGGGCGGGGCGCGTCTCGTTCGGGTGGAAGCCCACGTCCGCCGACAAGTGGACGCTCGATCTCTCGAAGCGCATCGCGATCGACCAGGGTTTCAGCCGCACGTTCATCAACGCCGCGGGCGACGCCGGCGATCCCTCGTACCCGTGGCAGTGGTCGCGGCGCATCGACCATGCGCCGACGATCTTCGAGGACAACGTGCAGACGTCGCTCAAGTGGCGGCGCACGCTGGGGACCACCGGCTTCACCGACATGCAGCTCTCGCGCTACTTCTCGGCGCAGCGCCAGGACGTGCAGGGCAAGCCGTGGACGCAGTACCAGCCGCCCGACGACATCTCGCTCTTCCCACCCGGCGATCCGCGGCGCAGCGACTACTTCTACGACTCGGGCGACGCGAACACGTGGCAGGACCGGCGCACCTCGATCATCGGCCTGCAGTGGAGCATGACGCAGCGGCTGCACCGCCACGAGGTCGAGTTCGGCTTCGAGCACCAGTCGCAGACCGCCCAGTACGTGACCATCGAGGATCCGTGGGTGCCCGACCCGGACAACCTCGGCGGCGCGCACGACCTGTGGCGCGTGCACCCGTGGGTGGGCGACCTCTACCTGCGCGACAAGCTCGAGTACGAGGGCTTCACGGCCAACGTCGGCATGCGCGCCGACTACTGGTTCGTCGGCCGCGAGGCCGAGCGCGCGCTCGCCGATCCCGCCGACACGATCAACATCACGCCCGAGACGCGCACGCAGTTCTACGATCAGACGCACGCGTTCTTCGGCCGGCGCTACAAGCTCAAGATCTCGCCGCGCATCATCGTCGCGCACCCGATCACCGAGCACAGCTCGTTCTTCTTCAACTACGGCGAGTTCACGCAGAACCCGTCGTACCGATACGTCTACTCGAAGCTCACGTCCATCTCGAGCGAGTCGTTCCCGCTGCTCGGCAACCCGAACCTCAACCCCCAGGTTTCGATCAATTACGAGGTCGGCGCGAAGCACGAGTTCACGACCGGCTCGGCGTTCAACGCCACGTTCTTCGTCAAGGACATCTACGATTATCCGGTCTCGACGACGTTCACGCGGCTGCAGGGCTCGAACCTGGTGCCGATCCTCGTCTACCTGAACGGGCACTTCGCGCGCTCGAAGGGCTTCGAGCTCGAGCTCGAGAAGCGGCGCGGCAGCGGCTACTGGTCGGGCAAGATCTCGTACACGTACTCGCAGACGAAGGGGAAGAGCAGCGACCCCAACGAGGCAAAGGTCGCGCAGCTGAACGAATTCAGCGCCGCCGAGACGCGGCTCTCCGAGACGTTCGTGAGCTGGAACCAACCGCACAAGGTCACCGCGAACTTCGACCTGCGCTTCGCCGACAAGACGCCTGCCGGCTGGGGCTGGCTCAAGGAGTCGGGCATGAACTGGTACATCCAGGGCCACTCGGGCCGCGCGTACACGCCGATCTTCGGGCCCGTCTCGTCCATCGTCGCCGAGCCCAACTCTCGCAACGGCCCGTTCCAGATCACGGTGGACATGAAGCTCAACCACGCGCTCCACCTGTGGCGCCAGCGCGTGGACTTCGGCGTCGCGGCGACCAACATCTTCAACAATCCGATCGTCAACCGCGTGGATCGCCTGACCGGTCAGGGGCGCGCGTGGGGCGTGGGCGAGTACAACCCCGACGCGGGCTTCAACGTGAACGACTTCACGAAGCAGTCGCAGGTGGACGATCCGTCGAACTACGGCCCCAAGGCGCAATGGAAGGTGTCGCTCGATGTCGACTTCTGATCGCTCGCGCCTCGTCCCCGGGCGTCTCCCGGCGTGGCTCGTGATCGCGCTGGCGATCTCCTTCCTGTACCCGGCGCCCGCCGGCGCCCAGTTCACGCTCGGCGAGCAGCGCGCCGGCACCGCGTCGGGCACGTTCCTCAAGATCGGCGTCGGCGCGCGCGCCACCGGGCTCGGCGAGAGCTTCGTCGCGGTCGCCAACGATCCGAGCGCCATCTACTGGAATCCCGCCGGCCTCGCCTCGATACAGCGGCAGGAGATCGCGTTCTCGCACGTCGAGTGGCCCGCCGACATCCGCTTCGAGCACATCGCGTGGGTGGTCCCGGTGCGCAAGCTCGGCGGCTCGCTCGGCTTCCAGTTCGGCGCGCTCTCGACGGCGATCGACGAGACCACCGAGCTCCAGCCCTTCGGCACCGGGCGCACGTTCGTCTATTCCGACGTGATCGCGGGCGTGGCCTACGCGCGGCGCTGGACCGACAAGCTGCTGGTCGGATTCGGCGCCAAGTACCTGCGCGAGGATCTCGGCAAGGACGTCGGCAATCCGACGACCAGCACGATGCTGTTCGACGTCGGCTCGATCTACTACCTCGGCCTCGGCAGCGTGCGCATCGCGACGTCGCTTTCGAACTTCGCGCCCGAATTGAAGCCCGGCGGCACGTTCGTCTCGCCCGGGCCCGACGGCATCAAGGGCACCGCCGACGACGAGCTGCGCACGTACGACGGCTTCGACGCGCCGACCGTGTTCCGCTACGGCATCGCCTTCGAGCCGATCGAGAACTCGACGCAGCGCCTGACCACGAGCCTCGAGGCCAACCAGCCCGCCGACAACGCGCAGGTCGTGAAGGCCGGGCTCGAGTGGGTGTGGCTCGGACGCCTCGCGCTCCGCAGCGGCTACAACTTCACGGCCGACGCGCTCAAGTTCTCCGCAGGCGCCGGCGTCGTCGCGAGCATCGGCTCGTGGCAGGGCAACCTCGACTACGCCTACACCGACGGCGGCTTCCTCGGGGCCGTGAACCGCGTCACGCTCGGGATCCGCTTCTGATGCGCCGTCGCTCGGCGCTCCTCCTGCTCGCCGCGGCGCTCGCCGGGTGCGGCACGCCGTTCGCGCTCCCGACCGAGAATCGCGCCGGGCGCCTCGTGCCGTCCGACCACAGCTATCAGATGAGCGCGACGTGGGAGAGCATGACCGGCATCAACGACCTGCTGCTCACGCAGGGCTCGGGCACGCAGCTGTTCCTGCTCTTCCAGTCGCCGGGCGTCGGCACCGCGCCGCGCGGCGCCGTCTTCGGTTACGCGCTACGCGCGCGCCCGCCGGTGCCCGATCCCCTTCCCGGAATCGTCTTCCCGACGCTGTTCAACCCGCACGCGCTGTGCTCCGGGGCCAATCAGGTGTTCGTGCTCGATCAGGGCGACACGACGCTCGCGCGCGATCCATCGACCGGGAGGGTCGCGGACCTCACGACCTACTGGCGCGTGCGCCAGTTCGGACTCCTCGGCGGCGACACGGTGAGCACGTTCACGGACACGAGCATGGCGTACGTCGAGGGCATCGCGGCGGACGCGCAGGGGCGCGTCTACGTTTCGGGCACCGAGATCGTGCTGATCCCCGACCCGCAGGACGCGCGCATCACCACCCGCTCGTTCAAGTTCCGGATCAACCGCTACCTGCCGGTCGCCGCCGGCACGGGCGCCGATCCGCATATGCCCGGAACGAGCCGCTGGGTGCGCGACCAGGGTTACGTCGTGGACGACGGTTCGGGGCTCGGGACGCTCACCGATCCGCGCGGCATCTACTGGGCCGGCGCGTCGGTGCTCGGCGGCCCGGCGCTGTTCGCCGCCGACAAGGGCAAGGGCTGGGTGCAGAAGCTCTCGGACGCGACGTCGAGCACCGGGTTCTTCTTCATCGACGGCGGGCAGGACACCGTGCTGACCGGGCCGACGGACGTGGCGCTCGACCTCGCGGGCTTCATCTACGTTGTCGACCGCAACGGCCGCCGCGTGCTGCGCTTCGATCCCACCGGGGCATTCGTGCAGCGCGTCAACGTCGAGCCCGACTCCGACCGTCAGCCGCTCGCCGACCCCGTGGCAGTCGCCGCCGACGATTCACTCGTCTACGTCGCCGATCGCGCCGCCGCCAAGGTCGTGCGTTATCAGAGGCGCAAGTGACGCGCGTATCCGCCCAGCTCGGGTGCGCGACATTCGCGCTCGCGCTCGCCGCCGCGGCGGGCGCGCATGCGGCCGATGCGCGCGGCGCGAGGCATGCGCCGGTCGTATCCGCCACGACCGCGGACTCGATCCTCTTTGCCGTCCGCACCGTGGACAACAATCAGATGGGCGTCGCGATCAGCAACTACGGCTTCATCGGCAACAGCTTCAGCGCCCGCTCGCCGTCAATGGAATACCCGCTCGGCTCGAAGTTCGAGCACATGGTGCGCGGCGGGCTGTGGATCGGCGCCCAGGCCGTGGACGATTCCGGCGCCTTCGTCGGCGTCACCACCGGCGCGCTCGATGCGGTCAACGGCAGCAGCGCCCAGCAGTCTTCCGAGTTCACGCCGGCCGACAACGCGATCCTCCAGCGCTCGACGTTGATCCACGACCCGCGCTACAGCAAGCAGGCCGTGAGCGAGCTGGACAACATCAGCCTGTTCAGCGATCTGCCGGCCAAGCGCAACTCGGTCGGAAACGGCGAGAACCACCGGCCGATCAGCGTGTTGGTGCGGCAGGTGAACTACGCCTGGTCGTTCTCGCAGTTCCAGCACTCGGTGGTGTTCAAGTACGTGATCAAGAATATCGGCCCGCCGCTCGCCAACGTCTGGGTCGGCCTCTACACCGAGCTCGCGAGCGGCAACAAGGCCGAGTACTCGACCTGGCCGCCGGGCGGCAACTGGTTCCGCAAAAAATACGTGCAGTACGACGACTCGCTGCGGCTGTTCCGCGAGCACTACTGCGAGCTGCCGCCGATCCCGATCAACTGCAATTGGAACCACGTGCCGTACTGGGTGGGCGTCAAGCTGCTCGGCACGCATCCCGATCCGATCAGCACGAAGCAGGTGACGCTCGCGGCGTGGAACTGGTCGCCGGGCGACACGGCCCGCGCCACCGACATCAAGCGTTACAAGGTCATGAGCGCCGGGACCGCCGCGGACATGAACGACCCCATGTTCCAGCCGTTCGCCGGCGACCCGGTGGATCTCGTGTGCGTCGGACCGTTCACACAAATCAATCCCGGCGACAGTGTGGTCGTCGACTACGCGCTGGTCGGCGGCGTCGAGGTGCAGGACATCCAGGACCATGCGCGCTTCATCCAGCGCGCGTTCGACCGCGACTACATCGTGCCGGTGCCGCCGCCCTCGCCCAATCTCAAGGTGGTCGCGCGCGACCGCGCGCTCGATCTCCACTGGGACGATTTCCCCGAGAGCGTGCCCGACTCGACCGGGCCGGTACCGCTCGACTTCGAGGGCTACCGCCTCTACCTCGGCGAGGACCGCAACAACCTGCACCGGATCGCCCAGTTCGACGAGGCGTTTCCGCCGCACGACACGACCGGGTTCAACACCGGCTTCGCCGGCGTGCATCGCGACACCACGATCGACGGCCACCTCTACAACTACCGCTACACCGTCACGGGCCTGCGCAACGGCTTCAAGTACTTCGCCGCGATCACTTCGTACGATCTCGGCAACGTGCAAATCGAATCGCTCGAGAGCGGCGTCAGCCAGAACAAAGTCGAGGCGATCCCGGCGCCGGCGGCGGGCGAGCTCGCGGCGGGCAAGGTGTACGTGTTCCCGAATCCCTACCGCGTCGAGGCGAAGTGGGACCAGGGCAAGCAGGTCCGCGACCACTACCTGTGGTTCACGAACCTGCCGCAGCGCTGCACGCTGCGCGTCTACACGCTCTCGGGCGATCTCGTCTATCAGACCGAGTTCCAGGGCTCGTCGTACCACGGCGAGGGCGCGCGCGGCGTCTACGACCCGGCCAGCGAACTCGACGTCTCGGCGCCGACGCTCTCGGGCACGACGTTCGCCTGGAACATGATCACGAAGGAAGGCCAGGCCGCTGCGACCGGCCTCTACATGTACTCGGTCGAGGACCACACCGGCGGCAAACGCACGGTGGGCAAGTTCCTGATCGTCAAGTCCGACCGGGAGGGTTTCTAGTCATGATGCGCGCCCGCATCGTCGCGCTGCTCGCCGCCTGCGCGCTCGTCGTCTTTGCCGGCTGCGCGAAGAAGAAGGTGCTGTCGCTGGCCGATCTGCCGCCCGAGACGACGCTGTTCGTGCAGGGTCCGGTCGCCACGGTTCCGGACCGCGTTCACCTCTACTGGTTCGGCTCGGACCCCGACGGCGAGATCGTCGGCTTCGAGCTGCGCTTCAAGAATCCCGCCGCGCCCGCGGACACGCAGTGGGCGTTCACGACGCGCTCGGATTCGGTTTTCAGCATCTTCGCGCCGAGCGGTCTCGCCATGCCGGTCTTCGAGGTGCGCGCCGTGGACGACAAGGGCCTGCGCGACCCGACGCCGGCCCGCGAGGACTTCTCGTTCTCGAACGCGGCGCCGACGGTCGGTTTCATGCAGGGCTTCCGGACGACCGACACCACGTACGCGTCGGCGACGCTCACGTGGGCGGGGAACGACCCGGACGGCGACGCGGGTGCGATGCGGTTCGAAGTCGGGCTCGACACGATTCCCGCCGCGCTGCACCTGGTCGCCGGGAACTCGTTCACGTTCGACACCACCGATTTCAAGATCGGCGCGACGTACGCCACGACGCGGCCGCGCCAGGCGTACCTGCGCGCGATCGACGCCGGCGGCCGGTTGAGCCCGTGGGACAGCGTGCGCTGGGTGGTGCGCGCACCCTCGACGTCGCCCGGCGCAGGGATGCCGGCGCCGCATCCGCGGCTGCTGCTGATCGACGACGTGCCCGCGACCAACCCCGCCAACGTGCGCGCCGACACGATGTGGCTCAACAACGTCACGCGCGATCTGCCGGCGGGGAGCTTCAGCCTGCTCAAGCTCGAGGTCACGCAGCCGTTCCGCAGCCCGAAGGACGTGCTCCAGACGTTCAGGCAGTTCGACGCCGTCATCTGGTATCGTGACATCCAGCCCGACTTCTCGACGCTGCTCAACGTCAATCAGGACGCGATCGCGGCGTATCTCGACGGCGGCGGCAAGTTCCTGATCGAGGGCCGCAATCTGATCGACGGTCTCGGCTCGAGCGGACCGCTGCGCGGCGACTGGGTGACGCGCTACCTCGGCAGCACCGACCTCATCCTCTCGCCGATCACCGGCCGAGTGGACTCGACGGTGGCGTGGAACATCACCGCGGGCTTCGTGGATTCGCTCGATGCGAACAACCCCGCCGTGCTGTTCAACATCTACCTGCGCAGCCCCGCCTATCAGGACAGTCTCTGGAATCGTTCGAATCAGGGCGGGCTGCGCGGCTTCGAGGTGCTCGACACGAACTACGTCGCCCTGTGGGCGGCCGACAGCGCGCTCTCGCCGCGGGTGCCGCGGAGCATTCCCATCGCCGTGACGGTCCCGGTGCCCGCGAACCCGCCGGGACCGGGGCGGATCATCGTGTTCACTCTGCCTATCCGAGTCGCGAACTCCTACTTCAATCTCCCGCGCTATCTCGGCAAGGTGTTTCACCAGATGGGTCTGGACGGTCCCGAACCGCCGGCACCCGCCTTCATCGCGCCGCGCGCCGTGGCCGCACGCGCGCCGGTTGCCGTCCGGCCCGTGGCCTCGCGTCCGCCTGTTGCCGTCCGGCAACGGCGTTGATGCCTGTTACCACCATGTTTTCATTGATTTAGCGGGAATCCGGCACTACCCTCTATTGAGCCGATCCGCCACAAAACGTCTCGGAAGCGATTTGCCATCGGATCCACCGCCGCGCCTGCTCGAACGCGCAAGGAGGCCCAGCCCGCAACGAGCATGACCCTGTCCTGATCTCTTCGTTGTCCACGACAACCCGTGACCCAGGGGCTCACCATGCGAATGAAGGTTTCAAGACTCCTCGGAGCGCTCGTCCTGGTCGCTTGTACCGCGAGCGTCGCGTTCGCGAATCAGTACCCGCCTCCCAGTCCGAACAGCAACCCCGTCGGTTGCCAGTCGCCCGACACGCTCGTCCGGATCGAGAACGTCAAGAATCCGAACCTGCCGTCGATCGCCTGTCATCCGGTGCCGCCCGACACCGTCTGGGGCATCGGCGGTATCGTCACCGGCTTCGACCCGATCCCGACCGGATTTGCGATCTACATCCAGAACTCGGACGGGAATCCCTTTGGCGGCGTGGACGTGTTCACGGGCGGCTCCAACTACATCAGCGATCCCCGGTTCCTCGGCGACGCCTTCGGCACGCCGCTCACGCTCGGCGACAGCCTCATGGCGTACGGGCGCATGGACAACTTCCAGGGCGAGGTCGAGCTGCGCGGCTTCGCCAGCAGCGCGTTCACCGCCCCGCTGCCGGCGGTGCGGCGGATCAGCGTCGGCAACGCGCTTCCGCCCTTCCAGAAGAACACGGTCAACTACTTCCGCGAGTTGCCGACCAACCCGAACGGCACGCAGTGGATCAGCTGCCTCGTGCGCTGTACCCAGGCGAACAAGCTGCGCTGCGTGCGGAGCACCGACCAGAACTCGGCGCTCAATACGCCCAGCTCCTGCCTCCTCGTCGACAACGTGCTGTGCCCGACCAACGCGGTTGGGCCTTGCGACAGCCTCTTCGTCGACGGCAACACGCTCGCCCTGGTCGGTCCGCCGCCGATCGGCGCGCTGGTCGACTCGGTGCAGGGCATCTACACCCAGCGCACCCGCGGGTTCCGCATCCAGCTCCGCAGCGGCAGCGACATCTTCGATCAGGCGCCGCCGACGCTGATTGACGCGTTCCCGATCGCGAACGGCGACAGCATCCGGGTCGTCTTCGACCGCGATCTGACGCTGGCGAGCGCGCAGAACGTGCTCAACTTCACGCTCGTCTCGACGGGCAACCCCGTGGACGCCGCGGTGCGACAGGTGGACAAGCGTGTCGTCCACTGCAAGATCACGAACGGCTTGGCGAACGGCGACAACGAGGGCGTCCAGGTCAACGGCGTCGTCAACAACAACAACGGCCAGCCGATGACCGTGCAGGCCGAGAAGGACTTCTTCAACGGCGTCATGCCGATCTCGCTGGTCCAGGCGCCGGATCCCGTGGCGCTCGCGGCCACGCCGTGCACCGACCGCTCGAAGTTCGCGGCGGCCGGCAATCAGGCGACCGGCAAACGCATGAGCACGCGCGGCGTGTGCACCGGCAAGATCGGGAGCACATCGTGGATCGAGACCGCGGCGGGAGGCACCCGCAGCGGCATCTCGATCTTCGCGGTGTCCTCGCCGCTCACGGTCGGTCACCAGTACGTGATTGCGGGCGGCATTCAGGAGTTCTTTGGCGAGACCGAGCTCGTCGGCACGGTGTTCGTCAAAGACGAGGGCGTCGTCGCCGTGCCGGCCGCCGTGGTCAAGGCCGTGTCGGTGCTGCGCGACACGACCTGCGACGTGAGCCAGGCCCTCGACACCGGCGACGACTATCAGGGTATGCTGGTGAAGGCGCAGGACGTGAAGACCGTCGAGGAGCGCACGGCGGGCCAGAGCTTCCTGGTCGCCGGACAGTATCCCGTCAACGGCGACACGATCCTGGTCGACAACAACGCCACCCGCACGTTCGACCCGACGCTCAATCAGTACGTCTCGGTGACGGCCCTACTGCAGACGTCGTTCGCGGTGGTGGGGACGACGTTCCGCCTCCAGCCGCGCAACGACGCCGACATCACGGTGAACAGCGTGTTGGGCGTGGGCGATCAGGTTCCGGCGGAAGTCAGCTTCGCGATCGCGCCGAACCCGGGACGCAACTCGCACATCACGTTCGCGCTGCCGAAGCGCGATCACGTGTCGATCGGGATCTACGACATCTCCGGACGCAGGAGAGCAGTGCTGGCCGACGGTGTGTTCGAAGCCGGTCCGCACAGTCTCGACTGGGACGGTCGTGGTACCGACGGCCGTGAGGTCGGCGCGGGCGTGTACTTCTACAAGATGAAGGCCGGCGCACAGACGCTCACGCGCCGCGGCGTGCTGCTCAACTGATATGGAACGACCCTAGGTCAAGGCACTTGTTGTCTCCTGCGGCCACCCTTCGGGGTGGCCGCAGTCTTTCTGTTCACCACTGATGATCGAGACGAGGCAACGGAGAAGAACGGA
>JACOSV010000035.1 GCA_016178725.1 Candidatus Eiseniibacteriota bacterium
ACGGATCGGCCGCAACGTCGAACGCGGCGGACGAAACCCGACCGCCGCCACATCCCGGCCGAGGTAAAGCGGGCGGTGTGGGAGCGCGACGGCGGCCGGTGCACGTTCGTGAGTGCCGACGGCCGCCGCTGCGCGTCGCGGGCGCGAACCGAGTTCGACCACATCGTGCCGTTCGCGCGGGGCGGCGATGCGACCGTGAGCAACCTCCGGCTCCGCTGCCGCACCCACAATCAGTGGGAAGCGAAGCAGACGTTCGGCGCCGAGTTCATCCGCAGCAAGATCGAGCAGCGATCGGCGGCCGCACCGGCCGCCGCCGAAGATGACCCCGATCGCAGCGTGATCCCGTGGCTTCGATCACTCGGTGTCCGCGCCGATCAGGCCAGACGGGCCGCCGAGTTCTGCGCGACCATGCCCGACCAACCCATCGGAGATCGCGTGCACGCCGCCATCGCATTCCTCGGCCGCGCGCGCGTCCGCGCGCCGCACATTCCCGTGACGGCGTGAGGGCGCTACGGCCGGCCGAGCGCGCGCGTCTCCGGGAGCGGCTCGGGCGGATCGGTCGCGGCCCCGCCCGCGATCGTGAGCGGTCGCGGCGGTTCGAGCGCGTCGTTTCGCACCACGGCGAGGCCGATCCAGCGCGCGCTGTCGGCGACCGCCGATGTGAGCACGCCGACCGCGCCCGGTCCCTCGGCGCCCGCGCGCGAATCACGCAGATCGGTCGGCGCCGGCGGCGGCGCACCATCGCCGCCGATCCGTGCCAGCCGGCGGCGCACGCTCCGGTACGTGACGAGGCGCATGAGCGCCTCCTGGCCGGTGAAGCAGCCCTTGTCGAGATGGACATCGTGCGCGAGACCGACCTCGAACGGCGTGAAGGCCGCGACGATCTCGTGGCCATGCGCGGGACGCGCGGCCCGCACGCGCTCGCCTGGATCCACCGGCCGCGCATCGGCGACGTCCCGGACGACGAGCACGTCGTGATTCGTGAGCGCCGCTCGCGGCACGCCGCCATCCTCTTCGAGCGCCGGCCCGCCCGCGCCCGGCGGCGCCGGCTGGACGGCGAAGCGCGCCGAGTGATCGACGATCCGCACGTCGTCACGAAAGACGTGGCGGTCGAGGAATGCGGCCAGCTCGGCGCCGGGCGCGTCGTCGCGCAGCAGCCACACCGCGCCGTCGCGCGTCACGCCGGCCACGGCGCGATGCAGCAGCCGCCCGCGGAAGTCGCAGAACAACGTCGCGCGCGCCCCGCCCGGCGCGAGGTCGTCCAGCTTCTGCGTGCCGATGCGGTGGAGCAGCGCGATCGCGTCGCGGCCTTCGAGGCGCAGCAGGGTGCTCAGCGTCATGCCGCGATGCTAGCACCGGAGGCAACGTGCTAGAGTCGCCCGTCCCGCGAGGATCACGATGACCGTCATGAGCGAGACGCTCGCCGACCTGCTCGAAACGCTGGTCAACATCCCGAGCGAAACCGGCCACGAAGCGGCGATCGCCGACTGGGTGGCCGCGCGCCTCGCCGCGATCGGCCATGGCGAGCTCACGCGCTCCGGACGCTCGCTGATCTGGCGCGGGCCGACCGCCGCGCGCGGCGCGCCGGCGCGGCCGCTGATCGTCCTCGCCGGCCATCTCGACACCGTGCCGGCGAACGGCAACGCGACCGCGCGCCGCGAGGGCGGCAGGCTGTACGGTCTCGGCGCGAGCGACATGAAGGCCGGCGACGCGGTGATGCTGGCGCTGATCGAGTCGCTCGACCCCGCGCGCATGCGCTTCGATCTCGCCGCCGTGTTCTACGACGCCGAAGAGGGGCCGCTCGACGCCAACGGCCTGAAGCGCGTGCTCGCCGAGCACGCCTGGCTCACCGAGGCGCGGCTCGCGATCCTGCTCGAGCCGACCGATCTCAAGGTCGAGCTCGGCTGCATCGGCAGCATGAACGCCGAGGTCCGGGTCACCGGGAAGAGCGCGCACAGCGCGCGGCCGTGGCTCGGCGTCAACGCGATCGAGCGCGCGGCGCCGTGGCTCGCCGACATCGTGAAGTTCCCGGTCACCGAGACGATGATCGGCGGCTGCGCGTACCGCGAGACGCTGCAGATCACGCTGCTCCAGTCGGGGCGGGCGAAGAACGTCGTGCCCGATGTGCTCACCGCCAATCTCAACTACCGCTTCCCGCCGGACCGCACGCTCGAACAGGCCGAAGCGAGGCTCCGGACCCTGGTGCCGCCGGAGTTCGAACTCCGGGTCGTGGACCGCGCGGCGCCGGGGAAGGTGTGCGCCGATCTCGCCGAGGTGCGCGAGTTCGTGACGCGCTTCGGCGCGACCGTCGCGGGCAAGCAGGGATGGACCGACGTGGCGCAGTTCACCGCCGCCGGCGTTCCGGCGTTCAACTTCGGCCCGGGCGTCGCCGAGCAGGCGCACCAGCGGGACGAGCACTGCCCGATCGGCAACCTCGACCTGGCCCACCGGCGGCTCACCGAGTTCCTGACCGACGCGCCGCCGTCCGCGCGCGACGAGGCCCGGCGATGACCGGGCGCCCGGGCCCGGTCCATCCGCTCCTCACCGGCGGCGAGGAGTATCCCTTCGTCACGCTCGAGCGCATGCGCCGCGAGCTCGCGCCCGCGGGCGTCCCGCTCATCCACTTCGGCATGGGCGATCCGCGCGAGGAGACGCCGGGATTCATCCGCGATGCGCTGCGCGCGGCGGTGCCGTCGGTGTCCAGCTACCCGACCGTCGCCGGCCAGCCCGAGCTGCGCGCCGCCGCGGCGACGTGGTTCGCGCGCCGCTTCGGCGTCGCGCTCGATCCCGAGCGCCACATCCTGCCGGCGAACGGCACGAAGGAGGCGATGTTCCTGATGGCGTTCGCCGTGATCGGCCCGGCCGGCGCGGGCGCCGACGCGCGCCGCACGGTGGTGATCCCGACGCCGGCGTATCCGGTGTACGAGCCGGGCGCGCGGTTCGCGGGCGCGGACGTGCACCGCGTCGCGCTGCGCGGCGCGGACGGCTGGCGCTTCGATCCCGCGCGCGTGCCGGACGACGTCTGGCGGCGCACGGCGATGCTGTGGCTCAACTCGCCGCACAACCCCACCGGCTCCGTGCTCGATCGCGCCGGCTACGAGCGCGTGCTCGCCGTCGCGCGGCGCTTCGGCTTCTGGGTGATCTCGGACGAGGCGTACTCCGAAGTCTGGTTCGACCGCCCGCCGCACACGATCCTCGAATGCGGGCTCGAGAACGCGGTCGCGCTCCACACGCTGAGCAAGCGCTCGGCGATGACCGGCTACCGTTCGGGCTTCATCGCCGGCGACGAGCGGCTGATCGAGGCGCTGCGGCGCTTCCGGCCCAACGTCGGCGTCGCGACGCCCGAGTTCGTGCAGCGCGCCGCAATCGAGGCGTGGGGCGACGACGCGCACGCCGTCGAACAGCGCGGCCGCTACGCCGCCAAGCGCCGGCTGTTCCTCGAGTACTTCGCGCGCCGCGGCTGGGACGTCGAGGCGAGCGAGGCCACCTTCTATCTCTGGATGCGCGTGGCGGGCGGCGACGACGTCGAGTTCGTGCGCACGCTGCTCAAGGCGGGCATGGTCACGACGCCGGGATCGTTCATGGGCGAAGGCGGCGAGGGGTTCGTGCGCTGGGCGCTGGTGCCGACGCTCGAACAGTGCCGCGAGGCGCTGGCACGGCTCGACGCCGTCGCCGATCCGGTGGCGCGATGAGCGCGGCGCGGGCGACCGGCGCGGCGCCGAGGGCGACGGGCACGGCGCTGCCGGCGGACGTGACCGCGCGCTGGGCGGGCATCATCGCCGAAGCCTACGGGGGCGCGCGGCCGCTCGACGATCCCGAGGCGCGCGGTGCGGTCGAAGGCGCAGTCGCCTCGCTGGATGCCGGCGCGCTGCGCGTCGCCGAGAAGCGCACCGCGCCGGACGCCGCCGGCGAGACGTGGCAGACGCACGGTTGGCTCCAGCAGGCGCTCGCGCTCTACTTCCGCATGCGCGTCTCGACCACGCACGAGGTCGGACCGTTCGAGTTCCACGACAAGATTCCGCTGAAGCGCGGCCTCGACCGCCTCGGCGTCCGCGTCGTGCCGCCGGGTGTGGCGCGCTACGGCAGCTTCCTCGAGCCGGGCGTGATCCTGATGCCGAGCTTCGTCAACATCGGCGCGCGCGTGGGCGAGGGGACGATGGTGGACACGTGGGCGACCGTCGGCTCATGCGCGCAGATCGGCCGCCGCGTCCATCTCTCGGGCGGGGTCGGAATCGGCGGCGTGCTCGAGCCGCCGCAGAGCCGGCCGGTGATCGTCGAGGACGACTGCTTCGTCGGCTCGCGTGCGATCGTCGTCGAGGGCGTGCTCGTCGAAGAGGGGGCCGTGCTCGGCGCCGGCGTCGTGCTCACCGCCTCGACGCCGATCGTGGACGTGCGCGGCGCCGAGCCGGTCGAGACGCGCGGCCGCGTGCCGGCGCGCGCGGTCGTCATTCCCGGATTCCGGCCCAAGCGTTTCCCGGCCGGCGAGTACGGGACGCCGTGCGCGCTCATCATCGGCGAGCGCAGCGCGGCGACCGACCGCAAGACGTCGCTCAACCAGGCGCTGCGCGAGTTCGGCGTCCCGGTGTGACCGCGATGCCGCGCCCCGGGACGTGGATCCCGATCGCGGCGCTCGCGCTGCTCGGCCTCGCCCTCTACGCGCGCGGGCTCGTGCTCGGGTTCGTCGGCGACGACTTCACGCTGCTCGACGCCGCGCTGCGCGTTCCGCTCGGCGATCTCGTGAGCGGCCGGTTCGGGATCCCCGGCTACTACCGGCCGGTCTCGCGCGAGCTCTACTTCTGGGCGTGGGGGAGGATCGCGGGCCTCGGTCCGGGCGGATTCCACCTCGTCAACGCCGCGACGTTCGCGGCGACCGTCTTCATGCTCGCGCAGCTCGCGCGCGACCTCGCCGGACCGCGCGCCGCGCGGCTCGCCGCGGCCGCGCTGGTCGTGTTCCCGGCCGGCAGCGCGCTGCTCGCCTGGGTGTCGTGCGCGCAGGATCTCATCGCGATGTTCTGGTGCGCCGCGGCGCTGCTGCTCTACGCACGCGGCCGCCACGGGCTCGCCGGCGCCGCGGCCCTGCTCGCCGCGCTCTCCAAGGAGACGGCCGCCGTGCTGCCCGCGGCGATCGCGGTGCTCGAATGGCAGCTCGCGCCGCGCGCGACGCCGGGCGAGCGCGTCCGGCGGCTCGCGCCCGCGGCGATCGGCCTCATCGCGGCCGCGGCGATCGCGATCGCGGTGCGGGCGGGCTGGCCGGCGGGGGCGGCGGTCGCCGTGTGGTCGCCCGCGCAGATCATGGGCGCGTGGCAGCTCCCGTTCGATCTGCTGCGCACGTATCTGCCGCCCGACGCCGGCGCCGGGATCGCGCAGGCGTTCGCGGAGCAGCCGCTGCTGCCGGTCGTGAT
>JACOSV010000005.1 GCA_016178725.1 Candidatus Eiseniibacteriota bacterium
ATGTCGCTGCCGGTGATCATCAGCGTGTTGGGGTAGTAGCGCGCGAGGTCCGGCGACTCTTCGGGCCAGCCGAGCGTCGCGAACGGCCAGAGCCACGACGAGAACCACGTGTCGAGCACGTCCTCGTCCTGGGTCCAGCCGTCGCCTTCGGGACGGTCCACCGTGACGCGCATCTCCTCGCCGCGATACCAGACCGGGATGCGATGGCCCCACCACAGCTGGCGCGAGATGCACCAGTCGCGGAGGTTCTCCATCCAGTGCAGGTACACGCGGCGCCAGCGCGCCGGGTAGAACTTGACCTGCCCCCTCTTCGCCGCCTCGAGCGCGGGCTGGGCGAGCGGCGCCATCTTCACGAACCACTGCAGCGACAGATACGGCTCGATCACCGTGCCGCAGCGCTCGCAGTGCCCGACCGAGTGGCGGTGCGGTTCGACCTTCTCGAGGTAGCCGGCGTCGCGCAGCGCCTCGACGACTCGCGCGCGCGCGGCGAAGCCGTCGAGTCCGCGGAAGTCGCCGGCGTTGTCGTTCATCACGCCGCGCTCGTCGATCACCACCAGCTTCGGCAGGCCGTGCCGCTCGCCCATCGTGAAGTCGTTCGCGTCGTGCGCGGGCGTGATCTTGACCGCGCCGGTGCCGAACTTGGGATCGACCAGCGGGTCGGCGACGATGGGGATCTCACGGCGCACGAGCGGCAGCACGGCGGTCTTGCCGATCAGGTGCGCGTAGCGGCGGTCCTTGGGCGACACCGCGACGCCGGTGTCGCCGAGCATCGTCTCCGGGCGCGTGGTCGCGACGGTGATCGTCTTCTCGCTGCCCTTGATCGGGTAGCGGACGTACCAGAGGTGGCCGTCGGTCTCGACGTGCTCGACCTCCTCGTCCGAGAGCGCGGTCTGGCAGCCCGGGCACCAGTTGACGATCCGGTGGCCGCGGTAGACGAGGCCCTTCTCGTAGAGCTTCTGGAACACCAGCAGCACCGCGCGCGAGTAGTTCTCGTCGAGCGTGAAGCGCTCGCGCGACCAGTCGGCCGAGATGCCGAGCCGGCGGAGCTGGCGCAGGATCAGGCCGCCGTACTGCTCCTTCCACGCCCAGACCTCGGCGACGAACGCCTCGCGCCCGATGTCGCGGCGGTTCCGCCCCTGCTCGCGCAGCGCCTTCTCGACCACGTTCTGCGTGGCGATGCCGGCGTGGTCCATGCCCGGCACCCAGAGCGTCTCGCGCCCTTCCATGCGCTGCCAGCGCACGACCAGGTCGCGCAGCGACTCGCCCAGCACGTGGCCCATGGTGAGCGAGCCCGTCACGTTGGGCGGCGGGATCATGATCACGAATGGCGGCTTGCCCGTCGCGCGCGGCGCGAAAACGCGGCGCGACTCCCATTCGCCGTACCAGCGCGACTCGATGCGCGTCGGGTCGTAGGGCTGTTGCAGCGCCTCGGGGCTTCCGGGACGCATCGGGCCTCCGCGGCAAGGGATCACGCCCGGCGGAGCCGGGCGCGGAAGAAAGCGAGGGAGCCTAGCACACGCGGCGGACGAAACACGTCGGGCCCCCCGGATCGCTCCGAGGGGCCCGCGTGGCGTGCGGCGGTCAGTGCGAAACGACGATGCGGCGGGTCTGTGCGAAGCCGGCCGCCTTCATGTGCAGGAAGTAGACGCCCGCGGCCGCCGGGCCGCCGTCCACGTCACCGCTCCACGTGACCTGGTAGCGGCCGACCGGATGATGGCCGCTGGCGAGCACCGCGACCTCGCGGCCCTGCAGGTCGTAGAGCGAGACGCGCACGTCGCCGATCTTCGGCACCGCGTACTCGATCAGCGTGGGGCCGGCGGTCGGATTGGGCGCTCCGTCCTTGAGCGCGAACTCGGTGATCGCCTCGCCGGCGCTGGCCTGGATCGGGCCGAACGTCGCGGTCTGACCCGAGCGGTAGGTCGCGTCCAGCCGATAGTAGTAGCTCAGGCCCGCGGCCGCCGTGCGATCGAGCGCCACGCTGTTCGCGCCCTCGGTCGTCACCGGCGCGTCGAGCACCGTCCACGGTCCGCTGTTCGCGACTGCGCGCTCGACCGCGACGCTCGTGAACTGCGACGGATCGGTGAACTGCCACACGAGACGCACGCCCTCGGCGGACGGCTCGGAGCGGAACAGTGCCACGGTGGTCGCGACCGGCTGATCGACGATCGCCCACACCTGATCGCTGACGTCGATGCCTGCGTTTCCGGCCGCATCGCGCGCGGTGACGCGCAGGATGGCGTTGTTCGTGGCCGGGCCCGTCACCGTCCACGGAAACGAGCCGGTGTTCGCGACGCCGCTCGCGATCATCGTGTACGGCCCGCCGACGCCGGTGCGCGACAGCTCGAGGTCGACCGCGGTCACGCCGTAGTACGTGTCGGAAGCGTTCCACGTCAGATTGATGTTGCTGCCGATGACGTTGATCTCGCCGCCGTTGGGCGACGTCACGGCGCACAGCGGATCGCTCATGTCGCCGAGGTTGAGCTTCCCGTAGCCCCAGTCCTTGTTCCACGTGGCCCCGGTGAAACCGTCGACGACCGCGCGCTGCTGCATCAGCGTCATGACCTGAGCAGGCGTGAGCGCGCCGTACTTCTCCATGAACAGGCCCGCGGCGCCCGACGCATGCGGCGCCGCCATGCTGGTGCCCTGGAAGACAACGTGCTGAAGCCCCGGAAGATTGGCGCTGAACGTGGCGGGGCAGGCGACGGCAAAGTCATGCGATTGAACCGAAGCGATCGCCGAACCAGGTGCGGTGATCTGGGGCATCTGCCGTCCGTCGCGTGTTGGACCCATGCTGGAGAAGGGTGAGAGATTGCCGACGGCGACAGAACCATTGAAGTTGACGCCCACATCGCCGAAGCAGTCGGTCCAAGTCTTCTTGGTAGTCCACGCACCGACCGTGATCACCTTAGACCCCGTGCCGATCGCGTTGATCAGCTCGCGGTTCGAATCGTTCCCGGTCACGAAGGCGGTGGTGAACGCCGTGCTGCTCAAGAAGTGGCGCCACAGGTCGACGAGCCCGTTCGCGGCGCCCAGGGCAACGGCGGTGAATCGGAACGTCCACGTCCCCGAGAGAGTCTGCGTCGCCGAATTCGTAATAACGGCGTCGATCAGCACCTCGCGCGAGCCGTTCGTCGAGGTGGAGGCGCCGTTCTCGAGGTAGACCTGCCCGTTCCCGGTGATCACGAAGCCGCTGTTCGCGCCGAAGGCGATCGGGCCGATGGTCGTCCCGTTGGGCGTGATGATCGAGCAGTTGATGGTCTCGGTCGCGTTGTGCCAGCCGTTGAGCTGGAAGTGCCGATTGAGGGTCGTGCCTCCGTTGCACGTCATCGTGATGTCCGCGCCGCCGGGCGTCGCGTTGGTCTCGCCATGGATCTGGGCGCCGCGATCGTTGCCGGACGAGAACGCAACGATCCGGCCGGGACCGGTCAGCGCGTCCACGGCGACTTCGAACGCCGAGGACCCATCGTGCGGGCCGAACGAACCGCCGATGGAGAGGTTCGCGACCGCCGGTTCTCCAAAGATCGTCGCCTGCTGGAAGATGTAGTTGATGCCGTCGAGCATCGCCGTGTTCGTGAAGCTGCCCGAGACCGACGCGTCCACGGCGATCAGATCGGCCATCGGCGCCATGCCAGCATATGTGTACGCCGGGGCCGAACCCGTCGCGGTCTGACTGCCGTCACCACCCTCCGTGCCCATGGTGTGTGAGCCGTGGCCGTTGGTGTCTTTCGCGCGTGAGGTCAGCGCGTTCATGTCCGCGGCGGACCAGTCGGATCCGTAGCCGAAACCGGCGGCCGGCGGACCACCGGCGTCCGTCTGATCCCAGATCTTGAGGAAGCGCGTGTTGCCGCCCGCGGTCTTGAAGTCGTCGTGGTGATAGTCGACGCCGGTATCCACGTTGCCGACGATCACGCCCGCACCGTTCAAGCCGGTGAATGTCGGCCCTGGCCCACGGAATAGCGAAGCGCCGGTGGTCGGAACGCTGGCGTCGTTCTGCGCCTCTTCGATCTGCGCGCCCTGGATCGACTGGACGCCGGCGATCGCGGCGACCGCATCGACATTGGCAGCCGGGATGAACGCCGTGAAGATGCCGACGCTCTCGATCGCGGTGCGGACTCGGGCACCCGCGGCCTCCAGCTGCGCGCGCGTCACGTTGCCGACGATGAAGCAATCAAGATCGCCTGCGTCGGTGACGGAGGTGACGCCCTCTTCGCGGATGGCGGCCGGCGCCATCCCCTGCCGGAGATTCGCCAGCGCGGTGCGAGCAAAGAAGTCGAGCTTGGACGAATCGGCGAAAGCCGCGCCTGCAGCGGCGGCGATGAACAACGTTGCGAGGACGAAGCGGGGTAGCCACCGAGTCATGCGGCACCTCCTGCGAGAGAACCGGAAAGGGCGGCCAGGGACCCCATGGCCACCGTGCGTGGTGTGGAAGCCGGATCACTTTACAGGGGCTTGACGCGGGTCGTCCAGCGCATTCGTCTGCGGAGGCGATGGTTCGCGGGCGACTACGGGCGGCTCGGGAGTCCGTGATGGCGGGACCACTCGACGGTCCGTTCCAGTCCCTCGCGGAACGTGACGGAGGGCGACCAGCCGAGGACCTCGCGGGCGCGCGAGGCGTCGAGATAGATGCGCTGAACTTCTCCGGGCCGGGCGGCCTCGAAGATGGGCTCGTCGGCAAAGCCGATGATCTCGCGCAGTGCCTCGAAGACCTGCTTCACCGATGTGCCGACGCCGGTTCCGATGTTGAACATCTCGCCGCTGCCGCGCGACAGCGCGCGCTCGTTGGCGTCCACGACATCGCCGACGTAGAGGTAATCACGCACCTGTTCGCCCGTTCCGAAGATGCGCGGCCGCTTCCCCTCCAGCATCAGGCCGATGAAGATCGCGTTTACTCCTGCTTCACCGTGCGGGTTCTGGCGCGGCCCGTAGACGTTCGGGTAGCGCAGCACCGTGTAGTCGAGCCGGTGGAGCAGCTTCCACATATAGAGGTAGTGCTCGAGTGTGTGTTTGCTCACGCCGTAGGGCGCCTCGGGATTGATCGGATGCGCCTCGGTCGCGGGCAGCGTCCGTCCCTCGCCGTAGAGCGCGCCGCCGGTCGAGGCGTAGACGAACTTCCGGACGCCATGGCGCGTGCAGCTCTCGAGCAGCGCGAGGCCGCCGAGGATGTTGATCGCCGCGTCGTGGCGCGGATCGGCGACCGAGCGGCGCACGTCGATCTGCGCGGCGTGATGGTCCACGATCTCGGGACGGAACTCGGCGACGCAGGCCTCGACCGCCGCCGAGTCGCGGATGTCGACGTGGTAGAAGCGCGCCTTGGCCGGGACGAACTCGCGGAACCCGGTCGAGAGATCGTCGAGCACCGCGACCTCGTGGCCGAGCGAGACGAAGCGGTCGGCGACGTGCGAGCCGATGAACCCGGCGCCGCCGGTGACCAGGATGCGCATCAGGCCGCCTCGCGCGAGCGCGTCCGCGCGACGTCAGGCGCGGCGGCGGCGAGCCGCGCGGCGAGCGCCGCCGCGTCATGGCGTGCGGCGATCGCGCGGCCCTCGCCGAGCGCGGACTCGACCCGCTCGCCGCGCTCGATGAGCGTCGCGAGCGCGGCGGCGAGATCGCCCGCGGCCGGTGCGCCCCACGGCGCGGCGCCGTGGCGCGCGAGCCAGTCGCCCGCGACCGCCGCCGGGCCCGCGGACGCCGCGACCACGAGCGGGCACGACGACGCGAGCGCGCGCAGGACGAAGCCGCCGGCGAACGCGCTTTCGCCGGTGATCACCGCGGCCGAGGCGTGCGCCCACCACGCCCACTCCGCCTCGCGCGCAGCGGCGCCCGCGAAATGGACGCGCGTGCCGACGCGCAGCGCTTCGGCCGCGCGCGCCATCGCCGGCTGGGCATCGGCGAGCACGACGAGATCGAGGCCGCTCCACTCGCCCGCAACGGTCGCGAACGCGCGCAGCAGCAACTCGCCCGCGACGCCCGTGAGCGGCAGCGGGACGAGCGCGTAGTCACCGTCCCACAGGCCGAGGCGTCCGCGCCCGGCGCGTTCGCGGTGGACGCCGGAGCCGCCCATGATCCGATCCGCCGCGGGCGCCCCGTCGTCGGCGAAGAGCGACGCCGGCCGTGCGCGCGGGCGCGTGATGCGCGCCGACCATCCGACCTCCGGCGCGAACGTCGTCGGCCAGTGGCGGATCGGAGTCGCGGCGCCGATCGCCGCCGCCCATTCCGCCGCGTCGGCGTCGCCGCCGGCGATCACGACGCGCTCGCATTCGCCCGCCGCTGCGCGCAGCCGCGCGGCCGTGTCGCGGCCGCGGCACCAGACGGTGAGCCCGTCCTGGGACGCGCCGTGCTCGGCGTCCTCGCGGGCGATCGCGATCGCGCGGACGCCGGCGCGCCGGCCGCCGAGCGCCGCCGCGCGATCGCGCACGTCGCCGATGTCGGCGCCGACCGTATCGATCGCGTCGATCAGCAGGAGGCGCGCGCGGCTCACGTGCGATCTCCCGCGCCGACCGGCTCGCGCGCGGAGCGGCGCACGGGGACGGGGCGTGGCGCATCGGCGCCTTCGCTCCCGAGCCGGCGCATCCAGAGCAGGAATCGCAGGCGCTCGCGCACGCGCGGATCGCAGCCCATCGTCGCGGGCTCGGCCGGCGCCGGCGCCGGCGGCGCGGCGGCCACGCGCGGCGCGGCGAACCCCGGCGGCTCATCCGACGCGGGCGGTCGTGCGGGCGGGGCCGCCGTCACGACCGGCGCGTCGCGCTCGTCCATCGCCTTCAGCGCTTCCCGGATCGCATGATCTGCGGCGAGCGCCCACAGCCGCTGGTCCATCTGATCGAGCGTCGCGCGCGGCAGCGTGTCGGCGGCCAGAGCTTCGAGCGGCACGCCGATGCGGCCGACCAGCCGTTCGCGCCGCCGGTCGCCGGGCGCATCGCCCGCCCACCACCCTTCGAGATGACGGCCCGCGAGCGCTGCGCCGATCTCCTCGGGGGCATCGGTCTCGAACGCGAGCACGACGCGGCTGAAGCATTGCTTCGCCTCGTCGAGCAGGCGGCCCAGCTGCGGCCACTGCGTGACGCGCGTGGGCGTGCCGTACGCGAGCAGATAGAGGCCGAGCCGGCCGGTGTCCTGCACCAGGCCGAGCACGGGGAGCGTTCCGGTCAGGCACTCGACCACGCCCCAGCGCGACTCGCGTGCGAAGCGGCGGTGGAGATGGAGACGCGGGCCGGCGTCCACGATCAGCACGCGATGCCGCCGGGCGAGGAAGCGCGCGGCGAGCTCGAACGCGCCGCGCGCGATCACCTCGGGCGCGTGGCCCGAGACGACGTGGAGCCAGGCGTGCGTGCGCTCGGGGGCGCGGGCGGTCGAAGCGGCGGCCGGCGCGTCGGCGCCGATACCGTGCTGCGGGAACGGTGCGCGCGTGGCCGCGATGACGTACGTGGTCGGATCGGGCTCGTCCATGGCCCTCGGGGTGCGACATCCCTGTGCGGCGCCGGAGCGCCGGTGAGTCCGTGTGGCTGCGACACCGCCAATCTACCGTGGATCCCATGCACCCTATCGGCGGGCGCCGCGCCCGGTCAAGACCGGACTGTTCGCCGCAGCGTCTTCAGTCGTGCGCCTTCACGGCCGGCGCCGACGCATCGGCCGGCGGCAGCGTGAAGTAGAACGTGCTTCCCTCGCCCGGCGCGCTCTCGACGCTCATCTGGCCGCCGTGCTGCTCGATCAGACCCTTGCAGATGACGAGCCCCAGGCCGGTGCCGCCGGCCTTGCGTGTCGCCGACGAGTCGATCTGCGAGAACTTGCGGAACAGTTTGGGCAGGTCCTTCGCGGCGATCCCTTCGCCGTGATCGCGGACGCCGACCCGCACCACGCCATCCCACGGTTCGGCCGTGATCTCGATCCGGCCGCCGGGGGGCGAGAACTTGATCGCGTTCGACACGAGGTTCGTGAGCACCTGCGCGATGCGCACCGGGTCGATCATGAGATCGGGCAGCTCCGGCGACAGCACCATCTCGAGCTGCAGCCGGTGCTCCTCGATCTGCGTCCGCAGGTTCTGCATCGCCTGGGTGATGACCGGCTCGACCCGTTGGCGCTCCACGTTCATCGGCAGCGACGACGATTCGAGCTTCGAGAAGTCGAGGATGTCGTTGATCAGCACCAGCAGGCGCTCGGCGTTCGCGTGCGCGATGCTCAACAGCTTGCTCTGCTGCTCGTTGTTGCGGAAGTAGTGCTCGTCGGCGAGCAGCTCGACCGCGCCCTTGACCGAGGTGAGCGGCGTACGGATCTCGTGCGAGACCACGGCGACGAACTCGGACTTGAGCCGGTCGAGGCTCTTGGTGTGCTCGAAGAGCTGCGAGTTGCGGACCGCGATCGCGGCCTGCGAGGCGAACAGCACGAGGAATCCCGAGTCGTCGTCGCTGAACCCGCCCGGCTTGTCGAGCACCACGAGCATGCCGATCACCTGCTGGTCGTCCACCATCGGCACCGCGAGCGCGGTCGTCCATTGCCCGGCGATCCCGGGCAGCTCGATCGGCGCGCCCGCCACGCCCGCGTCGTGCTCCATCGGCCCCCGGCCCGAGATCGCGTGGCCGAGGAATCCGCCGCCGTCCGCGATCTCGGCTTCGACCAGCGTCCGCTCGGCGCCGAACGCCGAGGCGGGATGGAGCACGCCGCCCCGATCGCCGGCCAGATACACGATCGCGGCGCGCGCGCCGCAGCGCTCGGCGGCGCGGGCGCTGATCACCGCGAGCCGCGGCTCGAGCGCCAGGTTGGCGCTGATCTCCTTGCCCACCTCGTACAGGCTGGTCATCTGCGACGTCGCGAGGCGCACGCGCTCGGTGAGCTCGTGCTCGTGGCGGCGCAGGATCTCGTTCTTCTCGCGCAGCTCCTCGATGAGCTGGTGGTTGAGGAGCCGCAGCCTCCGGTTCGCGAGGCCGCGCTCGATGATCTGCAGCACGTCTTCGAGGTCGAACGGCTTGGTGACATAGTCGTACGCGCCCTGGCGCAGCGCGTCGATCGCAGTCGAGGCCGACGCGTAGCCGGTGACGACCACGACGCACACCTCGGGATCCACGCGTTTCGCGGCGCGCATCACCTCGAGCCCCGAGACGCCCGGCAGGTTCAGGTCGGTGAGGATGATGTCGGGCTTGAGGGAGGGCAGGAGCTTCACGGCCTGCTCGCCGTTCGCCGCCATCGTCAGCCGGTAACCCTGCGTCGAGAGGAACTCCTCGAACACCTCGACGACGCTCGCCTCGTCGTCCACGACGAGGACGCGCGCTGGCTCGGCGGCGGGCGCGCCATCGGGGCCGCGGCGAGCGGCGGTGGGATCGGGGGCGTGCGCGTGCATGTCAGTGCACCGGGGCCTGCACGAGCGCGGCGACGCGGCGGCGGCCGGCCTTCTTGGCCATCGCCAGCGCGCGGTCGCCGCCCGCGAGCAGCTCGACGCTCTCGAGCCCGCCGCGCGGACTCGCGGTCACGCCGATCGAGGCGCTGATGCGCCCGACCCGCGCGAAGCGGTGCGCCTCGAGCGCGCGGCGCAGGCGCTCGCCGCAGCGGCGCGCGGGCGCGAGGTCGGTCTCGGGCAGGATCACGCCGAACTGGTCTTCGCCGATGCGCGCGAGCACGTCCGCCTCGCGCAGCGCGAGGCGCAGCACCAACGCGATCTCGCCGAGTGCGGCGTCGCCGGCCGGACGGCCGTAGCGCGCGTTGAGGGCGCCGAAGTGGTCGAGGTCCACGAGCGCGAGACCGAGCGGCACGCCGTGGCGGCGCGCGCGCGAGAGCTCCGCGTCGAGCGCGGCATGGAACGCGCTCGCGTCGGGAAGCCCGGTGAGCCCGTCGCGGCCCGGCATCGAGCGCAGGCGCTGCAGCTCGAGGCGCGCGCCGAGCGCGGCGCCGAGCGCGCCCGAGGCGGTGCGGATCAGGCTCATCTGCGCGGGACGGAACGGCTGCGACGGGCGGCCGAGCAGATCGAGCGTGCCCACGCGTTCGCTGCCGCGGCGCAGCGGCACGCTCACGCACGCGCGCAGGTCGCCGGCGTGCGTGCGCCACGCGCCGCGCGCGCACGCGAGCTCGAGCCCGCCCGCGGCCGAGAGCACGTGCAGCGCGACGCCGTCGCAGTCGAAGGCCGAGGCGAGCGTGTCGAGCGCCCGCCGCAGCGCGCGCGGCTCGGCGGCGGCGAGCAGCGACTCGC
>JACOSV010000012.1 GCA_016178725.1 Candidatus Eiseniibacteriota bacterium
ATCTACGGCGTTCTATCGAACTGCAACATTCAGAACGACGTGCTGACGCTGCAGGGGACGTTCGGCGCTGCGATGGCGGCGAAGTACGAGAACTCCGCCACGAACCCGAACCCGAAGATCGCCAGCATCTATGCGCCGGCGACGGGCGGTGGGGCGCACCCGCACATCTCGCTGGTCGATGGCTTCCGTATCCAGAGCCTCGGGAGCCGCAACTCGCTCCAGTCGCTCGGCGCCATCGATTACTACGCCCAGGTCATCACCAACCTGTACGCCTCGCTGAACTGCCTGCTGTCGGGCGGTGCTCCGGTGGGCGTGGGTGACAATCCCAACAACGCGCTGGTCAACTTCCTCGCTCTGCGTTCGGAGAACCCGTTCCGCAGCGGCGCGGCGAAGATCACGTTCGGCATCACCAAGAAGGAGAAGGTGGAGCTGAAGGTGTACGACGTGACCGGCCGTCTGGTGAAGACGTTGGCGAACCGGGAGTTCGATCCGGGCTCGCACGACCTCTTCTGGGATGGCAGCAACGATGACGGGCAGTTGGTGTCGAAGGGTGTGTACTTCTATCAGCTGCGCACCCCGTCGTACGTCAGCCAGAAGAAACTGGCGGTGCTGAAGAACTAGGCACCGGCAGTCCAGCCGTAAGCCCGAGGGGCGGGGAGCGATCCCCGCCCCTCGGTGTTTTCGCTCCGGGGCGTCCGGTTTCGGCCATCTGAGGACGCCGCAAATGGCTGTCGCTGATGCTTTTTGCGCTTGACGGACGCGCGGAAGCTGCTAGCTTCAACGCACTTCCCTTCCAAAGATCGGGTGTGTCGGAGGGCGCGAATGCGCTTGCGTGTCGGGTTACTGCTTTGCCTTTTCGCCATTTTGTCTGCCGTCGGGTGCCGCAAGGCCCTCGCACCCAACATCGATCGGAACAAGGCTCCCGAGACGTGGATCACGGCGGCCCCGTTCGACACCGTGACGCTCACGAAGGGCATCCGGCCGGGCGTCACGACCATCCCGATCCGCTTCCACCTCTACTGGGCGGGGTCCGATCAGGACGGTGCGGTGGTGGGGTTCTACTGGGCGGTCACCGAGACGATCCCCACGGTGACGCGGCTCCCCGGACCGCGGGCCTCCGACTATCACTTCACGACCCGCACCGACAGCACGTTCATCTTCGACGTGGCCGAGGACGTCCCCGACCGGCTCCATGTCTTCTACATCTACGCCGTGGATGATCAGGGGAAGCCCGACCCGACGCCCGCGCGGTTCGTCTTCGACGCGCTCGAGCGCCCCGAGCTCCAGCCCGTGCCGATCTTCGACGCGTCCTACGCCGTCGGGACGGTCTTCAGCTATTCGGCCGGCGTACTGACGCATCAGGACAAGCGCATCGATCTGACCGACGTCGTCGGGCAGCCGGGCGCCGCGCCGCGCGACACCATCCCCTCGAACAGCGAGATCACGTTTCAGTTCCACGGCCTGCTGCGCGTGCCGGGGAGCGTGGTGAAGGGTTTCCGCTACAAGCTGGACGAGCCGCAGCTCCAGCCGGTGCAGCCCGAATCGCTCTACCACAAGAACGTCATCAAGTATCACGTGCCGCCGGCCGAGGCGGATCCGTACTTCAACGGCAAGGACATGCTGGCCGTCGTCTCGGGCCGGAAAACGTTCCGTCTGCGCGTCGTGGACGGGGCCAACGGCTCGCAGGACTCCACGCGTTACTTCCAGTCGAATTTCAGCCCCGACACCTGGTTCGCGGGACCGGATCCCGGCGTCACCGGCGGTCCGTGGGTGACCAACGCGCTGGGCGAGAAGTACGTGATGTACGTCAACGGACGCCTGCCGGCCGGCGGCGTCCCCGGCACCCTCATCAGCGATGATTCCGTGCGCGTCCTTCCCGCCGACCGCGTCCCGAATCGCACGTTCCTCGAGGTGTACAAGGACACCCTGTTCCTGCGGAACGAGGGCGACACCGTCCACCTCGGCTCGTGGCTGATCGTCCACAACGGCGGATTCGACCGCGATTCGCCCTACACCGTGCACGTCGCGCCCGGCATCCAGATCATCCAGCCGTCCTTCCCGGGCGGTGTCGTGCTCACGCCGTCCCCGCTCCCGAACGGGTCGCCGATCGGGTTCCGCTCGAACGTGACCACGTTCCTCTATCCGACGGGACCGCTCGCCTCGTCGGCGCAGTCGCAGCTCTATCCGTTCTTCGATCCGAACGACGTCTTCAACTTCCAGCGCATCGCGTGCTACTCGCCGATGGTCGCGGCCGGCAAGGCGTACGTCCTGAACCGCGCCGAGGACGGCGACGGCGCCCGCGACGGCCGCGTGGACGACGGCCGGCGCGTCGCCGAGTTCCCGCGCAACGCGTACGAACAATCGCTCCGGCCGCTGATCCTGACGTTCAACGTCGACTTCCCGCCGGTGCTCAGCACGACGCTGTCCAACGGGGCGCCGAACCCGGCGTTCCGTCCGAGCGTCACGTCGGTGGACACGTTCACGGCGCGCTCGTGGGATCTGCGGCTGCCGGCCAGCGACCGCGATCCCTACGTCTCGGGCGACCCGGTCGGCGGACCCTCCGGCTTCACGACGCTGCGCATCCGGCTCACCGTCACCGGCAAGGACACGACCGGGGCGGCGCTGGTCTTCACGGACGGGAACAAGTATCTCAACCAGTCGGATATCAACTTCCTCGTGCCGTGCCAGCTCGCCACGGGGCCCGCGACGCTGACGGTCGAGCTGTGCGACTGTGCGGTCTGCGTGGATAGTTTCGCGGGCGAGGGGCGCTGCATCACACGGGACATCCCCGTGTACTACAAGCGGCCTACGTCGGCGTCGACGTTGTGCGGACCAAGTGGACCGGGACCCACGGGAACCTCGAGGAGCATGCGATGATGAAGACTCCATTCCCTCTGCCGATCCGGAACACCGCGTACGCGCTGCTCGCCGTCGCGGCACTGGCGGGGGTGGGCTGCAGCAAGAAGCTGTCGAGCAAGCTGATCCCGAATCAGCCGCCGGAGGTGCGCCTCACCGGCGCCCCGGCGACGCCCGACAGCACGCGCCCCGACTTCTACGCCTACACGATGCAGTGGGTCGGATTCGATCCCGACGGCCGCGTGGATCACTTCCTCTACGCCGTCGATCCGCCCGATCCGTACCACGCCAACCCGGCCGACACGGTCTGGCATGCGACGACCAAGAACGAGCAGACGTTCTTCTTCTCCGCCGGCCGGCCGATCTTCCCGATCGACCCGCGCAACACGAAGGCCGAGGCGCCGCACGTCTTCGCGATCTACGCGGTGGACAACGAAGGGACCATCTCGACCCGCGGCGCCGTGCGCGCGTTCTTCTCGTACACGCAGGCGCCGATCGTCACGATCACCGACCCGGCCGCGAACGCCGCGTTCTATCCGACGCTGACGCCGACCGTGACGATCCACTGGACCGGCGTCGATCCCGACGGGCAGTTCACGACGAAGCCGGTGAGGTGGGTGTTCCGGCTCTTCACCACGCGCAATCCGGATTACCCGACCATCCCCGACTTCATCTCGTTCGCGACGAGCATCCCCGGCCGCGATTCGCTGCGCACGCTCTACGCGCCCCTTTTCCCGGGCTGGCAATCGGTGGGCGCCGAGACGACCAGCTTCCAGTTCCGCAACCTGAACCCGCAGTCGCTCTATCTGTTCGTGGTCACCGGCTTCGACGAGGCCGGCGCCTACGATCCGATCTTCGCGCCCGACCGGAACATGCTGAAGTTCTCGGTCGGCTTCGCCGGCACGTTCGGTCCGGTGATCACCATGTTCAACCAGTTCTTCTTCTACCAGTACCCGACCGGCGGCTTCGATTTGAGCCCCTCGCGCGTCTTCCATCTCGAGGTCCCGGCGGATCAGTCGGTCACGTTCAACTGGTTCGCCGCCGCGCCGCCGGGCGCCGACATCCGGCGCTACCGCTGGGTGATGGACCTCGTGGATCTGACCGACGAGTCGCCGCGCACCAACGAGGTGACCGACTGGTACCACTGGAGCACGTGGAGCGCGAACATCATCCAGTGCACCATCGGTCCGTTCCCGCCGCACCCGACGGACCCACCGGACCCGACGTTCCACCACTGGTACGTCGAGGCCGAGGACACCAACGGTCTCGTCAGCATCGGCCTCATCGAGTTCCGCGCGATCCGCTCGAGCTTCATCAAGGATCTGCTGTTCGTGAACGACACGCGGTTCCGGCCCGACTACCGCCTCTCGTCCGGCTCGCTCGACGTCGGTCCGCCGGTCGGACCGTGGCCCACGGCGGCCGAGCTCGACACGTTCATGTTCGCGATCGGGGGCCAGCCGTACAAGAGCTACCCGGCGGGGACGACGAGCAAGCCCGGCATCTTCAACAGCGTCGACGGTGTGATCGGTCACACGCTGGCCTACACGTACGACACGCTCGGCACCCGCGGGTACTCGATCAACGGCGTGATCCCGCTCTCGAAGCTCGGCGACTACAAGCACGTCGTCTGGTTCACCGATCCCACGTCGGCCGCGTACAACACCGCGCCCAACGACCCGGCGGCGCCGCGCAGCAGCCTGCGCGTCATCACCTCGCCGGGCCAGCCGGTCGTGCTCTCGACCTACATCATCCAGGGCGGCAAGGTGTGGGTGTGCGGCGGCGGCGCGGCCTACGCCACGCTCATCGCGTGGAACAAGCCCGGGTCGACCGCGTTCAGCTACTCGGCGCGCGACGGCGAGCTGGTGCCGGGTCGCTTCATGTACGACTTCGCGCACTGGCAGGAAGGCGTCATCACCGGCGCGGGGCAGTCGTTCTGGGCGACCAAGTTCGGCGCACCGGGCTCGATCGGCTTCGGCCCGCGGCCGGGCCGCGGTTGGCCGGGGCAGCCCGACTACTCGCCGCTCCCGAACCGCCTGCACCTCAAGTTCGGCGGCGAAGGCACGCCGTCCGATCCGCCGCCGCCGCTGCGCGTCGGCGACTCGAACTGGTTCCAGAACGGATTCGCGGTCGAGTACATCAGCCAGCCGACGTACATCCGCGAGGACTACAGCACCGATCCGAATGCGGTGCTCGAGTACTCGACGCTCGACACGCTGTACCTCGGCTACGTCGGCGGCGCGAACAACATGCCGATCATGACCTACTATCACGGCAAGCTGTCGCAGCCGGTCGTCTTCTCCGGCTTCAACATCTGGGGCTGGAGGCGGGCCGAGTGCGTCGCGCTGGTCGATTTCGTGCTGCAGAACCTCTGGGGACTCACCCGTCAACCGGGCGCGGTCATGACCGCGCAGGCATCGGCCCGGCGGGCCGCTCCGTGAGGGTGCCGATGCCGTTGATGTCCAGGTCGCTTCGCGCCGCCTGCGGCGCCGGCCTCATCCTGCTCGCGGCGGCCGGGGTTCGCCCCGCCGCCGCGCAGTCGGACTTCCCGAACATTCCCGCCTGGTCCTATCCCGGCGCCTGGCACCCGGGCGTCGGGAGCGACACGATCAGCCAGCGTCCTCGCACCATCACGATGCGCTTCCTGCGCGACCCGGTCGCCGAGGCGCGCCCCGACTTCGCCGGCTACCGCATCTATCGTGCGACCAACTTCGCCGACACGACGGCGATGGTGCTGGTGCGGCGCTTCACCAGGCAGTTCGGCGATTCGCTGTTCGCGTGGCACTTCCCGGACATCGACGCGAGCACGCCGCTCGCGCAGCGCGTCGCCACGTTCATCGATCCCGATTCGTCCGGATCGTTCCAGAAGGTCAAGCGTCCGCCCAACGATCCGTGCCGCCCCGCCTGCTTCGACTCGATGATCGTGCTGGTCCCGCCGCCCGGACCGCACGACGGCTTTCGCACCTGGTACAGCATCACCTACGAAGCCCGTAACACGACCGACAACGACTATCTCGATCTGTTCGTGCCCGACCTCGCGAACTGCGCCAATCCCGGCGCGCCCGGGACCTGTCCGAACCTCAACCACAAGGCCGCCAACGTCGCCAACGACGTCTGGTCGCCGCGCGAGGCGAGCGCCGAGCCGGACAGCCATTTCTTCGCGCGCGCCGTCGAGCCGACGCGCGGCCCGACGCAGAACCTGGCGCGGGTCTCGGTCGTGCCCAATCCCTATCGCGCGGTCGAGGCGTGGAACGCCGCGGGCGAGAACGAGCTCCACTTCATCAACCTTCCCGCGCAGGCCGTGATCCGCATCTACACGCTCGCGGGCGACCTCGTGCGCGAACTGCAGCATCAGGACACCGTGCGCGACTTCGAGCGCTGGGATCTGCGCAACGGCCGCGGGCGCGACGTGAGCTCCGGGATCTATCTGTACCGCGTGGTGTCGGGGAGCTTCTTCTACCAGAACCACTTCATCGTCATCCGCTAGGCCGCCCCGCGAGGCGCAACCCCCCGTGCGACTTCAGATCGACGTCGTGGTGTGGCGAGGCTCCATCCCCGAATCGCGCCACCGGGTGCAGGCCGCGGTGTGCGCCGCGGCCGGGCGGCTCGAGGCGGCGACCGATCAGCCCGAGCTCCTCACGACGTTCCGCTCCGCGGCGAAGCCGTTTCAGCTCCTGCCGCTGGTCGAGCGCGGCCATGCCGACCGCTGGCGCTTCGGCGACGAGGAGCTGGCGGTGATGGCGGCGTCGCACACGGGCTCGCCCGCGCACGTCGCGCTCGTCCGCGGCATCCTCGAGCGCATCGGTCTCTCCGAGCGTCATCTCGCATGCGGCTACCACGATCCGATCGATCCCGAGTCGCTGGCGATCGTGCGGAGCCGGCCCGACGAGCGGTCGCCGGTCTACAACAACTGCTCCGGCAAGCACGCGGGCATGCTGTGCCTCGCGCTCTCCGAGGGCTGGCCGGTCGAGGGGTACGGACGCGCCGACCATCCGGTGCAGCTGCTCATGCGGGGTACGGTGGGCGAGGCGTGCGGCATCGACCCCGACGCGCTGGCCGTGGCCGTGGACGGATGCAGCGTGAGCGTGTTCGGGCTCCCGCTCTCGGGCATGGCCCGCGCCTACGCGCGGCTCGCGGCGGCACGCGAGGACGGCGACGCGCGCGAGCGGGCGCTCGCCCGTATCCGCGGCGCGATGTGCCGCCATCCGCGCGCGGTCGGCGGCGAGGGGCGCTTCAGCACCGTGCTCATGGAGCGGACCGGCGGCCGAATCGTCGCGAAGGGCGGGGCCGAGGGGCTCGAATGCGCCGGCATCCCGGAGCGCGGCCTCGGGCTGGCGCTCAAGGCCGAGGACGGCGCGGCCCGCGGCGTGGGCCCCGCGACGCTCGCGCTGCTCGAGCTGCTCGGCGACCTGACCGAGGCCGAGATCGCGGCCCTGCGGGAATCGCGGCGCCCGATCGTTCATAATCATGCGGGGCTCGAAGTGGGCTCGCTCGAGGCCGTGGTGAAGGTGCTGACGCCCGCGATGTGATCGGCCGCGCTCGGAGGGCATCCCGCTTGAACATCATGATCCCGGTCACGGTGCTCGCCCTGGCCGCGCCCTCGTTCACCGCCGCGCCTGCGGCCGCCGTGCCCGCGCCGCTTCCGACCGCGGCGGCGAGCCGCCTCGATCCCGCGCTCGCGGGCGCGATCGCGAGCGGCGATCCCACGCCGATTCCGGTGTGGGTCACGTTCGCCGACAAGGGTGAGCGCGATCCCGCGGACCTCGCCGCGCGCCTCGACGCCGCGCGCGCCGCGCTCTCGCCGCGCTCGCTCGCGCGCCGCCGCCGCGCGCACGTTTGGCCGCTCGTGGACTATCGCGACCTGCCGCTCGAGCCGGCGTACCTCGAGGCGCTCGCGCACGACGGCCTCGACGTGGTCGCGTGGTCGCGGTGGCTGAACCGCGTCGCGGTGCGCCTCCCGGCGGCGCAGCTGCCGGCGCTCGCCCAGCTTCCCTTCGTCGCCCGCGTCACGCCGGTCGAGCGCATGCGGCGCTCACTCGATCCCGCGCCGGGCGAAGCGTTGCCGCCGCGCGCCGCGCCGGCGCCACAGCCGCCCACCGCCGCCGAACGCGCCCGGGCCGTGGCCTCGGTGGACTACGGCATGTCGATCCACATGCTCAAGCAGATGAACGTGCCCGCCGTGCACGACTCGGGCTACATCGGCACCGGCATGCTCGTGTGCGTCATCGACGACGGGTTCAACGGCTATCCGACCCACGAGGCGTTCCAGACCATCGCGATCGCGCCCGGCATGCAGCGCGACTTCGTCGACAAGGACACCGTCGTCACCGGCGTTTCCGGCGGCGGAGCGCACGGGACCTCGGTGCTCGGCTGCGTCGCCGGCAACAAGCCGGGCACGTACGTCGGGAGCGCGTACGGCGCGAGCTTCGCGCTCGCGCGCACCGAGGTGGACCCGACCGAGACGCCGGTCGAGATGCTCTACTGGGGCATGGGCGCCGAGTGGGCCGACAGCCTCGGCGCCGATCTCATCACCTCCTCGCTCGGCTACTCGACGTTCGACAATCCCGCCGACAGCTACACCTACGCGCAGATGGATGGGCACACCACGACCGTCACGCGTGCCGCCGAGATCGCGGCGAGCAAGGGCATCCTGGTGGTGAACGCGGTGGGCAACGAAGGCAGCCTTCCGTGGCACTACCTGATCGCGCCCGCCGATGTGCGCACCGACAGCCTGATCGCGGTGGGCGCGGTCGACCGCAACGGCGTGGTCGCGTCGTTCTCGTCCTACGGGCCGAACGCCGCCGGGTGCACCAAGCCCGATCTCTCGGCGCGCGGTGTCGCCGACACGCTCGTCTCCTCCGCGGGTCCGACGACCTACTTCACCGGCGGCGGTACGTCGTTCGCGACCCCGCTGCTCGCCGGCCTCGCCACGTGCCTGCTCGAAGCGCGGCCGGGCTGGACGCCGTCGGTGGTCGCGCGCGCGATGCGCGAGACCGCGTCGCAATCGGCGAGCCCCGACAACCACATGGGCTGGGGGATCCCGAACGGCCTCGCCGCGCTGCGCTGGGATCCGGCGGTCTCGGCGGTGGTGTCGCCGCCGCAGCCGGCGTTCGGTCTGCGGATGATCGGCCCCAATCCCTTGCGCGCCTCGGGTCCGCCGCTCCGACTCCAGCTCGGGCTTGGCATGGGCAATCGCCGGCTCGCGAGCGCGCGCGTGCGCGTGATGGACGCGCTCGGGCGTGAGCTGCGCACGCTGTGGTCGGGGAGCCTGTGCTGCGACGAGACGATCGGCATCACGTGGGACGGGCGCGACGCCTCGGGCGCGCGCGCGCGCCCCGGCCTGTACGTGGTGACGCTCGAGTCCGGCGGCGGGCGGTCGGGGCAACGGATCGTGCTCCTGCCGTGATCATCCGCCGCCCGATCGCCGCCGTGCTCGGCCGCGCCGTGCGCGCCGCCGTGCCCGCCGTCACCCTCGCCGCGCTCGCCCTCGCCGCCGCGCCGGCCGCGGCGGCGCCGGTCACCGCGCCGCATGACGCCGCCGCGCCGGCGCTGATCACGCTCAAGAACGGCGTGCGTCTGCTGCTCGCGCCCGATCCCGCCGCGACCGCGGTCGACGTGGCGGCGTGGATCGACGCCGGCGTCCGCTACGAGCGGCCCGGCCAGATCGGCATCTCGCACCTCGTCGAGCACCTCGCGACCGCCGCGACCGTCATCGACGGGATGGACGACGCGAAGCGCATTGCGGCGGAGGGCGGCACGGGGAGCGCGTACACGAACGCCGACTGGACGTGCTTCTCGCACACGGTGCCGCGCGGGGCGCTCGATGTCGCCTTCCGTCTCGAGGCGGCGCGGCTCGCGCTGCAGCCGACCGAGGCCCAGCTGCGCACCGCGAGCGCCGGCGTGCGTGACGAGATCAGGGCGCGCGCCCGCGCGAACCCGGTCGAGGGCAGCCTCGAGCGTCTCTATGGGGCGGCGTTCACCGCGCATCCCTACCGCTGGCCCGTGCTCGGCCTCGACGCCGATCTCGAGCGCGTGACACTCGGTCAGTGCGTCGAATTCCTGCATCAGCGCTACACGCCCGACCATCTCCTGATCACCGTCGCGGGCGACTTCGATCCCGACGAGGCGCTCGCGCTCGCGCGGCGCCATCTCGAGCCGATCCACGGGCGAGGTGAGAGCCGGACGCCTGCGGCGGAGCCGCCGTCGCCGCATCGCGGCGACGCGCCGGGCGAGTTCCAGGTGCCGATCCTCGTCGTCGGATGGCGCGCCGACGCCGCCGACGCGCCGGCGCTCGATTGCATCGCGTCGCTGATCGCGCAGGGGCCGCTCGCGCGCCTCTATCAGCGGCTCGTCGCCGGGGCGGGACGCTGCGTGCTGGTGGATGCCGGGCGCGACGGCCGCAGGGACGCGACGATGTTCTGGACGATCGCGGCACTCGAGCCCGGCGCCGATTCGGCGTCGGTCGAGCGTGATCTGCTCGCCGAGATGGACGCGCTCGGCGCGACGCCGGTCGGAGGCGACGAGATGGATCGCGTGCGGCGCCGCGCTTCGCTCGCGATGCTGTTCGGACGGCAGACCGCGAGCGATCGTGGACAGGCGCTCGGCACCGCGCAGATGATCGCCGGCGACGCGGGCGAGGCGGATCGCGCGATCGAGCGGCTGCGCGCGCTGGCGCCCGCGGATCTCCAGCAGGCCGCGGCGCGCACGTTCACGGCGGCGCGGCGCACGGTCGTGTGGATCCGGCCCGCGGCGGGGAGCCGGCCATGAGACGCGACGCAGCGATCGTCGCGGCCGCCGGCAACGCCGTTCGCGGGTTCGTCGTCGCAACCGCCCTCGTCGCGGCCGCGTGCGCCGTCCACGCCGCGGCCGCGCCCGCTGCGCCGGCGGGCCGCACGACGCCGATCCCGGCGCCGCAGATCCGGACGCTCGGGAACGGGCTCACCGTCGCGGTGTTCCCCGACGCGCGGCTGCCGATCGTCCAGATCCAGCTCCTGGTGCCCGCGGGATCGATGGATGAGGCGCCCGGACAGTCCGGCCTCGCGAGCCTCACCGCGCGGATGTTGAGCCAGGGCACGACCTCGCGCACCGCCGCCACCTACGCGACCGCGGTCGAGGCGCTGGGCGGCTCGGTCGGCGGCTCGGCCTCGCGCGAATACACGGTGGTGAACGGCGCGTTCATGGCCTCGGACTTCGAGGCCGGACTCGAGCTGCTCACGGACGCGGTCGTGCATCCGGTCTTCGACGAGGACCAGCTGCGGGCGGTGAAGGAGCAGATGACGTCGTCGCTCGCCGCGTCGCACCGCAGCCCGGCGGCGGTCGGCGACGAGCTGCTGTGGGCGGGGGCCTTCGCGGGCCACCCGTACGCGCGCTCGCCGGTCGGCAGCGCGCGCGCGATTCCCGCGCTCACGCTTTCGCAGGTGCGCGCGTTCCATCGCGAGCGCTACCGGCCCGACCGCGCCCTGCTCGCGATCGCCGGCGACGTGATTCCCGACCGGGCGTTCCAAACCGCGACCGAGCTGCTCGGCGATTGGGGTGGCCGTGCGCCGTCCGCGCCGCCGCCGCCGCCGCCGCCCGCGCCGGCGGCCGGCTGGCGCATCCGCATCGTGGACGCGCCGGGGCTTCCACGCGCCGAGTTGCGGCTCGGCGCACCGGGCCCGTCGCGCGCCGCGCCCGATCGCATCGCGCTCGAGGTCGCGGCCGAGGCGCTGAACGCCGCGGCCGGCGACCGCGGCCCGCAGATGCGCGTGAGCGCGCTCAAGGACGGCGGGCTCGTGTCGCTATCGCTCACGGTGCCGGTGGACTCGGTCGGTGCCGCCGCGCAGAGTCTGCGCGCGACCCTCGCGCGTCGGGCGTCGGATCCGCCCGCGGAGGCAGCGCTGGCCGCGGCGCGCAAGCGGCTGGCGCACGGCTACCCGCTCGCGTTCGAGACGCGCGGCCTGCGCATCGCGCAGTGGATGGGCGCCGCGTTCGCGGGGCTTCCCGCCGGCGCGCTGGCCGACTACCCCGCGCGCGTCGAAGCGGTCCGGCCCGCCGAGGCGGCGGCGGCGATGGCGCACTGGGTGCCGGCCGGCCGTCTCGTGCTGATCGCGATCGGCCCCGCCGAGCGCCTGCGCGCGCAGCTCGCGCCGCTCGGCGCCGTCGAGATCGTTCTACCCGAGGCTGCGGTCGAAGAGGCGTTGAGCTCGCCCTCGACCGACGCGACGCCGCCGACCGACGCGCAGCGCGCGCGCGGCCGCGAGCTCGCGCGGAAGATGATCGCCGCGCACGGTGGCCTCGAGCGGCTGAAGGGGATCAAGGACTCGACGCTCGAGGGCGACGTGCTGATGATCGCCGGCGCGCAGCAGTTCCCGGGCAGGATCGTGCAGGTGCGCAAGGAGCCCGGGCGGTTCCTGCTCTCGACCGAGCTCTCGATCCTCAAGACCGTGCAGGTGCTCGATGGCGAGCACGGCTGGTCGCAGGCCGGAGCGATCGATCCCAAGATCGAGGATCAGGACAGTCTCGGCCTGGCGGGGCTCAAGGCCGGCTTCCGCTCCGATCTCCATCACCTGCTGCTGACCGCGGCCGATTCCTCCGCGCGCGTCGCGTGGCGCGGCCGCGAGCGCGTCGAGGAGCGCGAGGCCGACGTGCTCGAGGTGGTGGCGGCCGACGGCGACCGCCGCGTGCTGTTCCTCGATCCCGCGAGCCATCTCGTGCTCGCGATGGAGCAGGGCGAGGGCGGACACTCCGCGCGCCGCATCTACTCGGACGTGCGCGCCGTGAACGGCCTCCAGTGGCCGTTCCACGAGGAGCGCCTGCTCGACGGCCAGCCGGCGATGACGCTGACGCTCAAGCGCGTCGTGTTCAACACCGGCGTCAGCGACCAGGTGTTCCACCGCCCCGGCGGCGCGACGTACGGCCGGCGGCGCCCGCGCTGATCCGCGCGCCGGCGCCCGCGCTGATCCCGCGCGCGCGGGCATTTGTCCCCGCCCGCACGGCTCGCTATTCTGCGCGCTCCATCTCATGCACGAGCCGCGCACGCGGCGCCCGCCACCGTCCGACAGGGAGCGCTGGATGAGCGATCAGTACGTCTATTCGTTCGGTGAGGGCAGCGCCGAAGGCAACGCCGGGATGCGCGATCTGCTCGGCGGCAAGGGCGCGGGCCTCGCCGAGATGACCAACGCCGGCGTGCCGGTCCCGCCCGGCTACACCATCACGACCGCCGTCTGCCGCTGGTACTTCGCCCACGACCGCGGCATGGCGCCGGGCTTCGACGAACAGCACCTCGCGGCGCTCGAACGGCTCGAGCGGCGCATGGCGAAGCATCTCGGCGATCCGAACGATCCGCTGCTGGTCTCCGTGCGTTCGGGCGCCAAGTTCTCGATGCCCGGGATGATGGACACGGTGCTGAACCTCGGGCTCAACGACCGTTCCGTCCTGGGCCTCGCCGCGCGCACCGCGAACCCGCGCTTCGCATGGGACTGCTACCGGCGCTTCATCCAGATGTTCGGCTCGGTGGTGCTCGGCCTCGAGAAGCACGACTTCGAAGGACACCTCGAGGACTTCAAGCGCCGCCGCCGCGCGAAGTCCGATCAGGATCTCGACGCTGAGGCGCTCAAGGCCCTGGTCGCCGACTTCAAGGCGCTGGCGCGCCGCCGCACCGGCAAGGACTTCCCGCAGGATCCGCTGCAGCAGCTGACGCTCGCGCGCGAGGCGGTGTTCCGCTCCTGGATGAACGACCGCGCCATCTACTATCGGCGGCAGAACGGCATCCCCGACGATCTCGGCACCGCGGTGAACGTGCAGGCGATGGTGTTCGGCAATCTCGGTCCCACGTCGGCGACCGGCGTCGGCTTCACGCGCAATCCGGCGAACGGCGAAAACGCCTTCTATGGCGAGTACCTGGTGAACGCGCAGGGCGAGGACGTGGTCGCGGGCGTGCGGACGCCTCATCCGATCGCCGACCTCGAGCGCGAGATGCCCGAGGCGTACCGCCAGCTGCGCGAGATCACCGCGCGGCTCGAGCGCCACTACCGCGACGTGCAGGACTTCGAGTTCACGATCCAGGACGGCACGCTCTACCTGCTCCAGACGCGCACCGGCCAGCGCACGGGGCCGGCGGCGGTGAAGATCGCCGTGGACATGGTGGGCGAGGGGCTGATCACGCGCGAAGAGGCGGTGATGCGCGTGACGCCGTCGCACATCGACCAGTGCCTGCATCCGCGCTTCGATCCCGCGGCGAAGGTGAAGGTGATCGCGACCGGCCTGCCGGCTTCGCCGGGCGCGGCGGTGGGGCGCGCGGTGTTCGACGCCGACACCGCCGCTGCGATGGGGAAGAAGGAGCGCGTCATCCTCGTGCGCAAGGAGACGACCCCCGACGACATCCACGGCATGGACGCGGCGCAGGGCATCCTCACCGCGACGGGAGGCGCGACGAGTCACGCTGCAGTCGTCGCGCGCGGCATGGGCAAGACGTCGATCGTCGGCGCGAGCGGCATCCGCATCGACGATCGCGCGCACGCGTTCAGCATCGACGGCGTGCGCGTCGCGCAGGGCGACTGGATCGCGCTCGACGGCACGGCCGGGCGCGTGCTGCTCGGCCAGGTGCCGACGATCGAGCCCGATCTCGGCGGCGAGTTCGGCACGCTGCTCGACTGGGCCGACGGGCTGCGCCGGCTCAAGGTGCGCTCCAACGCCGACATTCCGCGCGACGCGAAGCAGGCGCGCGCGTTCGGCGCCGAGGGCATCGGCCTCTGCCGCACCGAGCACATGTTCTTCGCCGCCGACCGGCTGCCGCACGTCGTCGCGATGATCATGGCGGCGCCCGAAGCGAAGGCGGTCGAGAAGGATCTCGCGGCGAAGACGGCGGCGCTGAACGCCGCCGAGGGACGCGAGGCCGCGGCGCTGCGCGTGGAAGTCACGGCGCTCAAGAAGCGTCTCGCCGCGCCGCTCAAGGCGTACCGCGGCGCGCTCGCCCGGCTGCTGCCGTCGCAACGCTCCGACTTCCGCGGCCTGTTCGTCGCGATGGACGGCTATCCGGTCACGATCCGCACGCTCGATCCGCCGCTCCACGAGTTCCTGCCGAAGCGCGAGGAGCTGATGGCCGAGGTCGCCGTGCTGCGCGCCGACTGGGAGCGCGCGAAGAAGCGCAGCAGGCGCGCGGCGAAGCCGGCGAAGCTCGCGCGCGCCGAGCACCTGCTCGAGCGCGTCGAGGCGCTGCACGAATTCAATCCCATGCTCGGGCACCGCGGCTGCCGTCTCGGCATCACGTATCCCGAGATCACCGAGATGCAGGCGCGCGCGATCTTCGAGGCGGCGTGCGAGTGCGCGGCGAAGGGCGTGCGCGCGATCCCCGAGATCATGATCCCGCTCGTCGGCGACGTCGCCGAGCTGCGCGATCAGGCCGCCGTCGTGCGCCGCGTCGCCGAGGAGGTCATGACGAAGCGCGGCACGCGCATCGAATACCTGATCGGCACGATGATCGAGGTGCCGCGCGCCGCGGTCACCGCCGACCGCATCGCCGCCGAGGCCGACTTCTTCTCGTTCGGCACCAACGACCTCACGCAGATGACGTTCGGGTTCTCACGCGACGACGCGGGCAAGTTCCTGCCCGAGTACGTCGAGCGCGGGATCCTGCCCGGCGATCCGTTCGTGTCGCTCGACACCGTGGGCGTCGGGGCGCTGATCGAGTGGTCGGTCGCCCGCGGGCGCGGCGCGCGCAAGGGGCTCAAGGTCGGCATCTGCGGCGAGCACGGCGGCGATCCCGCGAGCATCGAGTTCTGCCACGGGGCCGGCCTCGACTACGTGTCGTGCTCGCCGTATCGCGTGCCGGTCGCGCGGCTCGCCGCCGCGCAGGCCACGGTGCGCGGCAAGGCCGCCGCCAGCGATCAGCGCTAGCGCCGGTTCCAGCGGTAGATCACCATCACGTCCTGTGGGAACGCGCACAGCGTGAAGTGCTCCGCGCGCAGCGTGTCGAGTGGCGTCAGGTCGGGGCGCGACGTGACCCCGCCGAACCAGCTCGGAAACACGACGAGGTGCGTGACGCCGGATCGTGCGAGCACCGCCGTGGGCTGCGGCGCCTCGAGCAGGGCGTGGTCGTTGAGGCCGAGGATGTCCACGATGCGGCGATTGCCGAAGTAGCGCGCCGCGCCCGCGTCGTTGACGGCGACCACGGCGTCGCGCGGCAGGCGCGCATCGATCCAGCGCGCCGCGGCCACGTCCAGCGCCTCGATGTTCTCGCAGTTCCACGCGTAGCGGTCGGCGCGCGCCGCGAATTCGGACGGCCATCCCCACATCACGGCAACGGCGAGCGCCGCCGCCGGCCCCCACGCGAGCGGCGCGAGCCACGCGGGACGCCGCCGCCAGAGCGTCACGCATCCGCTGCGGACCTCGTCGAGGCCCGCGACGATCGTGAGCAGCAGGAACGGAAACGCGGGCACGAGCCAGCGTTCCCAGTAAAAGTAGTGGCCCGGGCTGAAGACGCGCGTGCTCAACGTGCCGGCGAACAGCAGGACGCCGGTCGCGAGCGCGGCGGTCGCCGGGCGCGGCCCGCGGCGCAGCAGCCGCGCCACGCCGACCAGCGCCGCGATCGATCCGGCCTGCAGCGTGAAGTAGGGGAGCCCGTGCGCGACGTACTCCCTCCAGCCCTCGGCCAGCAGCTCGACCGAGGGCGGCACGCGCGCGAACTTGACGTAGAACGAGTTCGGCAGCGGCCGTCCGGTCGTGTGCAGGCAGTAGGCCATGTAGAGCAGCGGCGGCAGCGCCGCGAGCGCGGCGGCGGCGGCTCCGCGCGCGATCGTGAGGCGCGGCTTCGCGGTCGCGAGCAGGAACGCGAGTGCGGGGGCGACGAGCACGCCCTCGGGGCGCGCCAGGACACCGAGGCCGCAGCACAGCGCCGCCGCGAGCGCGCGTCCGCGGCACGCGAACGTGAGCGCGAGCAGGACCAGCGCCGTGAAGAGCGCCGGCTCCATGCCCGAGGTGCGCGCGAACGTGAGCGCGGGATCGAGCGCCGCGAGCGTCGCGACCGCGACCGCGACCGGCGCGCTCTCGCCCAGCTCGAACGCGAGCAGCCCCAGCGCCGCCACACTCACCATGCCGGAGACGAGCGAGAGGATCTTGGCGCCCATCACGGCGGCGCGATCGTCGTGCGTGATGAGATGGACGGGCGCGAGCGCGATCACCCAGAGCGGGCTCGTCATGCCCGCCTCGGGGACCCCCGGGTTGTAGTGGAAGCCGCCCTCGCGCGCGAGGCTGCGCGCGTACACCATGTGGATCCACGCGTCGTCGAGCGGGAATCCGTCGCGCGCGGCGGACGTGCCCGGCGCGCGGTCGCCGATGAACGCCGCCCACGTGAGCGCGGTGAGCAGGACCGGGACGATCAGGACCCGCACGCGCGTCATCACGCCGCCGCGTCGTGCGTCATCGCGACGCGGGGTCGCGTGGCGCGGCGCCGCGCGAGGGCCCCGGCGCCCAGTACTGGTCCGGATAGCGGAGCTGGAACATGTAGCCCTCGGCCGCCGTGCGCAGCGCCGGCTGCGTCGAGTCCGCCCACTCGGCGTTGCGGAACTGGATGAACGCGTCCCACGGCAGGCCCCAGATCTGCAGCCGTTCGGCGCGCGAGCGGATGATCATCGCGCGCTCCGCGGGCTGCGCGGCGAGCCGCTCGGCGGTGTCGATCTGCGCCAGCGCCGCGCGCATCAGCGCCACGCGCTCGACGCTCGAGCGCGTCACCGGCGTCGGCACGCCGTAGCGGTCGGTGATCTGGAGCCCGACGTTGGAGAGCGCGCTGCCGTAGTTGAAGTGCGCGACCCAGGTGAGATCGAGCCGTCCGTTGAGCGCGCGGCGGTAGTAGGGGAGGCTTTCGACGTGGCGCCCGGACCGGCTCAAGAGCAGCGCCGAATCGTACGCCGCGGTCTGCGGCAGACCGGCGAGGCGGCGGTCGTCCGCGTCCCCGGCGTCCGCCGCCGGCGGACGCGCGCGCGTCACGAACAGCGCGGCGGCGATCGCCGCGGCGGCGACGAGCGCGGCGGCGATCCACAGCCAGGGCCCCCGCCGCCCGGCCGCGGTCGCAGTCTGCGGCGCCGGCGCGCCGG
>JACOSV010000038.1 GCA_016178725.1 Candidatus Eiseniibacteriota bacterium
CCGCGAGCGCGAGGCGCGGCGGCGCTCGGCCGGCGCGCCGGGAGGATCGGCGGCGCGGCGCGCGGTGCGCGGCGCGGCGGCCGGCGTGCGTCCGGCGTGCGGTGCGCGGGTCATCGTCCCGGCTCCGCGGCGGCGCGCCCGCCACCTCCCTGCGATCCCGCCAGCCCGAGCGCCGCGCGCAGCTTCGGCAGCTCCTGCGCCGCGTCGCGGATGCGCTGCGACTCGCGGATCACCACGTCGAGACGCTCGCGCACGCCCGGTGCGCGCCCGACCGGGCCGAGCTGCAGCAGCTGGGCGTTGCCGCTCACGCCGACCAGCGCATTGTTGATGTCGTGGTGCACACCGAGCACGCGCGCCGCCGAGGCGTTCCACGCCTGCTGCTCGGCCCACCACGCCTCGACGATCGTGCGCAGCGAGGCGGCCGACGGGTCGTCGCCCTCGCGCGCCAGCGCGTCGGCGTGCTCGAGCAGACGCGCACGCAGCGCGTCCCAGGGCGGCGGCGGCAGCGGATTCGTCGCGGGCATCGTCCGGGATCCGGCGCTCACGCGGCGGCGCGCAGGGCGTGCTGGAGCCGGATCCGCAGCCGCGACATCGCCCGCGTGTGCACCTGCGAGACACGCGACTCCGAGATGCCGAGTGCGCGCCCAATCTCCTTGAGCGTCAGGTGCTCATAGTAGTAGAGCGCGACCACCAGCCGCTCCTGCTCGGGCAGATGGTCGAGCGTGCGCAGCATGACGACCTTCCGCTCCTCCTCCTCCAGCCGCTCCTCGAGGTTGATCGCCGCGGGATCGGCGAGATGGTCGGCGAGCGTGCTCGGCTCCTGGTCCTCGCCCGAGCGGTTCTCGTCGAGCGACACCAGCACCGCGCCGCGCACCTGGTCGAGCAGGCGGTAGAAGTCGCCGCGCGTCATGTTCATCTCGCGCGCCAGCTCGCTCTCGCTCGCGGCGCGTCCCAGCTTCTGGTCGAGCTTGCGGGTGACGCCGTCGAGGTTGCGCGCCTTGCGCCGCATCGAACGCGACACCCAGTCGAGCGCGCGCAGCTGGTCGAGCACCGCGCCGCGGATGCGCCACACGGCGTAGGTCTCGAACTTGACGCCCTTGCGCGCGTCGAACTTGGCGTGCGCGTCGAGCAGGCCGAGCACGCCCGCCGAGTAGAGGTCCTCGTGGTCCACCGTGCGCGGCAGCGTCGTCGCGACGCGCTCGACCACGTGGCGCACGAGCGGCGCGAAGCGGCGCAGCAGATCGTCGGTGGTCGCGTAGCCGGCGACGCCGCCGACCTGCGCGCTCTTCGCGGCGCCGTTCCGCGCCGGCGTCCTGAGCGCCGCGACGGTCTTGAGCGCCGGGATGGCCTTGAGCGCGGGCATCGTCTTCAGCGCGGGCACGGCCTTGAGCGCGGGCTTCGCGGTCTTGACCGCCGCGCCGCGGAGCGTGCGGACGGGCTTGCTGGGTTTGCGGGCAGGGGTGGCGAGGGCGGCGCGCGCCATGGATTCCTCCTAGGCTTCGAGTTTCTCGGCGAGGGGTTGGAACGTGACGTCGGGACCGGCGGGGGGCGACCACAGGCGCTCGGCGAGCGCGCGGTACGCGAGCGAGGCGGGCGCCTGCGGGAACGCGGTGATCACCGGCTCCTGCATGCGCACGGCGCGCGGCACCGCGGGATCGAACGGCACGAAGCCGCACGGCTCGAGCTCGAGCTTGAGGAAACGGCGCGCCACGAGGCGCAGCCGATGCGCGACCTCCTCGGCCTCGTCGGCGCTTCCGGCGGCGTTGACGACGAGCCGGGGCGCGCGGGTGAGGCCGCGGTGGCGCAGGCGCTTGATCATCGCGTAGGCGTCCGAGAACGCCGGCATCTCGGGCGTGGTGACGATCATCACCTCGTCGGCCGCGAGGCAGAATGACAGCACCTGGCGCGAGACGCCCGAGGCGACGTCGATCAGGATGATGTCCGCCTCGGTCTCGAGGTTGCCGAGGCCGCGCAGCAGGCACTCGAGGCGATAGTCGTCGAGCTCGGCGAGCTCCGGCGCGCCGGAGGCGGCCGGGACCAGCGTCACGTTCTTCGGCCCCTCGACCAGGATCTCCTCGATCGACTTGTCGCCGGCGAGCACGTGCTGCACGTCGAAGCGCGGATGGACGCCGAGCAGCAGATCGAGATTGGCCTGCGCGAGATCGGCGTCGAGCAGCAGCACGCGGGCGCCGCGCGCGCCGAGCGCCACGGCGAGGTTCGCGGCGAGGTTGCTCTTCCCCACGCCGCCCTTGCCGCTCGCGACGGCGAGCGTGCGGACGTGCGGGCGCGTCCAGCGCGCGGGATGGTCACTCGCCTCCTCGGCCGCGCGCGGGCGGCGGCCGACGAGACGCAGCGGCTCGCGCCCTTCACCGGCGCGGGCGCGGGTGCGGGTGCGGGCGCCGGAACGGCCGGCGTTCTTGCTCACGCGGCGCGATCGTCCGGACATACGAACCCCTCTCCGCGATCGGCGACCACGGGGATGGCGCACACCGCGGCGAGGAAGTTCCAGTAGCGGGTCTCGGCGTGGCAGCGCGCGAGCGGCAGCTCGAAACCGATCCGCTCGAGCCGGCGCTGCTCTTCCCCCAGCGAGTGGATCGCGGTGCGGATCGCGTCGTGGCGCGCGGCCGGCGCCTCGGGCATCGCGTGGCGGCGATCGGACTGCGGCGTGACGGGCGTGCACATGTCAGGCCGCCCGGTCGAGGCGCGCGACGGCGCGCGTGCGGGCGCGGCTCGCGGGCCGGGCGAGCGAACGGCGCAGCCCGCTCATGAAGGCGGTGACGGTGCGCTCCACCTGCCGCACCGAGATGCCGAGCGCGTCCGCGACTTCGATCGGGCGCAGGTGCTCGACGACGAGCAGCGAGAGCACGAGCCGCTCGCGCACGGCGCGGCGCGCCAGCGCGTCGGCGACGCGGCGGCGTCCGATCAGCACCGCGGGGCGCGCGGCGCGCGAACGCCGGGCGCCGAAGCGCTCGCGGCCGCGCGGCACGGCGGCGATCACGCCGCCCTCCGCGCCGCACGAGCCGGCGAAGACGCGCGACGCTTCGCGCCGTCCGCTCCGCTCGCGGCCGAAAGCGCGCGGCGCACCGAGCGGCGCAGGTCATCCATCGGGAACGGCTTGGGGAAGCATTCGGCGACGCCCGCGCGCTCGAGGTCGCGCATGGTCTCGGGCGACCCGTAGGCGGTGACGATGATGACCGGCTGCGCCTTCGCGCCGCGCTTCAGCTTGCGCGCGAGATCGACGCCGCTCATCCCCGGCAGGCGGAGATCCGAGATCACGAGATCGCTGTGCCCGGTCTTGAGCCAGGCCCAGGCTTCCTCGGCGGAACGGAAGGTGTCGATCGTGAAACCGTCGTCGGTGAGACCTTCCGCCAGCGCCCACGAGGTGGCCGGCTCGTCTTCCACGATGAGGATGTGAGGCATGTGGCGGGCTCCCCCTGTCTCAAGGTCCGTAAACCTTGAGCAGCGGGTGTGCCAGCCGTGGCGCGGGGTGGTCGCGCGCGCCGGATCCCGGGAACGACGGAGCCCCGCAGCGCGAAGGCCGCGGCCGCGGCCGGGCGTCAGGGCCCGGCGAAATCAGGAGTTAGCCCCGGGATCGACCCGGACTCCGGCGGGCCCCGGCCCGCGCCGGCCGGGCCCTCGCCGGCCGCCAACGGCACGGGCACCACGCGCCGCGCTGCATTCTGCCCGCCCAACCTCGTTCCGCCCGATTCGCCGTCCGGGCGTTTCCTGGTCAGGCCGGCCCGGCCTCGTCCGCGTCGGCGCCGTCGTCCATGCGCAGCTCCTTGAGCTTGGTGCGCAGGGTCTGGCGCGAGATGCCGAGCATCTGCGCCGCGCGGGTCTTGTTGCCGGAGCAGACCTCGAGCGCGTGCGTGATCGCCATCTGCTCGATCTCGACCAGCGGCCGTACGACGCCGGGCGGGAACGGCGCGGCGCCGGACGGCGCGGCGCCGCGGGCGGCGCCGGCGGCCGGCGTCAGGCCGGTGAGCTCCGCCGGCAGGTGCTCGGCGCGGATCTCGTCTTCGGCCTCGAGCAGCAGCACGCGCTCGATCACGTTCTTCAGCTCGCGCACGTTGCCCGGCCACGGATACTCGTTCATCGCCCGCAGCGCCACGGGATCGAGCCGCGCCGGCGTCCGCCCCATTTCGGCCGCGAAGCGGGCGATGAAGTGCCCGGCGAGCAGCGCGATGTCCTCGCGGCGCTCACGCAGCGGCGGCATCGCGATCGGCACGACGTTGAGGCGGAAGTAGAGATCCTCGCGGAAGCGCCCGTCGGCGACCTGCTGCTTCAGGTCGCGATGGGTCGCGGCGACGATGCGCACGTCCACCGAGACGTCGGCGTGGCCGCCGACACGGCGGAAGCTGCGCGTCTCGAGCACGCGCAGCAGCTTCGACTGGAGCTGCGGCGCCATCTCCCCGATCTCGTCCAGGAACAGCGTGCCCTGGTCGGCGAGGTCGAACAGACCCTTGCGGAAGTGCTTCGCGTCGGTGAACGCGCCCTTCTCGTGGCCGAAGAGCTGGCTCTCGAGCAGCTGCTCGGGGATCGCGCTGCAGTTGAGATCCACGAACGCGGCCGCGGCGCGCGGGCTCCTGGCGTGGAGGTAGCGCGCCATGAGCTCCTTGCCCGATCCGGTCTCGCCCTGGATCAGCACCGTCGCGGCCCCGCTCTTCGCCACCTTGTCGAGCTGCTGGATCGCGCGCCGGAATCCCGCGCTCTCGCCGAGCATGGACATCGCGCCCGCGCCGCCGCGCAGGTGATCCACCTCACGCCGGAGCCGCGCGTGCTCGAGCGCGCGCGTGAGCACGATCTGCAGGTGCTCGAGGTCCGGCGGCTTGAGCATGAAGTCGTAGGCGCCGAGACGCGTCGCCTTGACCGCGTGCTCGACCGTGCCGTGGCCGGTGAGCATGATCACCGGCAGCGAGGGATCGGCCTCGCGCAGCCGCGCGAGCAGCTGGAGCCCGTCCTCGTCGCCGAGCTTGAGATCGAGCACCACGGCGTCCACGTCGTGCTCGGCCATGCGCTCGAGCGCCTCGCGCCCGCTCGCCGCTTCGACCGGCCGGAAGCCGGCGTCGCGCGCCCACTCGCCGATGCTGAAGCGCAGGCTCTTCTCGTCGTCGACGATCAGCAGCGTCCTAGCGGCCTGCGTCTGCGTCGGCGTGTCGCCTCGGACCATGGCGTTTCTCCATCGGGAAGTTGAGCAGCACCGTCGTGCCGCGTCCCTCGCGGCTCGCGACGGCGATGGTGCCTCCGTGCTCCTGCATGATCGACTGCGAAATCGAGAGCCCGAGCCCGGTGCCGCTCGGCTTGGTCGAGAAGAACGGATCGAACAGCTTGGGCAGCGCGTGGCGCGGGATGCCGGCGCCGGTGTCGAGCACCCGCACCTGCTGATACGCGAGCCGCGCCGCCCCCCCGCGCGCTTCTCCCGCCGCGCGCGCCGCCCGCGGATCGGCCGCGCGCCGGCCCGCGCCGCGCAGCGGCGCCGGGCGCCGCACCGTGCGCACCTCGTAGCGCAGCGTCCCGGCCGTAGGGCTGGCCTGGATCGCGTTGAGCGTCACGTTGAGCAGCACCTGCGTCACGAGGTCGGCGTCAATGTAGACCGGCGCGAGCCGCGGCGCCACGTCGAGCTCGACGCGCAGCCGCTTCTCGGCGACCGGATCGCGCGTCAGCTCGAGCACGCGCTCGATGCACGGCGCGAGCCGCGTCGGCGCGAGCCGCGGCTCGCGCGGCCGCGCGTACTGGAGCAGGCTCGTGACGATGCGGTCGAGCCGGCCGACCTCGTCGAGGATCACGCGCACGAAGCGCGCGCGCTCGTCGCGCGGTTCGAAGCGGCGCAGCAGCACCTGCGCGCTGGTGCCGATGCCGGCGAGCGGATTGCGGATCTCGTGCGCGACGCCGGCCGAGAGCTGGCCGAGCGTCGCGAGGCGTTCGTGGCGGCGCAGCTCCTGCTCGAGGCGGCGCGTGCGCGTCTGGTCGCGCAGCGTCAGCACGACCCACGGCGGATCGCCGACGCGGAACGTGCGCAGCAGCACCGGCACCTCGGCGCCCGAACGTCCGACCAGCACCGCCTCGCGCTCGGTGGCCGCGCGGCGGAAGGCCTCGCGCACCGGATCGTCGCCGGCGATCACCGTGCGCAGCAGGTCGGCGGCGGGGACGCCGCGCGCGCGCGCCGGCGTCACGCCGCACAGCGCCGCGGCGGCGGGATTGAGCGCGGCGACCCGACCACCGGGATCGACGAGCAGCACGCCCGACTCGGCGTCGGCCATGAGCACGCGCACCAGATCGGCGTGCGGCGGCACGCGCCTTCCCGACGCGCGGGGACGTCTCACCGGCATTCGCGATCCATCGCCGGCGGAGTATAGGCGAGCGCGCGATCGCGCCGGAAGCGGTGCGACGCGGGGAGCTAGGTGCGGTCGATCGCTTCGATCAGCGCGTCGACCAGGCGGGCCCGCACGTCGGGGCGGTCGTAGTGGCCGGCGGCGATGCGGGCCTGCGCGCTCTGGACGCGGCCGGCGCGGATGCGGCGCGGCGCGGAGGACGAGAGCCATCGCGGCACTCGACGGCTGCGTTCGCGGGGACGGCGCTGCGTGTTGCGGCTCATGATCCCTCGGCGTGATGCGTGACGGCTCGTGCATCCGCGATGCGGGCCCGGATGGCGGGACGGTCGTGCCCGCTCACCTCGGCGTGGTGCGATCGTCGTCGGGCCGCTCGCCGGCCGGCGGATTCGTGGCGCCGCCTTCCGGCTTCCAGCCTTGAGCCCGTCGGTTCTCCTCCTGAATGCGCGCGTAGATCTCTTCGCGATGCACCTTCACTTCGGGCGGCGCCTCGATGCCGAGCTTCACCTGGCCCGAGCGCACCTCGAGCACGGTGATCTTCACCGAGTCCCCGATCCGAATGTTCTCGCCTAACTTCCGTGTTAGGACCAGCATCGTGAAGCTTCCTCCGCGTCAGCGGCGGGACGGTCATCGTCCCTGACGAACAGCGTATCGGCAGCAAAGGCAAGCGACTTGACCCTGAAGGATAGCCGCACGCTGCCCGGCGTTCAAAGCGTGATTGAATCGGAGGGCGGCCGGTTGTTACGCTCCGCGCGTCGCCTGCCCGGGGAGGCCCGCATGGATCGCGGTCCATCCGCACATCCGCTCACATGGCTCCTGATGCCGGCCGCCGCGGTCCTGGTGGCGTCGGCGTTGAGTCTGCCCGCCCAGCCCTACACCGGCATGGTGCTACGCGAGGACCGCGTCCTCGCCGTCATCCCCGGCGGACCCGCGGCGCGCGCCGGCATCGCGCCCGGCGACCGCCTCACCCTTCGCGACGATCCGGGCGATCCGTGGCGGGCATTCCGTTCGTTCACCTCCGCCGCCCGCCCCGGCCGCTCGCTGCTCGTCGTGCGCGATCGCGCCGGCGATCGGCGTCTCGTGTGGATGCTGCCGACGCCGCTCCCCGACGGCGAGCGCCGCATGATGGCGGCGCTGCTCGCGGTGGCGTCGGGATTCGTGCTGCTCGGCGGCTGGGTGTGGAGCGAGCGGCGCGACCGACTCACCGGGCCGTTCTTCCTGCTCTCGCTCGCGTTCGCGTTCCTGCTCGCGCCTGTGCCGCGCTTCCCGTGGACCGGACTCGACGTGCTGCACGAGGCGAGCTACACGGCGCTCTCGCTATGGCTGCCGGCGCTGTTCGTGCACTTCTTCGCGCTGTTCCCCGAGCCGCACGCGCCGCGCCGTCGCATGGCCGCAGGCGTCGCCGCGGCGCACGGCATCGCCGCGGCGCTGTTCGCGGCGTGGACGGTGGTGTTCACGCTGCGCGCCGCCGCGCATCCCGCTTTCGAGCCCGCGCTCGCGCTGCTGCAAGGCGCGGCCGCGCTGTGGTTCGCCGCCGGGATCGTCTCGGCGCTCGCGCTGTTCGTACGCTCCTACCGGCGCGCGATGACGCCCGACGCGCGCAGGCGGCTGCGCGTCGCGCTCGCCGGCACCGTGCTCGGACTCGCGCCGGTCGCGACGCTCATCGTGATCCACAGCCTCACGCCGGCGGCGACCGTGCCGGGCGAGCGCTGGGCGGCGCTGCTGACGCTGCTCGTCCCCGCCTCGTTCGCATGGGCGATCGCGGTCCACGGCGTCTTCGATTTCCGCGTCGCGATGCGCGCGAGCGTCGCGGTGATCGCGCTCGCGGCGATCGCCGGGCTCGCGTGGCTCGCGGGCGAATGGATCGGCGCGGCGTGGTGGACCGACCGTGGCGCCGGCGCATCGGGCGCCACACTCGCGGTCGTGGCGCTCGCCGCCTCGCTCGCCGGCCCGGTGCGCGGCGTCGGCGGCCGCATGCCGCCGCTCGAGACGCATCCGCCGCTCGGCCGCTCGGACGAGCCGCGCGCGCGTGACGCGGCCGAGCTGCTCGGACGCGCCTGCCGCTCGGTCGCGGAATCGCTCGGCCTCGACGGCTGCACCGCGCTGCTGCGCGAGGGTGGTCACGCGCGCGTCGTCGCGGTCGCGGGCCGCCCGGCGGCGATCGAGAGCGGCGGAGCGCCGGCCGCCGCGTTCGACGGCCCCGCCGCGCCGTGCGCGGTCGAGGACGCGCCGCTGCCGCACGCCGACCGGCTCGCGCTCGAATCCGCCGGTATCCAGTGGCTGGTGCCGGTGCACGGCCCGGCGCCGGCGCTGCTGCTGCTCGGCCGCCGGCTCGCCGGCCCGTGGCTCGGCCGTCGCGAGATCGACGAGCTCGAGCGGCTCGCCGCGCACCTCGCGGTCAGCCTCGAGAACTTCGCGCTGCGCGATCAGGCGCGCGAGCACGGCCTGCTCGACCGCGAGCTCGAGCGCGCCGCAGTGCTCCAGTCACGCCTGCTGCCGCGCCGCGCGCCGATCTTCCCGACGCTCGACTGTGCCGCGGCGACGCTCTCGAGCGAGCCGGTCGGCGGCGACTATTACGATTTCGTACAGGGCACCGAGCGCGAGTTCACGCTGGTCGTCGGCGACGCCGCGGGCAAGGGCGTGCCCGCGGCGCTCGTGCTGGCCGGCGTGCAAGCGCGCTTCCGCAGCGAGGCGAGCGGCGGACGCGGACCGAGCGAGCTGTTGAGCGCGCTCAACCGCGAGCTGGTCGAGCGGGATCAGCCCGAGACGTTCGTCGGCCTGCTGTGCGCGCGCGTGGACGTGCGCCACGGCCGCATGTGGCTCGCGAACGCCGGGCTCACGCCGCCGCTCCTGCGCCGCCGCTCCGGCGACTGTCACGAGCTGACCGACGGCGGCATGCTGCTCGGCGTGAGCGGCGCGGCGACCTACCACGACGAGGCGGTGGCGCTCGCCGCCGGCGACGTCGTGGTGCTCTACACCGACGGTCTCACCGAGGCGCGGCGCGGCGAGGAGATGTTCGGCCTCGAGCGCGTCCGCGAGGTGCTCGACGGCCACGCGCACGAGCGCGCCGGCCGCATCCTCGACGCCATGATCGCGCGGGTGCGGGCCTTCGCCGACCGCCCGCTCGACGACCTCACCGTGCTGGTGCTCAAGCAGCTCGCGGACCCGGCGCCCCGCCGGGCCTGACGATCGCGCTCAAGTCCACAGACCGTCCCGCCGATACCGAAGGTGAGGCGACAGGACGCCGCCTCCCCCGCCCGCGCTGCCAACCCACGGGCGGCCGATGGAACGGTTGACCGTGCGGCATGGCCGCGGAGCGGCAGCCCGCACGACCCCTCGCAGTCGGAGGTGGGCCGTGGACATCGACGTGACGCTGATGCTCCTCGATCTGCTGTTCTGGATCCGGCGCTAGCTGTGGAGTCTCAGGAGGTTGTTCACAGTGAGTAGTTGATTCACCCGGGGTCCTTCTGTTGGAAGTTGGGTGGTGTCTGACGCCAAACCAACCCCGCAGAGAGGAGCCCCGGATGAACCTCCACAGTGGAGCACGGACCTGC